>NZ_BFBX01000114.1:26436-26920 GCF_003851045.1 Paenibacillus sp. 598K | reverse complement strand
GCGCAGCCGCGCATCGTACCGCAGGTGCTGACGCCGCCGACCACGTAGTCGACGCGGCCGAGCTGCTTGGCAATTTCCCGCATTGTGCCGTCTCGGTGGGCGAGGTAGTTGTTTTCATTGGCATACTGGTTGGGCCAATAGCTGCCGGGGATACGCTGCAGCAGCTCGCGGACCCGGGCGAGTCGCGCAGGCAGGAACTCGCCGGTAGCCGGGTCGGGCTGCTCGACCCGCTCGAGCTCGGCGCCGTAAGCCTGCATGATGCGGATATTTTGCCGAGCCGTCTTCGGATCGACGACGCTGATGAACCGCATATCCAGACGGGAGCAGATAGCGGCGAGGCTGATCGCCATATTGCCGGAGCTGGACTCGATGACGACAGAGCCCGGCCCAATCTGCCCGCGCTCGAGAGCTGCGGCGAGCATCCGCGCGGCAGGGCGGTCCTTGGCGCTGCCTCCCGGGTTCAACAGCTCCAGCTTGGCATAGA
>NZ_BFBX01000114.1:10710-26335 GCF_003851045.1 Paenibacillus sp. 598K | reverse complement strand
CAGCTCCAGCTTGGCATAGACGACGATGTTCCGCTCGTGTTCGAACAGGCGGGAGAGACGGACCAGCGGCGTGTTGCCGATACAGGACAGCCAATCTTCGCTCATCTTTGGCGCACGCCTCCTAACGGTACAGTTTTTTCGCTTTGATGCCGTCTTCAGCCAGACCCCAAGGCTCCCGCTCTCCCAGCAGCTTTACCTCAATAGGCTCCAGCATGCCACCCGCGATCATCTTGCCGATCGCGGGTATTTTGCATTCAATGCCGCTGCGGATCGCTGGGAGTTGATCGGCTGCGAGCTGTGTCGAGCGGATCTCGACGGCGAGCCTGTTGTCCCGCACGCTGACGCGCAGCTCCGCACCGAGGGCGTAGCGGTGGACGATCTCCTCGATGTCATAGAGACTGATCTTCTCCCCGTGCTTCAGCTCCGGTCCGATCCGCTTGGCGACGCAATCGAAGATCTGACGTGGGCCCTCGTCCGTCTCCACAGTGCGCAGATTGCGCACCACATCATAAGTGACGAAGCGGATGACCGGGAAGAGGCTGCGGTGCAGCGAGGTGAGGACGAGCACGGCTTCGCCAGGCTCCAGAGGCATGTAGCGGGAGTCCAACGACTCAGACGTCACGGTCTCCGCGTACAAGCCCTCGTCCAGCACATAGGCGCGGAGGCGATGGTCATAGGCGGCGATCGCTCCGACCTCGATAGAGCCGTAGGTGTCGAGCATATCTGTAGCGCCGATGCCCAGACGCTCCGTCATCGCGGCTTGCCATGCAGGAGAGGCGATCTCGCCGACGAGGATCACCTTGCGGATGCCTAGCGAAGCGGGACGAGCGGCTGCCCGGCATATGCCTTCGAGGATCGAGGGCATCGTGTACAGCAGCTCGGGGCGATAGGTTTCGAGCAAGGCGATATGCGCTTCGATCGGCTGCGAATAAGCCAGCGTCTCCGTCTCCATACCCAGCATGCGGAAAATGTCCGGCGCGGTGGCCGCCGCGTGGCCGGTGCCTACATCGGCGAGCGCTTTGCGCAGCGGCGGGTCGGGAATGGGCGGCGTCTGCAACCAGCGACGATAGCTATCGGTTTTGGCGGCGGCATAGTGCATCTCATCCTTCGGGGAATAGTAGATCGCGCGGCTGACGCCGGTCGAGGTGCCGGAGGTACGATAGACGGTCCGACCATGGGCGGCGGGCGGTTGTTGACTGTAGTAGCATTGCTCCAGTCGTTCAGATGTCAGCAGCGGCAGGTCGGACAGGGCGAGGCCGGGCCAGGTCGCTGCATGCTCGCGCAGCAGCTGACCGTAGCCCGGGTGCAGCTCTGCCAGTCGACGAACCAGGGCATCAAGCATCGGGGACGGGATCATTTGCGGACAGGCCTCCTCGGTCGGGCATAGTGGGCAAGAGCTCTCTTCTACAAGGTATGCACAGGCCCGCGCCCTGTCACGTCAGCAGCCTATACAAGGCGCCTGGTACGAACGTATGCTGGAGAGAACTCGTCAATTCGCTATGGCCGAGTCGGGTCGTAGTCTACCAGACAGGAAGCACATGGGAACGAAGGAGGCTTGAAAATGGCAAAACTACGTAAATTAACGGACAAATGGTACAAAACGAGGCTGATGCTTCAGAATGATCTGCTGCGCCAGCATATGCCGCATACGGCGGTCGTGACGAAGCAGGAGCTGTATCGCATGCTGGCGGAATACGGCATGGTCTATGTAAAGCCGTCCAGAGGCTCCCGGGGCAGAGGGGTAATCCGAATGGAGAGAGGGGGCGGAGCGAAGGCGACTTACCGCTACCAGTTGGGAAAACGGAGACGGAGCTTTTCCAACTTCAAGGAGGCGTACCGGTCGTTGAGCTCACGGATAAAGGGCGAGCGATACATCGTCCAGCAAGGCATCCGTCTCTTGCGACACAAGGGCCGCGCCTTTGATATCCGCCACATGATCCAGCGGACGCCGGGCGGAGATTTTGCTGTGACAGGCAGCCTGGCCCGTGTCGCCGCTCCACGCAAGATCGTCACCAACGGCAGCCAGGGCGGCTCGATCTATGCGACCGATGCGGTGCTGCGCCGCCACACCAACTCAGTTGGCCGTGCACGACTTCATCGCCGGATGGATCAGCTGGCGCAACGAACCGTGCAGTTGCTCCGGGAACATACGGATGGGATCCACGAGCTGGGGATGGATTACGCCATTGACGGCGGTCTGAAGCCCTGGATCCTGGAGGTCAATACAAAGCCGGATGCGGCTCCGTTCACGCTGCTCCCGGATCGCAGTATCGTCCGGCGGATCGTCCGGTACGGCAGACGTTACGGTCGGCGTTACAACCTGGTGGCCAAAAAGGCCAAACGCGGCCGTTGAGATGCACAAATGACCGTTAGCATTCCCTCGCGAATCTGTCGATTGTCGTCCCGCTAGCGTCGGCTTGGAGCAGGAACTGCGTCAGTGCAGCGGCGAACGCTTCAGGCTGGTCCTCCTGGACATAGGTGAGCGAGCGCGGGAACAGCTGCTGGTCATCGGCACCCCAGAGGATGAGCGCAGGCTTGTCGTAGCGCGCAAGTCGCGAAGCGGTCTCTTGCGTAATCGCAGGGTCCCAGCTGCGGACGACCTTGGCGAAGTCTCGACGAATGCTGCGCGAGCGAGTGAACGGGCGGACGTACAGCTCGCTCAACTCCTCCTTGGTCGCGGCATGAGACAGCAAGCCAAGCGCCCTCGGGCTGCGCACGAATGAGGGGACGCGGAACAGCATCGCCATCAGCGAGAGGAAGCCGGGCACCCGTACGCCGATCTGCAGCGAGGCGAATGCGGAGGGCGGGAAAACCTCGAAGGCATCGGTGTTGCACAGGACGAGGTGCGAGACCATGTCGGGATACGTTGCTGCAAAAACTTGCGCGTATGCGCCGCGATCATCGAAGCCGCGCTTGGCATCGCGGACGCGAGCGATCCGAGGGCGTCGCGCGAGCAGGCGAGGCGGCTGCTGGAAGGCATCGTGCGCGGGTTATAGCTACTGGATTCGCCCAAGCAGGCGGGCTTCGTTTAATTGCAGCGCTGCCTTAACTTTCTGGCGCTCAGAGCCGTTATATAGGGTGGAGCGATCGATTCCAGAATACGACAAGCTTGGGGGAAAGCAACACCATGAAAAAAGCACTAGGCGTGCTGTTGGCGGCAACGATCTTCATCGCCGGCTGCGGCGCGGGCAATGACAAGGCAAACAATGCCCACACGAATGACAACGACGGAGCCGCCGTGACTTCACAGAATGGGGATGCTGGCGGCGCGGTAGATGGCCTCCAGATCGAGGAGAAGGACGGGGACATCGTCCTGCGGTTGCCTGCAGGGATGTTCGAGGGGCAGGACCTGGATCAGGTCATCGAGCAAGCCAAGGCGGAGGGCGTCAAGGATGCGGTCAAAAATGACGACGGCTCGCTGACGTACACGATGTCCAAGAAGCATCACAAGGAAATGCTGACGGAGATGGGGCAGGGAATCGCTGATTATACCAAGGAACTGGTTGCGGAAGGGACGTTTGCTTCGGTGAAGGCCGTCGACTTCGCCAAGGACTTCAGCGAGTTCACGCTGACGGTCGACCAGGAGGCTTATCAGGGCAGCATGGACGCCTTCGCAGCGATGGGTCTGGGCATCCAGGGGATGATGTACAAGATGATGCAAGGTCTCCCGGAGGCCGAGCAAAAGGTCACGGTCCATCTCAAGGACGAGAACAGCGGCGACGTATTCGACAGTATCGTCTATCCGGACGCCATGCAAGGCTCTTAAACGCCATACGCAAGCCAAGGCGCATTCGCTCCATATGGAGAGGATGCGCCTGATTGTGTTCAAGCGGCTGCTGCTCGTTATCTCAAGAGGCGCTCGAGCTGCAAGCCCTCATCCTTCAGACACCGTCAGCGTCCCTTGCGGCGCACCGGCGAGACGTACCAGTAAGCCAGACCCATGAACAGAGCGCCGCCGACGATATTGCCCAGTGTGACGGGGAGCATGTTGTGCAGCCAGCCGCCAAGCGTGATGGTGTCGGGATGGCCCGGCAGCAGCCAGGCGAGGGAGAGCAGCGTCATGTTGGCGACGCTATGCTCGTAGCCGCTGGCGATGAAGGCGTACAGACACCACCAGATGAGCACGAGCTTGGCGATGTCCTCCTTGGCGCGGGCCGAGGTCCAGAGAGCCAGACAGACGAGCCAGTTGCAGAGGATGCCGCGGAAGAACAGCTCGAGCGCCGGGGCGCTCATTTTTTTGGCCGCCACGACGTACAGCAGATGATCGGGAGCGGCTGTCTTGAAGATGCCGCTGCCGACAACCAGCAGCGCGAGCAATACAGCGCCCAGCAGATTGCCGATGAAAACAAGCGTCCAGTTGGTCAGCGTATCCTTGACCGTAGTACGTCCGGCCAGCGTGCTCATCGTGAAGTACATGTTGTTGCCGGTAAACAGCTCGGAGCCGGCGAATACGACGAGCGTGAGCGCCAGGCCAAAGGACATGCCCATCAGCATCGTCTGAAAAGGCGAACTGGCAGCGAGCAAAGGCGCGCCGATGCTGAAGATGAGCACGATCCCGAGGCCGACATAGGCGCCGGCCATCGCCGCGGAGACGAGATAACGCGGCAGACTGGCTTGCATGGCGGCCTTTTTTTTGAGCGCTGTCTCGATCATCGTCTCGACATTAGGTGTATACATGGTGGTGTCCCCCAGTATGAAGATATCCGTTCCTGTGATCATCGCGTCCTGTGATAAATCGCGCGGGAGGGAGCGGCTAGACCGCTACCCAGACATAGCCTTGCTCCACCTTGGTCGGATACATCCGGACCTGACCTTGATCGGGCGCCTGCACCTCCCCGGTGCGCAGGTCGATCTTCCAGTCATAGAGCGGATCGTACAGATAGGTACCGGAGACGATGCCCTCGGCGAGCGGGCCGCCTTTGGGATGCGGCGTGCGGTTGTCGGCCGCGAATACCGAGCCGTTGGAGGTGCGGAACACGGCGAGCTCCCGGCCTTGCACCGCGATGACTCTGCCGATCTGCGGCAGGAATTCCGCGAGCGCCCCGGCAGCATAATAGGTTCCGGTGGATGAGGTTGTCATGATGAATCTCTCCTTTGTCTATTGGGATGTGCCCCGACCGCTCAGGGTCGGGGCACCGTCGTATCTGTGGGGGAGCCAGGAGTCAGTCGAGGCGACTGCTCAAGGCTGTGCGTGAACCTCGATGCCTGTAAACAGCTTGCTTTGGCCTTGCTCGTCGCGCAGCGCTTTTTTCCACGGCTCCTCGACCTGGGCGAGCGCCAGCTCGATACGCGCCATCAGCGCCTTGCGCTCCTGTTGATTATCGACGACGACAGCGCGGATCGCTTCCAGTCCGAGCCGCTCGACCCATTCCGAGGTGCGCTCGAGGTAGTTGGCGGTCTCGCGGTAGTGCTGCATGATGGCGCCGCACAGCTCGATCAACTCCTCATCGGTTTTGACCTTGCAGAGCGAGTCCGCGAGGCGGGCCTTGACGCCGCCGTTGCCGCCGATGAAGATCTCCCAGCCGCCGTCGTTGCCGACGATGCCGATATCCTTCGTGCATGCTTCGGCGCAGTTGCGAGGACAGCCGTTGACCGCAATTTTGAACTTAGCAGGCAGGTCGAGCCGCTCGAACTTGCGCTCCAGCAGCGCGCCCATCGCCATCGAGTCTTGCGTGCCGAAGCGACAGAACTGCGAGCCGACGCACGTTTTGACGGTGCGCAGCGACTTGGCGTAGGCGTAGCCCGACGGCATATCGAGCTCGGCCCAGACGAGCGGCAGATCCTCTTTTTTCACGCCGATCAGGTCAAGCCGCTGCCCGCCGGTCACCTTGATCACCTTGACATCATATTTCACGGAGATATCCGCGATTTTCTTCAGATCCGCCGGGGTCGTCACGCCGCCGTACATGCGAGGCACGACCGTGTAGGTGCCGTCCTTTTGAATGTTCGCGTTCATCCGCTCATTGACGAAGCGCGATTCCTTCTCGTCCTCGTGCGTCTCCGGGTGCAGCATGCCGAGGTAATAGTTGACGGCGGGACGACATTTGGAGCAGCCCTCGGGCTGGGTCCAGCCGAGCACGTTCATGACCTCCTTGGTCGTCTGCAGCCCCTTGGCCTGAATCTCGGCGACGATCTCATCCCGCGAGAGCGAGGTGCAGCCGCAGATGCCTTGCTTGGCGGAGCTGGTGACGCCGTCGCCGAGCACATACTGGAGGATCTGCTCGACGACCGGCTTGCAGCCGCCGCACGAGCGGGTAGCGCCGGTGCAAGCTTTGATCTCGTCGACGCTGGTCAAGCCCTGGCCCGTGATCACGTCGACGATCGCGCCTTTGGTGACGCCGTTGCAGCCGCAGACGATCTCGTCATCGGGCATCGTGTCGATCGACGATGTTTTTTTGTGACTGCCGCAGCCAGTGCCCATGAGCGAAGCGTACAGCTCGTCGGTCATAAGCGTCTGCTGCTTGACGAGCTTTTGCAGCTCGGCCGCGTCGCTCACGTCGCCGAACAGGACAGCGCCGACGATCCGGTTGTCGCGCAGCAGGATTTTGCGGTACGTCCGCTTCCAGTCGTCCTTGCGGGAGAGGACGGCGAGCTCGGGGTGATCGAGGAATTCGCCGGCCGAGAACACATCGACGCCGGAGATTTTGAGCTTGGTGGCGACGACTGAGCCTTCGTACGGCTCGGTGGCGACGCCGCACAGATGCTTGGCAAGCACGAGACCTTGCTCGAACAACGGCGCGACGAGACCGTAGCAGACGTTGCGGTGCTCCACGCATTCGCCGACGGCATAGATATGTGGCGCGGAAGTCTGCATGAAGTCGTCGACGACGATGCCGCGTCCGGTCGCGATGCCGCTGTCTCGGGCGACGCCGAGGTTAGGCTTGATGCCGACGGCCATGACGACGAAGTCGGCCTCAAGCACCGAGTCGTCGGCGAAGCGAAGACCTTGCACGCGCTCGCCGCCGATCAGCTCCTTGGTCTGCGTGCCCATGCGGAATCGGATGCCCTGACGCTCCAGCTCGGCCTTGAGCATCGCTGCCGCCTGCGGGTCTAGCTGACGCTCCATCAGGTCCTCCATCAGATGGACGACTGTGACCTCCATGCCGAGCTGCACGAGGCCCTTGGCCGCCTCGAGGCCGAGCAGTCCGCCGCCGATGACGGCGGCTTTGCGGTAGCTGCGTGCCGCCTCGAGCATGAGGTTGCAGTCTGCGATGTCGCGGAAGCCGACCACGCCTTGCTTGTCGTGACCCGGCACCGGCAGCATAAACGAGCTTGAGCCCGTTGCGATGATCGCCTTGTCGTAAGGAATATGCGCGCCATCCGAGGTGACGACGACCCGCGCCTCGGTGTCGATACGGGCGCCGGCCGTTCCTTTATGCAACGTGATGTTGTGGTCCTCATACCATGTCAGATCGTTGAGGACGATATCATCGATCGTTTTGCTGCCTTCGAGCACATAGGACAGCATGATCCGATTGTAGTTGGGGTAGGGCTCGGCGCCGATGACCGTGATGTCGAATCGGGTGCTGAGCTTGAGGATCTGCTCGACGGTGCCGATGCCGGCCATGCCGTTGCCGATGACGACGAGTCGTTCTTTGGGTTGATTCATGTGCATCTGCCTCCTTGGTTAAGCCTTGTGACGAAGTGCTTGTATCTAGTTATTCCAGCGGGTTCATAGTCAAATCATACTTGAGCTGCACGGTCAAGAATGTGATTGAATTCACATACTTAGTGTCTAAAGAATAAACATTGTGAAAAACTATACATGTCAAAAAGTGAAAAATTGCACGTGAAGGCGGCGATCCCCACACAGCCTAATGCGATAGGACTCCGCATGTGTGTATGGAAGCGATGGAAGCGGGTGAGAACTCGAATCCAAGAGCTGCAGTCAATGGTCGTCCCCGAATGGGCTTGCTTAGCTATCCCAATTCCCGAAGAGGGGTATGGGAAATGTCTAGAAATACAAACAACACCCTCCCGACTTCCTATTGGGAAGCGAAAGGGCTGAGTGGTGAGAGAGGACGGGGACTAGGCGCCCCCGCCTGCTCGATTAAGCAGCGTTCAGCGGCTACTGCGGGGCAACCCCGCTCAGCAACGCGGCCGTTTCCTTCATCGTCTCGCGGATCGTCGCGATGTCGGAGCCGTAATATTTGTCTGTCTCCAGCTTATGGACGCGGCCATTTTTGACGGCAGGGAGATTTTTCCACAACTCCAGCTGCTCGATCTCGGCAAAGGCGTCATGGTCGTCGCCTTCGTCCCGGACGATCAGGAGCAGATGGTCGCCGGCATAATCGGGCAGCATCTCCAGCGAGATCTCGACGGCGGAGCCGAAAGGCTGCGCTTCGATCTCGGCTGCGACCTTGTCCGGTGCCGGGGCCTGGAGTCCGCTGCGCAGCATGTATCCGGCGAAGTTGCGGTTCAGATAGATCCGCAAACGGCCTTTCTCGACGCGGAAGATCGAGACGGTCTGCTCGCCCAGCGCCGCCCGCACCTGCTCGCGGGCAGCAGCAGCTTCGGCTTCATAGTCCTGAATCCATGCGGCGGCCTCATCGTCCTTGCCGATCGCGGCTGCAAGCTTGGTGAAGATGCCGTAGATCGGGTCCTGGTCAAAGGAGAGGTAAAACACTGGCGCAAGCTTGCCGATCTGCTCCATCTGCTCCGGGTAGATCTCCTGAAAAACGGTCGGCGCGATGACCAGATCGGGGTCAAGCTCCAGCAGGATCTCCGGGTTGGGCGGATCGCCGATCCGCTCTACGCCTTGCATCTGATCTTGCGTGTAGATGATCTTGAAGCTGTTGTCGCCTGCGCCGACCGGCTGGACGCCGAGCGCCAGCAGCTCGGCTGCGAATTCTCCTGCGACGATGCGCTTCGGCGCGACCGGCACCTCGATCTCGCGGCCGAGATCGTCCGTGATCCGCTTCGTCGTTGCTTGCTCCTCTGCGGGAGGAGCTGTCTCGGCAGCCGGGGTCTCCGAGCTGCTTGGCGTTTTGTCGCCTGTCGTAGCATCCAGTCCGCCGCATGCCGCCAGCAGCAAGGCCAGCAGACCGCAGCAGAGCAGCGGGATAAGTCTCAATCGTACGTGTTTCATCTGTTCCTCCTGATATGATAATGATAATTAATATCAATTAACATTGTAATCGAATCCATCGCTTGTCGCCATGGATCGTTATTGCTCCCGGGATGGATAAATATGATGCTCGGACTCGGCTGCAAGCAGCGCTGCCGCCTCCTCCATCTGTCCGAGCAGGGAAAGCGGATCGTTGGACAGCCAGTCGGCGACGTCGACCTTGTAGACATGGCCAGCCTGAACGGCGGGATAATCGCACCATGGTTGGCTTGTCGTCAACGCCTGCCAGCAAGCTGCCGCCGCGGCATCCGGCTGGACGACGACGAACAGATGCTCCGCTGCGTAGAAGGGCAGCTCCTCGACCGTGATGACGCTGGAATGGAAGTGCTCGTTGCACAGCGATTGCACGGCGATCCGATCAGGCGGCGGGAGCTGGAGGGAGCGGTACAGCGCGTAGCCCATATTGAGCATGCCATACATCTGCATCAGCTCTCCCCGGATGCGGAGGATAGCGACGCGACTGCCGCCGGTGGCGTCGTGCACCTTGGCGCGCAGCTCGGCGCGTCGGGCTTCGTAGCCCGCGATCCAGGCCGCCGCCTGCTCGCGGCGGTCGAGTCGGGCAGCTACTGCGGGCAATTGCTCGTAGATCGGGTCCTGATACGCGTCGAGGCGCAGCGCAGGCACGGAATCGACCAGCTCCTGCTCGATTACAGCGCTGCCTGTGAGGACCAGGGTCGGTTGCAGCGCCATGAGACGCTCGAGGTCGGTTCGAGGGCGCAGAGCGCTGCCGATATCTGGCGGAAGGTCTGCGGCGCGACGAAGCCGCCGACGGCGGCATGGTCGGCAGCGCAAGGCGAGACGCCCAACGCCAGACAGTGGCCGAGGCCGTCAAGGGCGACGACCCGGGAAGGCTGCTGGCGGACATAGCCGGCCGGAGAGATGCCGGTCAATTGCTTGAAGCGGCGGCTGAAGTGATAAGGATCGGCGTAGCCGACCCGTTGGCCGACCTCGACGACGGACAGCTCCGTCTGCCGCAGCAGCGTCTTGGCCTGCTCGATCCGCAGATGCGCCAGATAATCCATCGGGCTGACGCCCTTGTATTTACGGAAGATCCGCGAGTAATGATCGGGATGGAGTCCGGCCAGCTCGGCCAGTTGCTCCCGTGTGATGGTGCTGCGGTATTGTTGCTTCATATAGGCGATCGTACGATCGAGCTTGTCCAGCGTCTGGGGCTGGCGAGGCGCTCGGTTGTTCGAGTCCGCCTCGCGAGGGAGGGGATTAAGCATGGCTGATCTCTCCGGATTTAGGATTGTGGTTGCATTATAGCATATTTGGCCGGATATCATCTGCGGAGGAGCCTGGCGCAGCAGCGGCAGACAAGACTGGCAGGGTCCTAGCTATGGACACGTAACCGCGGTACTGTGCGACGAGGCGGCTCGGGCGCTGGTCCAGCCCACCCCAAAAAACCTTGCCGCGCCTGCAAGGGCGGCGGCAAGGTTCATCCTGTAAAGTCGACTCGCTGTGAAGTCGAGCCGAAATGGGCGATGTAAGGCGGCTCAAGTCAACTTCGCAGCGCCATATGCTGCAGCGAGGAGCGACGCCCCAGCCATCGCTGCGCTTCAGCGCTTCGTCCTAGCGAATGCCGTCCAGCGTCAACGCATACGTCACAATCTCCGCGCGGCTGACCGGTTGGGAGATAGACGGGCGCACTTCTGTGTGTGCTGCTGCAGCACTGGCACCATCTGCGTTCGCTGTCTCCGCAGTGGCGGCATCTGCATTCGATGCCTCGACACTGACACCGCCAGCAGCGCTTGCGTCTGTCGCACCTGCTGCGGCCCAACCGGCGATAGGCTCGCGGCGGCGCTCCAGGATGTCGCTGCGGTATACCTCGCCTGCGGCGAAGCCCGGCGCGAAGCTCAGCTCGCTGGCCGCGCGGTCGAGGTTGAACCAGCGCAGGATCAGATCCTCGTGCGTGCGCGACAGCTTGACGGCGGACAGCGCCAGCGACGGACCGCTCCAGTCGAGGAAGCGATGCTCCGGTTGCAGCGAGCCTGCGTGAACGCCGGTCTGGACTGCGAAGGTCGGCGTCTGGAACTGATAGGCCTGCGCATAAGCCTCCGACGAGACGACGTCGCCGGCATGCGGGTAGATGGCGAACTCGGCGTATTGCTCGCCGAGGCATTGCGCCTCCGGCGTCGGGAAGACGCCCCAATCGCCGAGCTCGGAGACGGCCCGCAGCAGCGTAACGGCGATCGTGCCTTGCTCGTCCTGCAGCACCTCGTACTCGTGCAAGCCCTTGCCGGCGATCGTCAGTCCATGCTGCTCGTCCGACACGCTGACGAAGCATTGCTGATGCTGGGCGTTGCTCGGATTGATCCACTCCGGCGCCGGCACTGTATCGCGACGGGCGACCTCGAAGATCGAGTCGGCCGCATGCTGGGCCGCCTTGATGCCGCTCGGGAACAGCACCCGCAGCCGGTGGTCGCGCGCCTGGTTGTCGAAGCTGCTGCGCACCTGCAAGCCTGCGCCGTCGCGGTCGAGGGCGACGGTCGTGACGATCCGCAGCGGTACCATCTCGCTCGTCCGCTGCGCCTGACGTTTGGTGAACGGCACGATGCGACGCTTCTCCTCCTCGAACGAAGCGTCGGCGCTCGCAGGCACCTGCCACTCATGGACGATCTCGAACACTGCCCGGTACGGCTCGTCCTCGATGAGACGCACCTGTGCCTCGACCTCGCGAGTCGTAAGCGGCTGCTCGCCGTTCGGCTGCTTGAAGACGTACTCGTTGCCGAGATCGCCGCAGTCCTCATAGACGAGCAGGTCGGTATAGACGCGGCCTGTCCGCTGGTCGGTGAGTGTTAGCGAGCCGTTGCCCGCAATCTCGACCGCGACATGGCGGTTTTTCATCCCCCGGGCATGGGTGCGGAGCATCGAGCGCTCGGCTGTCTGGTCGCCAGACAAGCTATGCGCCTGATTGTTGGCTTGCGACGCCAGAGCTCCGACGATTGAGGCCCCCGCTGCTGCGATGGCCGCGGCTCCGGCCGTTCCTGCCCCGGCCACAGCCGACGCCTCGGTCGCTGCCACGCCAGCGGCACGCTTCACCCAGGCATATGCTCTGTAGCCGAGCGCCGGCAGCGCCGCCGCCTCGAAGGATAGTCGGATGCGGCGCGCCATATACGGCTGGCGGAACTGGTCCTTAGGCAGGTCGTAGCCGAAGTGCACGCCGAGATCCTCGGCAGCGGCGTACACCTCGCGGCCGGCCGCGTCGATCAGCGCGTAGCGCTCCCGCTCCAGCGGCATAGCCTCCAGCTCGGCGGTCGCGGCGGCGATCGACGGACGCTCGCGGAAGTACAGCTTGTCCGTCTCCAGCTCGATGGTGACCGTCAGGCTGCGCGTCCAGCCGGTCGTGTTGAACACCGCGAATGGATAAGCCTGCTCGCCGTAGGCAGCGAAGCCTGTCGTGTCGATGGCGCTGGCCAGCGCGTCCAGACTCTCGTCGATGATATACTCGGCAGTGTGGCGGCTCTTGTCGAAGCGCGATACCATCTCCCGATGCACCTCGTCGACGCTGCAGCCGCAGATGCTGTCATGCGGATGGTTCTGCATGAGCGTCTTCCAGGCGTAGGTGAGCTGATCATGCGGATACGGCTTGCCGACCGCCAGTCGGGCGAGCGCGGCCAGCGGCTCGGCGCCCTTCTCCAGCAAGGTCTGTCCGGCAGCGTTGAGCTGCTTCAGGTAGACTCGGGCGGAGGCGGTGTTGACGAGCGTCCCCCAGCCGTCGGTGCGCTGGCTGCGCAGCTCCCCCTCGACCGTGACGAGCTTCTCCGGCTGCAGCTTCTCGCGCACCGCGGCGATATATTCGTCGAAGGTCGAATGGACGAACTCCACGTCCGGGAACAGCTGCCGCGCCGTCGCCAGCGCCGCCGTCAGATCGGTCTGCACCGGCTGATGGTCGCAGCCGTTCATGAACAGCAGCTCCGGCGTCGAGGCGTATTTGGCGGCGTCGGCGAGTTTTTTGTCCCAGTATGGCTTGGCCGCCTCGGGCAGCGCCGGCACCTCGTTGCCGTTGCTGTACCAGTTGGCGAACAGGATGCCGAGCACCCGCGAGCCATCCGGGCTCTCCCAGAACATCTCGGAGTACGGCGATTCGTAGCTCTCGACATCGCTGACCATATTGTTGAAGCCCGTAGGCTTGACGCCGCGGCCGAAGACGGCCGTCTCGATATCCGCCTGCTTCAGCAGCTGCGGCGCCTGGCCCATGTTGCCAAAGGAGTCGGGGAAGTAGCCGAGCTTGGAGATAACCCCGTGCGGGGCCGCATCCTGGTGGCCGATCAGCAGGTTGCGGACATTGGCCTCCGAGCTGGTCAGGAACTCGTCCTGCAGGATGTACCACGGGCCGATGACGATCCGTCCGTTGCGGATATGACGCTCCAGCCGCTCCCGCGCTTGCGGGCGCACCTGCAGGTAGTCGTCGATGATGATCGTCTGGCCGTCCAGGTGGAAGCTGCGGAAGTCTGGATCGCGATCCAGTGTATCCAGCAGACTGTCCATCAGCTCGATCAGCAGCATATGATGTCGTTCGTATGGCAGGTACCATTCCCGGTCCCAGTGAGTGTGCGGGATGATATGAGCTCTTTGTTTGTTCATTGCGTAAATACGCTCCTCTCGGTTGTGCATGTTCCTATTCTCGGTTGTGCAAAGTTTCGTATGGAATTCCTGTTGCCTGGCGTGAACGCCAAAAAAACCTTCTGATCGCGGACTAAAAGGATGCGGGAAGGCCAAGGCTGACGGATAGAAGCCGGGGCTTCCATCCCTATGAAAATCCGAGGGTTCCTCCATTATAGCGGCCTGCCGGCGGTTTTTCAAATGAAAGAAACATTGCCGGGCGCTTTCATTTGATGGTACACTTGGCAGCAAATCATCCGATCGGAAAGGTGCGAGGGAGCGAATGGGAGCAATCCGCCGGTTTAACGACAATCATTTGCGAAGCAAAATGTTCAACAAAATCCTGCTGCTCTACTCCCTCGTCATCATCCTGCTGTTCGCGGCTGCGGCCGTCATGGTGCATCAATACAACAAGCAGCGCTTCATCCGGGAAGCCGTCGACGCCGACATGCGCTCGCTGCAGGTGACGAGCGCGTATCTGAGCGGCCAGCACAACGCCATCCAGAATGCGATCCAGCAGCTCTACGCCGACGCGACGATCATCGAAGACCTGAACTACTTCCTCGACTCCAGCTACGAGGACTATCTGGCCTCTCGGCTGACCCGCTTCAGCGAGAGTCGGCAAAGCTTGCTGAAAACGTTCGAGATGCAGCTGAAATCGTACATGGAGCAGGACAGCGGCATCGAAAACGTCGTGCTGTACAGCTACAGCCGCCAGTTCTATTACTTGCTGAGCGCCAGCCGTCAGCAGATCGTCGAGCTGGGAGCGGAGTCGGACTGGGAGCCGTGGATGACCGAGCGGCGGAGACAGCCCTGGACCGCGCATGTGCCGGAGGAGCTGCTGCCGCAAGCCCGCGACGGCGCGGGACTGTACAGCTATGTCAGGGAGCTCAACGATCCGTTCACGCTCAAGCGGACCGGCGCGATCCTGGTCGATTACGATGTCGATCGACTCGCAGAATGGATCGCCGCCCGCACCCCGTCCATGTACGGCAGCCTGATGGTGCTGGCAGCGGACGGGAGCATCCTCTATGCCGACAGCGAGTGGCTGCCGGAGGAGGGACGGATGGATCTGCCGATGCTGCGCGCCTACCAGGGCGAGTGGATCCGGCTGGCGGAGCGCTCCCGTGTCAATCTGGTGCAGATCGGCGACTCCGGTCTGACGGCGGTGAGCATTCTGCCCCAGTCGGTCATCGACAGTAGCACGAGCAGTCTGCGCAACAGTCTGATCGGTATTACGCTGCTGTTCATCGCGCTTAGCTTTACCGTGACGGCGACGATAATGATGCGTTACTCGCGCAAGTTCAAGCTGCTCGTCACGACGATGAGCCGGATCGAGTCCGGCGATCTGTCCGTGCGCGTCAAGGTGACCGGCGAGGACGAGCTGCAGCAGGTCGCCAGACGGTTCAACGATATGTGCGAGCGGCTGCAGGATTATATCGACAGGGTGTACCTGTCCGAGATCAAGCAAAAAAATGCCGAGCTGGTCGCCTTGCAGACGCAGATCAATCCGCATTTCCTCTACAACACGCTCGAGGCGATCCGCATGAAGGCCTACAGCGACGGCTCGCGCGATGTGGGGCAGATGATCTACATCCTCTCGTCGATCTTCCGCAGCATGGTCAAGAAAAACGCGCTCGTCACAGTGCACGAGGAGTTGGAGCTGTGCGGGATGTATCTAGAGCTGTTCCGATTCCGCTACGAGGGGCAGCTCGCCTTTGAGACGGAGGCCGATCCGCGCGTGCGCGAGTGTATGACGATGAAGCTGCTGGCGCAGCCGATCATCGAGAATTATATGATCCATGGCTTCCGCCCGGGCGCAAGCGATAATCGCATCACAGTCCGGGCCGTCGCAGACGGCGAGGACATCCGCATCGTCATCGCCGACAATGG
>NZ_BFBX01000114.1:10205-10546 GCF_003851045.1 Paenibacillus sp. 598K | reverse complement strand
GGCTGTCCGAGCTGCATCGCATGCTGGCTGCCGGCTCCGGCATCGATGGCGACGAGGGGAGATCGATCGGACTGGTCAATGTGCATGAACGGCTGCGGACGAGCTACGGCGAGGACTACGGCTTGCAGGTGGAGAGCAGCGAGGGCGCGGGCACGGAGGTGACGCTGCGACTGCCAGCGATACGAAGGGAGCGGATGTAGGAGTGAGAAGTGTTTTTTTCGTGGACGATGAGCCTTTGATCACGAAGGGGCTGCACGCGATCCTGGATTGGGAGCGCTACGGGCTGCAGATCGCCGGCACGGCAGCGGACGGCCGCTCGGCGCTCGAGCAGCTGCGGCAGC
>NZ_BFBX01000114.1:9552-10024 GCF_003851045.1 Paenibacillus sp. 598K | reverse complement strand
GCTCGAGCAGCTGCGGCAGCGTCCTGTGGACCTGCTCATCACGGACATCCAGATGCCGGGACTGAACGGTCTGGAGCTGATCCAGCGGGTGAAGGCGAGCTCGCCGCGCACCAAGTTTATCGTGCTCAGCGGCTACGAGGAGTTCCACTATGTGAAGGAAGGCATGCAGCTCGGGATCGAAAACTATATCCTCAAGCCGATCAATATCGTCGAGCTGGAGTCGACGCTGAAGCTCTGTCTGCAGGACTGGGAGCGCGAGGAGATCAACCAGTTCCGCTCCGAGGTCGACTGGAAGCTGCTGCAGAGCAATGTGCTGCAGCGATGGGTGCATGGCGAGATCGAGCAGGGCGAGTTCGTCCAACGCGCCCAGCTGCTGGGCATCCCGCAGAGCTACGTTCATTATCGGGCTGCGGTGTTCCGCCTGCTCCCCGGCAGGCGGCCGCTGCAGTCGCTCTGCCGCGTCGATCGGCTC
>NZ_BFBX01000114.1:425-9436 GCF_003851045.1 Paenibacillus sp. 598K | reverse complement strand
CTCGCCGAGGCTGCCGAGCGGGAGCTGGAGGAGCGGCTCGGCAGCGACTCCGGCCTCGTCTGCTTCACCGATCTGGCCGAGGATATCGTCGTCCTGCTGGAGGCCGAGCGACGGACCGATGCGGACTTGCAAGCGCTGCTGACGAGCGTCGCGCAGCGGCTGCACGAGAGCTCGGAGTTGCCGGTATGGGCCTCGCTCGGCGCGTCCTGGGGACAAGCGGGCAGTATCCAGAGCAGCTATGATTCGGCGATGCAGCATTACGAGCAGTTGTTGATGGGGGCGGATCGCCAGGTAGCGGTCGCCCTCCCGGTCGCGGGCGGCGAGGCTGGGACAGGCGCGCCGACTATACCTACGGTAGTACTGCCCGATGTCGAGGGCTTCACGATGAAGCTCATCGACGGCAACGCCGAGGCGATCGAGCGACATATCCTGGACGTCCTGGACGCGCCGCCAGATCAAGCGCTGCTGGAGCGCCAGCCGTACGTCAATGCCGCGATCGCCCTCATGCTGGCGATCCAGGAGATGGCGGGCGGGGAGGACTACAGCGAGCTGTTCATGCCGATCCCGCAGCTGGCGACACTGGATGAGCTGCGGCAGCATGTGCTGGCGCAGGCGAGCTCGCTGCGCGAGCGTCAGGACCGGGAGCGCCAGGGACAGACCGGACAGGCCTACAGTCCGCATGTCGCCTTCCTGCTGGAGCAGGTCGAGCGCCATTATGCCGAGGATATGTCGCTCAAGACGCTCAGCCAGACGCTGGACATCCACCCGACCTATCTCGGTCAGCTATTCCATCAGGAGCTCGGGACGAGCTTCTCGGATTACGTCAACCACTATCGGATCGAGAAGGCGACGCAGCTGCTCCTGCGCACGGAGCTCAAGACCTCGGACATTGCTCGTGAGGTCGGCTACCTCGACAGCTCGTACTTTTATCGCCAATTCAAAAAATACGCCGGCCTCTCGCCAACCGAGCTGCGCTCGATGTCGTCGAGGGCGTAGCGGGGACGAGAGTCGGCGTAGAAGGGGTTAGAGGCCCGGCTGAACGCACATATCGCCAAGTGCGCTGACTTGGACCTCATCAAGGCGGCCTGAGGCTTGTACCCTTGAGCTATTGCGCGATCCGGGCGGCGCCAGGATGCGGACGGGCGCTTCGGGAGCTGCGCCGCGTATCCGCTTGAGCAGCTTGGCTGCGGATACGCTGCGCAGCATGGAATTGCAGCATCTTGACGGCACTTTCACTTTTGCCGGTCAGCCTCGCGGTCTCCTTGATCGAGTATCCATGTACGACCCGTAGCTGCAGCACCTGCTGTTGGTCGACGCTTTGGAGCAGCGATAGGATCTCCCGGACGCCCTCCTCGATCTCGATCGCATAGATATCCTGATGCAGCACCGGCTGCTCCAGCCGGTGCGCCTTGGCTCGGACGTTCTGGCTCCTGCGCAGCGCATCGATGGCCAGATTGCGGGCGATCACGCGAAGGTAGGGGAGCAGCATCTCCTCGGAGACGGGCGGATTGATCTTCCAGAGCCGGATGTAGGCTTCCTGCGTCAGATCCTCCGCCTCCTCGGGACTGCCAGTTATTTTGAGTAGATATCGGGTGATATCTGCCTTATAGTTGCAATATAAGGTATTGAATACCGTTTGATCCAGCACGGTTCACGCACTCCTTTGGCCGGAAGCCTGCCTTGGCGATGATTCCGGCCAAGGGCAGGGCGTTTCCGTCATGTCCTTATTGTAGCTGTGCAATGTTTCATGCTTGCGCCCATTTGTATCCTAAATGTAACTTATATCGACTGTTCGGGGAGAGGTATCGATTGGCCGACAAAAAACGAGTGTTAATTATTGAAGATGAGGAAGCGATACGCAATATGCTCGCATACGCGTTAACCAAGGAAGGCTTTGAGGTGCGCAGCGCGGCCGATGGCGCCGACGGGATGCGGCAAGCGCTCGCCTCGCCTACCGACCTGGTGCTGCTCGATCTGATGCTGCCGGATGCCAACGGCTTCGATCTGTGCCGCACGTTGTCGGTGGAGCACAAAATTCCGATTATTATGATTACCGCAAGGTCGGAAATGGTGGACAAGGTACTTGGCATGGAGCTGGGCGCGGACGACTATATTACCAAGCCGTTTGATATTCGCGAGGTGATCGTACGGATTCGCGCGATCTTCCGCCGGATCGATCAGATCAGCGAGACGAAGGAGGCGCGTACCGAGAAATGGCTGCGCCTGGGCCCGCATCTCTCGATCGCGAGAGAGGAGCGGGAAGTATGGCTTCGGGAAGAGAAGATCGCCTTGACCCATAAGGAGTATGAGTTGCTCCTCTACCTGGCCGAGCACAGCCGCCGCGTATTTACGCGCGCCGAGCTGCTGGACAAGGTATGGGGATTTGACTTTCCGGGCGATACGCGTACGGTGGATATCCATGTCCAGCGGCTGCGCAAAAAACTCGACGCCCCGCACGTCGCCTCGATCATCGAGACGGTGTTCGGCGTCGGGTATCGACTGGCTGCCGGGGTCAAGGGATGAAGCTGTCCCTGCAGTTCAAGCTGGTCGTGCTCTTCTCGACGATCGTCTTTGTCGGTCTGTCTGCCATGCTGCTCTTCTCCTACAAGGTGACGGAGAACAACATGTATCGGATGATCCATGATGATATGCTCGATGTCCGCAGCAACCTGGATATTGCGATGAACCAGTATTTCCTCGTCCGCAACAAAAGACTGAGCGTCGCCTCGCTCGCAGCCGAACGAACGCGGCTCGTGCGCGAGCTCGGCTCCGTCGTCAATGCGGCGCTCTCCATCTATACTAGCGAGGGCAAGCCGTTCAGCAGCTCGGCGGCCGGATCGCCAGGCGTGGAGTCGGCGGATCTGGCAGCCGCCGTGCAATCGGTATCCGCGTACATTACGACGATCTCCGAGGGCCGAATCTGGACGACGATGTCCTTCCCGGTAGTGGTCAACGATAACCGACTCGGCATCGTCCGGGTGCAGAAGGATTACAGCGACCTGTATCAACGCAATTTGCGCTTTCAATCGACCGTGCAGGGCTTTGCTGTCGCTTTGTTCATCGTTATTTTTATCGCTTCTGTGTGGATGGCGAGAGCGATCACCAGGCCGATTCGCCATCTGACTCGTCGATCCGTCCAGGTCGCCGAGGGCAATCTGAACGTGGTCATCCAGCCGTCTACACGGGACGAGCTTGGCGAGTTGGCTCGCAGCTTCCAGGTGATGGTGGATCGGGTCCGTTCGCAGATCGATGTGATTGAGCGGGATCGCGATGAGGTGAGGTTTCTGCAGGCGCGCAGCAAGGCATTTTTTGATAACGTCACCCATGAGCTGAAGACGCCGCTGACGACGATTTTGGGGTATGCCCAGATTATCAAGGACAACGGGTTCCACGACCCTGTGTTTTTTGAGAAGGGGCTGGATCATATTATCGGCGAGAGCAATCGTCTGCACCGGATGGTCGCTGATATCCTCGAGCTGGCGGCGGCAGCGCCGATCGAGCGCGCCTACCGGATGGATGAGGTCGACCTCTCGGAGCTGGTCGCGGAAGCATGCGAGGATATGCAGATCAAGGCGGACAAGTATGAGATGGACATCCGTTATGAGGCAGACAAGCAGCTGTTCGTGCGCGGCGATCGGGACAAGCTGAAGGAAGTGCTGCTCAACCTGCTGGACAATGCGATCAAATACGGCCATGTGCGCTCGACTGTCACGGTTAAAGCTTGGCGGGAGGGCGGTTACTGCTGTCTGGTCGTGAACGATCGCAGCGATGGCATCTCGGGCGAGGTGCTGGAGCAGATGTTCGAGCCGTTCTTCCGCGGTGGCGGCCAGTCGGGCGAGCGAGGAAGCGCCGGTCTGGGCCTCGCGATCGTCAAAACCATCGTCGAGGATCACGGTGGTACGGTTACGATGACCAGCCGACTGCAGGAAGGCAGCACGGCCGAGGTCCAGCTGCCGGAGTTGGAGGTGGATCATGAACAGCATTAGCCGATGGCTCCGCCAGCAACGCGACAGCTTCCTGCTGGGCGCCATGCTGATCATCATGTCAGGCGGTATCTATAGCATGGGCAGCGTCTATTCGTGGTTCACGCAGGAGCCGGCGCTGACGATTATCGAGCACGGGGGAGCTGGCGATTCCTTGCGGTCTATACCGGAGGGAGCGCTCAAAATCGAGTCGGTCATTCGCTTGCCGCTCGATTATCCGGTCTATACGTTCGAGGTGGCCGATCATCAGACGATCCTGATCAACCGTTCCTCCGATGCGCTCAGCGGGATCAGGCTGTCAGCGTTGCAGATAGAGGATGGCGAAGTCAGCGACATTGCGGACAACGTCGATTATGGCATCGTGATGAGGCCCGACCAGCAGGTCATCTACATTCAGTATGGCGAGGATTGGGATTCATCCAAGAGATACGTCTACAACTGGCGACAAAAGCAATCCGTTCCTTCCCCTGCATCATCCGTTAATCCCCTGCAAGTCGTCGGGGATCAGTATATGTTGTCCTTTGGTGGCGATACGTTCAAGCTGTTGAAGCTGCTTCCCGACGGCACAAGCCGGGATTCATGGACCTTCGGTTACGAGCAGCTTATCCAGGCGATCGCATCTGCAGCAGGCACCTCGGCAGATCAGGTGTTCATCGACTTCGAGTCGATCTCGACGCTGCAGTCTCCCGAGGGGGAGGAGTACCTCTATATGATGGCTATGAACGAGGAGAAGTACGGCATCTATCGTCTCAACCTGAAGGATATGAGTCAGGCGGAGGAGTTGATGAACAATCCGAGCGGTCTTCAGTTTACGCTATTAGAGGACGGGATGATGTTGTTAAGCGGCGCTTACGAGGGGAGATCGGGACTGTATTTGTATGATCTGAGCCTGGGTACGGCCAAGCTGCTGACGGAAGCGCAGATTCGCAATTATGCGATCAATCTCGAGAATGGACGCTTGGCTTACTTTACCGAGCAGGACAGTCGCAACGAGCTCCATGTCGCCTATCTGGAGGATGGCGAGCTTATGTCCGATACGGTCATCTACCGCAACATTGACAATATGTACGAGCTCAAGCTATATGACAATTACCTGTTTGTAAGCAGCGCTGTGTTGGAACGTACCGAGCTGTACCGATTTACGATCAGCGGCTGGTAAGCCAGCGGGTTAACTGCCGGTCGAGCTGATCTGCGTGCCGTTAGCCGAGCAAGTCGGCTTGCCCCATTCGATACCGTCAGGAGGAGCTACGCTTCCTGGCGGTTTTTTGTTCCCCGTTTTTTGTTACATTTTGGTTACATCCTTGCAGTGCGCCGATACATCTTCGCGTTATGCTAGAGAGCAGATAAGAGGGAATGGCATTTCATAGCATGTGAGGAAAGGGTTGCTGGCTAATGCTTCAGGTAGAAGACGTATCTCATGCGTTCCGCAACGCCGGCGAGACGGTCCGGGTGCTGAACAAGATTAACTTAGCGGTCAGCAAGGGAGAGACGGTCGCTTTGCTGGGCAGCTCAGGCTCGGGCAAGTCGACGCTGCTCCATCTGATGGCGGGATTTATGAAACCAACCGAAGGACGAATCCTGATCGCCGGTCAGGACATCGTCAAGCTGAACGAAAACCGGCTGGCCGAGTATCGGCGCAGCAACATCGGCTACATTTTCCAATCGTACGAGCTGATCGCCAATCTGACCGTCCGTGAAAACGTAGAGCTGCCTCTCGTATTCCAACGGGTGTCCGGCAACAAGCGACGGAAGAAGGCGATGGAGCTGCTCGAGCAGGTCGGTCTGGCAGACAAGGATGGGATGTTCCCGTCCCAGCTCTCTGGAGGGCAGCAGCAGCGGGTCAGTATCGCCCGTGCGCTCGTCTCCGAGCCATCCGTTATTTTTGCCGACGAGCCGACGGGCAACCTCGATACGACGACAGAGGACGAGGTGCTGGGCATCGTCAAGCAACTGAATGCTGAACGCCAGATGACCTTCATCGTCGTCACGCATGAAGCGGAAGTGGCCGAGCAGATGGGACGGATCATCACGCTGCGTCAAGGGCGACTGGTCGAAGGAACAGGGGGGGACCACAGGTGAAAATGATGGATCTCATGCGTCTGGCCTGGGGCCAGATCTGGAGGCGTAAGATCGTCACCCTGCTCTGTATGGTCGGGCTTTCGATCGGCTGTACGTCGATCATCCTTGCTATTAGCATCAGCGCTGCCCAGCAGGCCAATAGTCTGGCGGAGCTGAACCGCAACTTCAAGATGGACGAGATCACAGTGATGCCGAGGACGGCGGGCGATGAATCAGGAGAGGCTTTTAATCGCGGAGCTATCACGATGCAAAAGCTGGATATTATCCGCAAGCTGCCGCATGTGACCGCCGTCCTGCCGCAGATGAATCTGTCGCAGGTGGAGCTGTCCACGCTCGATGGGAAAATCTCCAATGTCCAGCTGATCGGCACCGATCTGACGGCGCTCTCTGACTTCGGATACAAGTTCGAGCAAGGAGATATCTCGATGATGTCGGATACGATCGTCGCGGGCTTCGGCGCGTCGTTTGGGCTGCTCGAGAGACAGGTCAAAAAGGAGCTGCTGGACAAGCTGATCGCCGATCCGGAAAACGAAGAGCTGTACATGAAGTGGGATGAGCTGGATCAGGTGCGCACCGATCTGTTCCGCCAGCAAGTGCTGCTGCGCAGGGATATGATGGGCTTGGAAGGCGCTGCCGCTCCCGCCAGATCGAGCGCGCCGCTCCGGGTGAGGGGCGTGCTCCAGGTCAAGGAAGGGACAAGCGAGGAGTACGCCAGATATGACAAGCAGGTATACGTATCGCTCGAAACCGCCGGTATGCTGAAGGATCAGCTGGGGTTGGGCGGCGGCCCGACCGAGCTGATCAAGCTGGATACGCTGACGGTGAAGGTAGAGGATAAGCGCTACGTCCCGCAGGTGGAAAATCAGCTGGCCAAGCTGTTTTTGAATTCGCAGAGCAATCTGTTCCAGGAGCAGGCGATTCAGGAGCAGTTCGCAAAGTTCAAAAAGATGGCCATAGGGATCGGTCTGTTCATCCTGTTCCTGGCCTCGATGTCGATCTTCGTGGCGATGACGATGTCGACGCATCAGCGGCGGCGCCAGATCGGCGTCATGAAGATCCTCGGGGCCAATCTGTGGCAGATTCGCCAACTGTTCATCGCTGAGGCTGCCGTGTTGGGGCTGCTGGGCGGAATCGCTGGCATCGTCTTGTCGTATGGCGTCGTAGAGGGCATATCGGCTGCGGGACTGTTCGCGATGAGCGAGACGCCGCTGACGGTCATGCCCGACACGCTGCCGGTCGGCGTAGCGTTCTCGCTCGTGACAGGTATCGCTTCCGGGATCTACCCGGCGATCAGCGCATCGCGCACCAATTCGCTGGAGGTCATCAAAAACGGCTGACGGATTCTACATATGGAGGGGCAATCGAGGAATGAAAAACATCAAAAAATGGTCGATGCTGACGATAGTGGCGGTGTTGCTGCTCGGCGGGGGATACTATGGCTACACCAAATATAAGCAAAGCAATAGCGAGGCGCTGGAGCCGGAGCCGGAAATGGCGCCGATCGTGCTCGAGGTTACACAGGAGACGATCTCCTCCAAGCTCACAGTGAAGGGCAAGTCGGTCTACGCGGAGGAGACCGAGCTGTACGCCCCGCTTGGGGCTAATGTCAAGGAGTGGAAAGTGAAGCATGGACAGACGATCAACAAAGGCGATGTCTTGCTGACGCTGGATACGACAGGGCTGCAAAAGGAAGTGAAGTCTATAGAAGCCGAGCTCAAGAAGGCACGTCTCGACGCGAAGCTGCAAAAGCTGAATGAGCAGCAAACCACGGATGCGGACAAGGCCTCCGAGACGATGGGAGGCAGCGGGGAGGAGCGCAAGCAGGCATTCATCGCCAGAGAGAGCAAAAAAGAGACGGCGCGACTTAATGAGGAGGCGATGGCGATGCGCGAGCAGGAGCTGGCGGAGAAAAAAGCGGAAACGGCAGCGGCGATGAACAAGGCGACGGTCCGTGCGTCGGTCTCGGGCGTATTCCTGCTCGACGAAGCGAGCGCCAAGTCCCGCGCCATGGCAGATGGGCAGATGATCGGCAAGATCGTCAACACGGAGGCGCTGCAGTTCGTAACGACGGTCTCGGAGCAGTACATCTTCCAGATCGAGGAGGGGATGACGGTGCAGGTCGCGATGAGCGGACAAAAGGACCGCAAGACGACAGGCACGATCCTCTCTGTATCGAAATTCCCCAAGTCGAGCGCCAACGCAGATCTGTCGCAGGCGTCGCAATTCGAAGTCATCATCGCGCTGCCTGCAGACAGTCAGCTGATCGGAGGCTTGTCGCTCGATGGTCAGATCGAGACCCAACGCAAGGAGAATGCCATCGTCGTGCCGACGCTGGCGATCACACGTGAGCAGGACGAGACCTATGTCATGCTCAACGCTCCCGATGGCCAGTATGAGAAGAGGACAATCAAGACTGGTCTGGAGATGGATGACAAAACCGAAGTCCTCGAAGGGCTGAAAGCTGGCGATCAGGTCGTGCTGCCATAGCGAGCGTAGCAGTGAGCAAGAGTGTGGCAGCATAGCCGTAAGCAAGGGGTAACGCAGCATAGCCGTGAGTAGGGAGTAACGCAGTATAGCCGTGAATAGGGAGTGCCGCAGGAACCAGGGTCTGTCGCATACTGCGGCAGGCCCTGTTGGCTATGTCTGCGCGGAAGGCATGGCCGGGCTGCCGTCTGGGTCTCACAAGTGCGAAAAACAGCCATGACAAGGCTTCTGCCTTGTCACCCCCAGAAATGAAAATAAGTCGGGTGCATCAGTCGTATCCCGACTTTTATTTTCGTATTAATTCGCACAGTGAACCCGGGAAACGGCCGTCCCGGCCAGACTTATGCGAAAAATGGAACAAATGAAGGCGAAAATGGCTGTTTAAGCCAGACTTATGCGAAAAATGGCACAAGTGAAGGCAGAAACAGCCGTCCCGGCCAGACTTATGCGAAAAATGGCACAAGT
>NZ_BFBX01000114.1:0-264 GCF_003851045.1 Paenibacillus sp. 598K | reverse complement strand
TCTGTGCGAAAAATCGCACACATTGGGCATTCCAGCCAAGCATCAGTCGCGATGTGTACGAAAAATTCGCCCATTAGTCACCTCGGCCACTCCAGTCCTGATGTGCAGGGCAAATATAACAGATGGGGCCTCAACGCACGGCCCCCCGCCGTCGCACCGCCCAGGCCCTATCGTAACGCCCCGCCATACTTTACGTCATACGAACCTCACCAGATCGCTTTTACTCTTCCGAATCTGCCAAACTGCGGACATCCCATCCCATCC
>NZ_BFBX01000113.1 GCF_003851045.1 Paenibacillus sp. 598K | reverse complement strand
GGCTGGGCCTGGACGGCAGCCGCAGCCGACTCAGAGGCGGCCGCGGGTCTGGCGCAGGGAGCCGAGGCTGAGTCAACTGCTCAGCCGAGACCGGAACAGGCGGCGCAGATGGAGCTTCTGACCCGCCAGCTCGCAGGCGAGAGTGGTGTGCTCATCCGGCCGCGCGGCTGGTGGATGGCGGCAGATCATATCTTTAGCCATATCGTCTGGGATGTGCAGGTATACCTGGCCGATTACGGGTTTGTCTTGACCGAGCAGGAGCAGCATTCGGACGGCCTGGTGGCCGAGACTCGCGGCGTCTATGAGGCGACAGGAGAGGACAAGCTGCCGGACGGTTACCGCTGGATCGGACCGGAAGAGATGGAGGAGCTGGCTTTTCCCAATGTATTCCTCCGCATCCTGCGGGCCTACTGGACGCAGCGCGGCCTCGGACAATAACAACAACCAATGTAAAAAACCGCCCGCAGACATCTGCGGGCGGTTCGTTATCCATATATCAAGCGTCGGTTTACAGCGCTGCTTCGTAACGCTTGCCGACAGCTTCCCAGTTGACGACGTTCCAGAAAGCGCCGATGTAGTCCGGGCGTTTGTTTTGGTACTTGAGGTAGTAAGCATGCTCCCAGACGTCCAGACCAAGCAGCGGCGTGTCGCCTTCCATGATCGGGCTGTCTTGGTTAGGCAGGCTGTATACTTTCAGCTTGCCGTCCTTGGAGAGCGCCAGCCAAGCCCAGCCGCTGCCGAAACGGGTTGTAGCCGCTTTTGCGAAGTCTTCCTTGAACTTGTCCAGACCGCCGAGCTCGCTGTCGATCGCTTCGGCCAGCTTGCCGGATGGCGCGCCGCCAGCGTTCGGGCCGATCGTCTCCCAGAACAGGCTGTGGTTGGCATGACCGCCGCCGTTGTTGCGAACAGCGGTGCGGATGCTCTCAGGCACGCTGTTCAGGTCTGCGATCAAGTCCTCGACAGACTTGCTTTGCAGCTCGGGAGCGGATTCCAGAGCAGCGTTGAGGTTAGTCACGTATGTGTTGTGGTGACGGTCATGATGGATGGTCATGGTCGTCTCGTCGATGTGAGGTTCCAGTGCGTTGTTGGCATAAGGCAGTGCTGGCAATTCATGAGCCATAATCGTATTACCTCCCAAAATAATAGATATGTAGTCGTCCAATCTCCTTTATTATCCCTCATTCATCGGAATAAATCAACATGTATGTTGTTAAAGTAGCTGGCGCAAAGAAGGCACGACTGCAAGTTATTACCCTTTATAAGATCTGGCAAATCAGCGGAAAATATACGCTCGCTGTCATTTCCTTGATTTGCATGCGGTATTTTAAGATTTTTTTAAGGTGAAAGCAGGAATTTCGTAGAGATTTGTCGTATTATTAACAAGATACAAACAGAAGCTGCCGCCCTCGGGTACCGGCTGCGATGAAGAGGGAGAATCTCATACATGCATGTTCGTTCTTTTCAATTGTCTGATTACCGTCCGTTAACCCGTCTTCTGGAGCTTTCATTAACTGAAGCGTGTTACGAACAGACTATGGAAGCATTTGCGCGTCAGCTTTCCTGGGATAGCGAATTGGTCCTGGTCGCCAGCAAGGATAACGACATTGTAGGCATGATTATTGGCACGATTGACAATAATAAGGGATATTACTATCGTATTGCGGTTAACCCGGACTATCAACGTCAAGGCATCGGCAAATCGTTGATTCAAGGCTTGCGCCAACGTTTCGAACAGCGTGGCGTGTCGAAGATTATGATTACAGCGGACGAGTACAACGAACCAATCTTGTCTCTTTATGAATCGATGGGATTCGCGGCCAAGGATTTTATGAGGTCTTTCCAGAAGCTAAGCATCGTCGCCGGCTAGCTGGCGAATGGCATAGTTACGTCGAACAAGCATGTTCTGTCGCCATCTGCACTTGGCGGCGGGATGTGCTTTTCTTGAATTGCCCGTGCAGCATCAAGTCGAACTCAGGGAGCGCTGGATGGAAACCTTTCGCCGATGCATTATCAAAAGCTTCAAGCACGACGGGCGGCTGCACCGCATGTGGATGAACAATCTGCGCTTGCCGGCCTCGCTCCTGCATCCCGAGCATGCCGCTGAAGGGATGCTGGTATTGATCAATGAGCATACGCCGATTCAGGAGGCGAGCGGCAAGATCTGGACGAGCCGCGTCCCGGCAGTGTCCTTTTTTGTACCGGGGGAGTGGTATAATGTCGTGGCGCTGCTGGAGGAGACCGGGGTCCGCTATTACTGCAATGTCGCATCGCCGCCGTATCTGGCGCAGGACGTGCTCACCTATATTGATTATGATCTGGATGTGATCAAGCTGGCCGACGGCTCCGTCTTCGAGGTCGACCGGGATGAATATGAGCAGCACAAGGCGACCTACCGCTACAGCAGGCAGGTGATCCGCAAGGTGGACGAAGGTCTGCTCAGGCTCAAGGAGCGGATCGCGTGCGCCAGAGCGCCCTTCAATGATACAATAGTCTATGATTACTACCATGCATGGAAACAGGCCTATAACGAAAACTAACGAGGTGTAGGATGGACGGATCACAGATGTCGCCGGAAGGACCTGCGCAGCAGGCTGGCGGTCGCCGGGCGAAGCGGAGACAACCGGCTTCGCGCTGGTTGCGGGAGCTGCTGGAGTGGGGCAAGACGATCGCGGTGGCGCTTATTATCGTGCTGCTGCTGCATTTTTTCGTCTTCAACCTCTCGACTGTCGAGGGGCAGTCGATGGAGCCGACGCTGGTGGAGAAGGAATGGCTGTTCGTCAACAAGCTGGTCTATCTGACCGGCAGTCCCTCGCATGAGGACGTCGTCATCCTGGAGGACCCGGAATCTCCGCCCCGCGCCACCGACTATCTGGTGAAGCGGATCATCGGTCTGCCAGGCGACATGATCGAGATCCGCGACCATCAGCTCTATCGCAATGGCGAGCTGATCGTCGAGCGGTATACCGATGTCGAGATTGATGGACCGGATATGGCTCCCGTAGTGGTAGAGGCAGGACAATACTTCGTCATGGGGGACAATCGTCATGCACGAGCAAGCCGCGACAGCCGCTCCTTCGGCACCGTACCCGAGCGGGCGATCAAGGGCCGAGCGGATCTGATCCTGTGGCCGATCACCCGCATCCACAAGCTATGACGGCTTCGTCTCGGACGTGAGCGAGGCAGAAAGGCGTGGTGCAGTCATGGAAGCAACGAAGCGCGACTACGCCGCGCTAAAAAACGAATTGCTGGCAGCTCTGCCTGAGCTGGGTATCGATAGACTGGGTGTCGCCTCATCCGAGCCGTTCACGGCGCTGAAGGACGTGCTGCTGCGGCATCGAGAGCTGGGTCGGGAGTCGGGCTTCGAGCATCCTGATCTGGATGAGCGGACGGACCCGTCGCTGTTGTTCGATCAACCGAGATCGATCCTCTCGATCGCGATCGCCTACCCGTCCAAGCTCCCCGACCCGCCCAAGTCCGAGCCAGGCGCGCGCCGGGGGATCCTCTCCCGATCCGCTTGGGGGACGGATTATCATCAGGTGCTGCGCAACCGGATGGGGCGGCTGGAGGCGTGGCTGCGGGAGCGAGTGCCCGAGCTGCGTGCGGAGAGCATGGTGGACACTGGAGCACTCGTCGATCGCGCGGTAGCCGAGCGCGCCGGCATCGGCTGGAGTGGCAAAAACTGTGCGATCATCTCGCCAGAGCTCGGATCGTGGATCTATCTGGGCGAGATCATCACGAACCTGCCGCTCCCTCCCGATACGCCCATAACCGACCAATGCGGCGAGTGCACGCGCTGCATCGATGCCTGCCCGACTGGCGCGCTCGTCGGACCGGGCCAGCTCGACGCCAAGCGTTGTGTCTCGTTCGTCACCCAGACCAAAGGCTTCGTCTCGGACGAGCTGATGCGCAAGATCGGCAACCGACTGTATGGCTGCGACACCTGCCAGATCGTCTGTCCGGTCAATCGCGGCAAAAACTGGACCCAGCACGAGGAGCTGCAGCCTGAGGTGGAGCATGTCAAGCCGCTGCTGGTGCCCTTGCTGACGATCGGCAACAAGGCGTTCCGCGAGCGCTACGGCAACAGCGCCTCGGCGTGGCGGGGACGCAAGCCGATTCAGCGCAACGCGGTGATCGCGCTCGGCAACTTCAAGGAGCGCTCGGCGATCCCCGATCTGATCGCGGTGCTCGAGCAGGACCCGAGGCCCGAGCTCCGCGGGACTGCGGCCTGGTCGCTGGCCCGGATCGGAGACCGGGCAGCGCTTGAGCCGCTGCGCCGAGCCGGCGAGCGGGAGACGGACGAGACGGCGAGCACGATGATCGACGAAGCAGTGGCACAGCTGGAGCTTGTAACCTGAAGCGCTCTGACCTTGATGAGGACATCATCCGGGCAGAGCGCTTTTATTGCGATTGCGTATCGTATGGACGGTCAGCAGCAGCAGGGGGAACATGAGAGAGTACGTGATGTTCCAGTCGATCCAGTAGGGTACGATCGTGACGATATAGTAGATCACATCGCTGGCGGAGATCAGCGCCAGACCGAACAGCAGCAGCGCTGTCGGCATATAGAGCGGTCTCATCGTGCGGAGCTTGAATAACTGGGCGATCCCTAGCGCGAAGGCATACGAGAAGATGCAAGCTTTGATAAAGGTTGTAATGACCCAGGCTGCGGCCATCAGTGCTTCGATACGCTGCAGGAATCCGCCAATATTGATCTTCTGGGTCAAGATGTAGGTGGCGTAAATGTTGTGCTTGGTAAAAAAGACGCCCAATACGGTCAATGCCATCAGGACGACCAGAAACAAGGTCAAGCCTGCCAGCATGGATGCAAGCAGCACGTCGCGCTTCATATGGGGCCGATGCTCCACGAAAGGGTAGATCATCATGAAGACGATCATCTCGCCAAAGGGGTAGAAGGTGGTCAGCATCGTCCCGCGAAGGATGGAAAAATGGTCCTCTCCCAATACAGGCATCAATCGGGGCAGCTCCATCTGTGGAATCAGACAGAGGACAAGGATGATAAAAATAAAAACAAATAGCGGCAGCAGCAGCTCGGCGCTGCGGGCGATGACCTCAAGACCGTGCCAGATCGCCCACAGAATGGCCAGAATAAATAGCAAATGCACATAACGCATCGGCGTGTTTGCGAACAACTGGGTAGTCAAAAAATCGCCGACCTCGCGGACATAAATAGCGCCGGCTATAATGAAGAATGCCAGGTAAGCTATACTGACGGAGCCGCCAAGCCAGCGGCCAAGCAGCCGTTGGCTGATCTGGACGATCGTCTCGTTGGGGTAGCGGGCATGCAGCTTGAGATGGATCCAAATGAGGAGCATCCCCAAAGGAATACATAACAAGGCGATAATCCAGCCGTCTTGCTCGGCGTAACCGGCCGCCATAGGGGGCAGGATGATGATCATGTCTCCGATCAAGGCCAGGTAGATCAACACGGAAACTTGGCGAATCGTAATTTTACCGAATTCCAGCATGGGCAATGCTCCTCCTCCTGTTGCTGCTAATATGTTAGGAAGGGAAAAATGTGGAGAACAGGTCGTTGAACGGCCGGTAAATCCACTTCAGAAAAAAAAGCGGGTCTTCGATCATAGTGAGATGAGCTGCCAAATACCCAAATATTGTACCCGGAATCATCAATAAACCAAACACGGCCAGCTCGCGATACAGGCGCTTGCGTATCAAAATCCAGCTGTGTAGGATTGTGATTGCAAGGATGATGGTGCTGTACACAATGGTTATAATCATTCGGGCATCTCTTCCTTCATTTGTTTCGTAATGGTATTGTCGAGCGAGCCGATGCGGCGAATTTGCGACTCGACAAAGTAATTGATTTTAACCTCAGCAAATTTTTCATTCCAATGCATGCCGATTTTTTTCCATTCGGTCGGGTACTTGCGGTAAAAAGCTCTGCCAAATCCGAAGATGTCGGCTTTTAGCCTGGTTTTGGCTGCATCAACGGAGTCCTTCATAATGTGAGCCAGTCTTTCATTGGCTTTCTGCTCAAGCTGGCGGATCGCGTATTCGGTGTTAAGCGCGCTTTTGCAGGAATCTCCATATATGGTTTGGACGACTCTCAGCTTCACGTCAAACTCCGGCTCTCCGCCCACCAACCTCGGCTTCACATCCGAGTCGGAGCGCAGCAGCAGCAGCGTCACTTCTCCTTCTCCGTACGGACAATCGAGATGCCCAATCGTATTTCTCACATTGCCTTCGATATAGTTGTAGCCTTTGCTTTCTGCTTCGTCCATCCAGCCGACCAAGCGATCCTTTTTGAGCACGGCCATTCCTGTGAATTGAAGAGATGCTTTCGGACGGATGCTGGCGAGATTTTTTTTGGAGCCGCCGGCGTCCCGGTCCCCATGGATCTCTACGCCTGTCATCACAGCCTCGATGCCGCTAGCTACCATCTTCTCCACCGTCGTATCGGCATAAGCCTCGATGGTGGGAGCCCAGACATCAACCGAGTTGCGGAGCGAATAATACAAGCTGTTGGCCGGTATGCTCTCCAGCGGGGTAAGGATCGTCAGCACCTCCTCTGCAGAGGAGCCGCGAGCAATCGTGAGAAAGTAATCCGGCCTGAAGCCGGGATCGCGGATGAGCGCTTCCAGCACCTCGGCAATCCCCTTCCTGGCCAGCTCCTCGCTGAATACGAGTAAGCGGATATGGGACATATAGCTCAGCCGCGGGCTGCTCAACGTCATTTTGTACAACGCTTCATGAATCGTAGGCGCTGTCGCTTTGACGAGCGTAACCGAGGTAGTCGTACTCTTGTCCGAGTTGGAAGCCACCTCTGAGGGGACGACGATCTGGCAGGATACCTTGTACCCTATGCCGGGCTCGAGATCGACAGCCATCGCCAGTACGATGCCAATCTCGTTAAGCTCCTTGCGGTCCCAGCATCCGGTGATGACCGACAGCGCAGCCAGGAGCCACAACATGGTTAGTAAACGTCTGAAGTTCATACCGACCCCTCCGTCTAGGTCTGTCTATCGGGCGGCTTGAGCCGCTGGCTGCCTGTGCCGCCTGCCGACAGCGGGCGTCTGCGCATATGAGGCCAAGGCACGCGGAACAACGTATCCTTCATGTCGGAGGACTCGAAGGGAGCGTAAGGACTCATATAAGCCACTCCAAACGAACGCAGGCTGCACAGATGCACAATAATAAACAACGTGCAGATCAACACGCCGTAAAAGCCAAAAGCCGCCGCAAGTCCCATCAGCAGAAACCGAAGCATCCGGGCAGCAATCGACATGCCGTTCTCCGGGATGACATAGCTGGATATCGCCGTGATCGATACGATGATGACCATCGCCGCCGAGACGACGCCCGCCTCAACGGCAGCCTGACCGACGACAAGCGTGCCGACGATTGATACCGCCTGACCGACCGTCCGCGGGATGCGGACGCCAGCCTCCCTCAGAATTTCATACGTCAGCTCCATCAACACTGCCTCAATAAAGGCAGGGAAAGGGACGCCCTCCCGCTGCGCGGCAAGATTGATCAGCAGTCCTGTCGGCAGCATCTCTTGGTGATAGGTCGTGATCGCAATGTAGAAGGAGGGGGCAAGGATAGCGATAAAAAAGCATAAATAACGGACCATCCGAAGCAGCGTGCTAATATCCGAACGCTGATAATAGTCCTCTGCCGACTGAAAAAAGTGGTTGAACAGCGCAGGCACTAGCAAGACGAAGGGCGTACCGTCAACCAAAATCGCGATCCGTCCCTCCAGCAGGCCGGCGGCAATCGTATCTGGCCGCTCGCTGTTGTACAGCGTAGGAAACGGCGTCTTCGCGGTATCCTGGATAAACTCCTCGATGTAGCCGCTCTCCAGTACGCTGTCGATATCAATCGCATTAAGGCGTCGTTTCACTTCATCCAGTATGTGCTCGGGGGCCAGCCCTTTAATGTACATCACCCCGACATTGGTCTTGGTCACCCGGCCGATCGGCGTCGTCTCTAGCCAGAGCTCGGGCGAGCGGATCTTGCGGCGGATGAGCGTCGTGTTGGTCCGCAGATTTTCGGTAAAGCCCTCCATCGGTCCGCGAACGACCGATTGGGATTGTGGCTCCGATACGTTGCGGTCCTCCCAGCCGACGGCATGAATCGCGATTGCATGGGGTGAGCCATCCAGCTGCAGGATTACGCAGCCGGCCAACAGAAAATCGAACAGATCCGCCATCTTGTCGATGGTCTGAATATCGCCCGCCACCAAAACTTCGTTTTTGATGTACGTTAACGGGTCCTCGGGAAACTCCCAGTCCTCCAGGTCCGGCAAATCGTCTCGCAGCAGCGACTCCAGAATCGACTGATGGAGCAGCTGCGTATCGATCATCCCTTCAATATAAAGGATGCCGGCAGGCCAGGCGCGCATGGCGAGGAAGCGCTTGGATACGAGATCGGTGCTCTCGCCAAGTCTTGCGGTGACGCACTCGATCGTAGCTTGGGCGTCGGCCGGTATGGGCTCATCTTGCTGAGATGCTGCTGCATGCGCTGTCCTCGCCATAGCGTTCACCTCCTGGGGGTAATTATGGTTATCTGCTAGTATGGATCATAGGGACCAGAACTATGTAGCAGCGGCAGCGAAAGCCATGGCAAAAATCCCGATTTACGGTGGCATTGGCCGGGAGTAACATGGTATGATAGGCGTTGATCAACTTCGAAAGAGGAAAGGTGAGAAACTTCATGTCGGCTTGGGATATCGTAATACCGATCATTACCTTGATCGTCGGCTTGGCGGGCGGATTTTTCATCGGCGTCTTCTACCTGCGCAAGCAACTGGAGAAGATGCAGAGCGATCCGGAGATGCTGCAAAAAATGGCCAAGCAAATGGGCTACAACATGAATAAACAGCAGCTGCAAAAGGCGCAAAGCATGATGAAAAACCAGCCGCGGCCTGGCGGTCGCCGTAGATCATAGAGTCGAGCAAGGACGAAAAAGGAAAGCGGGGGGATCACTTGGCAGGCAAAAAAGACTACACGAATGAGATGGTGGCGGCGAATCGCGAGAAGATCGAGCAGCATGTAAAGGAAATACTGAAGCTGGTCGGCGAAGATGTCGAACGCGAAGGCTTGCTCGAGACGCCGGCGCGAGTGACCCGCATGTATGAGGAAATCTTCGCGGGTTACGGAGTGGACCCCCGGGATGTGCTGGGCGTCACCTTCGACGAGCGGCACGAGGAGCTCGTCATCGTCAAGGATATCGTCTATTACAGCCAATGCGAGCATCATATGGCTCCATTCTTCGGACGAGCCCATATCGGCTACATCCCGAGCGGCAAGATCGCCGGGCTGAGCAAGCTGGCTCGGCTGGTGGACGCGATCACTCGGCGCTTGCAGGTGCAAGAGCGCATCACGTCGCAGATCGCGGACATTATGGACGAGGTTCTGCAGCCGCATGGCGTCATGGTCGTCGTCGAGGGCGAGCATCTGTGCATGTGCGCGCGCGGCGTCAAAAAATACGGCAGCAAAACCGTGACCTCGGCCGTTCGCGGCGAATTTCGGACAAGCGCCGCGCTTCGCAGCGAATTCCAGGCTTTGCTCAAGCAGTAAACTGACCGCCTCGGTCCAGACCTTTGTCTGGACGGGGCTTTTTTTAATGCAAACACGCCCTAGGGAGAAGAGGGGAAGGCTATGGACAGAGGTCCAGTCATGGATATGCCGCTTGGCCTGGCTGGCCGCGAGCGCGAGCTGGAGCGTCTCCTGGAGGCGTGGCGCAGCTGTCGGCTTGGCGAGACGCGAGGTCTGGCTATTCGCGGTGAGCGAGGAAGCGGCAAAACATCGCTGCTCGGGGAGCTGCGTCGCCGGTTGCAAGGGGAGTCCAGGTTTGTGGCGGTGCGCTGCGTGGCCCGAGAGACGCCATACGGGCCGCTCCTGCGAGCGCTGCGCCCGCTGCTGCAGCAGTTGCTGATGGCCAAAGAGCAGTCGCTGAGAGGTCATCGGCGCAAGCTGCGACGAGCGCTCGGGTCAGGAGAACGTCAGCTCGCCGGATTGCTGCCTGAGCTCGCGGTACTGCTGGGGGAAGCTCGCAGCGATAGCCGGCAGTATCTGCCGGCGGGGGCGTCGGCGCGCAGTCAATTGGAGGCGCAACTGCTGCGGCTGCTGCGAGCGCTCAGCGATTCGCCGATCCCGCTGACGCTCGGCTTCGACGATCTGCACCTCGCCGACCCGATATTGCTGCGTTGGCTGGCCTTGCTGCTCCGTTCGCCCCGCCCGCCGGGTCTGCTGCTCATCGTGACCAGAACGGAGTCGCTGCAGGCTGGAGCGCCAGTCCCAAAGGCGGTGGAGAGTGCGTGGGAGGAGATGTCCGGTCAACTGGAGACGCTGCGTCTCGGGCCATTGAGCAAGGAGGCGATGAGAAGACAGCTCGCTGTCGCCGACTGGCTGCTGCGGACCAGCCCGGAGCGTCCGGTCGGGGAGCGGCTGAGGGCGCTGATCCGTCATCTCCATGCATGCATGGGCGACGAGGGCCTGCCAGACGCGGGACAGCTCGCTGCATGGAATCGTCAGGCTGGTGACGAAGCGGTCGGGCGATGCGACTATGGCGCGGCTCTGGGCTATCTGCGGTTCGCGGAGCAACTGCTGCATGCGAGCGGCTCGCATGCCGAATGCTATGAAGCCGCGCTGGCGCGCTTGGCGATGGAGCACATCGCCGGCTCGCCCGGCGAGGCTGCGAGACTCGCCGAGCAGCTGCGGCGGGAGGCTCGCAACGCTGGCGAGCGGGCGCGTCTGTTCGTTGTGGAGATGCGGCAGCATGCCTACGCCGGTCGCCGGGCAGCGGCGATCGATCGCGGCCTCGAGTTGCTCGCAGAGCTGGGCGTCTCTGTTGAGGAAGCTCGGACCGCAGACAGTCCGGGAGACGATACGGATATCGCCGAGCTTGTCGTCGCTGTCGAGGAGAGTAAGAGAGCCGAGCGAACGGCTACAGGCGTGGGGATGGAAGGTCCAGACGAGGAGACGTGGATCATCGAGGTGTTGATGGCTACAGCAGCGGCAGCCAGCTTCACCGATCAGCGACTGCTCGCTTGGCTGCTAGCGCATGCTGTCCGGCTGTCGGCCCGCAGCGGCAGGACTGGCGGGGCAGCGATCGAAGCATACGCCGGCTATGCGGGCCTGTTGCTCTGGACAGCCGGAGATACAGGGCTAGCGGCTACTTTGGCCGCCAGGGCGGTAGAACTCGCGGCGAGAGAGGACGATATGCAGGTCAAGGCCAATGTGTACGGCGCGGTCTATCCGCTCTATGCGCGGCTGATGTCGCCGCGAGAGCGCCACCGCTTCCTGCGGCAGGCGGCGCGGAGCGCCTCGGCGACCGGGGTGAGCCGGACGGTCTGCTGCGGCTGGCAGAGCGGACGGGCGAACCAGTCGGGCCCATCGGCCGGGTACTACGCCGCCGATCGCTTCCGCATCGAGACGAGCGTCGATACCGTATCGGTGAGCCCCACAGCCGGTCTAGCGTTCGGCGATACGCCGCTGCCGACAACGCTGGCGCTGTCTGCCGGCTCGACGAAGTTGACCCCCGGCGGCCGCACGGAGCTGCTGCTGCGGGCGCTCGACGCGTCCGGCGCACTGATGCCCGGCGCGCAGATCGAGTGGAGCGCCTCGGGCGGCGAACTGCGGCCGAGGATGGGCTCGACTGACCGCCAAGGCCGTC
>NZ_BFBX01000112.1:24767-25131 GCF_003851045.1 Paenibacillus sp. 598K | reverse complement strand
GCGGCGCAGCACGAGCAGCACAAGCGCGAGCACATTGAGCTGGATGCCGGTGCTCGTATTGCCAAGGATCATCTCCAGGACGCCCCATGGCACGAGCACGAGCGCCGGCCCGACATAGAGCGGGATGATGTCGACCGCCCAGATGACGAACGACAAGAGCAGCGCTGCCTTGGGCGAGATGAACAGCAGACAGATATACGTGACGATGAATACGCCGACACTCATGATGAACTGCGCCTTCCAGTAGCCGAGGAACACCTCGCCCATCCGGCGGAAGACAAACTGCAGCTTCTCGGAGATGTCGTCCTTGAACAGGTTGAAGAACAGCCGCAGCAGCCTCGGCAGATCCATGCTGATCAGGAAC
>NZ_BFBX01000112.1:23405-24593 GCF_003851045.1 Paenibacillus sp. 598K | reverse complement strand
TTGAATCGCACGATCTGTTCGTTGACGAACTGCTGGATGGTGGTCGCATACCGGGGCACATTCAGAGACCATTGATAGATCGTGTTCACCACCCGGGTCAGTACCAGATAGAACATCAGGCCGGCCACGACGGAAAACGAAGTGAAAACAATCGTCACCGGGAGCAAACGCTTCGTCGTCTTGAGCCGCCGCTGAAGCCAGCGGACGATCGGCTCGAAGATGAATGCCGTCAGCACGGCAAGCAAGAGGGGCACCAGCGAGGAGAAATAAAAATACCCCAGCACAATGGCAACGACAACAAGTCCAATCGTAATCAAACGTCTGACAAGAACAGGGTTGATGGCGCAACACCTTCCTCTCTCAATGGGATCGTACGGATAAGCTCGTATGTACGTGATACATTAATCCTACTGTCTATGCGGAAGAAAGTAAAATCTGGCGGGTATTTCCGCTTGTTTCCGCCTGCTTCCGCTTGAAAAATGTCGGCTGTTTGCGCTATACTGTCTGAAATACCGCCATCAGGCCAATGAAGAGCATCCAACTCGGAGGCGTTTTCGTCAAGGGGAAGCCACTCCCTCTAAGTTAACCGGGCCCGCCCGTTACAGCGGAACTAAGGGGATCGCGCAGCCGGACTGTGCGGTCAATTTGGGTGGCACCGCGAGAATAGCGCTCTTCGTCCCAATCGGACGAGAGCGCTTTTTGTTATTCTCGCATAAAGGAGTGCATGACCATGCTCGATATCAAATGGATCCGGCAGCATCCGTCGATGCTGCAAACGATCGCCAATCAAAAAGGAATCCCCCTCTCCATATCCGAACTGATCGCGTATGACGATCAACGGCTGGAGCTGCTTCGCCAAGCGGAGGAGCTGCGCCGGGAGCGCAATCAACGTACGGACGAGATTCGCGATCAGATCGCGAGCGGCCAGCCGGAGCAGGCAGAGCGCAACAAGCAACAAGTAAAGCTGCTCAATCAGCGCCTGGGTCTCATCGAGCAACAATATACAGAGACGCTGGAGCGCTTCCGCGCGCTGATGCTGCGCGTGCCCAACCCCGTATCGCCGGATACACCGACAGGCGATTCGGATGCGGACAATGTCGAGATCAGACGAGTAGGCGAGCCGCCGAGCTTCCCGTTCCCGCCCCGGGATCACGTCGCGCTCGGGGATCTGCACCGCATCATCGATAT
>NZ_BFBX01000112.1:1850-23331 GCF_003851045.1 Paenibacillus sp. 598K | reverse complement strand
CTGCACCGCGCGGTGCAGCAGCTGGCGCTTGACATGCTGCTGCGTCGCGGCTTCACGCTGCTCGATGTGCCGCTGATGGTGCGAGCCGAGGCGCTGGTGAACACGGCTCATTTTCCAATTGGCCAAGACCAGACCTACAGCATTGCCGATGAAGACAAATGGCTCGTCGGCACATCGGAGGTTCCGCTCGTCTCCTACTACGCCCAGGAGATCGTCGACGCGACCGCCCCGATCCGGCTCGCTGCCGTCACGCCTTGCTTCCGCAATGAGATCGGGTCGGCTGGACGAGACGTACACGGCCTGTACCGGGTCCATCAGTTCTCCAAGGTGGAGCAGGTCATCCTCTGCGAGGACAGCCTGGAGCTGTCGGAGCAGCTATTCGAGGAGATTACGGCCAATGCCGAAGACATCCTCTCGCTATTGGAGCTACCCTACCGCATCATGGCCGTCTGCACCGGCGATATGTCGCAGAAGACCTACAAGCAGTGGGACATCGAAACGTGGATGCCAAGCCGCCAGGCTTACGGGGAGACCCACTCATCCTCCAACCTGCTGGACTTCCAGGCCCGACGCTCGAATATCCGCTACCGCGATGCCGCGGGCAAGAAGCACTACTGCTACACGCTCAACAACACGGCCATCGCCTCGCCCCGCATCCTGATCCCGCTGCTCGAGAATCATCAGCAGGAGGATGGATCGATCCGCATCCCGGAGGCGTTGCAGCCGTATATGAACGGTCTGGAGCGGCTAACGCGCTAAATATACCGAAAAGCTCGCAACGAACACGCCGGCCCCCCTTCACCCTGCATAAAATACCGACTCTTATGGAAACCTTTAGTTGATATGAGAGTCGCATACAGGGAGGGGGCGCGGGCGCCATGTCTGCCATCATCAAGCATATTCCCGGATGGGAGGTCTGGGGCTGGACGATCGTTGCTTTTTGTGTGCCGATCGTCTTCCATCGCCTATTCCTTAAGCTGAGTCAGGTGCTGAGCGCACAACCGTTAGCCTATGAAGTCTCGCAGGGCAGCTGCGACGATGAACAACCATCGCAAGCTCCCTTCAGCGGGAATTACGATACGGATCTGAACGATATCAAGAAGCGGATCGGAGGCAACAGCGATGTCGCCTTCCGCTCCTTTACCATGACGCATGTCGGAACGCGAGCCGTCCTGATCCTCGTAGACGGCATGCAAAACGACCGTCTGCTTAATCTGCAAACGATGGAATATCTGATGTTTGAAGCGACGCCGGAGCTGCTAAACTCAGCTCATCACGGGTTGCCCAAGCTGCCGTTTTGCAACCTGTTCGCCAGTCCAGGCGTGGATAACTTCGCCCGATCGGTGCTGTTCGGCCATGTCGGCCTGCTCGTCGAGGGGCTGCCGCATGGTCTGCTGATCGAGCTGCCCGACGGGATGAATCGCCAGGTGAGCGAGCCGGTGTCCGAGGCTTTGCTGCGCGGGCCGCGAGTCGGCTTCACTGAGGTGCTGAGCGAGAACACCTCCCTCCTGCGCCGCCAAGGCTTCAGCGAGCAGCTCGAGATGAAGAGCTACTGCGTCGGCACGCGGCTGAAAAAGGACTTGGTGGTCGCGTATATCAAGGATATCGTCAACCCCGACCTGCTGCAGGAAGTGGAGAAGCGGGTCAGCCGTATGAACATCGATTTCGCCGCCGAGTCCGGTTATGTCGAGCAATTGATCGAGGACGACGTGCTCAGCCCGTTCCAACAGCTCCAGAACACCGAGCGTCCTGACCGTGTCATCCATGCGCTGCTGGAGGGACGGGTAGCGATCCTGCTGGACGGCACGCCGTTCGCGCTGATCGCGCCGGTGACGTTCAGCATGCTGCTGCAGTCGCCTGAGGACTACTACGAGCGTTGGCTGCCCAGCTCGCTGCTGCGTCTGATGCGCTTCGGCGCAGCATTCCTCGCGCTGATGGCGCCTGCCTTCTACATCTCCTTTATCTCCTTCCACCCTGGACTGATCCCGACCGAGCTCGCCATCACGATCATCGAGACGCGCCAGGGCGTGCCGTTCCCTTCGCTCATCGAGGTGCTGATCCTGGAGGTATCGATAGAGATCCTGCGGGAGGCGGGCATCCGGCTGCCCAAGCCGATCGGTCCGGCGATGGGCATCGTCGGCGGTCTGATCATCGGAGATGCGGCGGTACAGGCCGGGATCGTCAGTCCGTTCCTTGTCATCGTCGTTGCCGTCACGGCGATATCCTCCTTCTCCATCCCGTCCTACAGCGCCGGGATTACGTTGCGAATGCTGCGATTCGCCGGTATGCTGTTCGCGGCATTCCTGGGCATCCTCGGGACGATCCTGTTCTTCCTGCTCCTGTGCAGTCATCTCAGCAAGCTGAAGAGCTTTGGCGTCCCTTACCTGACCCCCGCGACGCCGTTCCGGCTGCGCGACTGGAAGGACTTCCTGATCCGGGCGCCGCTGACGGCGATGAAGCGCAGACCTGCCATGATGAAGCCGCAAGACGACAGACGCCAATCGTAACCGGGAGGGTTGCTTGTGTTTATCCGTACCGACAACAAGATTACGAGATCGCAAGCCGTCGTCTTCCTGACCAACACGGTCCTCGGGGCCGGGATCTTGACGATGCCGCGCAGCGTCAGCCAAGCGATGCATACGCCCGACTCCTGGCTCGCCATCTTGCTTAGCGGCCTGCTCATCCTGCCGATCGTCTGGCTGATGACCCGGCTCAGCCAATACTACCCCGGCCTTACCGTGTTCCAATACGCAGGACGGATCGTCGGCAAAGTGCCCGGCACGGTTATGGGCTTGATGCTTATCGTTTTCTTCCTCACGATTGCCGGCTTCGAGATACGGATATTGGCCGAGGTGACGTTGTTTTTCCTGCTGGAGGGCACGCCGATCTATGCGATCATCCTGCCTTTCATCTGGGTCGGCACCTATCTGGTAAGCGGCGGCATCCAGGCGATCGCTAGAGTCCATCAGGTCGTCTTCCCGATTACCGTGCTGGTGCTGCTCGTCTCCTTTGGGGTCAGTCTGCGCTTGTTCGATATCGATCATCTGCGGCCTGTGCTTGGCAACGGGCTGGGACCGGTATGGGACGGGGTGAAGGCGTCGATCCTGATCTTTTCCGGCTGCGAGGTAGTGCTCATCATCGTCGGCTTCGCAGACAAGCCCAAGCATGCCGTCCGGACGATGCTGGCCGGGATCTCCATCCCCTCCGTCTTGTATCTGCTAACCATCATCGTCGTTGTCGGCGGCATGTCGGTCAATACGGTGATCACGAGCACCTGGCCTACGCTTGATCTGGTCCGCAGCTTTGAGATCACGGGGTTTTTCATCGAGCGGCTGGAGTTCCCGCTGATGGTCATCTGGCTTATGCAGATGTTTTGCAATTTTTGCAGCTTTTTCTTCCAAGCGTCGCTCGGTGTCTCGCAATTGTTTCGTTTGCCGTCCCAGCCTGTCATCTTTGCGCTCGTCCCGGTCATTTTCCTGGCTGCGCTGGCGGTCAACAATCAAAAGGAGCTGTTCGCGCTCGGCGATATCATCGGTTATATGAGCGTAGGCTTGTTCGTCCTGGTGACCATCCCGCTGCTGGTCATCCAGATCATCCGCTCAAGGGGGCGCAAACCGAATGGCTAACCGATGGAGACTACTCGCGATAGGTCTGTTGCTGCCGATCCTCCTGTCGGGCTGTTGGAGCAGCAAGGAGATCGAGGATCTGGCGCTGTATGCCGGCCTGGCCCTCGACACGGGGATGGAGGACAAGACGGAGCGGGTGCTGGAGGACAAGGGAGCCAAGTACCCCAGGAAAAAGAAGCTCACGGCTACGCTACAGATCCTGCCGGTCCGTACCGTCGGCGGCAAGTCCAACAAGCAAGATCCGCCCCGAATGCCCTATAACAACATCTCGGGCACGGGAGACTCGATACTGGAGATCTTCCGCCAGTTCTCGATCCGTCTGGACCAGCCGGTCATCGGACACCATCTGAAGGTCATCATCGTCTCCGCCGAGCTGCTCAAGGAGCAGCCGATCGAAAACGTGATGGATTTCCTGCTGCGCGACAACGATATCCGCCCGAGCACGATGGTATTCGTCAGTCAGGGGCCCGCCAAGCATACGCTCGTCTCTAAAGAAAACAACAGCGTGCCCGCCTTTCATATCATGGGCATGATGCGCAACCGGTCGCGCACCAGCAAGGTAATGGCTCCTGTGACGCTAAACAAAATCGATTCGCTAATGTATGCCAAAAAGAGCTTTGCCTTGCAAAACCTCGTGACCGCAAACGGCGAGGTTGAATTTTCGGGAGCGGGCATTATTAAGGGCTCGAGCGGGCATTGGATCGGGACGCTCAATCAGATGGAGGCGCAAGCGCTGACCTGGCTTCGCAACGAAGGCAGCGCCGGCGTCGTCAAGGCAGAGGTACGAAACGAACCGTTGACCTATGAGATCAAGGAGATGAAAAGCAAAATCTCTCCCAAGGTAAAAGGCGAGGAAATCGAATTCGATGTCAAAATAACCGCGGATGGCCGTATCATCGAGATCTGGGACAGCGCTGCCGGCGCGGCCTCGCCATTTACAACGGAAGAAACTACAGCGGTCATCCAAAAACAGATCGAAGACATGTTGAACGCATGTATCAGCAAGCTACAAAAACGATACAAGGCCGATGTCGCCGGCTTCGGCGATCGGCTCGCCATCGACCAGCCGGCCCTCTGGAAGAAGGTCAAGGACAACTGGGACGAGGTGTTCAGCCGCTCGAAGATCAACTTTACCTACGATGTGAAAATATCGGAATATGGCTCGTTTGTGGAGGAGTAGGGGGAGCTATATAACCATATCCCCGAAACCGTCATCGTCCCTGGCAGCGCCGCCTCGTCCACCTCGACCTGGTCGTACCAGCCGCCTACGGCGAGGTTCAACACCAGATAGAAGCGCTGATCGAAGGGCATCTCCTCTGGCAGGAGCCGCTGCTCGGCATAACATCGGCCGTCCACCAGCCAGCGGACCGCCTCCGGTTCCCACTCCAGCCCGTAGTCGCGGAAGCGGCCGATATCGCCATCGGTCAGCTCGCAGGCGTGCTCATCGGTCATCTTGTGCTCAAAGTCGCGTCCGTAATGCAGCGTCCCGGACACTTGCCGGGGCAGTCGCCCTCTCGCCTCCATCACGTCGATCTCGCCGGAGGCCGGCCACGGCCCGTACGCCTCGTCCTGCGGCAGCAGCCAGATCGCCGGCCACAGCCCTTGCCCGATGGGCAGACGGGTGCGGACGACCAGCTTGCCGTAGCAGTAGCTCATATGATCGCGCGTATCCAGACGCGCCGACGTATACGCGAACAGTCGGCCATCCTCCGTCCGCGTCTCCTCGCGCCGCGCGCATAGGTGCAGCCCCACCGCATCGAGGTACAGATTGCCCGGGCGACCGGTGTAATATTGCAGCTCGCCATTGCCCCAGCCTGGGTGGATCGGCCGACCTTCGCGATCGAGCAGGTCATTGCCCTCCCGTATATTCCACTGACTCAGATCCGCATCCGCACGCGTAAAATCCTGCTCCCATATTCGAGTAGTCATCGCAATCTCGCTCCTCTCTTCTCCCCTCAGCATACTGCATCTGCACGGCAGGTCAATCCGATCCAAAATAATGGGATACCGTCAAAAACGACGGTCTTTTTTTTGGCCAGCGATTCTCATACGATGGATGAAGAGAAAGGAGGCCGCCTATGAGTCAACGCGCAGCGGAACGAATGAAAGCGTTTGTGAGGCAATGGCAGCTGCAAAGCATGGTCATCCCCGGCATCGTCTGGATGTTCGTCTTCTGCTATATTCCGATGTTCTGGCTGATCATCGCCTTTATGGATTACAGTATCGCCCGGCCGATGCTGGAGTCGCCCTTCGTCGGGCTGAAGCACTTCGCCGACTTTATGACCGACGAGCGGTTCTGGCGCTCGATCCGCAACACGCTGGGTATGAGCGCGATCAAGCTGGCGCTCGGCTTCCCGATCCCGATCCTGTTCGCGCTGCTGCTCAACGAGATCCGCAGCCTGCGCTTCATGCGGACGGTGCAGACGATCTCCTACCTGCCGCACTTCATCGCCTGGACGATCTTCGGCGGCATCCTGCTGAACTGGCTCGGCGAGGGCGGCGTCATCAATCAGCTGACGATGGCGATCGGTCTGCAGGATCGCGAGATTCTGTACAACAGCGATCCCAAGTACTTCTGGTGGATCGTCTACTTCTCCGATACGCTAAAGGAAACGGGCTGGGGCGCGATCATCTACATCGCCGCGATCGCCGGCATCGACCCCGCGCTCTACGAGGCAGCAGAGCTGGACGGCGCGGGCCGCTGGCAGCGGATGTGGCATATTACGGTGCAGAGCATCCGGCCGACGATCGCCATCCTGTTCATCCTCGCCGTCAGCGGCATCCTGGGCAGCAACTTCGAGCAGATTTTCATGCTCAAGAACAATATGAACATGCGGATGGCCGAGAGCCTGGACCTGTACATCTACAATATGGGGCTCGTGTCCGGACGCCACTCCTTCTCCACCGCCGTCCTGTTCGTCCGCTCGATCGTCGCCCTCGGCCTGCTCTTCCTGGCCAACTACACGTCCAAGAAGCTGACAGGCGACAGTATTTTCTAGAAAGGAGGCGCGCGCTATGAGACGAGGCATCCGGCGCTTCGGACCGTTCGAGGTCGTCAATACGCTGATCATGCTCGCCGTCTGCTTCATGACGCTGTACCCGATGTGGTTCGTCTTCATCAACTCGCTGAATGCGCCAGAGCACGCCATGCTCGGCACGGTCAACTGGTTCCCCAAAGCATTCTCGCTGGCGAGCTACAGCGTTGTCTTCAACGACAAAAGCCTGATGAACGGCTTCCTGATCACGACGCTCCGCACCGTGATCGGCACGCTCGCGCATGTGCTGTTCACCGCCATCGTCGCCTACGGCATCAGCAAGCGCAAGCTGATCGGCCGCCAGGTGTACATGAAGATCGCCCTGATCACCATGCTGTTCTCCGGCGGGCTGATCCCGACCTTCCTGCTCATGACGAAGCTGGGGCTGTACGACAACTTCTGGGTGTTCATCATCCCGTCGATGTACACGTTCTTCAACATGGTCATCTTCATGAGCTTCTTCCGCACCATCCCCGAGAGTCTGGAGGAGTCGGCCAAGGTCGACGGCGCCTCCGACTACGGCGTGCTGTTCCGCGTCGTCCTGCCCAACAGCATGGCGGTGCTGGCGACGATCGGGCTATTCTCGGCGGTCTATCACTGGAACGACTATTACATGGGCGTCATCTACATCCGCTCGCAGGACATCCTGCCGATGCAGACGATGCTCTACAAGATTATCGCCGAGAACTCGATGTCGTTTATGCAGCAGCAGGCGATGGCGCAGTTCGGCGCGCGACTGCCGGGCAACTCGATCAAGTTCGCCTCGATGGTCGTCGCCACCCTGCCGATCCTGATCGTCTACCCGTTCATCCAGCGCTTCCTCGTCAAGGGCGTCATGATCGGGGCAATTAAAGGCTAAGATCCTAGAGAGGAAGGTTAATATGGAGAAAAAAAACATGAAGCATCGCATGCTGAAGCCAAGTCTCACCCTGCTGCTGACCGGCGCTCTGGCGCTGGGGCTGGCGGCATGCACCAACTCCGAGAACAATGAGCCGCCAGCCACGACAAAGCCGACCAATACGACCGAGCAACAGCCCACCGATACGACCGCCGAGCTCAACCCCGACGAACCGGCGTGGAAGCTCGATACGAGCCCGGTCGACCTGACCTGGTTTGTCGGCGCCTCCTGGTACGCTCACTCCTGGGGCGAGAGTCTCGCGTCCCGGCATGTGACCGAGAAGACCGGCGTCAACGTCAAGCTCGAGGTCCCCTCGGGCGAGGCCAACGAGCAGATTACGCTCATGATGACCTCCGGCAAGCTGCCTGACCTGATCTCCCTCGGCTCGTGGGAGACGGCCGTCACCAAGCTGTGGGAGGGCGGGCATGTCCATGCGCTGAACGAGCTGGCCGATCAGTACGACCCGTACTTCTTCCAGGTGGCCGGGGACGGCACGCTAAAGTGGTATCGGCAGGCGGATGGCAACACGTACGGCGTGCCCAACGATTCGTACAGTCCGAACCTGATGCATGAGACGGGCATGACCGCCGCCAACCAGACGTTCCTCGTCCGCAAGGATCTGTACGAGGAGATGGGACGGCCCGATCTGAGCACGCCGGAGGGCTTCCTCGGGGCGCTGCAGCAGCTCAAGGATCAGTACGCCACCTACAAAGGCCAGCCGATGAGCCCGTTCTTCGCCCAGGGCAATGTACCGTACGGCATGACCGAGTATCTGCAAAATCTGCTGGCGATCCCGCATGAGAAGGACGGCAAGGTATACGACCGGATGACCGATCCCGACTATGTCGCCTGGCTGAAGACGTTCCGCACCGCCTACGAGCGCGGCCTCATCAACGTCGATTTCCTCGTCGACTCGGATACGCAGGTGGAGGAGAAAACGAACAACGCACGCTACTTTATGATGGTCCGCGAATGGACCGGGATGGCGGCGGTCAACCCGATGCTGGCGGCGAGCGCCAACCCGGACTCGTACTATATCGCCGTCGATGGCCCGCAGAACAGCAAGGGCGAGAGCGCCAAGCTGTTCCCCGGCAATATGGATGGCTGGATGGTGACGATGATCAGCAAGTCGACGCCGCATCCCGAGCGCGCCATCCGCTTCCTCACCTATCTGACCAGCGAGGAGGGCCAACGCGACCTGTTCCTCGGCCCGGAGGGCGAGACGTGGGAGATGGCAGGCGACAAGCCTCAACTGAAGCCGGAGATGGTGTCGCTGCTGGAGAGCGATATCGAGCGGCTCGAAAAGGAATACGGCATCATGGATACGTACTGGATGCTGCGCAACCCGGTCATCGTCAACCAGTGGCGGCCAGAGAAAGCGCCGGTGCTGAAGCAGATGGAGGACTTCGCCAACGCGCAGGCCGATATCGACAGCGGCATCTACAAGGGACTCGACCCGCTCGGCGACTCCGACGTCGCCGTCAACTGGGCGCGCATCTCGCAGAATTGGGAGGAAGTGCTGCCCGAGCTGATCACCGCCAAGGATGAAGCGGCGTTCGACCGCATCTTCGAGAGCTATCTCGAGCGCCGCGACGGCTATGGCTTCGCCGAGGTGATGGCGTATCGCCAGACTGAGCTCGACGCCCGCAAGGCCAAGATGGCCGAATAACGCTGCGGCAAGGTGAGACGGATGTGCCGTCCTTGGGCGGCAGAGCAAGTGTTACAAGGCTGCCGGTTGCGCTCTGCGCAGCCGGCCTTCCCTGTCTGAGGAAGAGCTTGTAATATAAGAGAGAGTACAACGACAGGGGGCACCAGACGATGAAGGCGCTGACGACACGCATCGGCAAGGTCTATCGCAAGCTGCGCATCTCGCAAAAGCTGTTCCTCGCCTTCAGCCTGACGATCGCCGTCCCCGCCGTATTGATCGCCTTTCTGTTCATCCGTACCCAGGAGACGCAGCTCTACCGGGATGCGATGGCAAGCGGCAGCAGTCATGTCGCACGACTCGACGAGCAGCTCCGCAGCCGGCTGACCGCGATGGAGAACGCTTCCTCGACAGCGCTGACGCAAAAGGCGTTCGTCGATTTTATCCATACGGATATGCGCAGCGACGGCCTGCGGCTCGTACGCTTCAGACAGCAGCAATACGAGCAGATGCACAATATTATCCAGAGCCACGAGCTGGTGAGCGAGCTGAGCTTCTACGTCGACAACCCTGATGTGCACGAGATCTGGCCGGAGATCTACCACTACCGCCGGTTCGCGCCGCAGGACTACGGCCAGACCTTGCGCGAGGCTGGCGGCGGTGCTTACCGGCTGTTCGCCTATCGGGACGGCGACCAGACGCTTGCCTACTATCGGCTCGTGCGGCTGCAGGGCCAGGAGCGGCGACCGACGATCATGGAGGTGCGGGCGCCGCATCGCGATATCTTCGCCGAGCTGCTGAGCACGGACAACGGCGGCGACTTTTTCACCGTCGTCCTCGACGCGCACGAGCCGGAGCGGGCTGTCTACCATCCCGGCCACCCCTTCGCGTCAGCGGCCGGACTGGCGCTCGGCGACATCCTAGCTGCCGTGCAAGCACAGCTCGACCCGCTCCGTCAGGAGCAGCCGCTCCAGGTGCAAGTCGGCGACCAGACCTATTACGCGCTGTACCGCTATGTCGCGCCGCTGGACGCCTATATCGCCGACATCGCCTCCCGCCAGACGCTGATGGAGGGCCCGCGCAGCTGGTATACGCTGACCGCGGCGGCCGCGCTCGGCCTGATGCTGCTCATCCTGCTGCTGCTCTCCTGGGCGTCCCGGCGCATCTTCCGCCGCCTCGATCATGTGCTGATCTCGATGCGGCAGGTGCGCAAGGGCAATCTCGACGCGACGATCGACACTGGACTGGGCACGCGCGGAGCAGGCGACGAGATCGACGAGGTGGCGGTCAGCTACAACAGTATGCTCGGCGAGCTCAAGCAGCTGATGACGCAGGTCGTCGACAAGCAGCTCGTCGCCAAAAACGCCCAGCTCCACTCGCTCCATTCGCAGATCAACTCGCACTTCCTGTACAATGCGCTGGAGTCGATCCGCATGCAGGCGGAGGTGCAGCGCCAGCCAGCGATCGCCGAGGCGCTCGTGGCGCTGGGCGCGCAGCTGCGCTACAGCATGCAGTGGCGCAGCGATACGGTCGCGCTGAGCGAGGAGCTGGCCAATATCCGCAGCTACATCCAGTTCATCAGCTTTATGGATGGCCGCGAGATCGTCCTCACCGCCGACCTGCCGCCCGAGGTGCTGCGTTATCCGATCCCGAAGATGTCGCTGCAGCCGATCGTCGAAAATGCGGTCCGCCATGCCGCGCCGCCAGGGGCTGGCGTCCATATCCGGATAACGGTGCAGATCGAGGACGAGGAGCTGCTCGTCGAGATCCGCGACGACGGCGTCGGTATCGAGCCCTCGCTGCTGCGCGAGCTGCAGGCGACGCTAGTCGATGACTCGGATGCGCCGATCGATACGAGCACCAACGGCCTCGGGCTGGCCAATGTCCATCAGCGGCTGCAGCTCAATTATGGCAAGCGCTGCGGCCTGTGGATCGACAGCGTGCAAGGCGACTATACGTGCGTCACCTTGCGCCTGCCCTGGCATCATGCAAATCTGGGAGGGTGGTAGCGATGATGAATATCCTGATCGTCGACGATCAGAAGCCGATCCGCGACGGGCTGGTCGCCATGCTCGGCCAGTTCGACCTGCAGCCCGAGTCGATCCACAGCGCCGCCAGCGGACTGGAGGCGCTGGCGCTGCTGCGGCAGCGCCCCGTCCAACTCGTCATCACGGATATTCGGATGCCGGATATGGACGGTCTGACGCTGATCGAGCGGGCGCGCGAGGAACAGCTCCCGGCCGAGTTCCTCATCATCAGCGGCTATAGCGACTTCGCCTATGCGCAGCGCGCGATCGGCCTGCGGGCCAAGGGCTATCTGCTCAAGCCTGTGAATCGCGAGGAGCTGCTGGCCGCGGTCCTGCGCATCCAGCAAGAGATCCTGGTCGGGCAGGCGCTGACGGACAATCTCGAGCAAGCGTCCCGGCTCGCTCGCGAGACGGACCGCAAGGAGCTGGGGCTGTATATGCAAGGCGCGACCAGCGATGAAGACTGGATTACTGAGACGGAGCGTCGCCATGCCGCATTATGGCCTGATTATCGGCTCTGCCTGCTGCGCGAGGAGCGATCGCTGCAGCTGTCTGACGAGGTCGCCCTTCGGATCGAGCGGATCGCTGCCCAGGTCTACGGGCAGGAGGGGTGCCTCCTCGTGCAGCATCGCCCGCAGCTGGCGCTGGCGATCGACGGGGCCGTCGATCCGGGGCGGCTGCCCGCCGCCCTCCAGTCGGCCCAACTCGAGGCGATCGCCGTCATGACCGAGCCGCACCGCGGCTTGAGGTCGCTCCCGCATGCTTATGCCGAGGCGCTGGAGCTGTACCGTCACAGCTACCTGTTCCCCGAGATCCGCTGCCTGCGGGCGTCGCATCTCGAGCGGCTGGAGTCGCAGTGGGAGCTGCCCTACGAGGAGCTGCGGGCGCTGTTCCGCCAGCTCGGCGGTCGGAGCGGCGACGGCGCGCTGGCCCAGGGACTGTCGACGCTGTTCCACAAGCAAGCGCTGCAGCGCTATCCGATCCGCTATACCCAGCAGCTATGCCGCGCCGTCGTACAGCTGCTGGAGGAGTATGTCCAGCTCATCCGGCCGTATCTCGGCGAGACGTCGCTGGACCTGGATCGCGTGCGCGAGCTATTCGACTATCCCGGCATCCGCGAGTATATCCAGGCCTTGCAGCTGCGGCTGCTGCGACTGCACCAGCTCTATGTCGAATACAAGTGCAGCTATCACGCCTCGCAGGATCTGAGCGAGGCGATCCGCTTCATCCATGAGCATTACCACAGGCCGCTCGATCTGGCGATGGTGTCCAATCACGTCTCGCTGAACTACGCCTACTTCTCCAACCTGTTCAAGAAGAGCGTCGGCAAGGGCTTCGCCGAGTATCTGCGCGACGTGCGGCTCGACAAGGCGCGGCGGCTGCTCGCTCAGACGGATTACAAGGTCGTGGAGGTCGCACAGCGGGTCGGTTATGAGAGCTACAAAAGCTTCACGCGCGCCTTCCGCGAGACGATGGGCATGCAACCGACAGAGTATCGCCAGCAGTTGAGGCAGCAAGACCAACCTTTTTACAAAGTCTAGCGTTAGACCCAAAAAAGTGGGTTATAACAAAAAATATTGTCTCTTTTCGCCCTCTATCCCCTCCGCTAGAATAAAGATGTCTCGTGTAAGCGGTTTCCAAAGTTTCGGAATATCGCTGCATCGGACCACTTTGCTAAAGGAGGGCAATTATGAATCGACACGTCCTGCTTCATCCGTATCTCCACCGGAAGGCGTTGTATCTGCTCCTGGCCTTGACGCTGCTGACGGGCATCGCCCTGTTCCCGGCCTCCACCGCGCAGGCGGCGACGACCGTGACGTCGATGGCGTATTTCTCTGCGAACGATGGCCCTGTCATCGCCAAGTCCGGCGTCGGGCAAGCCAGCTACGGCTTCGTCATGCCGATCTTCAACGGCGGCGCTGCAACCTGGAACGACGTCGCCGATGACGTCGGCGTTCGCGTCAAGGTCGGCGGCAGCTGGGTCGACATCGACAGCGTCGGCGGCTATGTGTACAACCAGAACTGGGGCCATTGGAATGACAGCGGCACCTATGGCTACTGGTTCACCCTCTCCGCCACGACCGAGCTGCAGCTCTACTCCAAGGCGAACGGCAACGTCACGCTCAACTACACGCTTGTCTTCCAGAATGTCAATGAGACAACCATTACCTCGATGGCGCCGACCCAGGGTCCGCAATTGACTGCCGGCTATACCGGCGGCGCGGGCTTCACCTACCCCATCTTCAACAATGATCCCTCCATCCCGTATGCAGCCGTCGCAAGCGATCTGAAGGTGTATGTCAAGCCGGTCGCCAGCAGCGCCTGGATCGATATCGACAACAACGCGGCCAGCGGCTGGATCTACGACAGCAACTTCGGCCAGTTCACCGAAGGCGGCGGCGGTTACTGGTTCACCGTCACCGAGTCGATCAACGTCAAGTTGGAGTCCAGGACGTCCTCGGCCAACATCGTCTATACGATCAACTTCCCGCAGCCGACGCGCACCAGCTACACGCTCTCCGCCTATGACGGCACGACCTACAGCGCCGATGCGAGCGGCGCGATCGGTATCCCGCTGCCGCGGATCGACGGCACTCCGGCGATCGGCAGCGAGCTCGGCAAATTCGTCTACCAGATCTACCGGAACGGCCAGTGGGTCGAGATGAGCAACTCGGCGCAGAGCAGCTTCGTCTACTCGGCCAACGGCTACAACAACATGTCCGACGCCAATCAATGGGGCTACTGGGCCGACTACATCTACGGCCTCTGGTTCCAGCCGATCCAGGAGGATATGCAGATCCGCATCGGCTACCCGCTGAACGGCCAGTCCGGCGGCAGCGTCGGCAGCAACTTCGTCACCTATACGCTGATCGGCAATCCAAACGCGCCGCGTCCCGATGTGAGCGATCAGGGCGACGTCGAGATCGGCACGCCGACCGATCCGGCCATCGCAGGCTGGAATCTGTATTGGCAGGATGAATTCGCCGGCAGCGCGCTCGATCTGAACAAGTGGAACTACGAGACCGGCTACTACATCGGCAACGATCCCAATCTGTGGGGCTGGGGCAACGCCGAGATGCAGCACTATACGACGAGCACGCAAAATGTCTTCGTCGCAGACGGCAAGCTGAACATCCGGGCGCTCCACGACTACCAGTCGTTCCCGCAGGACCCGAACCGCTATGCGACCTACTCCTCCGGCAAGATCAACACCAAGGACAACATGTCGCTGCAGTACGGACGCGTCGATATCCGCGCCAAGCTGCCGACCGGCGATGGCGTCTGGCCAGCGCTGTGGATGCTGCCGGAGGACTCCGTCTATGGCGCATGGGCAGCCTCGGGAGAGATCGACATCATGGAGGCGAAGGGTCGTCTGCCCGGCACGACGAGCGGCGCGATCCACTACGGCGGCCAATGGCCGGTCAACCGCTACCTCGCCGGGGAGTACTACTTCCCGCAGGGTGAGACGTTCGCCGATGACTTCAATGTGTACACGATGATCTGGGAAGAGGACAACATGAAGTGGTACGTCAACGGGGAGTTTTTCTTCAAGGTGACGCGCGAGCAGTGGTACTCCGTCGCCGCGCCCAACAATCCGGACGCGCCATTCGACCAGCCCTTCTACCTGATCATGAACCTGGCGGTCGGCGGTCACTTCGACGGCGGACGCACACCGGACCCGTCTGACATCCCGGCGACGATGCAGATCGACTACGTGCGGGTATACAAGGAAGGCGCGGGCGGCGGCTCGGGCAACCCCGGCGGCAACGTCGCGGTAACAGGCGTCAGCGTCGCTCCGACAACCGCGCAGGTGCAGGTCGGCCAGACCGTCTCGCTGAGCGCCAGCGTCGCGCCGACCAATGCAACGAACAAGCAGGTCGCTTGGTCCGTGGCCAATAGCAGCATCGCCTCGGTGAGCGCCAGCGGCGTCGTCACCGGACTCGCTGCCGGCACGACGACCGTAACTGCTACGACCGCAGACGGCAACCGTACCGCCACCGCGACGATCACGGTCGTGCCGCCGCCGACGACGACCGTCATCATCGGCGACAGCGTGCGCGGCATCAGGAAGACCGGCGACAACCTGCTCTTCTACGTCAACGGCGCGACCTTCGCCGACCTGCACTACAAGGTGAATGGCGGCGGCCAGCTCAATGTCGCAATGACCCCGACCGGCGGCGGCAACTACACCTACCCGGTGCAGGGTCTCCAGCAAGGCGATACCGTCGAATATTTCTTCACTTACAACCCCGGCAACGGCGCGCTAGACACGCCTTGGCAGACTTATGTGCATGGGGTAACACAAGGTGTTATTGAGTAATATTTAGCATTACTTTCGTTGGGTTAAGGCTCGTATTTCACTGTATCCGGGAACACGGGTTGAGCGACGAATGGAGTGCTGCCTGAACCTTGGCTGGGCTAGATAGAGGAACAAAGGTGCACTACTGATCGCGTATGGCGATCTCGCAGCCTAGCTGCCCCAAAATAAACGGACCTGCCCTTAGCTAATCAGCTAGAGGCAGGTCCGTTGCATGTCGATACTACTATTGCTTATATTCGTAGACTACTTAATAATCACGTACTCCAGGTTCACCAGCTTGGCGTAGGTGACGATCTGGTCGGTGGTCAGGTTGAGGGAGACGACGGTGTGGTGGCCGCCGCCGTTTTCGATCCAGGCTTTGACGCCGTCCTGGAAGTTCGGCTTCACCTGCCACATGACGCGAGCGACAGGCAGCTTAGGCGCCGGTACAGTTGGCTCGAACGCCGTTACTTCGTTGATCAACAGCTTGTAGTGGGTGCCGAAGTCCGCCATCGAGACGACGACGCCCTCGCCAGCCTTGCCGTCGAATACGAGACGGGCCGGGTCCTCACGGTCGCCGATGCCAAGCGGGGACACGAGGATCCGCGGCTTGCCGACTGCGAGCGACGGGTCGACCTCGAGCATATGCGACTGCAGGATCGCTTCCTGACCGGACGCCATCTCGTAGGTGTAGTCCTCCATGAAGCCGGTATTCTGGTTGTGGCTCATGATCTTGAGCAGACGATCGAGCGCAGCCGTCTTCCAGTCTCCCTCGCCCGCGAAGCCATAGCCCTGCGCCATCAAACGCTGTACCGCCAGACCTGGCAGCTGCTTCATGCCGTGCAGGTCCTCGAAGTTGCTCGTGAAGGCCGTGTAGCCGCCGTTATCCAGGAAACGCTTGATCGCGATCTCGTAGCTCGCCTGGACGCGCACGCTCGCCTCCCACGACTCCTTGCTGTAGTCGCCGTAATCAAACTCGTACAGATTCGCATACTCGGCCATCAGATCGTCGATCTCTTCTTCCTTGACCGCATTGACGTATTGGACGAGATCGCCGATGCCGTAGTAGTCGACGGTCCAGCCGAACTGGATCTGCGCCTCGACCTTGTCGCCCTCGGTCACGCCGACGTTGCGCATATTGTCGCCGAACCGCGCGACCTTGATATTGAAGCTTTCATTGTAAGCGACCGCGACATCCATCCACTCCGCGATCTGCTTCTGCACCTCGGCGCGCTCCCAGTAGCCGACGACGATTTTGTTCTGCTTGTTCAGACGGGCATTGATGAAGCCGTACTCGCGGTCGCCGTGCGCCGCCTGGTTCAGGTTCATGAAGTCCATATCGATGGTCGCCCATGGGATGCTCTCGTTGAATTGCGTAGCCAGATGCAGCAGCGGCTTTTGCAGCAGCTTCGTACCGCGGATCCACATCTTCGCCGGGGAGAATGTATGCATCCAGGTGATGACGCCTGCTACCTCGTCGCGGTAGTTGACTTCCTTCATAATGCTGGTGATCTTGTCCGCGCTGACCGCCAGGTCCTGAAGGACGAGAGGATACGGCAGGACGCCGCTATTATTGAGCGCGTCGGCGATTTTCTGAGCGTTGGCTTTAACCTCGCCGAGCGCCTCTTCTCCATACAGATGCTGCGAGCCTACAACGAACCAAAATTGCTTTGCTGACATGGATTCAACCTCTTTTCTATTAAATATAAAGATAAGACAGATTAATTAAGCCTACTCGCTCAAATGGTCGACTGCGGCCTGCTCGATGGCCAGGCCATTGCGGTAACGCTCGACGAATGCCTCGAAGCCCTGGACATCGGCAGGGTCGGGCGCGATCTCCTCGCCCGCGACATCGGCGAACACCTGCTGCTCGAGGAAATCCTCAAGACGCTCGTCCGCCCCTTTGTTCGCCGCATAGGAAGCAAGCAACGCCATCCCCCACGCGCCGCCCTCGCCGGCCGTCGACATGACCGATACCGGGACATTCATCGCCGCAGCGACGATACGCTGACCGACGACCGGCGTCTTGAACAGACCGCCGTGCGCGAGGATGCTCTCGATGACAACCTTCTCCTGCGCCGTCAGGATGTCCATCCCGATCTTCAGCGCGCCGAACGCGCTGAACAGATGCGTGCGCATGAAGTTCGCAAGGTTGAAGCTGCTCTCCGGCGAACGGACGAACAGCGGTCGTCCGTGCTCGAGACCGGTGATGTTCTCGCCCGAGTAGTAGCCGTAGCTGAGCAGACCGCCGCCGTCCGGGTCCGCCTCGAGCGCCTTGTTGAAGAGGACGCTGAACAGCTTGGCGCTGTCCACCTCCACTCCGAGCGCCTCGGCAAACTCGCGGAACAGGCCGACCCAGGCATTGATGTCGCTGGAGCAGTTATTGGCATGGACCATCGCGACCGGGCTACCGTCCGGCGTCGTCACCATATCGATCTCGGGATAGACGCGCGAGAGCTCCTTGTCGAGCACGATCATGGCAAATACGGAGGTGCCGACCGAGATGTTGCCGGTACGCTTCTTGACGCTGTTGGTCGCGACCATCCCGGTGCCTGCATCGCCCTCCGGCGGACAGAACGGGATGCCCGGCTGCAGGTCGCCATCCGGGTCGAGTAGCTTCGCGCCTTGCTCGGTCAACGCGCCGACTTGCTCGCCCGCTACATAAACCTTGGGCAGCAGATCGGACAGCTTCCACGGATAGCCGCGGTCGGCGATCAACTCGTCAAACTGCCGCACCATCGCCGGATGGTAGTCATGGGTCGCTTCGTCGATCGGGAACATGCCCGACGCTTCGCCGATGCCGATCGCCCGCTCGCCGGTGAGCAGCCGATGGATGTAGCCGGCCAGCGTCGTGATCGAGTCGATCCGAGGCACATGCGCCTCTTCATTGAGGATCGCCTGATACAGATGCGCGATGCTCCAACGCTCCGGGATGTTGAAGCCCAGCAGCTCAGTGAGTGCGTGCGCGGCAGCGCCGGTCGTCGAGTTGCGCCAGGTACGGAACGGCACCAGCAGCTCGCCTGCGCTGTCGAACGCCATATACCCGTGCATCATGCCCGAGAAGCCGATCGCGCCGACCGTCTGCAGCTTCACCCCATACGTTCGCTCGACGTCTTGCTTCAGCTCGCGGTAGGCCGTCTGCATGCCTGTGAGGATGTCTGCTTGTTCGTACATCCAATAGCCGTCCTTCAAGCGATTCTCCCAGTCATAGCTGCCGGAAGCGATCGTCGCGAAGCTGCGGTCGATCAGCACCGCCTTGATCCGGGTCGAGCCGAATTCGATCCCGAGCGACGTCGCGCCCGACGCGATCGCTTCCTTCAACGCTTCATGATTCATGATGACGTCCGTCCCCTTTCCACTCTCAAAAATGATCCCTATTAAAATCAAAATAGCTATTGAAAAAAGCCGAAGAGGCACGGAATCGAATCTGTAGAAGCTCGATCCCGTGACCGTAGGCTTCCTTTTTCAATAGTCCGAAGAAGGCGCTTCCTTTTGTGTCAGCCTAAGTATAATTTTTTGTACGTACATTTGTCAATGAGGTATACTAGTTATACATACAAATGAAAGAAGTGGATCGGGTGAAGCCCAAGTACCAAGTCATCATCGACGACATCAAAAGCCGAATCCTCTCGGGCACATACGCCGTAGGTCAGCAAATCCCTACCGAGTCCGCCCTGCAGGAGAGCTACGGCGTCAGCCGCCAGACGGTCCGCAAGGCGATCCTGGAGCTGTCCAACGAGGGACTGCTGCGCAGCGAGAAAGGGTCGGGCACCTACGTCAGCAGCCAGTATCGCAATCGCCCCGGCGGCTCCTCCGCCAACAGGACGATCGGCGTTATCACAACCTATATATCGGATTACATCTTCCCCTCGATCATCCGCGGCATCGAGAGACGGCTGGGCGAGGACAACTACTCGCTGCTGCTCGCAAGCACGAACAACGATGTTGCCCAAGAGAAAAAAGCGTTGGAAATGATGCTCTCCTACGGCGTGGATGGACTGATCGTCGAGCCGACCAAGAGCAATCAATACAACCCCAACATCGCCTATTACTTGGCGTTCAAGGAGCAGAATGTGCCGTTCGCGATGATCAACGCCTATTACGAGGAGCTGGAGGTGCCTTTCTTTTGTCTGGATGATGTGCAATCGAGCTACCTCGCTACCCGGGAGCTGATCGCCAAGGGGCATACCCAGATCGGCCTGATCGCCAAGATGGACGATCGGCAGGGCAAGTATCGGATGAAGGGGTATATCAAGGCGCTAGGCGAGGCCAGACTGCGCTTCGATCCCGAGCTGCTCCTGTCCTTCGATACGGCCTCGAAGCCCCAGCTAGCGACGGCGCTCGACGACTTCCTCCGCGAGAACCGCGAGGCGCTGACAGCGCTCGTGTGCTACAATGACGAGGTAGGGCTGGAGGTCATGCAAGCCTGTCGCAGGCTGGAGATCGCGATCCCGGATGAGCTGTCCATCATCGGACAGGATAACTCGTACATTGCCAAGACGGCCCCGATCCGGCTGGCGACGCTGACGCATCCGCAGGAGCAGATGGGCCGCGATGCAGCGGACTGGGTCATCAAGCATCTGCAAGGCAAAAAGGATCTGCCCGCCTCCAATTACTATCCGCCTGCGCTGATCCCCGGCGAGACCGTCAAGGAGATGATCGTCGAGTAGGCGCTTGGGCTACCCGTATCAGAATGGGATGTGGACACCTATGAACAAACGAAACGACGTGCTGAAGCTGCTGCTGACCGCTTGTATCCTGTGCGGCATGCTGGCTCCCCAGTTATCCGAGGCGGCAGATGAAGCCGAGATGCCGCTGGAGCATTCCTTCGAAACGGGTACGGTCAACCAGAGTTACGACATGGAGGACTGGGACGCGGCGGGCTGGCATACGCCCTGGGTGCTCGGAGACCAGCGGAGCCGCATCGACGACAGGTACAGCCATAGCGGCGCCAAGTCGCTGCGCATCACCTACCCCAAGGGCAAATACGATCCGACAGACTCGGGGTATATGGCGCCGTTCCGCCTGGAGCGTGCCGACGAATATTATGTCTCCTTTTGGGCTCGCTTCGACGAGGATTTCAGTTGGGGGGATCGGCATTACGAGGGCAAGCTCGGCATCGGGCTTGCAGGAGGAGGCGCTTGCTCGGGCGGACAGACCTGCACGGGCGAGAATGGCTTCAGCTCACGACTGATCTGGCGGGCTGACGGACAAGCAGCCATCTACTATTATGCGATGGGCCTGCCCGGACCTTATGGCGACAAGATGTTCCTGACCAGCCCGACCGGCGCATCAATCTATTATCCGCGGGGGCAATGGTTCAATCTCGTGCAGCGGCTTAAGGTCAACACGGTCACGAATGGCAGAGCCAATCCGGATGGCGAGATCGAGATCTGGTACAACGGGCAGGCTGCGGCCAAGATTACAGGCTTGCGATTCGTGAGCAACGGCGACAAGGTGGACAAAGCTTACTTCGCCACCTTCTATGGCGGCGGCACGTCGGAGTACGCGCCAACGAATGATTCGTACATATGGTATGACGATATAAGCGTTTCCTCGCAGCGGCTCGACATGTGCACGCTTGAGCCAGGCGGCTGCGAGGAGCGCAAGCGGGTGCGGGCGCTCATGGCGCTCATCCCGCCGCACTGGGCCAAGGGCGACCTGCGGCGGGCGATCGAGCAGCAGCTATGGGAGGGGCCGGAGGCAGACCGGCCGTTCAACCCCAATGCGCCTATCCAGCGCGCCTCCCTCGTGGAGCTGCTGGCGCGGGCGCTCCGGCTCGAGCTGGCCGGCGATCAGACGCCTTACGCGGACACGCGAGGCCTCGACCGCGCTCAGCGCCAGGCGATCGCGGCGGCGCTAGCCGCCGGGATCACCAACGGCTATGCGGACGGCAGCTTCCGTCCGCAGGGCGAGGTGACGCGAGCCCAGCTCGCGGCCATGCTGGCTC
>NZ_BFBX01000112.1:1232-1740 GCF_003851045.1 Paenibacillus sp. 598K | reverse complement strand
GGCTCGCGGCTTGCGGCTGCCGATCGCCGCCACCCCGCCGGAGCGGCTGTTCGCCGACGACCGCGCCTTGCCAGGCTGGGCCAGAGACAGCATCTACGCGCTGAGCAGTCGCGAGATCCTGCAAGGGCGCAGCGGCCATCGCTTCGAGCCCGCCGCCCCCGTCACCTTCGCCGAAGCGCTCGTCGTGCTGCTGCGGGCGGTGGACCTGGCGGAGCTGCACTAGGAATGGTGCAATGGTTAGTCCTACCTAGTCGCGAGCGGTCAAAATCCTTTCCGCTCTGCTTGTCTACAAAAGTAAATCGTTCCTCGACGCCCAGCTCCCGAAACTTGACGAGCTGCCGCTCCGGATTTTGGTCTTTGGCCGATACCCGGCCGTATGCGAGTTTCACAGCGTTCATTCTCCGTCTCAAAATACCTTTGATGAAAATGAGACGTTTCTAAATTCATTTTAGGACATTTTGATACGTGATTCCAACAGATTTTATACCGTCTCGAAAAGCATGCTTTT
>NZ_BFBX01000112.1:0-1051 GCF_003851045.1 Paenibacillus sp. 598K | reverse complement strand
TCGAAAAGCATGCTTTTCGAGACACACAAGAGAAAAGCAGCCCACAGGTACATGAGCTGCTTTTCAATTTCAGCAGATATTACTTTTTTATCCATGAGGGGTCAACCATACTTCAGTAATATCATTGTATATATTTTTCCAGAACGCTTTTCTTCAGTTCACTATATTGCTCATTTGTCGCTTGCATTGTTTTTTCTTCCATATCCCCTCCGGATATTTCAAACTTACCTTGCTCCAGAGAGTTAACCCAATATGCACCGTGTCTTTCATGCCACTTTAGAAATAAAATATATTCCTTACCTTCTTGCAAACAGGGATAAAAATTCATTAACAGCTTAATTACGATTACCTTTTCTCCATTCTCCTACTATACAGATAAAGTCCTACTGTCATGAGCAGGATGAAAATATCAAATGCAGCTATGCCTGCTCCCAGAACGGATAATCTGTTTCTGAAAATAAAGGTAAGCAGTAATAAAATCAAGCCAGCAACCGAGGATATCCAAGCAAGATTTTTTCCCCATTTGAGGTTAAAAGGAAGTGTGATCGGCGCTAAAACACCTGCTAGCAAGTTGGCGATCCAAAAAACCATAAAGTAAATCGGATAATCTGTAAAATACTCCACAACCGCCTGACCATAATTATGATCGGCATAGTAATCAACATTGTGAGAAAGCATCATAAAAAAATCATAAATGCCCATTACATACATAAAGGCTACAAACAACACAATTGGCCACATATGCCATGGTCTTTTTTTCATTGTATATCCCCCTGCTATTCCTGATCGACAATTATAATCAATAACCCGAATAATGGAAAGCACTCCCCCTAATGCTACAATCAGCATAATAAGACGAAGACCAAATCCTGTCAAGCTGAACCACGAAAAAACCGCCCCCCCAACAAACATCTACCAAAATAACGGTGGCAATTGGGTTAAGATTAATAGAAATGGGGAAAAGCGCAAGGCGAGACGCCTATGGCACAAGTCAAAGAAACGGCTCTCTTGGAGAATCAAACAATACTTCCTATAAACCTGAATTACGAAA
>NZ_BFBX01000111.1:8347-21597 GCF_003851045.1 Paenibacillus sp. 598K | reverse complement strand
AGAACACTTGGTTTCTTTCGCGTGTCGCCAATGTCTCAGCGGCGACTTTTATAATATATCACGTTTGCCTATCCCTTTGCAAGTCTTTTTTTAAATTTCTTTTTGCTTCTCATTTGAAGCTGTCATTTAAATAAGAACCTGTAAAAGCGGCGAGACTTAATTTATCATAGCTTGACCACCTACGTCAAGCTTTAATTATCAATCAGATGTGCAGGAGATCGATCGCGTACCTCAGGGTTTGTTTGAGCACTGTCCCAAAACAAAGAACCTCCATCCCCAATCTCGGATCTGAAGGCTCCCTTACCTAATAGTAAAGCCACACTCTTATTACCCATTTCAACCCTCAGCCACCGGTCGGTACTTCAGCTCCATGCAGTCAGCCAGCTCCTCTGCCGCTTCCTCATAGGACAAGATAGCCACCTCATCGATGACGCCTCTGTGCACCAGCTTCTGCACGACCAGCGCCAGATCGATGTGCAGCGCCTGCAGCTCCGGATGGCGCTGCAGCTCCATGATGCTCCATGGCTCCTGACGGCTATGCATGACCTTCATCAGCAGGTTGCAGCTGGATTTCATATTGCTCAGCACCGAGAATTCGCAAGCTAATAACACCAGGCGGACTCGCTGCTCCAGCGTCTCGGGACTGACGGTCAGTTCCTCATACAGCTTGTAGATGCCTGGATGATACTTACGCATCTGCCGCCACACGGTGAGCTCCGGGTGGATGCCTTCGTCAATCAGCGCGATATGCGCCCAATGATGAAGCGCCGACAGGATATTGCTATGCGCGTCCAGCAGATTCTCGTCATGCAGATCCTGCTTGGCTTGCAGATAGGTGCGCAGGAACGCCGAAAACTCCACCAGCCGCTTCTGCTCCCGCAGCGTCTCTGGAAAATCGACGATTCGTTGCCTCATCTTCGCCAAATAGTCCCCATGATCCAGCAAGATATCACCCCGCATGAGCCATTGTATAATGCTCCGGTTCTCCACGCCCGTCAGCCAGCTCTCCAGTCTGCCCGGCTGGACAGTACGCAACTGAATGTGTACGCCCTGCATCCGGACATGCTCTGTCTCGCGGTCGGCATCCGTCTGATCGCTGACGACGAGCAGGAGCAGGTCCATACCATCGATAAGCGGATTATAGTCATAAGGGTTGGTAATCGCCATAACGCTGATGCGACCGCTTTGTCGTGCATAGCGTGACTTGTAAAATGCTTTGATCGATTCCACAATGTCCTCCATATAGCTTCAAAGGCTGAGATAAGCTATAATATAGTCGAGTCTCGGCATAGCCTGGAAATGGCTGCACTGTTGACCCGCATCATGAAGTAATACGTTCTCCCTAGTAACTCTTAGTTCTGTTCGACAGGCATAAGCCAGTTTCCTGCTGATGGCCTATTTGTTTACAGTTCTTTTTTTAAGAAAGGAAGATCCGTAATGTTTTTTAAGTCCGCCAAGATCAACGAATTTCGTCTATGGGGATTGATGTTCACCATGATCGGCATGGGGCTGATGATATTCGGTACAGCGGGCATCGTGTTGTGGGGCGAGACCGGCAAAATCTTCGCCGCCGTCTTCATGGTGCTGGGCATGATCGGGATGATCCTCAGTGTGGCCGTCTATTTCTGGGCAGGCATGATGTCCACCAGCGCGCGCATCGTGCCTTGTCCTGAGTGCAATAAAGCAACCAAAATGCTCGGCAAGACCGATCGCTGCATGTTCTGCAAGACGATGCTCACGCTCGATCCGGAGCAGGCGACCGAGCCGCAGCCCGAATCCTGATCGCCGCTGCTTCTTGACCGGCAAGCCGGACAAAAGATACTGTTAGATTCCCGTAAACGAAAGACGCCGCAGAGCATAAGCTCCGCAGCGTCTTTTCTTCATGAAGATGAAGAAATGTATTATGGCCGTACCTGCAACTCCTGGTGAAGCGCCTCCCATATCTGAGGCTTCTGGAAGCCTCGCTGCCAGGATGCGATGCCCGCCAGATCGTACTTGCGGACCAATTGCACGCGGGCTCTGGCCGACTTACCGTCCTCCAGCCAGATCCGTTTAGTCGCGCCTTCCTCCTCATACTCGACGTAATGCTGCCCCGCAGCCTCATCGAGCACCGGCGTCAAGTCCCGCTCGGCCAAGATCTGATCCGCCGTCTCCATCCCGATCGCCCGTGAGCTAACTTCGACTTTGCCGTCTGCACCCGTCTGCTCGGTCCACACTCTGGTGTACAGAGGAATACCCAGCACTAGCTTCTGCGGAGGCACGTGATCCTCCTCCAACAGCCGCACGATGGAGCGCTCCACCCAAGGCAGCGATGCGACCGAGCCTGACACCGGACTGGAGCCCCAATGCTCGTCATACGCCATCAGCATCATATAATCGACCGTCCGCGCCAGCGCTTCGCGATCCAGGAAAAGCGACCACATCTCGCTGTTCGACTTGGGCACCACGTCGATGGATACGACTTGTCCCTGCTCATGCATGAGCGGGGTCAGCTCGCGTACAAACTGAACCAGGTTTTCCTTATCCTTCGTGTAGACATTCTCAAAATCGAGGTTGATGCCTTGCAAATTATACATCTGCGTATAGGCCAGCAATTGCTTGATCATCGACAGTCGGCTCTCGTACGATCCAAGCGCCTCGGTCGTCAAGTCCGGATCGAAGCTGTTGCTGAACAGCGCCCACACATGATACCCGCGCTTGTGCGCCCAAGCCACATATTGCGAATCCGCCTTGCTGCGGATCTTGCCGCTCCCGTCCACCAGTTCAAACCAGGTTGGGCTGACAACATTGACACCAGGCATCTCACCGATCTTCGAGGTGTCGGGATTGCGGGAGTAGACGGCCTCCCACGTCAGATTGATGCGCTCTCCATAATGCTCCCACGGGACGAAGCCCTCTGCCCGCTCCGGCTCTGCTACCGTCTCGATCGTGGTGAGTCGCACATCGCGTTTGGGGACATAGCCGATATAGCCGTTGTTGCCCTGAACCTTGTACCAGCCGGCCTCCTCCTCCCAGATCCGGACCTCGGCGCCCTCGGCGAGCGGCTCCAGCACTGGCTCGCGAATCGTCGGTCCGCTACGGACCGCGCTTGAGCGTACAGTCTCTGCGTGCTGGATGCTCTGTCCGGGAGCGAACAGAGTGACGATGCCGCTCTCCTCGTGGACCAGCGCACGCACCCCATAAAGCTCTTGCAGCGGGGTCATCGGGATATACACCTCATCCTCAGCTACCTCTGCGGCAAACGCCAGCTCGAACGGCTCCTGGTTCATACTGGCCGTCAACGCATCGGTCTTCAGATGTACGACCTTATCGACCGTCGTCAGCACGATGCTGCCCGTCGCCTCTTCGTAGTACAGGGATTCCGACGAGCCAAGCACCTCGGCGATGGCGCCGAGCGGCAGCTTGACCGCTCCATCGTCCACGAGAGCCCCGAAGGGGAGCTCCTGCCCTCCATATAAGATCGGGTGCGCCCGATCATAATCCGGTACGATACGCTCCGAGTTAGGGATCAGATAATACCAGCCGGCAAACCCGCCTGCGAGAAGTATTGCCAAGATGAATAAGAACAAAAAGCTTCTGCGGCCTCTGCTCTTCCGTCGAACGCCATGCGGGAGTCGTACCGTCTCCACTTCATCCCTCCTAAAATTACGCCGAATCTTGCTCGCCTCGGTCTATCAAGCTATGAAAATCTATCCAAATGCCCGCAAAATGTAAAAAAGATCGTACAATCGAGCGGCGCCCGTCAGGCTGCCACTCGCTATACGGTCTTTTTAAGTTCACTCATTGAATGCTGGTCTTACAGCAATCCCCGCACAAGCCGTAGATCTCCATGCGGTGACCCTCCACGACAAATCCGGTCTCGCGCGACGCGGTTCGCTCGACCTCCAGCAAAGGGGGATAGTCAAAGTCGACGATCTTCCCGCACGACTTGCAGATGGCATGATAATGATCCGTAAGATCGGCATCAAAACGGCTGGAGTCGTCCCCGTAGGTGAGCTCCCGCACCAGTCCAGCCTCAACAAACAGTCGCAAGTTATTATAAATCGTTGCCACGCTCATGCTCGGGAAGTTCGGCGAGAGCGACTTGTAGATCTCGTCGGCAGTCGGATGCGTCATCGAATCCATTAAATAAGCCAGAATCGCATGTCGTTGCGGGGTCATCCGGACGCCGGTCAATTTCAATTGCTCCAATGCCTGCTGAACACTTGTTCCCATCGTCCTCCCGCCTTTCATTGTAGTTACTAACTATTCTACGTGGAGCTTTTACACTTTGTCAATGTAAGGCCTGTCTGCGGCTACCGATAAGAGCGGAGGTAAATGCTGCTATTGCCTTGCAAAGACACCAAATATCGCCCTCTCCCTGCCGCGCCGCGCACCGATCTGCCATCGACGATAAGCGGCAGCTCCGAGTGAATCTCGCCGAAGGTGACCGAGCCTCGGACGCGATAATCGCCGTCCTCAGGCAGCTCGGCGGTGATGTCACCTATCGCGCTGTCGAGCTGCCAATCGCCGCCGATCCGACTGCTGCGCACCTCAATGCTGCCATTCAACGTATCCGCCGACACCGTATCTGCGACTTCGTCTATCCGGATGACCCCGTGCTTGGTCGCGGCGTTGACCAGACCGGAGATGTCCGTCAGCTCGAGGTCGCCATTGATCGTCGAGACATGAGCCTCGCCTTGCATCCGGGAAGCAGCGATATGGCCATTGCTCGCCTTCAGTTCGGCTCGGCCGTCGATATCGGCAGCGATGATGCCTCCGCTGCGCACATCGACGCTAAGCGGACCGAGGAGCCGCTCCACCTCGATCTCGCCATAGGCGCTCTCGATCCGCAGCCCCTCGGTCGCAGCGATCCCCCGCGCATCGACATTGCCCGAGATGCCCTGCACCCGGATCATCAAGGGCGGCGGGGCTTCCGCCACCGCCTCGTGCGAGGATGACGCGTCGCCGCGTTCCTCCCCTGAGCCTTCGATCGGCAGCTCTGGCGCTCCATCCGCTGCATAACTGTATTCGGCTGGGAGGGTGATGGTGAGATTGATCCGCGGCCGCCATGCCAACTCTGGCCCATACAGCTCCCCTTGGCCCTGTATCGTCAGCGTCTCTCCCTCTCCGCCGACCTGGACTGCGGAGGCCTTGGCGATCGCGCGTGCCTCGTCCTCATCGGGCAGATCGACCCAGACGACGCTCTCGATGCTCAGCTCGGCATCCGCCGAGTCCGCCGCGCGGATCGTCACCGACCCGTTCGGATTGTCGATCCGCAGCTCGCGGACCTCGCTCATCGAGAGCCGGATCGGATCGAGCGTATGGGCGAACCCGGCATCGCCGGTATACGTAGCGATCTCGCGCGGGTCGCCGGCGAATTGGTCGAGCCAACGCGCCGGCAGATCCGCATAATGCGCCACTCCGACCGCCGCCGCCGAGGCAACGACAGCTGCAAACAGCGCCAGCCCATCCAGCCGATACCGGACCGGGCGACGCCAGCGGAGAGCGAGCGCCTCCAGACCAAGCAGCACGAATACGATCGGCCACCAGTCGAGCCAGTAGGCGAGGAATGTACCGCCCGAGCCGTCGCCGACTGCCTGATCCAGGGCGATCGCGACCGCCGAAGCCGCCAGCACCAGCGCCCCCGAGACTCTGCCGAGGGGCCAACGTCCGCTCGCCGCCAGTCGGAGCAGCCAAGCTGCCAGGAAGGCTAGCAGCGCCGCCGGCGCATAGTCCCCTGCCTCGCGCAGCAGGGAGGCGAACCAGGCCGGCGGATGGAGCAGGAGCAGGATGAGCGCGCCGGTCACGACGAGCGCACTCGCTTGACGGACTCGCAGCAGACGTCCGCGCCGCGCTCCCGTCCGCTCTGCGGAGTCGGCCAGTTGCAGCACATCGTAGACGCTATACCCGTATAGCGCAGGCAAGAGCAGGCCGAGGTAGACGATCCACAGCAAATATCGCCCGCCTCCGGCATTGGCATAATAGACGATCGCCGCCCCATCCGCTACGACAGCTGCGAGCAGGAGCAAGCCTTGGGCCACATAGCCCAGATACAGATGTCCGGCGCCAGGCGCCAGGCTCCCCAGCAGCCCGGCCAGCCAACGCACAGGCTTGCGGCGTCGCCGACGGTTCCGCGTCTCCATTACTCCATACTCACCGCCCGCACACCCTCCAGCCGTTTGATCTCATCCATCAGCTGCCATTGCGATCCGCCTCCCGGCAGCGTCACCTTCATACGCACCATATAATCGGGCATCATCGTCTCTTTATCCGCGTGATCGACCACGGATGCCTTGCGGATGACAATGTTCCTCTCCGTCAGCAGCTTGCTCACCGTCTCCAGGATCACATCTTGTTCGGCAGCCCGGATGATCAGTAGATGTTCCTTTTTGCCGCTCAGGAACCGCTTCTCCAGCTTATTGAGCGCCCACAGGGTGATCAGCACCAGCACAGTTGCGAAGACCGCGGCATAGACGAAGCCAGCCCCGATCGCCAGGCCGATCGCCGAGACGACCCATAGCGTCGCCGCTGTCGTCAGCCCTGTGATCGTCTTGCCGGTGAACAGGATGACGCCCGCGCCCAGGAAGCCGATGCCCGTGATGACCTGTGCCGCCAGACGCGCCGGGTCGAGCCGGACATTGCCCTCATTGACGAATGCGGAGAAGCCGTAGACGGACAGGAGCATGAGCAGACAGGAGCCGAGGCAGACGAGAATATTGGTCCTGAGCCCTGCCGCATGGTTGGACTGCTCCCGCTCCAAGCCGATCAGCCCGCCTAGCAGCACGGCTACCAGCAAACGCACCAAAATTTCATATTCGCTAATGTACCACGGACTATCGACCGCCAAGCCCATCAGGCGCACCCCCTTTGATTACATATATATAATATAGATCGATAATATCAGACTGACCACAAAAGGCCGAAGAGGCGCGGAATTGATTCTGTAGAAGTCTGATAAATATTCGCCGAAATTTACAAAACCGCCATGCGCAACATGAAGCTTGCATGACGGTTTTATATTAACCCCAAGCAGACCGGACGTAACCGAAACTTGGGTTGAACATAGATAAAATCAGCCGTTCAGACGCTCTACGAGCAGCTTGTTGGCCAGACCCGGATTCGCCTTGCCTCGCGAAGCCTTCATCACCTGGCCGACGAGGAAGCCGATCGCTTTCTCCTTGCCGGCTTTGTAATCCTCCACCGACTGCGGGTTGGCCGCGATGACCTCGTCGACGATCGCCATAATCGCGCCTTCGTCGCTGATCTGGACCAGCCCCTGTTCCTCGACGATCTGCTGCGGCAGCTTGCCCGACTCCAGCATCGACTTGAAGACAGTCTTGGCGATCTTGCCGCTGATCGTCCCCTTTTCCATCAGGCCGATCATCTCGCCCAGACCTTGACCGGTAATCTTGACGTCCGCAAGATCGAGATTGTTCGTATTGAGATAACCGAGCAGGTCGCCCATGATCCAGTTGGCCACGGCCTTGGCGTCCTTCGTATATTGCAAGCTCTCCTCGAAGAAATCCGCCAGCTTCTTGGAAGCTGTGATCACATCGGCGTCATAGGAGGACAGTCCGTAGTCGGCCTGGTATCTTGCCTTGCGAGCGTCCGGCAGCTCGGGAATCGATGCGCGTACCCGCGCCTTCCAGTCCTCGTCGATCCGCATCAGCACGAGGTCCGGGTCCGGGAAATACCGGTAGTCATGCGCCTCTTCCTTGCCTCGCATAGAGAGCGTCTTGCCCTGCGCCTCGTCCCAACGACGCGTCTCCTGGACGACCTCGCCGCCGCTGTCCAGCACCTCGGCCTGACGCCACTGCTCATACTCCAGTCCGCGTTGGACGCCGCGGAAGGAGTTCATATTTTTCAGCTCGGCGCGCGTGCCGAACTTCTCCTGTCCGTATGGCCGGAGGCTGATGTTAGCGTCGCAGCGCAGCGAGCCCTCCTCCATCTTGACGTCGGACACGTCGCAATACAGCATGATCGCCTTCAACTTCTCGAGATAGGCCTTGGCCTCCTCCGGCGTCCGGATATCCGGCTCGGAGACGATCTCGACGAGCGGCGTGCCGACGCGGTTCAGGTCGACCAGCGACGCATAACCGCCGTCGACATGCGTCAGCTTGCCCGCGTCCTCCTCGAGATGGAGACGGGTGATGCCGATCCGCTTGGTCTCGCCGTTCACCTCGATGTCGATCCAGCCTCGCTCGCCGATCGGCTTGTCGTATTGCGAGATCTGGTACGCCTTGGGCGAATCGGGATAAAAATAGTTTTTGCGGTCGAACTTGCTCTCCGAGGCAATCTCGCAGTTGAGCGCCATCGCCGCCTTCATCGCATACTCTACCGCCTGTCGGTTCAACACCGGCAGCACGCCGGGATGGCCGAGGCAGATCGGGCACGTATGGCTGTTGGGCGGCGCGCCGAAGGAGGTGGAGCAGCCGCAGAAGATCTTGCTCTTCGTATGGAGCTCGACGTGCACCTCAAGTCCGACTACCGTTTCATATTTGGATGTCTCAGACATTATTCTCGTTCCTCCTGCTTGATGGATTCCGTAGCTCTGCAGCGTGCATACGATCGGTTACAGCTGCGGACGCAAGGCATGGTGTCCGGTGTTCTGTTCGTAGGCATGGGCTGCCCGCAGCACTGTCGCCTCGTCGAAGGCGCGGCCGATGATCTGCAGACCGACCGGCAGACCGTCCGAGAGGCCGCAAGGGACGCTAATCGCTGGAACGCCGGCCAGGCTGACCGGAATCGTGCAGATGTCGTTGAGGTACATCGTCAGCGGGTCGCCGACCTGCTCGCCGATGCGGAACGCCGTCGTCGGCGCCGTCGGCCCCATGATCAGGTCGAAGCGCTCGAACGCCTGGTCGAAGTCGCGCTTGATCAAGGTGCGCACCTGCTGCGCCTTCAGATAATACGCATCGTAATAGCCGGAGCTGAGCGCGTACGTGCCGAGCATGATCCGCCGCTTCACCTCGGGGCCGAAGCCCTGGCTGCGCGACTTGCGGTACAGGTCGATCAGATTGTCCGGATTGTCGGCGCGCACGCCGTAGCGGACGCCGTCGAAGCGGGCCAGGTTGGAGGACGCCTCCGACGAGGCGAGCAGATAATACGTCGCGACCGCATATTCGGTATGCGGCAGCGAAATCTCCTCCCACGTCGCGCCGAGATCCTCATACACCTTAAGCGCCGCCAACACCGCTTCCTTGACGCCGCTGTCGATACCTGCCCCGAGATATTCCTTAGGCACGCCGATCCGCAGACCTTTGACATCGCCGCTCAGGGCGCTCACATAATCCGGGATCGACACATCGGCCGAGGTCGAGTCCATCGGGTCGTAGCCGGCGATCGCTTGCAGCACGTAGGCTGCGTCTTCGACGTTCTTGGTGATCGGTCCGATCTGGTCGAGCGACGAGGCGAAGGCCACCAGCCCGAAGCGGGAGACGAGTCCGTAGGTCGGCTTCAGGCCGACAACGCCGCAGTATGAGGCTGGCTGGCGGATCGAGCCGCCGGTATCCGAGCCGAGCGAAAAGTATACTTGCCCAGCCGCTACGGAAGCTGCGGAGCCGCCGCTGGAGCCGCCCGGCACGCGCTCGGTATTCCATGGATTGCGGGTCGCATGGTAGCTGGAGTTTTCATTGGAGCCGCCCATGGCGAATTCGTCCATGTTCAGCTTGCCGATCGTGACCGATTGGGCTTGCTTCAGCTTCTTGGTCACCGTCGCATCGTAGATCGGGTTGAAGTTGTCCAGGAATTGGCTGGCGCATGTCGTGCGCAGCCCCTCTGTGACGATGTTGTCCTTGATGCCTGCGGGCAGACCGAATAGCAGGCCCAGCTCGCCGCCCTCGGCGATCTGTCCATCCAGTCTGGCCGCTTCGGTGCGAGCCGCATCCTCGGCCAGCGTGATAAACGCCTTGACCTGGGACTCGGTACCGCCGATCCGCTCATATGCCGCGTCCACCAGTTCGGCGACCGACAGCTCCTTGCTGCGCAGCTTGTTATGTACATCCTGCAGCCGCATATCAAAAATCGAAGCCACTCAAGCTCCTCCCTTCATCTCTATCCTTCTATTCCAGTACAGCAGGCACGCGGAAATGACCGTCCTCTTCGTCCGGCGCATTCTTCATCGCCAGCTCTGTGCCTGTCGATTCGCGAACCTCGTCAGCCCGCATCACATTCGTAATCGGCAACACATGCGTGGTCGGCTCGACGTCGGTCGTATCCAGCTCGCCCAGCTTTTCGGCATATTTCAAAATGGCGCTCAGCTGCTCGGTGAACGTCGCCGTCTCCTCGGCCGACAGCTCCAGTCGGGCCAGCTTGGCCACATGCTCGACATCCTGATGGGTAATGCTCATCTTCTCAGCCTCCTTCCCCAGATTCACACCTGCTCATTCTTCCTATTATAGCCCAGAGGATGCTCCAACTCAACGTCGAATCCAAGCGCAGCTGGGGGGCGCAGAAAGAAAAACACCCCGAATCGATCGATTCGAGGCGCTTGGTCTCATTTCCTAATTCCTTCTATTATTTCTTCTCCGTCAGCAGATCGGCGATAATATCCAGCTGCTTCTCGATGGCGATCGGATCGCCGGGGAGGAAGGTGTCAAAATCAATCTCGTACACCTTGCCGCTCTTCCAGGCCGATGTATGCTGGATCAGCTTTTCGACCTCCTTCATCTCTTCCTCCGCCCCTTCATTGACGGCCAGCAGCAAGTGATCACCGATAAAGTCGGGGATGACTTCCCGTGAGATTTGCCACGTCTCTCCGTTGATGACCTCATCCTTGACCTTCTGAGGCGGCTTGAAGCCCAGCAGCTTATAGATGATATTGCCTCCCATATTGCCATCGCCATAGATGAAGATTTCTTTGGCACGCACATTGAGGATCGAGAACGTTTCGTCCGGGCCGACGAGCGGAGCCAGTCGTTCCTTGTAGGAAGCGATCTTCGCTTCGAACGCCGTCTTCCACGCCTTGGCTTCGTCTTGCTTACCGAGCAGCTCGCCGAACATCTCTACATCCAGGAACGGATCATTGAGCTGCTCCACGACGACGGTCGGCGCGATCTGACTGAGCGCCTCGTATCCACCTTCGACGATCTCCATGAATGGCACTGTCGTGATGATCAAGTCGGGGTCAAGCGCCAAAATCTTCTCCGCTGATGGTGGAACCCCAACGTCCATAATATCGCTCAGATCGCCGAGCAGCGGGTTATCCAGGACATAGGTAGTCGCCCCGACCGGTCTGACGTCAAGCGCCATCAGCTGCCCCAGATGGAACAGACTGACCACCCGCTCAGGCTTGACAGGAATTTCGGACTCACCCTTCAAATGCTTGTACGTTCTTGTTGCAGCAACTCCGCTCTCTATCTCGCTCTCCGAGGAGGATGCGCCCCCATTTGCCGCGCCGTTTGCCGCGCCCCCGGTATTGCTTCCTCCCTGACATGCGCTGAGCAGCAGCGTCGTACAGAGCAGCAGCATCGCGGCGATTCGCGGTTTTTTCCAACCCAACATTGATGTTTCCCCTTCCTCTGTCCACTGATAATAAATCTCATTCTCATTATGGGAAAGGGCATGGACAGATTCAATGGACAATCCGAACGACAGCAATGGATTATTCTGAACCGCCTTGCGTTGCTCGCTCCGGTATTGCATGGGCGAGCAGCCGGTATGCTTTTTGAACAGGCGGCTGAAATAATAGGCATCGGCATAGCCGACGCTGGCGGCGATCTCATGGAGCCGAGCCTCCGAGCGCAACAGCTGCTGCTTGGCCTTATGGATGCGCACATCGATCAGATAGTCGATCGGACCAAAGCCCAGCTGCTGTCTGAACAGGCGGGATAGGTAGCTGGCGCTGCAGCCGCAGACGCCGGTCAGCGTCTCTACCGTAATCGGCTCGGCATAGTGCCGCTGAATATAGCGTACCGCCTCGGACAGCGGGTCGGGGCGACTATCATGCTCGGCGACCGTCTGTCCCTGACGCAGCGCCTCGCCGACGAAGGACAAAAAGGCTGCCTGCGCCTCCAATCTGCTGAGCGCATCGCCGCCCTGCCACAAGCTCGTCACCGTCTGGCACTTATCCTGAAGCGGCAATGCGGCATGCGGCGTATAGCTGTATGTCTGCGCCAAACGCTCCAGATCGGTCGGCGAGGAAGCCAGCGCCCGATAGCTGAGCACCGTCCACCTAAAGTCGCTGCTCGCAGACCGCACCGACATCAGGGCCCCCGGGCCGCCGTGCAACAGGTAAACGCCGCGGATGTGGTGGACGGTATCCGAGATGACCAGCTCAGATGCCTCGCCAGTCGTAAGGACAAAAAATCCGCCGTCCGTCTCGCTCCGCACCGGCAGCGGCTCGTCTCCCTGACGCTTGTGTATATGTGTCAGCCTGACAGTCGCGTTGCTCCAGCTGCCAGCGAGCGCTTCCCAGTCCATAATTTCTCCTCCACATCCGATTCCAGACTGCCCTCCACACAATGTCTACAATTACAGACTCGATCTTCCGATTCGCTGTTGTCCCGGATCAAGCAAATGCTTAGCATTTCAAAAAGGCTTCCCTGCGAAGGGCAATCTAATTGCCCTTCGCAGGGAAGCTCCTCGGAAGGCGGCAGATGCTAGATCCACGCCTTCAGATTAATTTGTCGGATAAAGTCTTCGCGGGAGCGGCCCTCCTGAGGCGTCTCCTGCTCCTCATCCTCCACCTCGTTGTCGCCGTTCATAATCCAGTTGAACAGCTCCTCGTTGCGCGTCGCAAGCGCATAGTCGATCAGCGCCTCGCGCTCGATGCGATCCGCCTCTAGCTGCAGCAGCACTTCCTCCAGCTCCAGATCCGAAGCCGGCACGAAGAAGTTCTTGTTCGCCTTCGGGATGCGGACGACGTAGTCGAAGGCATTGTCCTGGTTGCGGTCATACGCAATTATATACCCATACTCCCCAACCGGGAGATGTTGTTCGAACTGATCCGATATGACGATGACGCGTTGCCCTAGCTTCCACATCGCATGATTGCCCCCTAACTCTAGCAGCTCAGAAACTATAACACTATCCTACTAAAAAAAGTTAGACGTGTCCAATCGGAGCCGCTCGCAAATCAGGGAAAAGCGTCTTAAGGCTCGATTCGAATCAAACGCTCCGGCGATCGGGTGAGCGGACGCGCCCCCTCCTCTGTAACGAGGTAGCAATTCTCGATGCCGACGACGCCGCGTCCCGGAAAGGTAAACTTCGGCTCCACGGCGACAACGGTCCCCGCCAGCAGCGGCTCGTCGAAGCCGGCAGCGAGCACC
>NZ_BFBX01000111.1:8074-8322 GCF_003851045.1 Paenibacillus sp. 598K | reverse complement strand
AGCTCCAGCGCCTCGGCATACAACGCCGAAGGAGGCGTGCCCGGACGAAGCCGCTCGGCCGTACGTAGGATGATCGCCTCGGCAGCCTGATAAGCCAGTGCCAGATCGTCCGGCAGCTCGCCGATAACCGCAGTACGCGTCTGGTCAATCACATAGCCGTCAATGCAGCAGCCGATGTCGATCAGGATCGGCTCCCCTGCGCGGATCGGCCTGCTGCTGACGCTCTGCGGCGCAGCAGGTCCGAGACC
>NZ_BFBX01000111.1:6480-7952 GCF_003851045.1 Paenibacillus sp. 598K | reverse complement strand
GCAGGTCCGAGACCCCGACCGCCGGCCGGCCCGTCAAAATAGCTCGGCTCCGCCGCCGCAGCGCCTGCTCCGACCATCCCGGTCATAATCTCCTGATTGTAGCCGCGCATCCGCATCAGTCCGATATGACCTCGCTTGCGCAGCTCGTACTCGAGAGCAGCCATCCAGGCCAGCTCGGTGACGCCTGGGCGCAGGTGGACGAGCGCCGCCTCCAGCGACTCTGCGACGACCTGAGCGGCTGCCTCGATCCGGGCGATCTCGTAGGCTGACTTGACGATGCGCAGACTGCGCAGCAACGCCGAGCCGTCGACGAGCTCGACGGTCCCCTTGTTCGAGGCATCGCCGTTCGAGGCACCACTATCTTTGGCCTTGCCGAGCACCGCCTGCAGTCTCAGGTAGATCTGCGCCGGCAGCACATCAAGCTCAGTCGCGATGCGCGCCTGCCCCCCGCCGCCCAGGATAGCCGGATATCGCTGCGCCAGCGTCTCGCCGAAGGCGCGAAAGGAGCCGAGCGGCGCCGTCGCCACAGCCGACTCCTCTGCGGCCCGCTGCAGGCTGCGGCGCACATAATAGGTCGCCTCGCCGTCTGCGGGGACGAACAGATATCCGGTCTGCATCGAGCCGGTCAGGTAGTAGAGCGCGACATTTTGCGTCACCAGGAAGCCATCGAGCGCCTGGCTGCGCAGCGCCACCTGCAGCTGTCCGATGCGCCGCTCGCTCTCCTCTGCGGGTAGCTTGGTGTACACGTGAGCATCTCCTCCTAGCATGGTTATGCTCCCATTACACCAGTTATGCACCCGCCGCGTCAACCGGCGACCAGCTCGGCGGTGCCCTTGATATGCCACTCGATCGGATCGATGACCCGGAAGGCCCGCGTGTAAGGGACATATGCGATGAGTACTACGCCTGGTCGCTGCAGAGTCACCTCATAATCGTACTGGGGATTGCGGTAGGTGTAGGGGAAGTGGCGATCGCTGTTGATGACCTCCAGCGCCACGATACGCGGCTGCTCGCGCAGATAAGAGCCGGGGAGCGGCTCGCCGTCCGTCCCCAGTTGCAGATTGTAATATAGATAGTCGCGGGCAGCGACGGCGGCGGCTTGCTCGTCGATGACCAGACGTCCGGCAGCCAGTTCATCCTGATCGAGCTGTTGCGCCGCCGCATGCGCTGCTCGGTTCACCGCATGCTTGCCATGGAACAATGTCTGCATCGCCATCTCGCCATCCGTCTGCACCGCTTGCAGCAGCGTCCAGACGACCATGAACAGGATGAACAACAGCAACTTGTACATCGGGCTCTACCTCCTCTCGCTCCAGGACACGGCCGAGGTGCGCGCGATCACGGGACGTATTCGCTCATCTTCATCCCGGTAGCCCTCATCCGGGTATCGGGATCGGGCGGTGTCAGTCCGATCAGACGATCGATCTCGAATAACCGCTCGTACGGATAGCGGATCGTCAGGATAAGGCCGG
>NZ_BFBX01000111.1:0-6315 GCF_003851045.1 Paenibacillus sp. 598K | reverse complement strand
GCGGGGCAGCCGGATTGGTCGCCGACAGGCCGGTCGTGGAGGCGATCTCGTAGCTCGCCTCGCCGGCATTCATGCCATAAGCCGCCAGACGCTGCCGGGACTCCGCGATCATCGTCTGGTCGATGTAGCCGTAGCCTCCCGCCGCCCCGACCTCGAGCAGATAGTCGACTTCCTTCTGCAGGACGGCCTGCCGCACGAGGAAGACATGCTTGTAGATCGGCGCGAACATGAACCAGCAGAGCGTGGAGGCGAGCAGCACGAACACCAGCAGCGTCCTCATGGATCGATCTCCCGGATCGCCTTGCCGTGGCGGCCGCCCAGAGCGCGCACATCCTGCTGCGCACCCTGCTCGCTGCCGAAGGATTCATAGATGAGGATGACCAGCACCAGCATCAGTACAGATAGTAGAATGGATCTCATAACGCCTCCTTGGGGCTCGGGGGTCTATGGAAGCATATTGCCGATTCGTGTATTGGCCGCATTGCCTTGGGTTTGGATCTGTGCCTGGGTGCCGGTGTTGTCGCGTGTGACGATACCATTGAACAGCAGGATTACGACGACCAGCATCATCACGGTCATCAGAATGTTGCGCATCTGCTCTCACCTCCTTTAATGTAAACGTTGCGCTGTGCGCCTAATTCAAGCTCTGAAAAAGCTTCTGCCCCTCCTGCACCCAGGGGTGGATGAAGATCTGGAACATATACAGGATCGGCACCCCGGCTAGCAGGAACAGGACGTAGGAGGCGGATTCCTTGCGACTCTCGCGCGCGAGCTCGATCTTCTCCTTGTAGTCCTGGATATGCTCCCGCAGCAGCCGGTAATAAGCCTCGCTCTCATGCAGCCGCAGCGAGCCGATCGTCTCGGCGAAGGTCATCCCCTCGTCGGTGCCGAGCCGCTGCTTGAAACGTCGCAGCGCGCTGTCCGCGTCCTGGTACCACTCAGCGAGCAGCCGCTCCAGATCGGCGCGGATCGCTCGGGCGTAGGGGAGACAGCGCATCAGCTTGGTATGGATGTGCAGCGAGGAGCCCGACAGATACAGCAGCTGGGTGCTGATGACGTAGATCTCCCGCGTGATCCGCTGCGCCCGCATGCGCTGGAGCGACTCCAGCCATGGCTTGTCCCAGAGCGCTGCGCCCCACAGGCAGACGCAGACCGACCAGACGAGATATAGCGTCCCCTGCGCGATCGTACCCGCCGGGGGCACGAGCGTGATCCCTGCCATCAGCGCGGGGACGCCCAGCAGCGTGAGTCTTCGGATCGCCAGGTAGAGCGCGGGGTCGAGCGACATGTTTAGTCCGCTCAGCAGCGCCTCGTAGCTATGGTAGGACGCGCTCTCTCGGGAGATGCCGGTCAGTCGCAGCCAGGCGGCAGGCAGCTCGCGCCGCCCCCAGCCGCGCTGCACCGCGTGCAGCCAGCGCGGCGGCCGTTCGGTGAGCGCCTGCAGCAGCGCCGCCAGGCAGACGAAGCCGGTGATGTACTGACCGACCAGCGCGCCCCAATAGACGAATCGGCTGATCTCTACATGCATCGCTTCCGCTCCTTTACATTTTTTTGCGGGAGAGCCACAAGCCCATCCCAAACGAGACGAAGATCAGCACCCCGGCATTGAGCAGCAAGTCCCGGCCGTGCGGGTCGAGAACATAGTAGTAATAAGCGCTCTCGGGGTTGTACCGGAAGTTGATGCCGACGAACAGCGCCAGGAAGACGAGCGGAGAAAAGTTGGCGATCCGGATCTCCAGCAGCCGGTTGCGCTCCTGCTGATTGGCCCGCCTTGCCTTGCGCATGTCGGTGATCAGTTCCTTAAGATTGTCCGCGACCGGATGCCCCTCGGCGAGCGCCACCCGGAGGATCTGGACGAAGTAATCGCCCCAGACATGCCCGACTGCTCCGGCAAAAATCCGCAGCGACGCCTCGTCGTCGCCTCGGATCGACAGGTTGCGCTGCAGCTGCTCGAATACCTGCTGCATCGCTCCCATCATCCGGCGTTCGTCCACCGCGCGCTGCAACGCCACCTTCACCTGCCTGCCGCCGGTGATCAGATAGCACTGATAGAACAACTCCACCGCTGGCAAAAAATCCATCCGCGTCCGCAGCTGTCGCTGAGTCAGCAGCATCCGGAGCGCCAGATACGGCGCGATCCCGGCGAGCGCCCCGCTCAAGAGCAAGCCCTTAGCGCTCTGGAACAGCAGTCCGCCCCCGGCCATGCCGCCTAGCGCCAGCATGCCGGAGATCAGCAGGAAGCTGCCGGCCTGGAGCGGCCATCGCATCGCCTCCAGCATGTCATCGAGATGTCCGGCCAACCGGCGGTTGGACGTGAGCAGCTCCATGATCCGCACGCTCCATCTGGCGCGCTGCCGGTAGAGCAACCGGTCGGAGCGCTGCTCCTGCTCCGCCATCAGCAGCATCGACCGCTGGAGCATGATCAGCAGCAGCACGAACAGGGCGACAGCAGACAGCCATAGCCAGGCCGTCATCCCGCGGCCTCGGCTGCGCGCCTCCAGCTCGGCGAGGACTGCAATCGGCGCAGCGCCTGCTGCGAAGGCAGCTCCGGGTACAGCCAGGTCCGGCTTGCTTCGTCATAGCGCACCCAGTCCCGCACCGTGACCCTGTCGTCCTCCCAGAGCAGCTCGCCGATCCGCCATACCCGGCGCTTGCCGCCGCTCTGGCGCATCTCTATGCCGATCTGCGTCACATAGCGGGTGATCCGCTTGCCGAGCCGATCCGGGTTCATCACCCGTCCATCGAGCATGCACATGTCCGTAATCGCCTCAGGCACATCCTCCAGCTCGCTGGCATGAACCGTCGTCATACTGCCGGAGTGGCCGCGCGTGCAGGCGCGCACATAGATATTGGCATCGTCGTCGCGGATCTCGGCATGGACGATCCGTTGCGGCGACTGGCGGAGCGCCAGCTTGAACGCCTGGGCCGCCCGATGCAGCCCGTCCTCCTCGTCGGCCTCGTACTCGACGATGTTCTTGAGCGGGAAGTCTCGCCGCAGCATCATCTCCAGACGCGTCTCGATCGTGATGATCCGCTCCTCGTCCGGCAGCGCTGCGATCAGCGCCTTGATCAGATGCGTCTTGCCGCTGTTGGTCGGACCGATCACCACGAGGTTGAAGCGAGCTTCCAGGAGCGCCAGCAGCATATGCATGATCCGCTCGTTCATCGTCGCCTTGTCCGGCTCGCACAGCAGCGGCAGATCGAAGTGCCTGACGGTGTAGAAGCGCAGCGTCAGCGTCGGCTCCGAGGTGAAGCCAAAGCCCGTCATCGTCACGCGCGAGCCGTCGGTCAGCATGACCTCCGCCCACCGCTTGCGCGGGTTGATCCGGTCGTTGTTGTAGAGCACGAGATTCTGCTGGATACGCTCGACCTCGACGACCGAATCAAAGGCGTACGGCGAGAGCACCGCCCGTCCATCCCGCACCTCGTAGATCCGGGTGCCGACAACCTGGATCTCCTCCAGCCCCTCCTTGTGCTGCAGCACTAGCTCCAGCACATGCAGCCCGATTACTTCGGCGAATAACGCTTCGGCCAGTGACTCGTAGGGGTGGCTGTACCCCGGCAGTTGATGGAGACGCTGGCGAATCAATCGATCATCGATGACCGCCAGCAGCTCCGCCCGCTCCTCCGGGAAGCCGAGGACGGCGCGGTTTAATCGCTCGCTGTACGAGCGCCGCTCCTCCTCGGTCGAGCCGCGCGGCGTCGCCAGATAGTTGCGGATATCCTCAGCGATCGCCTGGAACTCCTGCTCTCCCGCATGCGACTCGCGTCGCTCCGGGGAGCCGACTGTCGGCTCCATTCGCAGCCGTGTCGCATAGGCCGACGGCGAGAATCTCCCCTCCTGAGGGCGGTTCACGAGGTGACTCCGTTGCGGTGACCCATCAGCTTGCGATACCAGGGCTGGCTGCTCCGCCCCGGCACTCCTGCGATCACATGCCTGGCCATCAAATGCTCAGCCGTGCGGCGCATCGCCTGCTTGCCCTGCTGCTCGGCCGCCACCCAATTGTCCAGTCGGCCGCTGTCGAGCTGGGAGAGCAGCGACTCGGTCACTTTTAATTCCTCGACGACGGTAAGTCCCGTTTCTCTTCGAATATCTTTCACAGGAAATCCTCCATTCTTCCAAGGTGGGTGTATGACGATGCCCTGCAGCTCCAAAGGCTTGACTCCGAACAACGGCGCGACCTGGCCGATCCAGCGCTGGCCATCCTCCTGAAAGCTCGACAGCGCCGTGCTCATCGCAACCAGTCGGCTATCCGCTGCCCGCATCGCGGTAATCGTCGCCGCGTTGTCCCAGTAGGCGCTGACGTCGGCGACTGTCAGACGATAGGTCTGGCGGGCCACCGCCAGCAGATGCTCCATGTCCTCCGGGGTAAAAAACTCCGCCTGGTCCCGCATCAGGTTGCCGAACAGGATCGACAGCCCCGGACAACTCGGCGGCGTGTAAGCGGCGCTGCGCAGCTTGTCCGGCGTCAGCGTGCCGGCCCGCAGCTCCGGCCGCAGCGAGTCGAGCGTTACGGAGGGGCGATCGACCCCGAGATACCGATGCAGCTTCGCACTCTTCAGATTCAGACAAAGCAGACCGACTGGCTGACTGCTCAGACTCGCTACCTGGGCCGCGGTCGCAAAGGCTGCCGCTGTCGTGCCGATGTTGGGCGTCGTCCCGGTGAAGACCGCCAGCGCATGCTTGTTGACGCTCATGATTGACCTCCTGTCAGCTCGGAATGGATCGCGTCCATCGTCATCGGGCTATAAGCGATAACCAGCTTGTGTTGGCCTTGCTTGCACAGCTCGTCGATCTCCAGCCATTGCGCCTCGGTCAGATTCAGATTGACATAATCGATCATCGCATTGGCGTCGCGGCGGGAGGCATACATCTTCTGCCGATCTCCATTGGCCAGCGATAGCAGGTTCGGATTTTTCGGATCATCCACCTCCAGATTGCCCGACGTCTTCACCGAAGCAACGGTGACCAACTGATCGAACAAACGGGAGGACGCCGAAGCCTCGCCCGATACGTAGAGGACGACCTGATCGCCGGCCCGGATGCCATTAGATACGCTGAGCACATAGTCTCTCGGGATCTGGAACGTCGATTCATCCCGCTTCGGCATGAGTCGATAAGGGCTGACCTTCCAGGAGAGGATCGGCTCTCCCTGACCGAGCGGCACCGCAGTCTCCAGACTGAGGATGTCTGCCGCGCTGGTCGCCATCTCGGGCTCATAGGATGCCTTGGCGATCCACTTGGTCGTCAGCATGTCGGCCGTCAGCTGCTCGCCGGTCGCGATGAAACGGCTGGGCACGAGCACCTCCACCGTCTCCTGCAGTTCGATCTGCTTGAGCTGCAGCACATAGATGCTGTAGACGAGTACCCCCGACAGCACGGCGGCCAACAGACTGATGATGAGATTTTTTTTTCGGTTCATGACGCCTCCTCGCAAGCAACAAAAAAAGAACGCAGCAAGGGTGACCAACCCGTGCTTGCGTTCTTCGCATAGCCGTTGCTTATGTAGTAAGATTATGTATTACTTTGATGAGGCAATATTACCAAAGTTCATTGTAAATGTCTATACGAAAATGAGAAATATTTCAATGGGTGGATCCCCCACTTTTCCCAGCCTGCTGCTGTCACTTCGCTTACACGTAAATATTTCCACCACAATTGCGCATCCTAATCCAGGTGAAACGCCTATGAAATGAACCTGAAGGAGTGGGATACGCATGAAAGGAAATCGAATGCTCATCATCGGATTCGCCTTGCTCGGCATTAGCGCCGCCGTCGCAGGTCAGGCCGGGGCCGATCCGTCGGAGGCTGCCGTGCCGGGCAGCGTGGCGCGCGTCCTGCCGGTCGTCTCGCCGGTCGAGGATCATCCAAAGTCGCAGCCGGAGCATCAGTCCGGCAAGCATGAACCGCACAAGCATAAGCATGGCAGAGAGCTCAGCAGCGCCGCCCAATACGAGACGTATCTGAAGCAGTTGGTCGACAAGTATGCGCCGGAGACGGCCAAGGACTGGGAGCCGGTGCTGCGGGATACCACGCGTCTGCGCGCGGAGCTGCGCCAGGCGATGCACGACATGCCGCCGGATGTCCGTCAGCAGTGGCACGAGCAGCACGCCGCCAAGCAAGACCCGCAGTGGCAAGCCAAGCGGGCCAAGGCCGCCCAGACGCGCAGCGCTTTTGACGCCGCGCTCCGCTCCGGCGACCGCGTCCAGATCAGCGCCTCGTTGCGCGAGATGCTCCAGCTGTGCCGCCAGCAGAACGAATGGATGTCCGCCCGGTTGATCGAGCTGCGGCAGACGGGGGCGGCCCATTAACTG
>NZ_BFBX01000110.1 GCF_003851045.1 Paenibacillus sp. 598K | reverse complement strand
AGGAGATTTAGCACGCTTCCGTCCACTACGGTTTCTTGCACACGTTCGATGAGCTTCTCATGCGGAATCGTGTCAAAGTACGACTTCAGGTCGGCATCAATGACGTAGCGATACCCGTCGCTTAGATCTTTCCGGATCTTTTCCAAAGCCATGTGTGCGCTTCGTCCGGGTCGAAA
>NZ_BFBX01000109.1 GCF_003851045.1 Paenibacillus sp. 598K | reverse complement strand
ACGAACCAGCCTCCTTATTTTAAGGTCTATACTCCCAATTATAGCACATACGTTCGTGTCAGGCCACAAAAAAACACCGATTCATCTCCCGCTTATAGAAGACGGGAGTATTCTCGGCTTAGGTGGATAAAAATGCCCCGGTCCCAACGATGCGCTGAACCCACTATATAAATTCCTTCTCGTTGTCCGTCTCCGTATAGATGGCGATCAGTACGATCGCCGTATCGTCGCCGATGTTCTGCACGCGATGAGGCGTGCATGCGTTCCAACTGAACGAGTCCCCTTCCTCGAACTCACCGGCGTCTTCACCTTGCTCCGCATAGACTCTCCCACGCAGCACGACATGAACCTCTTCGCCCTCATGGGCATGGGGCGTCTCTCCCGTCGATGCCCCAGGCGGCATCTCAACGATTCGCATCCGCACATTTTTCGTCTGGCTCAGATGGGCTACCTTGAGCTGCTCGGAGCCGCTCGTCGTGATTTGTCTATCTTCCTTCCTTACGATATGCATCCGTTCTTCTTTTTTTAGCAGCAAATACGCCAAAGGTACATTTAACGCTTGCGCGATACTTTCCAATGTAGCGATCGAAGGAGAGGTTTTATTCGTCTCCACCTGGCTCATAAAGCCTTGGGATAGTCCGGTGCGTTCGCAGATTTGAGCAATGGTAATGTTTTTCCGCTTCCGTATCGCTCGGATCGTCGAGCCGATATCCATTTGCCTCACCCCAAAATATTAGTTATACGAAACTTAATTACATATTAACAATTTTCCTGTTGACAGGTCAACTGTAGATGAGTTAGATTACATATACAGAAATTAGTTTTCTATTACTAATATTTTTTGGAGGAGATAGACGAATGAAGAAGGTTCAAGTTGTGGCAGCTATTATGCGTGTGGTAATTGGTATCCTGTTTGTGTTTCACGGCGTGGACAAGTTTCAGATGGGCCTTGGCAATGTCGAGGGCTGGTTCAGCTCGATCGGCGTGCCCGGATTTCTGGCTTATGTCGTGGCGATTGCCGAGCTGGTCGGCGGCATCCTGTTGATTATTGGTTTGTTCACCCGTTATGTATCAGGGCTGCTTATCGTCATCCTTGTCGGTGCGATCTTTAGCGCCAAGCTGTCGGTTGGCGTGTTGGGGGATGGCCAGATGGCTGGTTACGAGCTGGATCTCGCCTTTATTCTCGTCTTGCTGCATCTGTTCGTCGCGGAGCCGCTGTTTGCCGTCGACCGTCTGATTGCGGGCAAGCGCAACGCTTCTGCTGCAGGGTAAGGATATAAGACTCACTAGGAGGGGAAACTATGATGCCCGCATACTTTTTTGCGCATGGCGCGCCGTCTCTGGTGCTCGAGAACAATGACTATACCGACCTGCTGAAGCAGTTCAAGAACCAAACGCAGCGTCCCAAGGCGATCGTGCTGTTCTCCGCGCACTGGGAGGCGTCGGCCCAAACGATCGGGGCAGCCGAGACGTACGAGACGATCTATGATTTCGGCGGATTCCAGGATGAGCTGTATCAGATGACCTATCCGGCCCATAGCGACCGCGGTCTCGTGGAGGACATCCAGACGTTGCTATCACAGCATGGCATCGCAAGCGTCCAGGATGAGCAACGGGGGCTGGATCACGGGGCTTGGGCTATCCTCAAGCTGTTGTATCCCGAGGCAGATATCCCTGTCGTCGCACTGTCTGTCAATCGTCACTTGTCCAATGAGCAGCAGTATGCGATCGGCAAGGCGCTGGCTTCGCTGCGGGAGAAGGATGTACTGATCATCGGCAGCGGCGGCACGGTTCATAATCTGAGACGTTTGAACTGGCAGACGGACGGGATCGACGCTTGGGCCGAGCAGTTCGACCAGTGGATTCAGGAGAAGCTTGAAGCGTGGGACTTGGAGGCGTTGTTCCGCTATCGCGAGCTCGCGCCGCATGCCGAGACGGCGGTGCCGACGAGCGAGCATTTCATTCCGCTGCTGCTGGCGATGGGAGCAGGCGACGCGACCCGCAAGGCCAAGCTGCTGCATCGCAGCTACCAATACGGCAATCTCAGCCTAAGCTGCTGGCAGTTCGATTGAGGCCAGCGATATACGCTTCATCAATGGGCAAACTACACTCTGTGTCGGTTTGCCTTTTTGGCGTTTAGGCGAAAGCGCCTGACTATGCTATACTTCTACATTAAAGAAACGCAAAAAACCTCTCTAACTTACAGCGACGACGACATGAGGTGATGGGATTGAATTATGGCAACTTGAGTCTTCATACGGACAAATATCAGATCAATATGATGTACGCCCACTGGGTCAACGGCTCTCTCCATGAGAAGGTCGTGTTCGAGGCGTATTTTCGCAAGCTGCCGTTTGGCAACGGGTATGCGGTGTTCGCAGGACTGGAGCGGATCGTCGATTACATGCTTCATTTGCAATTTACGGATGAGGACATCGATTATCTGCGACAGCAAGAGGAAGGCTATGCCGAAGGCTTCCTGGAGGAGCTGAGACGCTTCAAGTTTAGCGGAGATCTGTACGCCGTCCGCGAAGGCACGCTCGTCTTTGCCCACGAGCCGCTGATCCGCGTCGAGGCGAGCGTATTTGAGGCGCAGCTCGTGGAGACCACGCTGCTCAATGTGATGAATTACCAGACGCTCATCGCGACCAAAGCTTCCCGAATCAAGCAAGTCGCCGGAGGCGATACGCTGCTGGAATTCGGCACCCGCAGAGCGCAAGAAACGGATGCAGCTGTATGGGGGGCAAGAGCGGCTTACATTGCTGGGTTCGATGCGACGTCTAACCTTAGGGCAGGAATGCTGTTTGGCATTCCGACCAAGGGCACGCATGCGCATTCGTGGGTGCAGCATCATGATACGGAAGCAGAAGCCTTCCGGAAATACGCAGATGCGCATCCGGATCATGTCTCTCTGCTGGTGGACACGTATGATACATTAGGCAGCGGTGTACCGAACGCCATCCGAACGGCCCAGTATCTGGAGGGGAAGGGGAAGCGGCTCCAGTCGATCCGCATCGATAGCGGCGATATCGCGTACACCTCGCAGGTAGCAAGGAAGATGCTGGACGATGCCGGACTGTCTTACGTCACGATCATTGCCTCGAATGATCTGGATGAGAACATCATCATGGATCTGAAATCGCAACAAGCCCAAATCGATACCTGGGGCGTCGGTACACAGCTCATTACGGCAGCCGATCAACCATCGCTCGGCGGAGTCTATAAGCTGGTGGCACGTATGAAGAACGGTAAGTATGAGCCTGTCATTAAGATATCCGGCAATCTGGAGAAGGTCACCAATCCGGGAGTAAAGGAGATATTCCGATTAATCAATTCGAAGACGGGGCGAGCGGAGGCCGATTATCTCGCGTTACGGGAGGAAGGGCAAGCGGAGGCCGGCGACCCGATTAACCTGATCGATCCGGCGCACCCGCTTATGAACAAAGTGGTTCGGGATTACGAGGCGGTGGCGCTGCTGCACCCTATCTTTAGGAATGGGGTCTGTGTGTACACTTTGCCCTCATTGGCTGAGATTCGACAGCATCACCAGGACGAGCTTCGTTTATTTTGGCCGCAATATCTTCGGAAGTCCAATCCTGAGATATACAGGGTTCATCTAAGCGAAGCTGCTTTGAACCTTAAGATGAATCTCATTAACAAATACCGAAGGTGACGCCTTCAAGTCAGAAACTCTTCGGTAACGGTTGTGTCCCGGTATCGGTGGCATATACTTCCTTATACAAGATATGCTTCATTTTATTGAACTCCAGGGGGGAGATCCGCACCGGATAGCTCATGATCCGCAGGGGCACAGCCGGTTCTCCCGGGCGAAGCGAAGGCTGGACGTACTCGTAGTCCTCCAGGACAAACCCTAGTCGTTCATAAAATCCGATGCGTCTGCGCTGCTGTTCATCCTCAGGCTTCTCGACCTCCAATATGACCGGCAGGTTCGACTGTGCCAGGAAACGACGCACCAGTCGCTTGCCGACCCCGCCGCCTCGGAGGGTAGGGGAGACGGCGATATGCTCGATAAACCGGAAGTGCTCGAATTCCCAGCCTGCTAGAAATCCAATGACCTCCTGCTGTTCATTTCTCTCTATCAGCATATGGTATGGGGGCAGGGACAACAGCTTCTTTTGTTCAGCGTATCCCCGAAATTCTTTCTTCGGAAAGGATTGCTCCATCAAGTCATAAATCTGATCAAAGCATTGCGTGACCATTAGTTCTGCACCTTGCTTTCTCTCGTTGTGGATATACAACCACTATAACCCGTGGCACCCTATCAAGGTCAAGCTCAAGGTCAAGGCTACCTGACTATGCTATAATTCACTCAGGTGGCTAGAGAGAAATAACCACCGCTAACCCTACGGTAAGAGGAGCGATTACACTGGAACCGTGGACGATAAAAAGCGCACATGTACATGATTATATCTGTCTTCCTCAATCGACAAAGTCGAGGGTGTGGAGGACGCACGTCTTGTGCCAGGTCGTCGGCGGGCACGGAACTGTGACCATCGATGGCATGCCGGCAACCGCCGCTCCAGGCGAGGTATTCCTGTTCCTGCCCGGTATGCATATGATCGTGGAGGCGCAAGGGGAGCATGCCCTGGTCTTGCGGATGATCCTGTTCGCATGCCGGGCGGCCGAGCCTCCCCATGCAGCGGTGCGACTGCAGCAGCTGGGCTATCCGGCGTCGGGCAAGCTGCGGCTGACAGAGGAGCTCGGCGAGTCCGAGCCATGGCAGCGGCTGTCGGACGGGAGCGGCGCAGCTGCCGACAGTCCGGATCTGGGGCAATTGCGCCGCTCGCTGCATGAGCTGCTGCTCCAGATCCTGTCAGCTTATGAGCAAGCACCGCCAGCGCGTGCCGGGATGGATCGTGCGATCGACTGGATGACCAGACACTATCATGAGGAGATGAAACTCGAGAGGCTTGCCCGTCTGGCAGGTCTGAGCGTCAATCACTTCCTGAGGACGTTCAAGCGGCAATTCGGCACGACGCCGATGGGCTATATGACCAGCCTTCGGATGAATCGGGCCAAGCAGCTGCTGTTCTCCCCCGACAGGATCAAGACGATTGCTACGCAGGTTGGCTATCGGGACGAGCTGTATTTCAGCCGGGCGTTCAAAAAATCCGAAGGGATCGCGCCAACGCTGTACTTGAAGCATAAGGTGCAGCGGATCGCCACAATGTACTACGGACTCGACGACTATATCCGTACGCTAGGTCTGCAACCCGTATCGCGGTTGAATTATGCGAGACGTGTCGCTCGGCCGATCGACGAGGAGATAGCACTTTCCCGGCGCGACACAGGCTACAATCTGGAGCCGCTGCGCGATAGCTACGGCTTGCTGCAGCAACTGCGGCCGGACTTCATCCTCGCCAGCAATCGTTGGTCTCCACGGCTGGCGGTGCAACAGATCGCGCCAGTTGTGATGCTGGAGCATAGCGATCATCTCGTCTCGCGGATGACCGAGATGGCGGACATCCTCGGACGGCAGAGCGAGGCAGCCCGCTGGATGGAGGCGTATGCAGCGACGCAGCGCGATTGCCGGGAGCGCATTGCGACGCGCTGGGGCGGGACGAGCGTGCTGTTGCTGCGGATCACGCCCGATTTTTGCAGATTGTACGGGGCCGACTGTCAGACCGGCGTCCTGTTGTATGACGATCTCGGGATGGCCGCGCCGCGCGGACTCGCCGATCGCAATTGGGTGACGCTAACGGATGTCGATCAGCTGCGAGCCTACGAGGCGGATCATATATTTGTGATGCTCGATGAGATGCCGGGCTCCTCGGAGCGATGGGCCAGGCTCCTACAGTCTGAGGCTTGGCTGTCGCTGAGCGCGGTCCGGGAGGGACGAGTGTACGATGCGCGGGACTTGTTTTTCCAGACGCTGGGGCCTGGCGGGCGGATCGCCTCCATGCGCTACGTGGCTTCGCAGCTCGGCAGGCAGAGCCTTCACGGCTAACGTCGCCGACGTGAGGAGGGACAAGAGGGTGAGATTGTCCATGGCGCGAGCCGTCCTTTTTGACTATGATAATGATTATTATTATTACTAGAAAAGGGGATATCCATCCATGCTACGAACCAAACCGTCACTGTTCCTCCTGTTAATCCTGCTGACCATGCTGCTCGCCGCGTGCGGCAGCGCTGCCGAAACGCCATCCGATCCGACTCCGCCTGCCGCAGGCGAGAGCGAAACGCCGGCTGCAGAAGAGGAAGGCTCCACCCAGCAAGTCGAGCATCTGAAGGGCACCTCGGAGGTGCCTCGAACGATCGAACGGATGGTGGTGCTGTCGGCCGCCTATGTCGACCATATGCTGACGATCGGCGAGAAGCCGGCAGGCGTAAACTCGGAGACGCGTTATGGCGCCGACTACTTGCCGTATCTCGCGGACGAGCTGCAGGGCGTGCCGACTGTCGGATCTGCAGATAGCCCGAATCTCGAAGCGATCCTGGATATCAACCCGGATGTCATCGTGATCGAGAGCCGTACCGCCGAGAACACCTATGAGCAGCTCGAGAAGATCGCGCCTACGATTGTCTTGGGGACGGAATGGCTGGACTATGGCGAGGAGGCAGACTTCTGGACCGCCGACCTGCTGGCGATCGCCAAGCTCTATGACAAGGTGGATGTAGCCGAGGCGCGCATCGCCGAGGTGAAGGAACAAACGGCCCAACTGCGCGAACGTATCCAGGCCCTGCCTGAGAAAAAGCTGGCCTATCTGCGTATCCGCGAGAAGACGCTGCAGATCTATGCCCAGAAAGGCCATCCGACCACCACGCTGCTCTATGAAGAGTTGGGCTTCGAGCCTTCGGCGGTGACGCCGACCGAGGATCGGGAGGATCTGTCTCAGGAGCGCATACCCGATCTGGACGCGAACTTCATCGTCACCGAGGTCGATCCGAACGGCGAGCAGCTCCAGGAGGAGATCATAGCGAGCGCGCTCTGGCAAGCAGTTCCGGCTGTTGCCGCCGACCAAGTACTGCAGACGGATTCCTTCTGGCTGTTCAAGGGCTGGGGTGCGATCGGACGTAGCGAGATCATGAATGAGCTGACGGAATGGTTGAACTAGATGGCGCTGTTCAAGCCATGGGGAGGACTGACGCTTCCCGAGACGATGCGGCGTTTGTTTGTTACGGAGCTGAGAGAACCGGGGGAGCGAGCTGAACGAGGGCAGGGTGACGCTTACCCCTATCGCTTGCATGATCTGGCCGCAGAGCCTCAGCGGGAAGAGATCCTCTCGCAGCTCTGCTCGCTCCAAGGCCTGGAGCGGGGCAGAAGGGATCGCTTGGTCGCAGGCACATTGCTGGCCAAGCGTTACTCGGTCTATGCGATGGCTGTCGCAGCGGCGATCAGCTTGTATGATCGTCTGCTGGCGGTCGATGGAGCTGTAGTACGTTTCGAGCCGCGGTCCGAGGGAACACTCCGTTATGAGACGGTGATGCTGGACGGAACGCTTGCCGTCGATCCTATGCATCTCGACAAGCGGTACCGCCAAGTTAGAGAGCATCGCACTCGTCTCCAAGAGCAGACCCAGCATCTATTCGATTCGTTGTCTGAGACGACGGGCGCAAGCGTAAAGGTGATGTGGAGCTTGGTTGCTCATCAGGTGCAGCAGGGCTATGCGCTTATGCTCGAGCGTTACGCGCCGCATGCGACCGAGTCGCGCCTGGCTTTGATCCGTCAGGATCGGGAGGCCTGGCTCGCGAGCGGGGACAATCGCTTCTCCTATCGCTGCCAGCCCTTTGAGCATGCCGCCTACCAAGGCGAGCCTCTGTATGTGCGACCCTATTGCTGTCTGGCGCATCGGATGACGAGCTCAGATCACGCGCACGGCTTTTGCAACAGCTGCCCCAAGCTCGGGACGGAGGAGCGATTGCAACAGTTAGCCGGGCACTAGGGCATGTCTGCACACTTAGCAACTTATTCTCCTTTCCAACGTCTAAATGGATAATACAAGAAATTGGAGGAGAAATCGAATATGCGAAAACCAGGCTTGCTCTTGATCATTTGTACATTATTATTATCCTCCTTGGGCTTGCACGGCAGCTCTGTCCACGCCAAAAGCGCATTGGAAGCCCCGCCGACGATTCGGGGAGATGCCGCTGCGCTATACATGAGGCCGCACGAGCTGACAGCCAAGCTGAGTCAACGCTCCCTGAATCTGGATGGAAAAACCATCCAGGCTGCACCGCTGGTCATGAAAAACGATCGCTTATACTTCCCGCTGAAATGGCTGGAGACGACCGGGATGGCGACTACCCACTGGGATGCCAAGACCGGCACCGCCTGGGCGGATTTTCGGAGCGAGAATGCAAGTTATTTCTCCGGCGTGCGGATCAAGCCTGGAGATGCCAAGCTGTATACTTACTATAACAACAAGCTGGAGGCTATCGAGGATGTAGGTCCGTATGCGCCATCCTTCACCCAGAACGGGCAGCTGTATATCCATGCGGCGCTTCTGCGTTGGATCGGCGCGGAGTACGTCTGGAGCAACAATGAGCTGCGTATAACCTGGAGCGACAAAGTCGTCGCCATGCAGCGCGACTCCTTTACGACCACTTCGGATAAGGTCACCTTCAGCGTCCTCGCGCAAAAGGAATTTGGCCGCATCGATATTATGAATAGCGATGGCACTGGCGGCTGGGGCAACGTCATGGACAACTTGAACGGAACAGAACGAACGGTAGGCGAGCCGATCACGGTCGGCAACCGTACCTTCATCCGCACCGAATATACGATGGACGTTCGTCCGGGCAAGACGCCGCTCCAGATCCTTTCGCAATATGGCGGAGGCTCCCTCGTCATTCATCGCGACGTCACGGATCCCTCGTCCGTCCCAGTCCGGTACCACAGTTCGCCCATAGAAAAGGATGTCAGCTTCACCCCGGACACCAAAGGCTACCAGCGCATCCAGGCCGGAGAAGCGGTGACTGTTGCGGGGACGGTGACGACGAGCGATATTCAGAGCAACGCGATGACGCTGCAGCTTGCGAAGTATCAAGACGGCGAGTACCGGTATGTCGGAGCAAAACAAACGCTCCCCTTGGATGATAAACAGCAATTCCAAGGCAGTCTCACGATCGACGAGCCCGGCTATTATATCGTCAACATTTTGAGTCCCGCTGTATTCGTCGGCGGCATGACTTCTCCATATGGCGCGGTCAAGTGGGCGGAGATAACGGTAGAGGTGCTGCCCAAAGGGACTTCGCCACAACCACAGCCTCAGCCAGCCATCGGACTGGTCATTAACGGCATTAATTATGTGGATGCGGATTCGCGCTACAGTATTTATTTGAATGAACAGCAACGCGTCATGGTGCCGATCCGTCCGATCCTGCAGGCGTTGCCGGCCATCAAGGAAGAGGATCTGTCCTGGAATGCCGCTAACCAGCAGCTGACGATTGCCCCTGTTGGCGAAGACGGAACCGCAGCATTTGTGTTCAAGCTGAAGGTCGGGGATCGACATTTCACACTTAATGGCGAGCGTAAGGAGATGGACAGCCCGGCCGTTAACAAAAACGGCTCCATCTACATGCCGCTGCGCGCCGTCGCCGAAGCATTGGATCTGAACGTGAAGTGGGATGCAGCGGCGAAGACGGTAGACGTGCGGGCGAAGGGGAAGTAACTCTATCGTTCCATTCTCGGTGACCTAGCATGAGACATACGGCAAAAAAGACCCCCGCAGGGGTCTTTTTGCTATTCCTTGTCAATCGCGTTCCTGATCGAATCGACTCCCATGAAATTAAGACAAGACTTCGCGGGTGGACTGTGATAACCTAGCATCTAGAGAACGGAGATGCGACTCCGTCGTTTTTAGACGTGGGAGGGATAGCGATGCCCGGAAAAAACCGATCTGTAACATGGGGCATCTTGATCGGCTTGATTGTCACAGTTCTGCTTGCGACGAACCTGATTTCATCGGAGGGACTGCAACGGTTCCTCGAGTCCGCCTTGGCCGTAGTCATTGACATCTATGATTTCTTCCTTCGATTATTTGGCGTCATATGATGACGATATTCCCCAGGCTGAAGGGCAATAGCAGGGGCTGTCTGGCATTTGAGCCGTTGTTCCTGATTCCTTACAGTATGTTCATCACCTATGCGACGATCTATATGAGCAAGCTGGGCCTGAGCGAGACGCAGATCGGCTGGGTGACTACGCTGACGCTGATCGTCCAGGTGTTCTCCTCGTTCATCAGCGGCTACTTGACCGACCGGATGGGGCGCAAAGCGGCGCTACTCACCTTCGATCTGCTCAGCTGGTCGATCGGGACGCTGCTATGGGCGGTGTCGACGAATGTCTGGTTTTTTGTGGCAGCGGCTGTCATTAATGGCTTCCAACGCGTGCCGCATACGGCATTTTATTGCTTGCTCGTCGAGGATACGGAGCCGAGGGAGCGGACCTACGTCTTCACGGTGCTGCAGGTCATTGGCGTCATCGGCGGCTTGTTCGCACCGCTTGGCGGACTGCTCGTCTATCAGTATGGTCTAGTGACGGGTGTTCGCATCATGTATGTGATCGCTTTTGTGCTGATGACGCTCCAGTTCCTCGGCCGCCATTACACGACACGCGAGACCGAGATGGGCCTCCGCAAAAAACGCGAAGCGCGCGAGCTGGGGCTGCGGGCCAGTCTGCACGATTATCTGGCGACGATCCGGGCCGTCTTGGCCGACCGCGGCTTGCTGCTCATGTTCGGCGTCTATATCCTGTTCAACTTCCAGATGACGATCAAAGGCACCTACCTCGCGTTGTATCTGGCAGATGAGATCGGCATGGCAGACGATTGGATCTCGCTGGTGCCGGCCGTATCCTCTGTCGTCATGCTGCTCGTGTTATGGCAGATCGTCCCGCGCATCACCGACAGACTGATGAACCGTACGATGCTGTGGGGCTTCATCCTGTCAGCCGTCTCCAATGCGATCCTCGCCTTGACCCCGCCGGGGGCGATCAGCCTGGTCGTCATCAGCACCGTGCTCGCCGCTGCCGCCACGATGATCACCGCGCCTTACCTGGAAGCGGTCGTCGCCAATGCGATCGACGACGAGCGTCGCGCCAAAATGTTCGCCGTCCTCTCGGTGCTTGTGCTCCTCGTCGTCTCTCCCTCGGGCATTATCGGCGGCTGGGCGTATTCGATCGCCCCGCAGATTCCGATGTGGCTGGTGACGGCTGCGTTTGTGCTGAGCCTTCCGCTGCTCCTGGCGGGGATGCGTCGGAGCAGGCGGATCGAAGAAGGCTAATATATTGTACGAATATCCGAAGCTATCAAGAAGCGTATGGGACAGCGGATCAGATAGAAAAACTCTGCTCCCGGCTGAGAGATGCGCTGCAACGTGATCATGAATCGCAAGCATAATCGGCGGTTGGGCCGCCACGGCGCGTCTCGCCGCTGTAACGGTCACATGTGCACCTTAAACGCTGATTTTAGCCGTTCACCAATTGTAACGGACAAATGTGTTTCTTAAACAGTCAATCGGGCTCTCACATCGACTTTTTGTCACGCTAAGCAGCAAAAATGTCCGTTAGATCACGGAAATGGCCTGGATAGCTCGCTAAGCTGCATATTTGACCGTAAGCGCTGGCGAGGAGGTGAGATCGACTAGGAGCCGTTTAGATGCGCGCAGCAATTTACATTCTATTCTCTTTAAAAAAGCCATCCGCACCGATGATCGGGACGGATGGCTTTTTTTAACTTGCTGTCCCGCTTGTTGTGCCGCTGCTGTGCTACGAAAGAACAGCACATGACGATTTCACCTCGTCTCAGCGGCCTCTCAACAACCTCTCAGCAGCCTCGCATCATCAACTCAACGTATAGCTCGGCAAGCTGCTGCCGGAGCCCGGAAGCCGGTGAGTGGCCGAGTCTCCCTTGACATAGCCGACCCGGATCGTATCGCCCGGTTGGATCCAGCCGAGATAATCCAGACCAAGCGAGATCTCGATGTTCGTGCCGGTGGCCGCATACTGGTACGCTCTCAAGTCGTCGATCTCATGCCAGGACCAACTGTTGTTATGGCCTACATACTCATACAGCAGTCCGCCCTCGACCAGATAGTCCGCGCCCGTGACGCCCCAGGTCGGATCGGCGAAGCCAGTGGAAGCATTATTGTCGATATCGATGAAAAATTGCGCCTTGCTGCCGCTCAGGCCCGTCCCCTCAACATACAGGTACAGATCCCAATTCGTATTGTATGCCTTCAGCTTGGTCACTTCGCTGCTCCCCGTGGCGATCGCGCTGACGGAATTCCAGTCCGCGAAATTCCCATCAATCTCAATGCCGCTAGCAATCGCCGCAGGTGTCGACGTAATCGCAGTGCTCTGCGCAGATTCATTGCCTGAATCGACAGCCGTAATCCTGAAGCTGTACGCCGTGCCGTTCGTTAAGCCGGTTACGATATAGCTCGTGCCGACGACAGGCGCAGTCGTGATTTTTACGCCATTCTGATAGACATGATACCCACGCACATCGGCTTCGGCATTGGCATTCCAGGAGAGACCGACTTGCCCGTCTCCGCTAACGGCCGTCAATCCGGTTGGGGCAGTAGGGGCGACGGTGTCATGATAGACGATGTTGTCGATGTACAGGGACCCGGAGTAGGTCGGCGACAGATCGGTCGTGTTGATAATCCGGATCTCGATCGACTTGACTCTGTCGGCCTGGAAGCCATCTTTTGCGCCATCCCAGCCGCCGATATACGTGCCGTCTACGGCAGGGTTCAAGGTGACGGTCTGGAACGTATCCGAGAGGATAACCGGATTGGTCCATACTTTGACATCGTTGTTGTAGTCCTTCAGCTCGATCTCGAACGACTTGCCCGCAGTAAGCGGGGTGGAGGCTTTCACTTCGAGCGTGACCGTGCCTTGCGACAGATCGACAGGGACGAACCACTCCTTGGACAACATTTTCGCCGCGTTTTTCCACGCCGATGTTCCCAGGACGGTCATGTCCAGACGGGCCAGACCGCTCTCGGCGGCCAGCGCGATGCTGTCGGGACTTGGCGGATCCGTGACGCCGCGCAGGCTCTTCCAGTTGCTTACACCCGAGGTGAAATCGTCAATGACCGGATTCGGCAGCGGCATCGACTGGATGTCCAGTCCGCTGCCCCAGGACGCTTCGGTCATGCCGCTCACGAGCGCTTTCCAATCGTAGGACGGCGCTTCATTGAGGAAGCGAGTGCCCATCGAGGGTACAAAGCCGTTAGCCCAAGCGCGATCTACGCTCGTCTGCATGATGGCGATCTGTTCGGACGTGGTGTCCTTCGCATAATCATGCGTCATCCCATGGAACCACTTCGCCGATTTGACCGGCTTGCCATCCTGGTCTCGCAGCGCCGTACCGTCGCTGTTGTACTGGAAGCGGATTTTATTGATCTTGTTCGCGATGCCGTCCGACCAGATATATTCATTGCTGTCCGGCGGATACGCATGATACCACTCCACGTTCATCCCGTTCGAGTCGACCTCGCTGCTTGCCCACGTCGTCGTGAAGCTCTCGAACATCAAGCCGTCGATTGACCCGGACACATCGAGGCTGTCGCCCGTGCCGTTCAGCAGGTGGAAGCCGCGGTTCATGATAATTTTTTTGTCCGGGAAGGCGGTCTTCATATCGTTGATCAACGTGGCCATGCCGGCAGAGGAAGCGGAGAAGTCGATGTTGCGGGAGGCGTCCACGAAGATAGAGGTGTCTACTGTATCGAGGAACACGCCATCGTAGCCCTTCGCATAGATCGCAGGCAACAGCTCGTCGATGACCATGTCGCGCCATAGCTGCTTGTTGGCGTCGATATAGTAGGAGTGCCAGTTCAGGTTTTCCAGCGGGTCGCCATTGGCATCGGTGAAGTAGATGTCGAGCGGTTGACCGTTGGCATCCTTCATGATCTCTCTCGTCTCTCCGATGGAGATATACCCGATGAGGAACGTCTCGGCGTTTAGTTCCCTGATGTTCCTGAGCGTCTGGATCGATACGACGTCCGCATCCGGCTCCAGCACGATCGCATCGTAATCGGCATACATCGCCAGCTCGCTATCGATGACCGTATCGCCGGCATAGTTCACCAGGTAATTGCGGATGTTGTCCCAATTGCCGGTCGAGGCAGTGGGCGGGGTGGCGGCAGTCAGCGTATAGCTCGGCAGAGCGGCGCTTGCGGCAGGCAGCCTGTCCGTAGCCGAATCATTGACGATATAGCCGACATCGATGGTGCTGCCGTTCGTCAGGCCGAGCAGAGACAGCGGGACGGAGAGCTCAACGACCGTGTTGTTTTTCGCATACTCCGTCGACTGCAGGACGCCCACCTGCGTCCAGGACCAGCCGCCGCCTTCGTTTTTATAGACGATGGCATTTTCGATCAGATAGTCCGCGCCATTCGTTCCCCAGCCGCCGACATTAAAGCCGGTTGCCGGATTGTGATCCGCATCGATAAAAAATTGCCCCTTTACGTCCAGTCCCGTTCCGCCAACATGCAGGAACAGTCGGCTTTCATTGTGATGCGCCTTCAACACCTGGGCAGAGGCTGTGTTCGTTGCCAGGGAGGAGAGGGAGGACCAATCGCCTGCGTTGCCGTCGATCGTAATAATCCCGCCTGCAGCAGATGCATAACCTGACATGGATGTGACTGATAAGGTAACAAGAAGACCAAGGCTCATAAGACACGTACGAAGGGGACTTTTCCAAGCTTTCACTAGCCAATCACCTCACTGTTTTTATTGTCTTCTTAGGCCTGACCTGATGAAGCTTGCAGCGATGCCTACGTTAGGCATGCATTTTTATCACCTCCTCTCGAGGGTGCCCCAAGCGATTGGATCTAGCTTTGCGCAAACCTCGGAAAATCTGTTTTGTTTGGGGCAAACTTATAAGCGTATCTTAGTTGAACCTTTTGGAATTGTCAATCCTTATTTTAGGGAATCATTCGGCGGAATCTGATACATTACCGGTAGGCCAGCAGCGGGATTGCTTTCTAATGAGGCTGGAATAGTTGGCAAAAAAAGTTTGACAATCGCTAGCCTGTGAATTAGAATCGAAGTATGATTTTGGGGCAAATAATTAATTTGGTTGGCAAATTGCCCAAACTTAATCGAGCTGAGAGGACGAGGTGCATGGGGGAAAAGATTAAGATGGCATTTATTGGCGTGGGGGATATGGGGTCGCATCATGCGATGGGCTTCGATATGATCCCAGGCTGCGAGGTCCAGTACATATGTGATCCGGATGAGCGTAATGTGGAGCGAACGTTAAAGGAACTCAAACATAGCGAGCCAATTATTTGCGCAAATTACGAAGAAATTGTTAGAAATCCTGACATAGACGCCGTCGTCATTAGCGTGCCGAACCATCTGCATCGGGAGGTCGCCGTACCTTTCCTGGAGGCTGGCAAGCATGTATTCCTGGAGAAGCCGGTCGCCCCGAATGTTCAGGATTGCGATGCGATTGTCGCAGCGGCAGAGCGAGCGGGGACGATCCTGCAGATCGGGCTGGTGTATCGGTATTCTAATCTGTACCGCAGGATGGCCAAGGAAATCCAGGCTGGTCGCTTGGCCGACGTCACCATGATGTGGTGCAAGGAATTTCGGGAGCCGTTTCCGCCGGTCGACTGGTTTTACGATGCTTCTCGTTCAGGTGGCGCGTTAGTAGAGAAAAACTGCCATCATTTCGATATTTTCAACTGGATGATCGGTGCCAAGCCGGTCCGCGTATTCGCATCTGGCGGTCAGCATGTGATCCGCAACGGCCAGAGCAAGCTCATCACCAATTCGTATACACATTATGAAGCCAAGGAGATCGATCATAGCTCGATCGTCGATCATGCCTGGGTGATGGTCGATTATGACAATGGCAGCAAGGCGAATCTCGGGCTTTGTATGTATCTGCAGCCTCGCAATCTGATGGAGGAGGGACTGGAATTTGGATTGATCGGCAGCAACGGCGCGCAAATGCAAGCGAAAAAGGACAAAACGATCCATATTTATGGCGGAGAGGATTACACGAAGGAGCATATCGACGTCGATGTCCGGTCGGACTCGATCGCGGGTGGACATACCGGCGGGCAAACGCAGCGCAAGGAGTTTATCGCATCGATCCGATCCGGTCAGCAGCCTGTTGCTTCGGCAGGCGTAGGAAGAGAGGCATTGCTGGTCGCTCTTGCCGCAGAAAAGTCGATTCGCGAGGAACGGTACGTCTATCTTAATGAACTGGAATAGAGGGTGGTCTTTTGGACAGGCGCAAAAAAATCGAGAACGCAAAATTTTTCCTTTTCATTTCACCTTGGATGGTTGGATTCACCGTCTTTTTTCTGATTCCTTTGACGACAGCGGTCTATTATGCCTTCACCGATGCCCGCATCCCCGGCGCTGCAGATTTTAATTTTGTCGGGTTGGACAATTTTACGGCTCTGTTCCAGGATCGCATCTTTGGCAAGGCCGTGCTGAACACCTTGTTTTTTGTAGGGATCGGCGTACCGGTCGTCACCTGCGGCATGCTGCTGCTAGCGCTGTTGCTCAACGCGGATGTGAAGGGAATTGCCTTGTTCCGAACGTTCTACTACCTGCCAACATTGGTGCCGATTGTGGCGACGGTCATTATATGGAGACTGGTCTTCAATAGCGAATTCGGCATTCTGAACGCAGTCCTCGGCACATTCGGTATCGCCAAGATTAGTTGGCTAGGCGAGGCATGGTCGATTAAGCCGGTTATCGTATTGCTGCAGGTCTGGATTTCCGGTAGCGGGGTGCTGATCTTCCTGGCCGCTCTGAAGGGCGTGCCGTCTCACCTGTACGAAGCGGCCAAGATCGACGGAGCCGGCGCCATCCGGCGTTTCTTCTCCGTCACCCTGCCGATGATTAGCCCGGCAATCCTGTTCGTGCTTGTCATTCAGACGATGTACAATTTCCAGATGTTCACCGAAGCGCTGCTGCTGGCGGAGGGCGGACCGAATTACGCTTCCTACACTTATGTGTACGATATTTACAAGACAGCCTTTACCGAGCTGCGGTACGGCATGGCGATGGCTCAGTCGATGATTTTGTTCGCGATGATTTTGGCCGTCACGCTCGTGCTCCTGAAATCATCGAACAGATTTGTTTATTACGAAGGCGAAAAGAGGGGGTGATCCTGTATGCGGGCAAGTAAAAAATCGGTCTCGTCTTCCATCAAGGTGTACATCCTGCTCGTCGGCGTACTGGCCGTCTTTATCGGACCGCTCGTCTGGATGCTGTCGACGATGCTCAAGACCAAAGCCGAAACGTATCGTTTTCCTCCGACGATTATCCCCGAGGACATTACGTTTGGCGCATTCCATCGTTTATTTAGCGTTCAGCCGCTCATGTGGCAATGGATCGGCAATTCGGTCATCATCGCCGTCCTGGTCGCGCTCGGCACCGTCATCTCGAGCTCGATCGCGGCCTATGGCTTTGCGAGATTCGAGAATCGGTATAAAAACGCGCTCTTCCTGATCGTGCTGACCACGTTGATGATCCCGGCGTCGGTCATGATCATTCCGTCGTTCGTGTTGTTTGTGAAGCTGAACTGGATCAATACGTGGCTGCCGTTAATTGTGCCCGCTTGGCTCGGCGGCGCGTATTACATCTTTTTGTTCCGTCAATTCATCATGGGTATTCCGCTCGAGCTGGATGAGGCGACGTTTTTGGACGGGGGCGGGCGCTGGACCGTATTCCAGAAGGTGGTATTGCCGCTTTCCAAGCCGGTCATCATTACGGTGCTTATTTTCTCCTTCGTCTACGCTTGGCTTGATTTCCTTGGACCGTTTCTGTACCTGAAGAGCAGCGAGATGTTTACGCTCAGCGTGGGATTGCAGCTGCTGATCGGTCAGACGGGGCAGGATTTTCCGGCGCTCGCAGCAGGTGCGTTCATCAGCATTTTGCCGATCGCCGTCATTTATTTCTTTGCCCAACGCTTTATCGTCGAGGGGGTGGTGTTGACCGGCAGCAAAGGTTGACGCGCATCGTCGGACGGGTCAGGCAAGGCTTGGCAAGCGGCAATACCAAACAACAGAAAAAGGGGAAATGTTCTTTGGAAGCACGCAAAGGATGGGCATGGGCAAGCACGATGATGTTGGCAATGGCGCTGGTAGCGGCAGGCTGCGGAAATGGCACGAACGGCAATAACAAGCCGGATACGACGGGCGAGAGCACCGGCAATAATCAGTCGACCAGCAGCGAGAAGCCGCAGGAGAAGGTGACGATCACCTACTCGCAGTGGGGCACGGCCGAGGAGTTGCAGCGTACCCAGGAGCTGCTGGATACCTTCATGAAGGTGTACCCGAATATTACCGTCAAGCTGGAGGGCAAGGATTGGGGCACGTATTGGGACGGACTGACAGCTGGCGCTTCCGGCGGCATCCTGCCCGATGTGATGAAGACGAGCTTCGCTTATGTGTCCAAATATGCCGAGCTCGGCATCTTCAAGGAGCTGGACGGCCTCTTGGACAGCCACAGCTTCGACCGCTCCGCTATCGCCGACGGTATGCTGAGCATGCATCAATTCGGCGGCAAGCAGGTGTCGCTCCCGATCGACGCCAATGTCATCATGTTCTATTACAATAAAGCATTGTTCGATGATCCCGCCACCAATCCGAAGCAGGCATCCTACCCGTCTACAGAGCCAACCTGGGAAGAGGTGCTCGATATCGCGACGAAGATGACGCTCGATACGAACGGCAAAAATCCCGGCGAGGACGGATTTGACAGCAACAACATCAAGCAATGGGGCATGTCTACCGTCCCCGGGGCAGATCTGGGAATGTTCGAGCCGATCCTGTACTCCAATGGTGCGAAGCTGATCAATGACGACGATACGGTAGCGCTGAATACGCCGGAGGCGCGCGAGGTCATCGACTTCTTCATCAAGGCGACGCAGCAAGGGGTCAACACCTCGCCTGCGCAGATCGAAGGGATGGGCGGGGTCCAAAATCTCGCGATTACGACCGGCAAGGTCGCGATGAATCTCGCTGGCAGCTGGAATGTGGCCCACTATGCAGACGCCAATATCGATTACGGCATTACGCATGTGCCGAAGTTCCAATCGACGCAGACGGTCATACAGCCTGCGGGCGTTGCGATGAGCGCATCGACCAAGCATGAGGAGGCGGCGTTTACGCTGATGTCCTGGCTTGCAGGTCCCGAGGGACAGACCGAGCTGGCCAAGCAAGGCTTTTCCATTCCTTCGAACAGCCAGGCGGCCGACGCCTACCTGGAGACCGCAGGAGCCGAGTTCAAGATTTTCCTCGATGCGCAGGCATTTGGCATTTCTGCGCCGTATAGCGTGAAGAAGACAGACCTGGTCTTCACCCACGGCACTCAAATTCTCCGCGACCCATTGTCAGGCAATGGAGATGTAGAGGCGGCGATTGCCGATCTTCAAGCGGCCCTTCAATAACGGATTGCTTAGTTTCTATCAGTTGAACGATATGTGAAAACTCATCCTTGCTGTGCGGTGGCTTGCATCGCCTGCGGGATGAGTTTTTTATTTTCATTCCCGTTTGCCCCAAAGCTCCTGATCTGCTATAACTAGAAGAGATGTAAGCTTTGGAAGGAGGAAGCGTAGTGGCAAAACTGAAGGATATCGCCGATCACGTGGGCGTTTCGATCTCAACCGTGTCGCGCGTCATCAATCACGACGAGAGTCGGGTGGTCAATGCGGAGACACGGAAAAAAATATGGGATGCGGCGCAAGCGATAGGATATAGAAAGAAGCAGAACGGAAAGTTGCCCCAAAGAAAAAAGGAGGCTAGCAAAACGTCGTTCCGACTGGGATGCGTCATCGCGGTCCCGCAAAATAAGTACAATCATCCGTACTTCTCCGTCATCCTCGAGGGGATCGAAAAGGGGGTGCAGGCCGAGGGGTATCGACTGGAGTTCCTGCGCAGCATGGGAGACGGGGGCGACCTGCACGAAATTCAGAAGCTGGTGAAGGAGCATGCGATCGACGGGATCATCGTCGTCGAAGGGATCGACGCCGAGGTGTACGCCTGGATCAAGCAACATGTACGCGTCGTGGTAGGCATCGATCTAGCCGATCTGGAGGTGCCTGTCGTGGCCTACGACCGCGTATCGGCGGCCAAGGACGCCGTGCGGCATCTGATCGCCCGCGGCCACCGGCATATCGGCTTCATCGGCGGCGTCGGACTGGGGGGCTCGATCGAGCGGGAGAAGCGGTACAAGGGCTACAAGGAAGCGATGGAGGAGGCGGGTCTGACCATCGATCCCCAGTGGGTGATCAATGTGAACTGGGATGTCTCGCAGAGCTACGAGATCGTCAAGCAAGCGCTGCAGCAGCAGTCGAATCGGCCGACCGCCTTTTTCTCTGCGAGCGATATGATGGCGATCCCAGCGATGCGCGCGGTGACCGAGCAACAGCTGGCGATCCCCGAGGAAGTGGCTTTTTTTAGCGTCGATAATATCGAGTTCTCGGCCTTTACCTCGCCGCCGCTATCGACGATTTGCGTGCCGAAGCTGGAGATGGGCCGCGTCGCCGCCAACCTGCTGCTCGATTACTTGAACCAGAAGTATAACATCCCGATCCGGGTCTATGTGCCCTATGAGCTGAAGCTGCGCCAGTCATCGGGGGATGCTTAATACACTCGAGGCTTTGCGCAAAACATCGTATCTGTGATCCCATCCCCAGAGCTGTCTTGCAAGGCATTGCGACCTTGCGAGACAGCTCTTTCATCGAATCATATAGTCGAGTCCCCGTCTACGCCTTGCTTGCGATAATCGGAGGGCGTAAGTCCGATCTCCCGCTTGAACAGACGGTTGAAGGAGCGGTAGTTTTCGAATCCGATCTCCTCCGCGATCTCGAACGTTTTGCGATCTGTCGTCAGCAGCAGGAGCTTCGCTTTTTCCAGCCGCAGCTTGTTCAAGTACTGGACGAAGCTCTCGCCGGTTGTTTTCTTGAACATGCTGCTGAAGTAAGGCACGCTGTAGTTGATCGAAGCCGCAAGCTCCTCGAGCTTGAACGGCTCGTGCAGATGCTCGTGCAGCCGCTGCACGACCTTGGCAATCGAAGCGTCAAGCTTGCGGTCACCCTGCAGCAGCTTCAGCTTGCGGAAGCAGGAGACCGTCTCCTCGTGCACGGCGTCGAACGTCTGGCAGAGCGCCAGTCTTGTGCGGAAGGCCGCCTCCAGATCCGCCATACCTTCGGCTTCGTGCGCGAACTGGCTAAGCTCCAGGAAGATCCGAAGGTACAGCGACTTGATCTGCTCGGGGTCCCAGCCGTGCTCCATCGCCTGCTGACGGAAGCTCCTTCGCTCGTGTTCCACCGCAGCGGCGCTCAGATGCGACTCCAGCAGCGCGCCCTTGAGCATCTTGCCCCAGAAGCGGACGTATCGATCCGGGATATGTGCGAACTCGTTCCGTTCCCATGCGGTAGAGCTGCTCCCGGGAGTCTGCCCGTCATCGTAAAAAAACGGGTAAGCGGCAGTGACCCACGCCTTCAGCTCGGCCATCCGATCCTGCAGTCCCGATGGAAAGCTTCGGAGCAGCGCCAGGCTGTCCATCTTCAAATAGCTCGAAAAGGAATCCGCCACCTGATCTAGCAGCCGCTTGAATGGAGCCTCGCTCGTCGGGGCGAAGATCGCCACGAACCGCCCCTTGTCGAGCGCGATCACCTTGTGCGGACCTAAAGCGCCAAGCAGCTCATCGAGCACATTGACCCCGGCGAACTGCCACAGCTTGAGCTCCTGCGGCAGCTCCACCGAGAATCGCAGCGAGCTGCGATCGAGCTCCAGCATCAGCGCCATCACTGGCGCGTGGCGGGCCGGTATACCCGACTGCTCCAGCGATTGCAGCCATTTGTCCCCGGCTCCCGGATTGCGGAGCATCTCGAGGAACAGATTATGTTCGATGACGATCTCGTTTGACCGCACCTTTTGCTCCAGCTCCTGCTGCTTTTCCCTCATCGCAGCGCGTCCCACGACCTGCTCGGTCAACCCTTCGAGCGTACGGACCAGCAGCTCGGGGTCGCTCAGACAATCATCCTTGATGAGATAAGCGGCCGCCTTGAGCTGGATCGCCTGCTGGGCGAATTGGAAGTCCTGGTGGCAGGTCAAGAAGATCACCTGCGGCATTGCGTCGCCGGCGGACTCGATCGCCCGCACCATCTCGAGCCCGTTCATGCCGGGCATCGTAATATCGGTGACGATCAGCTGCGGTCGATGCCGCCGATACATTTCCAGGCCATCCTGGCCGTCCTCCGCTTCTCCCACAAGCTCGAATAAGTCGCCGCGCGCCTCGATCATGCTCCGGAATACGGTGCGGGCGGGGATTTCGTCCTCTACGAGCAGTACCTTATAGCCGCTCATCGTCTTCCTCCTTGATCTGTACCTGATCGGCTTGCCATTCGATGCGAATGCGCAGACCAGCCCCTGCGTCGCTGAACAGCTCCATCGATGTCGCCTGCCCAAACATCAGCTTCAGCCTCATCCGCACGTTTTGCAGCCCGATATTTTCGCTCGATGCCTCCCGCAGTAGATGTACCCTCAGCTTCTCCAGCTCCTCCGAGGACAGTCCGACGCCATCATCCTCGATTTCGACGACGATCCGCTCGTGCTGCCGGTCGGCGAAGGCTCTCACCACGATGTGACCGGCGTCGGATTTTTTCGGCAGGATGCCATGGAACACCGAGTTTTCGATGAGCGGCTGCAAACTTAGCTTCGGGATCTGCATCCGGCCCAGCGGCTCCTCGATCTCATACGTCAGCGCAATCTGGCATTTGTAGCGCATATTCAGCAGTCCGACATAGTCCTCCAGATAGTCCAGCTCCTGATCGAGCATGACACTCTGATCGTAATTTTCCATCGAATAGCGCAACAGTCCGACGAAGCGGCCCATCAATGTGTTAATCTTGTCATAGTCCTTCAGCATGGCGAACATGCGGATCGTATTCAACGTATTGTACATAAAATGCGGGTTGATCTGCGATTGGAGCGCCCGCACCTCGAGACGACGCTTGAGCTTCTCCGAGTCCTGCAGATCGCCGACCAGCTCCTGTATTCGGATCGCCATCGCATTGAGCATTCGCCCGAGGTCGCCGATCTCATTGTTGGCGAAGGTGTCCACGCGCGCGTCGAGCTGCCCTTTTTTGATGGCGTTTACATGGCGTTTGACAGCCTGCAACGGTCGATACAGCTGGTAGCCGAAGCCGAGCACAGACGCTGCGCCGAGCACGATCAGGATCGCCAGGAAATAAAAGACGGTCTCGCGGATAATGCCGGTATCCTGGGTCAGCTCCTTGGACGGAATCTCGGAGACGACGATCCAGTCGTCATACGTCCCGGTCTGCTGCACCGAGATGATCGAGGCGGCCTCCGCGAACTGATCGGGCGCGCCCAGCTCCCGCCAATGCGCGAGGATCGCGCCGACCCGCTCCTTGTCCTCCTCGTCGCTCAGCTTGCTCGTCGTCGCGATCGGGCTGCCGGCTGGCGTGAGCAGGGTGATGGAGCCCTCGGAGCCGAGCTGGATATTCTCGATCTGCTGCTGGAATTGTTCGTTATTCATGGAGATCAGGATGACGCCCTTCATCTCCTCGTACTTGTTGTACGGAATCCGCGCCATATACACGCTCGCCTCCCGCAGCATCTCCATCCCCGGGATGGAGTCCCTGTCGAGGAACAGCTCCGTCCTCGGGGCGCTTAAGAACAGCTCGATCAGCGGCCCGTATACCGATTGCTCGATCCGGGACGGAGCTTCGTTGGAGGAGAGGATCTCGCCGGTGACGGCGGAGTAGACCTGCAGCCCCTCCACATTGCCGATCATCGCCGAAGCGGTGGTCAGCACGGAGATCAGCTCCCGCTTCAGCACCACATCCTCATAATACAGCTCGGAAGGCGAGACCAGCGCGTTCTTGATCGAGGACAAGCCTGAATATTGCACGCTCAGCTCGCGGAATCGGTTCATCGACAGCTCCACGCGGTCGATGACCTGGTTGACCAATTGGGCATTAAGCTTGTTGACCTGCTTCTCCACCGTGGAGCTCGATACCGAGATCGAGATATACGAGAGCACGAATAACGGAATGATCGATACGGCGAGCATAATCAAGATCATGCGGACATAAAAGCTCCGCGTCAAAAATCCAAAAAAAGGCGACTGCATCTATCTATCCCTCTCGCTATCCAAAGTTCTAAACTAAGTATAGTACAACCGCTCCGAGTAAAGATATACGCCGGGCAAAGCATCTTAAAAACGGTTACACTTTCAATTGTTTCCGTCATGTCAAGCATGACGTCGGCTCCTCTATAATGAATCTTGCAACAGCGCGAGGAAAACATGAAACGGGGGATGAACATGTCCATCAAAAAACAACTGACGCAAGTCGTAGCGGCATCCATGCTGATCACGACGACGCTCGCCGGCTGCGCCAGCAACGAAGGCGGAACCGCCAATCCAACGAATACCCCAAATGGCCAACAAACAGCTGCTCCGGAGGCGGAGACGACGACCATCAAAGCAATGACGATCACCTTCGGCGATCCGCCGTCCGCGGACAACAATCAGGCGAAGGCCGATCTCGAGAAGCGCGCCAATGTGAAGCTCGATCTGTCCTTCGTGCCTTCCGAGGCCTATGGCGACAAGCTTGCCGTCGCGGTATCGGCCAACGATTACGATCTGCTGCTGATCGACAGCGGCAAGGACGACAAGTACATCAATCTGGTCAAGATGGGAGCCTTCCACGACCTGACGGAATACATCGACGGCACAGAGAACATCAGCCTAATGGAGGAGGCGGTATGGAACAACACAAGTGTGCAAGGCAAAATCTACGGCATCCCCAGACCGCGCGGTCTGTACGGCGGCGGGGAAGCGAGCGTGCTGATCCGCAAGGACTGGCTGGACAAATACAATCTCGAGCTTCCTAAAACGATCGACGAGCTGACGCACGCGCTCCAGGTATTCAAGGACAATGATCCGGCTGGAGGGGGTAATACGATCCCGCTGGCGGTCTATGGCGTAGACGGCGCGGCAGGTCCGGGACCGTTCGGCTCCGTGTTCCCGATGCTGTTCTCCTTTGGCGTACCGCATATATGGGCGCTTGACGATAATGGCCAGCCGGTGCGCGATTTCCAGACACCCGAGTACAAGACCTATCTTGAATGGTTGAGGGACGTATGGAGCAAGGGCCTAATCGACAAGGACGCTCCCGTGCTCAAAGGCCAGCAGCAAGCCCGCAACAAATTCCAGGCAGGGGTAGCCGGCGCGTTCGTCAGCAATGTGGGAGATATCTCCGAGACGAGTCTGGAGAAAATGCGGCAGGTCGACCCGAACGCCGAAATCGCGGTTATTGATGTGCTGGAGGGACGGGAAGGGCAGAAGGGCGTAGCGCTGATCGGCGGTTACTATGGCATCTGGGTCATCCCTAGCTCGGTACCGAAGGAAAAGGTGCAAAAGATTGTCGACTTCCTGGACTTCACGGCCGCGGAAGAAAACATCGCCTTCTCCAAGGCGGGCGTCATCGGCGTACATGCCAGCGACTTTAAGGACGGCTTGCCGGTGCAGACCGAGGAGCAGATGAAGCTGTTCGATCTGGAAAAGCCAAGCGCGTTCGTGCTGGAAAACCGCGTCGACCCTTATATCTATGCCAACTCGAAGGTTCCGGAAATCCGGGAAGCGCAGATGGCGTCGCTGGATGTCATCGCCAATTACGGCATCGCCAATCCGTTCCTGAGCTACAGCTCCCAGACAGCGACCAAAAAGCCGGACACCTATAAAAAAATGAGCGCCGTCATGACGCAATACGTCTTGGGCGAAGCAACCTGGGAAGCCGTTCAGAAGGAAATCGACGCCTGGACCGCAGGCGACGGCGCGGTTATTGCCAAGGAGCTGTTGGAGCAGTATAACGCAGACCAGAAGTAAACTTAGAAAAAGGATAGGGGTCGCGCATGGCCCCTATTTTTTGTTCACGGATAAGGAGGAACGACGCTCATGGTGAGAAGTCATCGCTTGCAACGCTTCAATCAACTCTGGCCCTTTTTATTGCTGGCCGCCCCGGGCATCTTGTATTTTCTGATCTTCCATTACGTTCCGATGTGGGGACTGGTGCTGGCCTTCAAGGATTATAGCCCGTTTATCGGGATACTTAAGAGTCCTTGGGTTGGCTTGGAGCATTTCCATAATTTCTTTAGCACCGACAATTTTGTCGTTCTCTTGAGGAACACGTTGATGATCAGCTTGCTTAGCCTCGTCATCTATTTCCCGTTTACGATCCTGCTGTCGATTATGCTCAACGAGCTGCGGCTAACGATGTTTCGACGGATTTCCCAAACGATCGTCTACTTGCCTCACTTCCTGTCGTGGGTCGTCATTTACGGCATTACCATTTCCTTCTTTGGGCCATCGGGCGTTTTCAATTATTATCTGGAGCAATGGTTCGATACGTCTGCGCTGTTCCTGGTCAGCAATGACTGGTTCCGCCCGCTCATCATCCTCCAGGCGATCTGGAAGGATGCGGGATGGGGGACGATCATCTTCCTGGCGGCGCTGGCCGGCATCAACCCCGAGCTGTACGAGGCGGCCAAGGTGGACGGGGCTAACCGTTTCCACAACATCTGGCATATTACGCTGCCGGGCATCAAGAGCACGATCGTCATTCTGCTGCTGCTGCGGCTGGGCTCTTCGCTGGACTCCAACTTCATGCAGATTTTCCTCATGACCAACAGTCTCAATCTGGATGTCTCGAACGTATTCGACCTGTTCGTGTACCAGACGGGCTTGAAGCAGTTCAATTACAGCTTTGCGATTACGGTCGGCATGTTCAAATCCATCGTCAGCCTCATACTGGTGGTCGGCGCCAACTACTTGGCCAGATGGATGGGCGAGGACGGCATTTTCTAAATCAAAGGTGGGACATTAGATGAAACTTCGCATCACTTGGTTCGATAGCGTGCTTGCAGTCATCATCCTGCTGATCTGCTTGATGGTCGTACTGCCTTTCTTATATATTATCGCGGTATCCTTCAGTCTGCCGGGACAGTCGATGTCAGGCGCGTTTTTCGTCTGGCCCAAGACGTGGACGCTCGATGCGTACAAATATTTGCTTGGCGCCAATACGTTTATGACATCGGTCAAAAACTCCGTGTATATTACCGTGCTCGGCACATGCGTTAATCTGCTCGTATCGCTGACGTTGGCGTACGCGTTGTCCAAAAAGATCATGCCGGGAAGAAAAGTCATCCTGCTGTTCATCTTCTTCACGATGATCTTCCATGGCGGGATGATTCCCAACTATCTGGTCGTCAAGGAGCTGGGACTGCTCGATACGTATTGGGCGATCGTGCTGCCTGCCGCCTCGAGCGCCTTTAACATTCTGGTGATCCGGACCTTCTTCCAGAGCCTGCCGGAGAGCCTCGACGAAGCCGCGCGCATTGACGGCGCAGGCGAGTTCCGGATCCTGCTGTCGGTTGTGCTGCCGTTGTCCAAGCCGATCATCGCTACCTTCACCTTGTTTTTTATGGTGCAGTACTGGAACGAGTTTTTTACGGCGATTATCTACATCAACGACTCGACGAAATGGCCGATCCAGCCGCTGCTCCGGCAGATGGTGGCGATCAGCTCCTCCAACATATCCGCGGATGCCGCGCTCGACGCGCAGATGGCCGCCAACCTCGGGCCCAACGTGCAAAATGCCGCCATCCTGCTAGCCATGCTGCCTGTCGTCATTGTCTATCCGTTCTTGCAAAAATACTTTGCCCAGGGCGCGATGCTGGGCTCGATCAAAGAATAGCTGTTCAGGGAGGTCATCAACATGGGATACAAGGAACTGCGGCATGATCCGCGCTATACGAAGCCGCTGCCGTCGGACGAGTCGTTCCTGCGGGAAGAGCTGGATCTGGATCGTCCAGGTATGGAAGGCGTGCGGGAGAGGCTGGACGCCAGCGACATCGCTGGCGCCCGGGACGCCTACCTGGCGCTGATCGCATCGGGGACGACCAGGCGTTATTACTTCGAGGCATCCGATGTCTCAGAATTGGCAGCGTTCGCCCGCAACGGGTACGCGGATGACCCGGAGGCCGCGCTCGCGATCGAGGAGGCGGAGCTGCTGCTGAAGAGCGACTTTCCCCTCTTCAAGGGAAGGCGAATTACGTTCCCCGAGGGGAGGTACGACTGGAACAGCTGGCTGTTCGACAGCTCCCAGTATCAGCTCCATCTGACCCGCTTCGGCTATCTGAAGCATCTGTCCCGCGCTTATGCGCTGACCGGCAACGAAGCGTATGCGCGTTGCTTCAACGATATGATGAAGGATTTTATCCTCGACAATCCGATGCCGGTGGACGGCACCTTCCGCGTCGAGCACTGTACTTGGGACCCGCTGTCGGTCGGCGTTCGGCTGTTCGTGCTGCCCGAGCCGTTCATGACCGTGCTTGGCTCGCCTTCCTTCGAGCCGGAGGTCAAGATGATGATGATCAAGTCATTCCATCAACATGGTGCGTATACGAGAGCGTTCCACGCGTCCCACGGCAATCACGTCTGCATGCAGCTGCGCGGCTTGATCACGCTGTCGCTGCTGCTGCCGGAGCTCAAGGACTCCCGGGAATGGCTCGCTTACGGTCTGAAGGAGCTACCCGGCTATATCAGGCAAAATGTATACGACGACGGCGTGCAATTCGAGGCAAGCCCCAACTATCATCAGATCGTCATGCGAGACTTGTACGAGCTGGTCGCGCTCCTGCAGACGCTGGGCCTCCCGGCACACGAATACGAGGGGACGCTGGAGAAGATGTTCGACGTGCTCCTGCACCTCATGACGCCGGAGGGACAACTGCCGAGATTCGGCGATACGGACATCTTGTCCCCGCACGATCTTCGCACGGTCATGAGCCTGGGCGCATATATGTTCCAGCGACCGGACTACAAGTATCGCGGCTACCCGGAGCTGCCTTTCTCGCTGCTATGGAGATTGGGGCCGGATGCGCCCGAGCGCTACAGGCGTCTCGAGGCCCGGCCGCCGCAAGCGACGGCGGCACGCTTCCCGATCGGCGGTTATCTCCTGTCCCGCGAAGATTGGAGCGACGACGCGCTCTACATGGCCGCGCGGGCAGGCGTCGGGGTTGCAGGGCATGCGCATGCCGACACGCTGAGCTTCATCGCTCTGGCCGGCGACCGCGAGCTCATCGTAGACTCCGGCATTGGTCTGTTCGAGTGGAACAAGGAACGCAAATACGTCATCTCGACACGGGCCCATAATACGGTCGTCGTCGACGGCGGCGATCAGCATGTTCGCAGCGCCCATTGGAACACGCCGCAGACGGCCCCTTGCCGCATCTGGGATTTCCGTAGTAACGAGCGCTACGATTACTGGTTTGCCAGCCATTACGGCTACACGCGGTACGACGATCCCGTGATCCATTCCCGCAAGCTGCTGTTCGTCAAAAACAGGTACTGGCTAATCGTTGATCTGCTCGAAGCGCGGGAGGATCATCTGTACGAGCAGTATTTCCACCTGCCTCCGGGCGAGGCCATCGTCGACTTCGGCCGAGGTCGCGTTCGGACGAATCGGGAGGACGGCGGCAACGTGCTGCTCGCTTACCCGGAGCTGGACCCGGCCGAGCTTGCGCTGGAATCCGGTCTCTACTTCCGCCAAGGGCAATATCATCCGAAGCCGGTCGTCAAGCGGACGCTGAAGGCGAGGGGGAGAGCAGTCATGGCAACGGTCTTGCTGCCTTACGGCTCCAAGCTGCCATCGCTTGAGCTGTCGAGACTTGGCATTGTGTCGGAAGGCGCGGAGCTGGACCCTCTGGATGCGACCGGCCTGCGTATCGCAGGCGACGGCTGGACAGACGACATCTGCCTCGACCATCGCGGACTGCGGGTAGCGGATTATCTCGACCATACGGGCAATCCCGTCACGGAAGGACTGCTGCCGCAGCGCACAGTCCGCGAGGTCGAGTATGGGGGATGGCGGGGCGTCGACGATGTGCTGGTGCATTCGCTGACGTAGAGCTTGACGGAGCAGCGACGTGAAGGACAAAACCCCGGATTAGCGAAACAATCGCCAGTCCGGGGCTTTTACACGATCTATTTCACGAGCCATTACAGGGTCTATCGAGGGGACGCGGCATCCCGCTTCAAGATCCGAATGCCGTTCACAGGGAGCGGGACGACCGCGCTTATCGCTTCGCCGCTCTCAAGGTCGACGTAGGATCGTCCGTCCAGCGACACTTCGGTCGCTTCGTTGCCAAAGTTCATCAGGAATACAAAATCCGAGCTGCCGTCTGTCCGCAGCTGCGCCGTCACTCCCGCCGGAAGCTCCGTGTCGAGTACGCGCGCTACGCCGGCTTGTGCCGCGACCACACGATAGAACGCAAGCAGGAAATCGTCCCCCAAGCGGGTTGCGATATAATACGCCTTGCCTTGTCCCAGGTTATTGACCGTCAGGGCAGGCCGCTCCGCATAGAAATCATCGGTATAGCAGCCTATCGCCTCCGCGCCTTCCAGATGGATCAGGTCGCACAGCTCGCGGGATTCATAAAGGCCAGTTAGAGCTAACGGGTTGCCTGCGATGAGCGAGACGCCGTTGCGCTCATGGTCCTGCAGCGCGTCGATCTCCTCCGCCCAGATGCCTAGCGTCTTGCGGAGCGGGCCGGGGAAGCCGCCCAGATGGCAGCGGTCATGCTCGTCCACGATACCCGACCAGTAGGTGACGACCAGCGTGCCGCCGCCCTCGACGAACGCTTCCAGCTTGCGCCCCGTCTCCTCTCTGCACAAGTAGAGCATCGGCGCAACGATCAGCTTGTAAGGCGCAAAATCGTACTCGCTGCCGATGACGTCTATCGGAATGCCCTGTTGCCACAACGCGCGGTGATGGTCATGGACCGTCTCCTCGTAGTGTAGTCCGGCATTGCGCGGGCCTTTGGCATCCTTGACTGCCCAGCGATTGTCCCAGTCGAACAGGATCGCGGTCTGCGAGGGCGTAGGGGAGCCTGCGATCTCCGAGAGCTCGGCCAACGTGCCGCCAAGCTCCGCTACATCGCGGAATACGCGGGTATGCTCATGTCCGGCATGGTCGACGACCGCGCCGTGCAATTTCTCACTGGAGCCACGGCTTTTGCGCCACTGGAAATATTGCACCGAATCCGAGCCGTGCGCTATCGCCTGCAGAGAGGACAACCGGTGCATGCCCGGCTTCTTGAGCTTGCTCACCGCTTGCCAGTTGGTCATGCTGGGCGTGCTCTCCATGAGGAGGAACGGCTTGTGCAGCATGGAGCGGAACATATCGTGCATAAAAGCGAACGTCGCGGCAACTTTGACATTGTCTGCCTCTTTATGCCAGTCCGGGTAGGCGTCCCATGAGATGACGTCCAGTATGGGAGTGAATTTGCGATAATCCAGCGTCTCCAGCGTATACATGTTGGTCGTCGCTGGCAGCTCGGGATTGGCCCATTTGACGGCATCGATCTCGTGCTTGCAAAAGTCGACGGTCTGCTCCGTGACGAAGCGGCGCCAGTCGAGATTGAGGCCGTGCACCATCCGCTCCCCGTGAAGGGCAGGGGAGTCGATCTGCTTCCAGTCGGTATAGGTGTGCGCCCAGAACGAGGTCCACCAGGCCAGATTCAACGCATCAAGCGTGCCGTACTCGCGCTTCAGCCAGCTGCGGAATGCCTCCTGGCACAGCTCGCAATGGCATTCGCCGCCGTATTCGTTGGAGATATGCCAGCCGACGACTGCGGGATGCGTCGCGTAACGCTCGGCGAGCTTGCGATTGATCGTCGCGACCTTCTCCCGATACGCAGGGGAGGTCGGACAGTGATTATGCCGCCCGCTATACAGATTGCGAACCCGATTCGGCCCGACGCGGAGCACCTCCGGGTAGCTGTCCGCGAGCCACGCAGGACGGGCGCCGCTCGGCGTCGCCAGCCAGGCGTATATGCCGTTGTCGCGGAAGCGCTCCAGCACCTGGTCGAGCCATTCGAACCGGAATTCGCCTTCGGCGGGCTCCAGCGCGGCCCACGAAAATATACCAATCGCCATGACGTTGCAGCCAGCGAGCTTCATAAGTCGGATGTCTTCCTCCAACACGGCGGGATCATGCAGCCACTGGTCGGGATTATAATCGGCGCCATGCATGAGCGCGGGAAGCTTTGGGCTAATCGGAGTTTTTACAATTGTCATCTGCGCGTCACCTCATCATCTTGGATTCACTTCTGCCTTGATGATAGTCGATTACGAGGCTTTATTCATTGCACAGGAGGCGCAACAAATCGTCCGATCTTAACATGATGAATGCGTGTTCGATAAGCTTAGAAGGAGGAGTGGCCATGATGCCATTTTTGTTAGCCAACAACGCCAATCTGGAGGAGCGCCTGCCCTTGTACATCCGTTGTGCGGGCAGCCATGAGCAGCAGGAGGTCGAGAGGATACGCTGCGGCTATGCCTTGCACCAGTTGTTTCTGACCCGGAGAGGGCAGGGCACCTTCCGCGTCAGGGGTGGGCGCGAGTACAGAGTAGGTGCCGGCATGGCGCTGCTGATGCCTGCGAATATCGGGCATCATTACAGGCCGGACTCGCCAGCAGACGCCTGGACGCTCGGGTTTATCGCCTTCGGAGGCAGCGCAGCCGACGGGTTGCTCTCCCAACTGGGTGTCGACAAGCTTCCAGCCCGCGGGACGGCGTCCTCGCGATACCGGGAACAGCCAATCGCCTTCCATACGCCTAACTTTGAAGACCTATGGCTGAGGCTCGAAGCGATCTGGCATCGGATTCAGCAGGGCAGCGAGCAGGCATACGACGCTTCAAGACGGTTGTATGACCTGCTGCTCGCCCTGATCGAGGGGCAATTCCCGTCCGCGAGCCAACCCGGCAAGACTGCGCCGCCCGGATCGCCTCATACCGCTTTGCAAATAGCCGTGCAATGGATACATGATCACCTGACCGAGCGATTGCTCGTACCTAATGTTGCCAAGGCAGCCGGCTATTCGGTGCAGCATTTTCACCGCCTGTTCGTCGCGAGCTATGGCGTGACGCCGCAGCAATATATTTTGCAACTTCGCATGAGTCGAGCCTTGCAGCTCCTGGGTGACTACCCCGGCATGACGGTGGAGCAGGTCGCGGAGCAACTCGGCATGGACGTCAGCTACTTCATCCGCATGTTCAAGCGCACCTATGGTACGACGCCGAAGCGGTATGCAATGGCTAATGGATAATTACAATTTTTCCGATATATACAAATAGGATACTGTAAGGGAAGGGAGCATACCTATGAACGAGGAGTCAAGTGTAGATGATTTACTAAGAGATGCGGCTTGGGAAGGTGAACTGGAGCAGGTCAAAGAACTGGTGAAGAATGGAGCAGATATCAATTATGCTGAGCCCAACAGCGTGCATCCCTACGGCGCTACTCCCATCATGCTGGCAGCTGGAGCGGGGCAACAGGAGGTTGTCGCTTACTTACTGGAGCAGGGAGCAGACGTAACTTACTGTGATCTCGTCGGTACGCGCGCATCTATCTATGCCAAAGTATCGGGATATCCGGAGCTTGCAGCCTTGATTCAAGCAAAAGAGCCAGCAGAGTTGCATGACTATGCGCATGTGATGAAGAAACTAACCGATGCCGGTATTCCTCAGCCAATCCTGCAGACCTTGGGCAAGGAGAACAAAAGGCTAGCGTTTGATGGAAATCATAACGAGTATCTTGTCTTACGCAATGTATTTGAAATCACGAGTTTTAAGGTTTACGGCTATGAAGTGTGGGATCTGCTGCTGGAATTAGACGACTATGAGGCAACCGGAGTCATTACCTGGTGTCCAGCCAGGCAACAATTTGTAAGCATCGACGAAGAGCACGAATGGATCTATATTCTTCACGATATGAGCTGGGAGGCGTTTTTGGCCAATCCCGCTTACTTCCTCGACCGCATCCTGTTTAGAGAGTATGACGAAGAAGAAGTGGATGAGGATATGGAAAAGTTCAGCTAGGAGAAATAACTCTATGACCAAATTATGCTTTATACCTCCTTAATGATCGTGATCTCCATGGTCTGGATACCTTCGCAGGTGAGCGGAGCAGAAATAACCCTCAATGATAGAAAGCCACGTCCATGCGTGGCTTTTTATTTTTCGGAACGCTATCATCAGAGGGAACGCTCCCGTCAATACGACAAAACAATTCAAAAACAACCACCATAATGTGACAATATTTTGTAATTAGCTATGCTATACTCATACTTGTTTTAGGGCATGCTAAAATGTTTTAGCTTCGTAAATTCGCCCTAAATATACGAATTAGGCCAGGAGGTGATTAGTTAGCTTTTTCATTTGTAAGCGGTAACATGTCGTAGAATGGCAAGGACAGGAAAAAGACGTGGAAGAAGAGAGGAGTTGTAGGCAGAGGTGCGTAAAACAAGATTCGTAGTAGCTCTCCTGGTATGCTTCATGCTGGTATCCGGTCTGATCGTGTCCCAGGCTAAGGCGGACACAACGCCGGAACCAACCGATACCTGGAGGCAAGTCGATCCCGCGAACGTTCAGATCGGCAGAAGCTATCTCATCGTATCCGAGCATGGCGCGCTGGCAAACGCTCAAGCGACCATCGGCACGCCTGGCGACGTTACCGGGGACACTCAGGTAGGGATGGCCTCCAAGCCCGTGACGATCAAAGACGGCTTGATCACATCCGAAGTGACGGACGACATGATCTGGCAATTTGGTCTCGGCGCCAACAGCGCGGCCGCATCTGGCGGTCTTGGCGAAGGTCCAGGCTACTCTGTGTTGAACAACGCTCCCGGCGATGGCGGAGGCAAGGAGCCGTTGAGAAGGGAATCGAGCTTCAACGCGCAGCATGCGCCGCTTAATACGACAGGCGCAGCCATCAACGGCAACCAGCAGAGCCTGCTGTTGCATGTCCTGGATGAAAAAGAAGGCACTGTATCGCTGTATATCTGGGGCGGCAACAACCAGTGGAACTTTGCCCTGACGGGCACGAAGGACGGCTACACTGCGAAGAGTAAGGCAGCCAGCACGACGAGCGCGGCTCAACTGCTCGAGCAGATAAAGGAATCTCCGGCATTGCGCCTGTATGAGCCGAATGTAACTGTCGGCACTCAGCACTATGTCATGGCGTCCTCCGGCGAGAACGGCGAGATTAGCCCATCCTCCCTGGCAGGTCATGTATGGGTAAATGACGGCGACGACGTAACCTTCACGTTTAAACCCGCCTTTGGTTTCGAAGTAGATAAGGTTACGGTTAACGACGAGGAAGTCGCTGTGCAAGACAATACTTACACCATAAAAAATGTCACTGCGAGCGGCACACGCATCCATGCGACCTTCAAGGCTGCATCCGATGCAGGGGAATTGCCGTTCACCGTGTATAACGACATCTTCTCTGTCGGCAATGTTACGACAGCGCTTATCATCGACCTTGGCGAAGGCAAAGCGGCCAACCTTGCCGACTTGAATGCCGATATGTTCACGGCAGCTGGCAAGAGCACAAGGCTTGACGGTACGACCACCATTTTCGACGGCTATCGCAATATTACCAGAGTCTATGTCAATGACGCTCCCGAGCCGCTTGGCTACATCTCGCCCGCACCGGGCTCGGATAACCTCGTCAAGGATACGCCAGCGAGCGGACGCTATATTATCGTAGAGTTTGAGTTCTGGAATGCCAACGGCTACACCTCCGGCGCGATGGTTTCCGGCAACTTGCAAAACGCATTCTCGGCCATCCTTAATTACCGCATCAACGTGGATCGTCAGCTCAAGCTGACCGACGGTTCGACGATCACGCCGAGATTCACGCAATCAGCGGTCGTCAACCCGGCGCTCGACAAGTTTGTTCCTGACCAGACGAACCCGGGCGGAACAGGGAACATGGACATCCTGATCTCGATCGACGAGTCCTGGAAAGAGCAAGGTCCGCTTCCGTTGTTCATCTACAATCATGGCGGCGGCCGCGGCGGCCCAGCGGGCGACTACTTCGCACCCATGGCAACCGCGAATGGCGCAGCTGTGCTCTCCAAACGCCAACTGGAGAATCCCGGCAAGTACAACGCGCACATTATCGCTACACAGAACCACTCGAACACCCAGGCCAACAACGAGGCTGTCATAGCCTATGTGGAAAAACTGGTCGCTGAGGGCAAAGTCGATCCGAACCGCGTCTACATGTCCGGCTTCTCGATGGGCAGCATGTACACACTCGGCTTCTATAGCCGCAATCCCGAGTTCCTCGCAGCGATTGTGCCGCTTGCAGGCGGCAGCTTGCCAACCGTGCAACAGCTTACGGACAATCCGGAGCTGGCCAAAACATCGATATGGGCGCATACCCATAAGAATGACAGCGCCGGTACAACCTGGACGACGTATTTCACAACAGGCGCTGGCGCAAGCGGTTTATTTGCAAATGCCAACGTGAATGTACTGGATACCAACCAGGCCTTTAACTTCCCGTACTATGGTTATGACTGGACGCCGCACGAAACCGAAGCTCAAGTGTACAGCAACCGTCTTGGCCAATCCAACGCCAGCTTCCGATATGGCCCAAGCCAAGAAGCGTTCGCTGAGAAGAACATTTTTGATTGGATGTTCGCACAGAACAGAAAAGGTACGACCAGTTCGGCCACGTTGACAGGTCCGGATGTGGTGCAAACTGGCGCTACCTTCGATGTAATCTACGGCCTTCAAGGCTTGAAGCAGGACGTATATGCGCAAGACATTACAGTCGAATACGATGCTGATAAACTTGAGCTTGTCGGTCAGCCTGTATCCGTGGATTCAAACAAGTTTGTTATTGTTGGCACGAACAGTGAGCCAGGCAAGATTCGTATTCTGGGCACTCATATGAATGAAAGCGTGAACAACCCCAATCAGAACCTGTTCAAGCTTAGCTTCAAGGCAAAGGATACCGCCGGTGTTGCGGATATCGCAGTCACGCTTCTCGTCCTTGCCGATGGCGAGGGAGTAGAGGCGGAGATTGACGGCGATACGCACAAAGTGGAGATTCGCAAGCCTGTCGTACCAGGCGACTTCAACAACGACAACCGCGCAAGCGTAGGCGACCTGGCACTGATGGCAAAAGCTTATGGCAAATCTTCGACAAGTCCGGATTGGAATGATGTGAAGAAATTCGACCTGAATAATGACGGCACGATCGACATCGAAGACCTCTCCGCATTGGCTCGTCTTATTCTGACGCAATAAGTGAGGTTTAATTTGAGGTTTGCTAGCGGCTCGCCTGCCAAAACAGGCGAGCTTTCACCGTTTCATACTGTAAAACTGGCGTTGGAGTTGATGAACTTGCTCCGCGAGCTCGGGAACCGGACCGTCTATGATCGTATCGCGAATAACTTCTTGGATCGGCAGATTACGAACACGTGCTGGAGCAACTCCCATTTCATTCAACCATTGCGCTAACTGTTCGGAGGAGCTTGCATAGACGATCCGACCAAGTCCCACCCAGCCGTGAGCCGCTGCGCACATAGGGCAATGTTCGCCCGAGGTGTATACTGTCGCCTGCCCTCTTGCTTCAGCTGTCATATTCTCAGCCGCCCAACGTGCCAGAGCAAATTCTGGGTGTTGGGTATGGTCTCCGCCAGCAACATGGTTGTGGTCTTCCATCAGCACTTCTCCCGTGGCTGAGACAAGGATGGAACCGAATGGCTCATCGCCAGCCTCTAGCGCCACCCTTGCAAGCTCAACACAACGTCGCAGGTGCTTCAGATCTGTATCGTTAATCATCATTGAACCCTCCTTAGTCTTATCAGCTACCGCCATTTTACAATGATTCCTGTTGCTCGTACAGTCGGGAAGCCCGAACCATAAAATAGCTTCGCCATACTTCCGCCATGTTCAGTTGCCTTCTACTCTGACAGAATACAGTTAACAGAACAGCGGGGGAGGCAAGGGCATGTTTCAAAAAACGGTGAAACTGCAACCTTTTGTTGATATTTCGGAGTATACCATAGGCTTCGAGATCGTCTCGACTCAATTCGGTGGCGATGGCTGCGTATATGTCCTGCTGATCAACCAGATCCCCGAACGGACACGTGGAATGTTCGTCCCGGCGACGTTGAAGCAACCGTATACGTACAAGGTTTTGATGGTAGAAAATGATTATATCGATGAAATTGTGATTGAGGACCAGGTTTTCAATTATCATTATGTTCAGCCGCTTCGCAGACATCTGCTGTTGGTTGGGGCGCGCTGCTCGTATTATGGTGCAGGCAAATATGATCTGAACGCCAAAGTCGTTGATTATAAGGGGCGTACGCTTCGCGAGTTCCTGCTTGGTGACGGGATTCAGAATGTTCAAGTGACGGAGAAAGGGACCATCTGGACGAGTTATTTTGACGAAGGGGTTTTCGGGAATAACGGGTGGGATCACCCCGTCGGTGCACAAGGCCTGCTAGCCTGGGATGAGAATGGTAACAAATTATACGCAGATCATGTATCGGATATTGCCGATTGTTACGCTTTGAATGTTGTCCATGAACAGGAGGTCTGGTTTTATTACTATACGGACTTTTTGTTAGGTTGCATCTCGGGCGGACCCGATCAGCCCAAGGTGACGTTTATTAATCCTGAGATTTCCGGTTCGGCCGGGTTCTGTACGGATGGGTATCACTTCTTGTTCGATGGCGGTTACGGAAAAAGTGGAGACTATTATATCAAGAAACATGAGAAATCCAGCTTGAGCAAAGGACAAAAGGTGCATTTCCTCAATGAGAAATCGGAGCCGCTTGTACCTTTGACGCAAGATTTTCGAGAAGATCGTGTGCTGTTTAGTGAAAATAATTTGTTGTATCAGGTGTCGATTGAAGAGTTGCTCGGATGATGCTTGAGCTATCATCGATTAAAAGTCGCATAACGGCGGCTTTTTTTGTTTTTTTAGCTCAAATTAACCCCTTGCTTTTAATATAGGTATGCGATATATTGCATATAAGTAAATGAAGAAGCGAGGAAGAAACCTATGCCAGTGCCTAAAAATTTTGTCTCGCCTGCACGGATGTCCGCAAAAGAAAGAGCCTTCTCCCAAATTCAACGCTGGATTATCGATGGTACGCTGCAACCCGGGGAAAAACTGATCGACTCCGAATTGGCGGAGTCGCTTTCTGTAAGCCGTACACCGATTCGGGAAGCATTCCAACTGCTCGAAGTACAAGGGCTTGTATCGACCCATCCTGGAAAAGAAACAAAGGTAAAGGGAATCGAGAAGGATGACATCTTCAAGATGTATCCAACGATGGCGGCTCTTCAGGCTTTGGCTGCTGAATCTACTGCAAAAGTGATTATTCCAGAACAAATTGAGCAACTGAGAGCGCTAAATCTGGCGTTTGCAAATGCGATCAATAGCGGTCAAGCTTACCAAGCCATGGAGGCAGATGAACAGTTTCACAACCTGATTGTAGAGCTTTCTGATAATCCCTATGTCGCTTCATTTAGCGCATCGCTTCAGATTCATATCCGGCGCTTTAAATACGTGTTCTTAGAGCAGCCGATTACGGAGACACAAGCTTCAGTCAGTGAGCATGAATTAATTATTGCCGCCTTGGAGAAGAATGATGCTGAGAGCGCCCAGGCGATGATGAAGCAAAATTTCATCCGCCCGATGCAGGAGCTGCACGGGTTACTTTAGACAAGACAGGAGCGAGGAAAATGGCAGATGGAAAAGATCTTCGGATTCGCAGCAAGGTCATTAGCGAGGGCGTCAACCGAGTACCAAACCGAGCGATGCTGCGCGCGGTCGGTTTTACAGATGAGGATTTCAAAAAGCCGATGATTGGCGTGGCCAGCACTTGGAGTGAGGTCACTCCGTGTAATATGCATATCAACGAATTAGCCGTTCATGCCAAAAAAGGAGCGCGCGACCATGGCGGAGCTCCGCTGATTTTTAATACGATTACGGTCTCCGATGGCATATCCATGGGGCACGAAGGCATGCTGTTCTCGCTGCCAAGCAGGGAAGCCATCGCGGATTCGATTGAGATTGTAACTGGAGCTGAACGCTTTGATGGCCTTGTCGCGGTTGGTGGCTGTGACAAGAATACGCCTGCGTGTCTGATGGCGATCGGACGGCTAAATATCCCGTCCGTCTATGTATATGGCGGAACGATCCAACCCGGCAATCTCGATGGCGAGAAGGTGGATATCGTTACGGCATTTGAGGCGGTCGGACAATACCATGAAGGAAAAATAACAGCAGAACAGCTTCACAAGGTAGAATGCAGCGTCTGTCCGGGTCCGGGCTCGTGTGGAGGAATGTATACGGCCAATACTATGGCTTCTGCTGCTGAAGCGATGGGCATGAGTCTTCCAGGATCCTCATCGACACCTGCCATCTCCCCGGACAAAGCGATTGAATGCGAGGCAGCCGGCAAACAAGTCATCTCGCTACTGGAACAAGGGATTTACCCTAGAGACATCATGACCAAAGAGGCCTTTGAGAATGCCATTACGGTTGTCATGGCCCTGGGAGGCTCCACCAATGCCTTCTTACATCTGCTTGCGATTGCCCATTCGGTGGACGTGGACCTCACCTTGGATGATTTTGAACGCATTCGCCTTCGTGTTCCTCACCTGGCAGATCTGAAGCCAAGCGGCCGTCATGTCATGCAGGATTTGAATGATATTGGCGGCGTTCCAGGCGTCATGAAAGCCTTGCTAGCACAAGGATTACTCCATGGCGACTGCATGACTGTAACAGGCAAGACCTTGGCAGAAAATCTTGCTGAAGCAGAATCGCTCCAGCCCGATCAACAGATCATTCGACCGTTGGATAATCCGCTGAAGGCCAATGGCCCCCTGGTGGTGCTCAGAGGGAACCTTGCCCCGGAAGGCGCAGTTGCCAAGATGTCAGGAATGAAGAAGATGCGTTTTTCCGGACCGGCCAAAGTTTACGACAGTGAGGAAGCGGCAACGAAAGCCATCGTGCAGGATGAGATTCAGAAAGGCGATGTCCTGGTTATCCGCTATTGCGGACCAAAGGGAGGACCAGGAATGCCGGAAATGCTATCGGTCACCGCGCTCATTGTTGGCAAAGGGCTTAACGGCGAAGTTGCCCTACTGACCGATGGTAGATTCTCAGGCGGGTCACATGGATTTGTAGTCGGTCATATCTCGCCTGAAGCGCAAGTCGGCGGACCCATTGCCTTGTTGAAGAATGGAGATATCATTACGATCGATAGTGAATCCCAGCAGATGACGTTTGAAGTGTCAGAAGAGGAATTAGCTGCCCGTACACAAGCCTGGGTTGAGCCCCCGCTCAAAGTAAAGTCCGGTGTGCTGGCCAAATATGCTAAACTTGTATCTTCTGCCTCAAAAGGTGCAGTGACAGATATTTTCTAATGAACAGCAAGCTCTGCTATAATAGCAGGTAGCAGCTATCTGTTTTTCAATGGAGGTGAGGTTATTGAAAGCAATCGGGGTAGGATTCGTACATGCATGGCTCTATGCAAAGCCAGTGAAGGATATGGCAATGCTTTGCATAGAGCTTAATAACCATCCTATTGCCAACGACGAATCGTAATATTCTACTACTGGCTTTGCACCTTATTGATTTATTAAATAAGGAGTGAGGCCCATGAAATATTCAAAAGCCGAGTCTATTTTTCCGGAAGAATTGCTACGTATCATCCAAGAATACGTCCAAGGGGAATTGGTATATATCCCCAAACCAAAAGAAGCACAGCTAAAATGGGGCGAGAAAACAGACAGCAAGAGTAAGGTCTCTGCGCGAAACGCGGATATTAAATCCTTATTTCACAATGGATTCAGCATAGAGGAGCTTGCGGAGCGATATTTCTTGTCCTACGAAACCATAAAGAAAATTGTCTTTGAACACTCCCGCCACCTGCCGCAACCGGCTGAG
>NZ_BFBX01000108.1:12056-72718 GCF_003851045.1 Paenibacillus sp. 598K | reverse complement strand
TCAGTTTTCAAAGAACACTTTCTCTTGTTGTCCCCGTCTTGCGGCGACCTTTATAATATATCACAGGTCTCACCGACAATGCAAGCTTTTTTTTCAAATTGTTTTTGAGTTAAAGCTTGTCCTGTCCATTACAGCAAGTAAGTTGACTGCTCTCTTTTAAAGGAGCGAATGTTACTTTACCATAATTCCTCATTTGTCGTCAAGACCTGCAATCAAAAAACTTGGACTTGCTTTTTCACGGCTTCGTCGTCTTCATATTGACTGCATATCGGGACAATTCCTTTGGAGAAGCGATCCGGGCATACATCCGGAAGACGACCCGATATCTGCTGGCGATTGCCCGCCTAATATCGCCATCCATCCGCTTGTCGTTCAGATCGAGCAGCATCTCATCGAGTTCCTTGCGGAGCACATAATCCAGCTCGCGACATTCCTTATCATTAAACAGCATTCCGATCATTTTGAGCGCCGGCCCTCCTTCGAGATCCTATAGACAATTGAAGGCAGCTCCCTGCATGACGCGGGGCGCTGCCTTATTGTTATGCTCAGATAGTAGGCCATAATATACCTTGTCACGGAAGCTATCCAAGGTAAATTTTCAGTTGAAGGCCGTCGACAGCAACCAGACCGTCACTGTGCTCTCGATGACAGCAGCCAGCAAAAGACCGACCGTCAGCCACACCATCAGCGGCACTGTCCGCACAGCGAAGGCTTCATACACTCGGCCGAAACGGCCGTCCCGGCGGAACAATGCTCCGATGCCCTTGAATGTAAGAACGCCAAATCGCACCCCATAGGCGCCTGCAATAATAATCGCGGGGATCTCAATGATCCCGTGCGGCAAAATGCCTCTCGTAATTAACGTGAACAAGTCTATCGATGGCTGCGGATTATTCGCAAACAGATAGCCCAGCACCATGCCATTAATCAAGATAAAAAACAGCGGGACCACTCCGAAAAACACGCCCAGGTACATGACGAGCAGCGATTTAATCGCATTATTGAAAAAGATAAACAAGAACATCATCAGTCCCGGATTGCTGCTCTCGTCGATTTGTCTCGACATCTCCTGCAGTCCGGCGATCTGCCCGGAGATCATCTGTTCCAAGCTGGCATTGGAGGCGCCGACGAAAATTCCCGCCAGGAATAGGATCGTCATAAAGGCGATATAGCCTCTCATTTCGATAAAATGCTGCTTCATAGCCCGCCACGAAAACATAGGTTCCCCCCTCTCCATCTGAAGCTTACAATTTGTCCGAACATCGAAGCATAACTGCTTTGTACGAGCATACATTGTACCAAGTAGGTCTCATTGTCTTGTCCAGTCCCGAAAGGAAAGGAGCAACCGCCCGTATGAATATGTTCTATGTAATCAATGGACGCAAGGTCAAACGTTATTTCCTCATTGCCGTCGCGCTGCTGTTCTCCGCAGGTGTCGTGTACGCCGAAAAAGACAACATCACCGTATTCGCTCCGCAGCAGCCTGCAGCCATCTACAGTGTGCCGACCGATAAGAAGGTTATTGCGCTTACGTTCGACATCAGTTGGGGCGATAAACGGACGGTGCCAATCCTCAAGGTGCTCGAAGAAAAAGGCGTTAAGAACGCCACGTTTTTCCTCTCATCCCCGTGGAGCGAGTCACACCCCGACATTGTCAAGCAAATCGTAGATGGCGGCTTTGAGATTGGAAGTCACGGACACAAGCATGACAACTATAGTAAATACAGCGATGAAGATATCCGCAAGCAGATCCAGACCGCGCATGGCATTTTGACGGAAAGCACAGGTAAATCCCCGAACTTGATCCGCTTGCCTAACGGCGACTTCGACAAACGCGTGCTGCGGATTGCCGACGAACTTGGGTATACAGTGATCCAATGGGATACCGACTCCCTCGACTGGATGAACATCGGCACCGACAAAATTATTAACCGTGTCGTCAGCAAGGCGCATCCCGGCGACATCGTACTGATGCATGCCAGCGATTCGTGCAAGCAAACGCATGAAGCGCTGCCCGCCATTATCGATCAACTGCGCGCGCAAGGCTATGAGTTCGTCACCGTGACCCAGCTCATCAATCAAACGGAGGTCGATGGCAAGTCCGTTCAGGACAAAGCTTCCTTCATGCCCGCTTCCGATCTGGATCGTCTCAAAACGTTCTGATCAGCTTGCCTTGGGCTCGTCCGACGGCTTGACCAAGCGATGGAGCATCAGAATCTGATAAGCGTTGCAAGCGATCAATGGCGCAAACATAAAAATAACCGCCGATGTATTATTCTCTGCTCCCAGTGCCGGCCATGCTTCGATGAAGGTGACCACGACCATCAGGAACAAGGTCGGCACAAAGGCGGTGCCATTTGTTTGCCGCACCTTAATATTAGCTACAATTAGCGCAATCCCCGCCAGTACGATCGGCAGCGCCCAGAACAGCCAGTTGTTAAAGCTTGCGCGATTTTCATACAGCATATACCCCAGCCCCAGCACCGCAAACAGCGACGTATACGCCTGAAGCGCATTCCATAGATACTTTTTGCGCAAGATACTGAGGGCAATATAGTTAAGGGTCAGATAAGCAAAAAAGCCCATCTGGCTAAACGCCCCGATCATCGTTCCGACCAGCGCCATCATCGCCGCATTAAAGCCAGCGGCCTCCAGCCCCATAAAACCAAAGTCCTGATCCGTCCATTGCATGATCGATCCGGTCACCGCTGTGACGACAGCGCCCACCGCCATACAACTCCAGAACAGAAAAAACCACTTCTTTAAATTCACTTTCCCCAGCCTCCTCTGCATCCCCTTCATTTTACCTACTTTCACAACAAAAAGCTATCGCTCCCCCATGATAATCCCGTGAACAATGCGCATACTAAGCGGGACGAAAACAGCTCGCAGTCCGACTGGCTCACAGTCGACTGCCCAAGAAGGGAGTCCACTGATATGCGGTGCAACCGCTGGTCCGTTCTCTTGCTTTCCGCTCTCATGACGATCTTGCTCGCAAGCTGCGGCTCGGAGGCCAGCAGCAGCAGCGAGCCGATCAGCTATAAGGATATGAAGTCGATGGTCATCGACATCCTCAAGACCGAAGATGCGCAAAAAGCGCTGCAGGAATCGTCCATGACGACAAGCGGACAAAGCAGCGGCATGGGGATGGGCATGCTCTCGGTCCACGACAAGGAACAAGTACGGATGGCTGTGAAGGAAGTACTCGTCTCTCCCGACTACGATAAAGTGCTGAAGCAGTTGATGGTCGATCCCCGCTTCGCCGGCGAGTTCGCCAAAGCGGTCAACGCCCAAAACAAGGAAATCCACAAAGAACTCATGAAAGACCCAGCTTATCAAGAGGATCTGATCAAGGTGATGAAAAATCCCGAAATGGACCGCATGATCCTCGATGTCCTGCAAAGCACGCAATATCGGAAGCATATCGCTACAATTATGCAGGAAGGCATGCAAAGTCCGCTCGCCAAGCTGCAACTGCTCGACCTGATGCGAACAGCGGTCAAGGAAGAGCTCACGCCCAAGCCTGACGAGAAAGTGCAGAAGGAGAAAAAAGAAGGCGAGGACGGCGGCGGCGAGGATAGCGGACAGGAAGACGGCGGCGACGGCAAAGGAGAGGATGGATCTGCCTCTTAAGCCCATGTTAAATAGCCTCCAGGGCGCTATACAGGCGCACTGGAGGCTATTTGTATTACTACAGGACTGCTTATCGGGACTCGACCTTGCTCAGCTCCAGCACACGTTGGGCCATCGCGTTGTACAATTGTCCAGTAGCGGTCTCTGCCTTGTAGATCGATGGCGAGAAATCAGGCTCGGACACGTGATTGTCAGGCGCGCCCAGCGGGATCTGCCCGAGCAGCTCTACATGAAGCGTCTCCGCCAGTTGACCCCCGCCGCCGCGGCCAAACACATAATCCCGTTCGCCATCCTTCGTCTCATACCAAGACATGTTCTCGACGACGCCCAGGATGCGGTGCTGCGTCTTGATCGCCATCGTCCCTGCCCGGGCAGCGACGAATGCGGCCGTCGCATGCGGCGTCGTGACGATGATCTCCTCGCTATGCGGGATCATCTGGTGAATGTCCAGGGCAATATCGCCTGTACCGGGCGGCAGGTCGAGCAGCAGATAGTCCAGCTCACCCCACTGCACTTCCTCGAAGAAATTGCGCAGCATCTTGCCCAGCATCGGCCCGCGCCATACGACAGGGCTGTTGTCCTCGACGAAGAAGCCCATCGAAATGACCTTGACGCCGTGACGCTCAATCGGGATGATGCGGTTATCGACAAGCTCCGGCCGCTCCTCAATGCCCATCATGTCGGGGATACTAAAGCCATAGATATCGGCATCGATGATTCCGACCCGCTGGCCTTGACGGGCCAAGGCCACGGCCAGATTGACCGTTACCGTCGACTTGCCTACCCCGCCCTTGCCGCTGGCAATGGCGATGAATCGCGTGCCGCTGCGCTCATCCAGCAGCGGATGGGCCTCAAGGCCAGCGCCGTGGCCCTTGACAGGCTGTCCCGGGGACACCGGCGGGCCAGCGTCCGCGCTAGCGGCTTTACCTTGCGTCGAAGCGCTCTCCGGCAACGGGCGGAACCGCAGATGGGCCGACTCCGCGCCGATACGCTCCAGCGCCTCCCGCAGCGCCGATTCGAGCGTTGGCTGCGGCGCGTCGCCAGCGATCAGCACCGTCATCGAAACTTGGCGCTCCTTGACCATCACATCGCGGATGTGGACAATTTCCTGATTGCTGCCCTCAGCTACTGCGCTTTCTGTAAAGGGCTGTATCGCTTCCAACACTTGCTCTCGGGTTAACATAGACCATTTCACACACCTTTGCTGGGGTCGATTGTTCTGCACCCATTATACCACAGTTTCTCCCCAGCCTCCTCCGGCCAGCCTGTCTTGTTAACGACGGTTATGTGCCGAGCCGATTAGCCCCGGACCTTTCTCCCCCGAAGCGAAGCGGATGATTCCCTGATAGATCGATGCCGCTACTTGCTTTTGGTAAGCCGGATCGGCAAGTCGCTTCGCCTCGCCCGGATTGGACAGGAAGCCCACCTCCACAAGCGCGGTAGGGATGTCCTCTATCGCCTTCAAGAGGTAGACGGTATTCACCTCTCCTGCGAGTCGGTTCGTATTCTCCAGATTGCGCCGCAGCTCCTCCTGGATGAAGTACGCGAGCGTTTCATTGCCCGGATGATTGGGATAATAGAACGTCTGCGCTCCGGACCAGCGCGTCTGCGGAATACTGTTCATATGGATGCTGATCAACAGATCGGCTCCGCGCTCCTTGACCTGTCGGGCCCGTTCGAGCAGATCCTCGGTCTTGCGCCTGCTGTATCCCCGCGTCCCCTCTCCAGCCAGATCATAGTCGCCCTCTCGCGTCATATAGACGAGCGCGCCCGCCTCCTGCAGATAGTCCCGGAGCTGCAGAGCGATCGCCAAATTGAGGTCTTTTTCGATTAAGCCTTGCTTGCTTAACGCGCCGCCGTCTACGCCCCCATGTCCGGCGTCTAGAACGATCACCTTACCTGAGAGCGGCAAGGTCCAGTAGGTCCATGTCCGCGAGGAAGGAAGCTCCTGCGTCAAGAAGAGCAGTGTTAATACGACTGTGCTGACGGCGATCCCGATGCGCAGCACTCCACGATGATTCAACCAGATGACCAGTCTTCGCCTGCGTTGCCAGCGCCCTAACATCAAAAAACCGCCCCCGTTCCCACATTGTACAAGGCTTGCAGGCAATCCGTCAGGACAGCCTGCTCTCCTTATCATCTTATGGGACGAGGCGGTTCAATATGCGCACAGGTTGGCGCGCAATCGCAGCTAGACGACGTAACTCTCGGTCATGCCTTCGATCAGAATCTTGGCCACTTCCGGACGGGAGAACTCCGGCGGCGGGCAGACCCCATCCCGCAGCAGCGCCCGTACTTTGGTGCCGGAGAGCGTCAGATGCTGCTCCTTGTCATGCGGGCAGGTTTTGCTCGACGCCATATTGCCGCAAGCCTTGCAGAAGAAGCTATGCTCAAAGTACAATGGCGTGATGCCAAGATCCTCAGCCGGGAACGAACGCAGCAAATCCTGCGCTTCATACGTGCCGTAGTAGTCGCCTACCCCGGCGTGATCGCGACCGACGATGAAGTGGGTGCAGCCGTAGTTTTTGCGAACCATTGCATGGAAGATCGCCTCCCGCGGGCCGGCATAGCGCATCGCAGCCGGGAATACCCCGAGGAACACGCGATCCTGTGGATAATAGTTTTCGAGCAGCGCCACATAACTCTTCATGCGGACGCCTGCCGGCACATCATCCGATTTGGTCTCGCCGACGAGCGGATTGAGGAACAGCGCATCGACGATTTCCATCGCGCATTTCTGGATATACTCATGGGCCCGGTGCACCGGATTGCGCGTCTGGAAGCCGACAACGGTGCGCCAGCCCTTCTCTTCAAAGAGGCGGCGCGTCTCGGCTGGGTCAAAATAATACTCGCCAAAGCGGTCGGGCTTCGGACGGTTCAGCACGGTAATGTCGCCGCCCACATAAGTAGCGGAACGCGACAGCAGCTTCTGTACGCCTGGGTGCGCGTCGTCGGTCGTCTTGAATACCTGCTGCGCCTCATGAAGTTGATCGATCTTGTAGATGCTTCCGACCTCGATGACGCCGTACGTGACGCCGTCTTCTCCGATCAGTGCGGCCCGTTCGCCGACAGCCAGCTCCGCTGCCTTGCCCTCGCTCACAGATAATGTAATCGGGATGCTCCATACTGTTCCATCGGCCAGCCGCATCCGCTCGATGACCGAGTTGTAGTCGTCCTCATTCAAAAAACCAGTCAGTGGCGAGAAGGCGCCGACCCCGATCAGATCGAGATCCGAGATTGTCCACGGGTTGATCGTAATCGACGTCAGCCCGACCGCCTCTGCCAACAGTTGGTCGCGTGCCTCGCCTTTGGCTACCCGGTTGACCAGCAAGCCGCCGTGCGGTTGAATCGTGCTCATATGCTCCAAAAACCTCCTGTATGTTGGTTCACAGCTTATTTATGAAGTCCGCATTCTGTCTTCTCATTACCCGACCAGCGGCCAGCGCGCGGGTCCTCGCCTGGCATCACCTGACGGGTGCAATGCTCGCAGCCGATGCTTGGGTAGTGATTGTCATGGAGAGGGTTATAATAGACGTTATTCGCGCGGATATAATTCCAGACGTCTTCGCTGGTCCAATCGGCGATCGGATTGAACTTCACAAGTCCGAACTTGGTGTCATATTCGATTTTTTTCGCATTGGCGCGAGTAGGCGCCTGATCGCGACGGATGCCGGTGATCCAGGCGTCGTATTTGGACAGAATCTCGGTCAGTGGCTCGACCTTGCGGATGTTGCAGCACAGGTTCGGCTCCGATTTCCACAGCTCCTCGCCATGCTTGGCCGCTTGCTCTTCTGGAGTCAGCACCGGTCTGGCTTCGATGAAGTTGATCCCATAGATCTCAGCCAGCTTGTCGCGCGTCTCATACGTTTCCTTGAAGTGAAAATCCGTATCCAGGTAGAAAATATCCGTCCCCGGTTTCACCTTTTGCAGCATATCGACAAGCACGACATCCTCCGCCCCAAAGCTGCAGGCAAACGTAATGTTCGGGAATGTCTCAATCGCATACTTCAGAATAGCCTCTGCCGATGCGCTCTCCAGTTCAACTTCCTTCTGCTGAATCAGCGCTTCCTTCTCAAACAGATTCATTGGAATGACCTCCGTCGTTTGAATTCCTAGTAACTTTATCTGCTTTTAATTATACGTCTTCCAACACGATTGTTCAATATGTTTATTATCTTATGCCCAAGGCTGATCGCACGCGCCTCGATTGCATAGCGAGCAATCAAACTGCTACACTAGGAACAAATCCCAGCTCTTGGGTAAAGGAGGCTCTCTGATGATAGCGGAACCTGTGACGGCTGCGAAGGTCGAAGCGATTCTGAAGCAGCAGCAAGCGTTTTGGGCATCGGGTCGCACACGCGACGTTGACTACCGTCTCGAGCAGCTGAGGCGGCTCAAGGCGGCCATCCAGCGGATGGAGCCGCAGATAATGGAGTCGATGCATCAGGATCTGCGCAAAAGCGAAACCGAAACCTACCTGACCGAAATTCTGATCGTCCTGCGCAGCATCGACTATACGCTCAAGCATCTGCGCAAATGGGCCAAGCCCAAGCGCGTGCGGACCCCGCTGCCCCTGCTGCCCGGCTCCAGCGAAATCCGCAGCGAGCCTTATGGCACCGTGCTGATCATCGGCCCCTTCAACTATCCGTTCCAACTGGTCATCGAGCCGCTCATCGGCGCCTTGTCCGCCGGCAATTGCGCCATCCTCAAGCCAAGCGAGAGCACGCCTCATGTGGCTGCCCTCATCGAACAATTGGTCACCGAGACGTTCGAGCCCGCCTACGTAAGCGTCGTCCAAGGGGAGAAAGAGACGACCTCGGCGCTGATCCACTCGCCGGTCGATTACATCTTCTTCACCGGGAGCACGGCGGTCGGCAAGGTCGTCATGGAGGCTGCAGCGCAGCGACTCGTGCCGGTCACCCTGGAGCTCGGCGGCAAAAGCCCGGTCATTGTCGACGAGACAGCCAAGCTCGACATCGCCGCCAAACGCATCGTCTGGGGCAAGCTGATCAACACGGGCCAGACCTGCATCGCGCCGGACTACGTCCTGGCACATTGCTCCATCCGTGAAGAGCTGGTGAAGCGGATGAGGCAAGCGATGGTCGACTTTTACGGTGAACAGCCGCAGACCTCGCCGGATTACGGACGTATCGTCAATACGAGGCAATTTGACCGTCTGGCCGCTATCCTGGAGCTGGATGCCAGCCGGATCGTCCACGGCGGCGCTCGGGATCGCGAGGAGCTATACATCGCGCCGACCCTGCTGGATGGCGTCTCAATCGACGACGCAGTGATGCAAGAAGAGCTGTTCGGCCCGCTGCTGCCGGTCCTGACGTACGACGCGCTGGAGGATGCGATCGCGATCATCGAGCGTCACCCCAAGCCGCTGGCGCTCTATCTATTCACCGAGCGCGAGAGCCGCATCGCCGAGATCGTCGATCGCGTACGCTTTGGTGGCGGCTGTGTCAACGATACGATCATGCATGTCGCCAGCCATCACCTGCCGTTCGGCGGCGTCGGCACTTCCGGGATCGGCGCTTATCACGGCCGCCACAGCTTCGAGCTGTTCTCGCATCGCAAGAGCGTCCTGCGCAAGAGCAGCCGCTTCGAGCCCGGCTTCGCCTTCCCGCCTTACGGCGACAAGCTGGACAAGCTCAAGAAGTTTCTGCGGTAGCCTGTGAGACATACCCGGCTCCGCCTGATCCTAACGCACTCCCGCTGTAGCGAGTGACGAAGTCAGGACGACTTGACGACGCTCCCGCACACATCGGATCAAACAAAAGCCCTTGGCCAGAAGGCCAAGGGCTTGAAGCACGTTGCACGTGCAAAGATATTAACGTTTGGAGAACTGAGGCGCGCGACGAGCGGCTTTCAGGCCGTACTTCTTACGCTCTTTCATCCGTGGGTCACGCGTCAGGAAGCCTGCGCGCTTCAGAGCCGGACGGAACTCAGGGTCGGCTTTGAGCAGCGCACGGGAGATACCGTGACGGATCGCGCCTGCTTGACCAGTTGTTCCACCACCATGAGCGAGTACGAGGATATCGTACTTCGACAGGGTTTCAGTCAAAGCCAGCGGCTGTTTTACGATCAATTTCAGTGTTTCGTGACCGAAGTATTCGTTCAGATCACGTTTATTGATAATGATTCGTCCTTCACCCGGTACGAGACGCACGCGTGCTACCGAATGTTTACGACGACCTGTTCCATAGTATTGCACTTGAGCCATGAAACTGTCCTCCTTCTAATTAACCGCGAAGCTCGTACACTTCAGGGTTTTGGGCTTGGTGTGGGTGGTTTGCGCCAGCATAGACTTTCAGCTTCAGTCTGATTTTGTTACCCAGACGGTTGTGCGGAATCATGCCGTGGATTGCTTTTTCGATGACGCGCTCAGGGAACTTCGCGAGCATTTCTTCAGCAGAAGTAACTTTCAGTCCGCCTGGATGCATCGAGTGACGGTAGTACTTCTTGTCTTTCAGCTTGTTGCCGGACAATACGATCTTCTCGGCATTGATGACGATGACGAAATCGCCAGTGTCTACATGCGGAGTAAACTGTGGCTTGTGCTTGCCGCGGAGCAGCGCAGCTGCTTCACTTGCCAAGCGACCAAGCGTTTTTCCTTCCGCGTCGATAATGTACCATTTGCGTTCAACTTCATTCGGCTTGGCCATATACGTGGTGCGCATGGATGATCCTCCTTCATTCGTTCAAACAAACCTGTATTCATTCAAACAAAACGTTATCGTGTTTAAGAGGTTGAGCTCTAGTTTTAATGTGGTTTATAACCTGTCAAACCTAGTTGTTAAGGTAATGAGTTGTTGCGTGTTGCGCTGTTCTTAGCTGGGGGCCGTGGGATAGCCACTAAGAAAGCACAAGTTATATTTTACTACAATGAAGCGCGAAGATCAAGTAGAACTTGTGATATCGCCATACTCCACGCTCCAGAGCGTCAGACCATGCGCCATCGCCCGCGGACCCGCCTTGGCACGATCGCATGCCGCAAGGATCGAAGGCATCTCCTGTGCCGACATCCGGCCTTCGCCGATCCGCATCAACGTCCCCATGATGACGCGCACCATGTTGTACAGAAAGCCGTTGCCCGTGATGTACGTATAGACGACGCCATCTCGCTCCTCCATATACGCCTCATAGATCGTGCGCACATGAGAGCTCTTGGTTGAGTGAATCGAGGTGAATGAGGTGAAGTCATGCTCGCCGATCAGGCAGGAGAGCGCATCTTGCATCGGCTCGAGCTGCAACGGGCTATAGTGGTGAAACTCATAGCGACGAGCGAACACATCGGGATGCTTGCCGAGCCGGATCGCGTAGCGATACGTTTTGCGCTTGGCTGACTTGCGAGCATGGAAGGCTAGCGGTACCTCCTGCGCATCGCGAATGACGATGTCGTCGGGCAACCACGTATTCATCGCCACCGCCCAGCGGCCCACCGGGATCTGCGAGGACGTCTGAAAGTTGAACACCTGGCCAAAGGCATGGACCCCCGCATCGGTGCGACCCGACCCGTGAATCTTGATCTCCTCGCCAGTCAGCTTTCCGAGCGCCTTCTCGATCTCATCCTGCACCGTATTCCCGATTGGCTGGCTCTGAAAGCCGTGGTAGTCCGTCCCGTCATAACTCACCGTCATGCATAGGTTCCGCATGTCTTCACTCCCATGTCTTGCAGGCCGTAGCCGGCCTGATCTGAGTGAGATTCACCTCGCTTGGTGAATCTCACAAAAAAAAGGTGGCCCCAAGTGGTCCACCCCTTCTCGTTCCGGTCAATTACGCACGATCGACAAGCTCCAGGAATACCATAGGCGCAGCATCGCCGCGACGTGGACCGAGCTTCAGGATCCGTGTGTACCCGCCCGCACGCTCAGAGTAACGGGTGGCCAATTCGGAGAACAACTTCTGGATGGCATCCTGCTCTCCATCAATGGTTTCACGACGAACAAATGCTGCTACTTGACGGCGCGCATGCAGATCGCCGCGTTTTGCTTTAGTGATGAGCTTCTCGGCAATGGAGCGAACTTCTTTAGCTTTCGCTTCCGTTGTCTGGATGCGCTCATACAAGAACAGGTCAGTGACGAGGTCGCGGAACAATGCTTTACGCGCGCTCGAATCACGGCCTAATTTTTGATAAGCCATTTGCGTAGAACCTCCTTCTATAGTGTACCGTGTGCGATCTTAATCTTCCGTACGCAAGCCCAGGCCCAGCTCTTCGAGCTTCTCCTGCACCTCTTCGAGAGACTTGCGGCCCAAGTTGCGGACCTTCATCATGTCTTCTTCGGTTTTGGTGATCAACTCCTGGACGGTGTTGATGCCAGCGCGCTTCAGACAGTTGTACGAACGAACAGAGAGATCCAGCTCCTCGATGGTCATCTCGAGAACCTTCTCTTTCTTGTCCTCTTCCTTCTCGACCATAATCTCGGCGTCCTTCGCTTCGTCAGTCAGACCGACGAACAGATCCAGATGCTCCGTGAGAATTTTGGCGCCGAGGCTGACTGCTTCCTCCGGCCGAATGCTGCCATCCGTCCAGACTTCCAACGTCAGCTTGTCATAGTTGGTCACCTGGCCGACACGCGTGTTCTCGATGGCGTAGTTCACGCGAGTGATCGGCGTGTAGATGGAATCCACAGGGATGACGCCGATCGGCTGGTCTTCCCGCTTGTTGCGGTCAGCCTGCACGTATCCGCGTCCGCGGTTGGCGAACACCCGCATGTGGAGTCTTGCGCCGGAGGCCAAGGTGGCGATATGAAGATCAGGATTGAGAATCTCGACATCGCTGTCTGCGCGAATGTCGCCGGCCGTGATGCTGCCTTCGCCTTCCGCATCGATTTCCAACACTTTCTCTTCGTCGGAATGAATCTTCAGGGACAAGCCCTTCAGATTCAGAATGATCTCGGTCACATCCTCAATCACGCCCGGAATCGTTGAGAACTCATGCAGCACTCCATCGATCTGGACAGATATCACTGCCGCGCCTGGCAGCGACGAAAGCAGAATCCGGCGCAGCGAGTTGCCCAGCGTCGTGCCATAGCCTCTCTCGAGCGGCTCGACGACGAATCGTCCGTACGTGCCATCCTCATTCAGTTCTACCGTTTCGATCTTCGGCTTTTCGATCTCAATCACTAATTGAACCCTCCTTCAAAAACGTCGCTCCGTACCTAGCGTTATGCGGTCAAATCATGTAGTATGCCTAACCTTCACAACCATTATTCACAAGTTGCAGATATTTGATACCACAATCAAATGAACTATACGCGGCGACGTTTCGGTGGACGGCATCCGTTGTGCGGAACCGGTGTGACGTCTTTGATCATGTTCACTTCAAGACCTGCGGCTTGCAGCGAACGGATCGCAGCTTCACGGCCAGCGCCCGGGCCTTTAACCATGACTTCTACAGCTTTCATTCCGTGCTCCATTGCGGCTTTCGCGGCGGACTCGGCTGCCATTTGCGCTGCAAACGGCGTGCTTTTGCGGGAACCTTTGAAGCCCAGGTTACCAGCACTTGCCCAAGAAATCGCGTTGCCGTGCGGATCCGTAATCGTCACGATAGTGTTGTTGAATGTCGAGCGGATGTGCGCTACGCCAGATTCAATATTTTTACGGTCACGACGTTTGGTACGGACCACTTTTTTCGGTTTAGCCATTTCAGTTATCCCCCCTTATTTCTTCTTGTTCGCAACGGTCCGACGAGGACCTTTCCGTGTACGGGCGTTAGTTTTGGTCCGTTGACCACGAACAGGCAGACCACGACGGTGACGGATACCGCGGTAGCAGCCGATCTCAATCAACCTTTTAATATTCAACGAAATTTCACGACGCAGGTCGCCTTCTACCTTGACCGATTTATCAATCGTCTCGCGCAGTTTGCTAACCTCGTCTTCCGTTAAATCGCGAACACGTGTCTGTGCGTCGATGCCTGTTTCACCCAGGATTTTCTTGGCCGTGGTTTGACCAATTCCGAAGATATACTGCAGAGCGATCTCTACGCGCTTGTCACGCGGCAAGTCTACACCAGCTATACGAGCCATATTCCGTTTCCCTCCTTCTTAACCTTGTTTTTGTTTATGCTTAGGATTTTCACAAATCACCATTACATTGCCTTTGCGACGAATGACTTTGCATTTTTCGCAGATCGGCTTGACCGAAGGTCTGACCTTCATTGTGATTCCCTCCCGAATACTTCGCAACCAGACTACATGAGCAGCCTACTTCCGATAGGTGATACGACCTTTTGTTAAATCATAAGGCGACAACTGGATTACCACTTTGTCTCCGGTCAGGATGCGGATAAAGTGCATTCTGAGCTTGCCGGACACATGGGCGAGGATTTGATGGCCGTTCTCCAGTTCCACCCTGAAATGCGCATTGGGCAGCGGCTCGATGACCGTACCTTCGACTTCAATCACATCTTCCTTGGTCACAGTTATTCTCCTTTCCGTTGTATATACTTCTGAATCGCAAATCGCAGTTTCCCGTTCGTCACGCTGCCGCTCTCGCGCAGGCTGTCTGCCACTTCCTCGCTGACCTGCGGATGGAGCGCCAGATGAAGCAGATTCTTTTTCTTCGGCTCCTGGGCTTTGCGCTTGTGGCCGTCGGCGATCATCACAAAGCGCTCATCGACGAGGGCGACGATCACGGCATGCGTGCCTTCGTCCTTGCCGCGCAGCACGGTGACGAGCTGACCGATCCGAGGCTGTAGCTGCTCTGGCATAACGTTGCTACTCCGGAAGTCGGGTGAGGATCTCATACCCGTCCTCGGTGACGGCTACCGTATGCTCGAAGTGAGCGCACCACGAATCGTCCTCGGTGACGACCGTCCAGTTGTCTTGCAGGGTACGCACATAACGTTCGCCGATGTTGACCATCGGTTCGATCGCCAGCACCATCCCCGGCTTCAGACGCGGTCCGCGTCCCGGGATACCGTAGTTGGGAATCTGTGGTTCTTCATGCAGTTTGGCCCCGATGCCGTGTCCGACATACTCGCGAACGATCGAAAATCCTGCCTCTTCCACCACTTGCTGAATCGCATGCGAGACCGTGTACAGTCGAACGTCCGGTTCGATGAGCGCAAGTCCGGCGTATAGCGATTTCTCCGTTACGTCGAGCAGGCGGGCAGACTCCTCGGAGATCTCCCCGACCCCGTAGGTCCAGGCCGAATCTCCATGGTAGCCATTGAATTGTGCGCCGATGTCGATACTGATGATATCCCCTTCGTTCAGCTTGCGCGAACCAGGAATACCGTGCACCAACTCGTTGTTTACAGAAGCACATATACTGGCAGGGAAATCATTGTAACCTTTGAAAGACGGTACGGCGCCCTGGCTCCGTATATACGTTTCGGCAATCCGGTCAAGCTCCTTGGTAGTAATACCCGGTTTGACGGATTGCGCCATCAGTCGATGCGTCTCCGCAACGATGCGTCCTGCTTCCCTCATGAAACCCAGTTCCACTTCGGATTTGCAGATGATCATTCCGTACCCCGCAAGCAATCGGCAATCTCGGTTGTCACCGTATCGATTTCTTTCTCTCCGTCAACCTCGCGGAGCAGCTCCTGCTTCTCGTAGTAAGCGAGCAGCGGCGCAGTCTTCGAGATATACTCGTCGAGACGTGTACCGACCTTCTCCTCGGTGTCATCCGAACGCTGGTACAGCTCGCCGCCGCACTTCGCGCACACACCCTCCTGTGCAGGAGGATTAAACAACACATGGTAGGTCGATCCACACGATTTGCAGATCCGGCGTCCCGTCAGACGAGCCAGCAAGAGGCTGCGGTCAACCTTCAGGTTGATCACATGATCCAGCTTGCGGTTCATGCCGGCGAGCATCTCATCGAGCGCTTCGGCTTGCGCGGTTGTCCGCGGGAAGCCGTCGAGCAGGAAGCCTGCCTCGCAATCGTCCTGCTGCAGACGTTCGCGTACGATACCGTTCGTCACATCGTCCGGGACGAGCAGTCCTTGGTCGACATATTCTTTGGCCTTCTGGCCGAGCGGCGTGCCTTGCTTCATCGCAAGACGGAACGCATCGCCAGTCGAGATGTGGGGAATGTTGAATTCCTCAACGATCCGCTCCGCTTGCGTACCTTTGCCGGCGCCGGGAGGGCCCATGAACAGGATATTCATTGTCGAGTTCCTCACTTTAAGCACAATAGGCTCGGCCGGGCCGACGAAGCATCCGAAGGATGCTCGCATAGCCCGCTCTGAACCTAGTGTTATTTATTGATAAACCCTTTGTAGTGGCGTTTGATCAACTGGCTCTCGATCTGCTTCATCGTATCCAGCGCAACGCCGACGACGATGAGAAGCGAGGTTCCGCCCAGCTGTACCGTATCCGGAAGACCGGCCAACTGACCGAAGAAGATCGGGATGATGGAGATCAGCGCCAGGAACAGCGCTCCGGAGAGCGTGATCCGCGACATGACGCGCGTGATGTAGCTACTGGTCGGCTTGCCTGGGCGCACGCCCGGGATATAACCACCATTTTTCTTCATCTGATCCGCCATCTGAGTCGGGTTGATCTGAACAAAAGTATAGAAGAACGTGAATCCGATGATCAGCAGCACGTAAAGGACCATGCCCAGCGGCTTGGTGTACATGAGGTGATTTTGAATCCAGTTCGACCATGCTTGCCCAGACCAGAATTGAGCGATCGTAACCGGGAACATCAGGAGCGATACGGCGAAGATAACCGGGATAACGCCGGCGCCATTTACCTTGAGAGGAATATGCGTCGACTGTCCGCCGTACATCTTGCGTCCGACCACACGCTTCGCGTATTGGACCGGGATCTTCCGGATGCCCTGCTGGACGTAGATAACGCCCACGATCATCAGGATGACCGCGATAACGATGAGCACGACCAGAAGGATGTTCAGGAAGAGCTGATCGCCTGCATCCATCAGTTTCTCAGTGTAGATAGTACGCATATGCTGCGGGATGCCTGCTACGATACCAGCAAAGATAATGATCGAGATGCCGTTGCCGATACCCTTCTCAGTGATCTGCTCACCGAGCCACATCAGGAACGCCGTACCTGCCGTCAGGACGATAGCGATCATCGTATAGGTGGCAAAGCTCGGATCAAGAACGAACTGAGCATTGTACTGACGGTTAAAGCCGATGGCAGTAGCGTAAGCTTGGATCAGACCGAGTACGATCGTACCATACCGCGTAATCTGAGCCAGCTTGCGTTTGCCGTTTTCGCCTTCCTTCGCCCACTCTGCAAACTTAGGAATAACATCCATAGAGAGCAACTGGACGATGATGGAAGCTGTAATGTAAGGCATGATCCCGAGCGCGAAGATCGAGAACTGGAACAACGCGCCACCGGAGAAGGTGTTGAGCAGACCAAAGATGTTCGTGCTTTGTTCATTCATCGCTTCAAATACCGACTTGTCAATGTTAGGAACCGGGATGAAAGAACCGATGCGGAAGATCAGCAGGACGAACAACGTGAACAGCACGCGCTTACGCAGATCCTCCACTTTCCATATGTTGGACAAAGTCTTGAACACGTTAGATCACCTCGGTTTTACCGCCGGCAGCTTGAATTTTCTCTACCGCAGATTGAGAGAATTTGTTGGCTTTAACAGTCAGTTGAACCTTGATTTCACCGTTTCCGAGAATCTTGATGCCATCCTGCGGATTTTTGACAACCCCTTGCTCCATCAGAAGCTCAGGCGTAACTTCGGTTCCTGCTGCAAAGCTGTTCAAATCTTCAATGTTAACAACGGCATATTCTTTACGGAACGGGTTGTTGAAACCACGTTTCGGCAAGCGACGATACAATGGGTTTTGTCCGCCTTCGAAGCCTGGACGGACACCGCCGCCGGAGCGAGCGTTTTGGCCTTTGTGACCGCGACCTGCAGTTTTGCCGTTGCCGGTACCGATCCCGCGGCCTTTACGCTTGCCGACTTGCTTGGATCCGGCTGCTGGCTGAAGCTCATGCAATTTCATCGTTCGTTGCACCTCCTTATTGGTTCACTGTAATGGCTCGTGCAGACAATTAAGCCTGCACTTCTTCAACTTTGACCAAATGGCTAACATGGTTCACCATGCCGCGAATGGCTTCGTTGTCTGCTTTAATAACCGAGTGATTCACTTTACGAAGTCCAAGGGCTTGAACTGTCGCACGTTGCTTCTCGTTACGGCCGATCAAACTGCGCACGAGGGTGATTTGCAATTTTGCCATCGTATACCCCTCCTTAGCCCAAGATCTCTTGGACGGTTTTTCCGCGCAATTTGGCTACATCTTCCGCACGCTTCAGACGGGACAGGCCCTCAAGCGTCGCGTTAACCATGTTGATGGCGTTGGAAGAACCGAGAGATTTGGTCAAGATATCGCCCACACCTGCCAGCTCGAGAACCGCACGTACCGGTCCGCCAGCGATAACGCCCGTACCTTCGGATGCCGGCTTCAGCAGTACTTCGCCTGCGCCGAAATGTCCGAGCACCAGGTGAGGAATCGTTGTTTTTACGAGTGGAACTTGGATCAGGTTTTTCTTGGCGTCGTCGATTCCTTTGCGGATCGCATCCGGAACCTCGCCAGCTTTACCGATCCCTGCGCCAACCCAGCCTTTGCCGTCGCCCACAACCACGAGAGCACTAAAGCTGAAGCGGCGTCCGCCCTTGACAACTTTAGATACGCGGTTGATTTGGACCACTTTCTCAGTCAATTCTAACGAATTAGGATCTACACGCAAGTCGTTTTACCTCCTCTTAAGTGAATTCTGATTAGAATTCCAATCCAGCTTCGCGAGCTGCGTCCGCCAGCGCTTGGATTCTGCCGTGGTACAAGTAACCGCCGCGATCGAAGACCACTCTGGTTACGCCTTTCGCTTTTGCACGATCAGCTACCAGTTGACCAACTTGCTTGGCTGCCTCGACGTTGCCGCCGCTTGTGATCGACTTCAGCTCTTTGTCCTGTGTCGAAGCTGTTGCCAGGGTTACACCTTGAACGTCATCGATCAGTTGGACGTAGATATGTTTAGCGGAACGGAATACGGACAATCTTGGACGTTCAGTTGTGCCCTTGATTTTCTTACGCACACGCAGATGCCGTTTCAGACGCGCTTTGTTCTTATCGCCTTTAGTAATCATTAGAGGTTCACTCCCTTCTTTTGCCTTGGGACCGGTCTGAAGCTAAGCGCTCGCGAGGGAGAGCTTACTTCTTCTTACCGGCTTTACCTTCTTTGCGAAGGATACGTTCGCCTTCGTACTTGATGCCCTTGCCTTTGTACGGCTCAGGCTCGCGCACGGAGCGGATTTTTGCTGCAAATGCGCCGACCAATTCCTTGTCGATCCCTTTGACGATGATCTTCGTGTTCGTAGGAACCTCGAATTCCACGCCGCCTTCAGGGTTGATCTCGACCGGATGGGAATAGCCGACGTTCAGGACGACCTTGTCGCCAGCTTTGTTGGCACGGTAACCGACGCCGACCAGTTCCAGCGATTTCGAGAAACCTTCAGTCACGCCGTTCACCATGTTTGCCACGACGCTGCGCGTCGTGCCGTGCAGGGAACGGTGCATTTTGTTATCGGAAGGACGCTCAACCGTGATCTCGTTCTCCGCGATGACGATCTTCATGTCCTTGTGCAGCTCGCGAGTGAGCGTGCCTTTAGGACCTTTTACAGTAAGTTGTGTGTTATCCAGCTTGATGTCTACGCCAGCTGGCACCTGGATAGGTTTACGGCCAATACGGGACATTGTTACACCTCCAATCGTTTAACGAGTGATTACCAAACGTAGCAAAGCACTTCGCCGCCGGCTTTGCCTTGGCGTGCTTCTTTATCGGTCACGATGCCTTTGGATGTGGAAATAATCGCGATTCCCAATCCGCCCAGCACGCGTGGCACTTCTGTACTTTTCGTGTATACGCGCAGACCTGGTTTACTGATGCGTTTCAACCCGGTGATGACACGCTCGTTGTTAGGGCCGTATTTCAGGAAAATACGGATCATCCCTTGCTTGTTGTCCTCGATATACTCTGCGTCACGGATGAAGCCCTCGCGTTTCAGAATTTCAGCGATTTGCTTCTTCGATTTCGAAGCGGGCATTTCCACGGTCTCATGACGGACCACATTCGCGTTGCGGATGCGCGTCAGCATATCTGCAATCGGATCAGACATAACCATTTGTTGTAAACCTCCTTCCCGAACTCGGCTGATTACCAGCTTGCTTTTTTGACGCCAGGGATCTGGCCTTTATATGCCAATTCACGGAAACAAATCCGGCAAATTTTGAACTTTTGGAGCACGGAATGCGGACGGCCACAACGCTCGCAGCGTGTGTAGGCGCGCACTTTGAACTTCGGCGTACGTTGTTGCTTAATTTTCATCGAAGTTTTTGCCACTGGGTTTTACACCTCCTAGAAGTGGATTACTTCGCAAACGGCATACCCAGTTGGGTCAGCAATTCACGAGATTCTTCATCCGTTTTTGCCGTTGTTACGATAACAATGTCCATACCGCGGACTTTGTCGACTTTATCGTACTCAATCTCCGGGAAGATCAGCTGTTCTTTCAGACCAAGCGTATAGTTGCCACGGCCGTCGAACGCTTTGGTGGAGATCCCGCGGAAGTCACGTACGCGCGGAAGAGCGACATTAAACAGTTTGTCGAGGAAGTAGTACATACGCTCGCCGCGCAGTGTTACTTTAACCCCGATCGGCATATTTTCACGAAGCTTGAAACCGGCGATCGATTTCTTAGCCCGTGTGATAACCGGCTTCTGACCCGAGATGATTCTCAGCTCTTCTACAGCAACGTCCAGCACCTTGGAGTTTTGAACAGCTTCGCCAACACCCATGTTGATGACGACCTTCTCGATCTTCGGCACCTGCATCACAGTAGAATAGTTGAACTTCTGCATCAGATTCGGTGTAATTTCATTCAAAAAACGATCTTTCATTCTGATAGCCACGATTTATGGACCTCCTTTCTGTCAAAGGGATTAGTCGATTACAGCGCCGGATTTCGCTACCCGGACTTTCTTGCCGTTTTCTTGCACTTTATAGCCGACGCGGGTCGGTTTGCCTGTTTTCGGATCAATCAGCATCACGTTCGATACGTGAATCGCTGCTTCCTGCTCCAGGATACCGCCTTGCGGGTTTTGTTGCGAAGGACGAGCATGCTTTTTCACCATGTTCACACCTTCGACCAGGACACGATTCTCACGCGGATAAGCAGCGATGACGCGACCTTTTTTGCCTTTATCTTTGCCGGTGATGACGATGACATTGTCATCCTTCTTCACATGCAGCTTGTTGTTATGGGATTCCAGGATCTTTTTCAGCCTTGGCATTTCTCACACCTCACTTCGTGAGCAAAAGTATTGGTTCGTACTACAAGACCTCTGAGGTCTTAGATAACTTCCGGAGCCAGCGATACGATCTTCATGAAGTCACGGTCGCGCAGTTCGCGAGCAACAGGTCCGAAGATACGTGTGCCGCGCGGGCTTTTGTCGTCCTTCACGATGACAGCTGCGTTCTCGTCAAATGCGATGTAAGAACCGTCTTTACGGCGAACCGAGTTTCTTGTACGCACGACAACCGCTTTGATAACATCGCCTTTCTTGACAACGCCACCGGGTGTTGCTTGTTTGACGGAGCATACGATCAGATCGCCGATGTGAGCTACGCGACGTCCAGTGCCGCCCAGTACGCGGATACACATCAGTTCCTTGGCGCCCGAGTTGTCAGCCACTTTCAAGCGTGTAAATGGTTGAATCATTGTAACGTCCTCCTTCCGGTCAGAAATACAGAGTTGAAAGCTTGCATCCGTTCAGCTTACAGGATAATCGCTGCTTCTACGACTTCTACGAGTCTCCAGCGTTTGTCCTTGGAAAGCGGACGAGTTTCCATGATCCGTACCACGTCGCCGATTTTGGCTTGGTTGTTCTCATCATGGGCTTTGAACTTTTTCGTATATTTAATACGCTTGTTGTACAGCGTGTGCTTTTTGTAGGTTTCTACAGCCACCACTACCGTTTTGTCCATTTTGTCGCTGACAACTTTGCCGGTTTGAACTTTGCGGGCATTACGTTCGCTCATGTTCTTCCTCCTTCCTTCAGCCTGTCGGAGAGGCCAAAGCAGTTAATCGTAATCTATGAATTAGCTGCTGATTCCGAGCTCTCTTTGGCGCAAAACTGTTTTGGCGCGAGCAATCTCTTTCCGTACGTCGCGGATGCGAGTCGGATTGTCGAGTTGACCGGTAGCCAATTGAAAACGTAGGTTGAACAACTCTTCCTTGAAGCCGGCGACCTTTTGCTCGATCTCGGCGGAGGTCAGGTTGCGAAATTCACTAGCTTTCATTTGTTTCACCACCCACTTCTTCGCGTTTCACAAACTTCGTTTTAACCGGAAGCTTGTGTGCAGCAAGACGCATTGCTTCACGCGCGATATCTTCAGGGACACCAGCAAGTTCAAACATGATTTTACCTGGTTTGACTACGGCTACCCATTTCTCAACGTTACCTTTACCGCTACCCATCCGAACCTCGAGAGGCTTTTGAGTAATCGGTTTGGCCGGGAAAATTTTGATCCAGACTTTACCGCCCCGTTTGATGTAACGGGTCATGGCGATACGAGCGGCCTCGATCTGACGGTTCGTGATCCATGCCGGCTCAGTAGCCTGCAGGCCGTATTCGCCGAAGAGCACCTCGGTGCCGCCTTTGGCGCGACCTCTCATATGGCCGCGTTGTTGCTTGCGGTGCTTGACGCGTTTAGGTACCAACATGATTTAGTTGCCTCCTTCCTGGGGAGCTGCTGCTGTTCTTTTTTTAGCAGGAAGGACTTCGCCACGGTAGATCCATACTTTGACGCCGATCAGACCATAAGTCGTGAACGCCTCAGCAGTTCCGTAATCGATATCGGCACGCAGCGTATGCAGCGGCACGGTTCCTTCACTGTAGCCTTCGGTACGAGCGATCTCGGCGCCGCCCAGACGTCCGCTAACCGAAGTTTTGATTCCTTTTGCGCCTGCGCGCATCGTGCGTTGGATCGCTTGCTTCAGCGCACGACGGAACGAAGTCCGGCGCTCGAGTTGCAACGCGATGCTTTCAGCTACGAGGACAGCGTCCAGGTCAGCTTGTTTGATTTCGGCGATGTTGATGTGAACCTTCTTGCCACCAGAGATCTTGGCAAGCTCCGTACGCAGGTTCTCAACCTCAGATCCGCCTTTACCGATAACCATGCCTGGCTTCGCGGTATGAATCGTCACGTTGACGCGGTTAGCGGCACGCTCGATTTCGAATTTCGATACAGCAGCGTCTTTCAGCTTCTTTTTCAGGTAGTCACGGATTCTTACGTCCTCCATCAAGAGATCGCCGAAATCTTTGCCCGCGTACCATTTCGATTCCCAGTCACGGATAATACCGATCCGTAGACCGACGGGGTTTACTTTTTGACCCACACGTTATCCCTCCCTTATTTTTCGGATACCACCAGAGTAATGTGGCTGGTTCGTTTGTTGATCCGGCTCGCACGACCCATCGCGCGTGGACGGAAACGTTTCATAGTTGGCCCCTGATTGACATACACCTCGGATACGACCAGCTTGTTGACGTCCAGCTGATAGTTATGATCCGCATTGGCGATGGCAGAGTTCAGCAGCTTCTCCACGATCGGCGACGCCGATTTCGGGGTGTGACGCAGGATCGCGATCGCTTCACCGACTTGCTTGCCGCGGATCAGGTCGACGACCAGTTGAGCCTTGCGGGGTGCGATACGGATGAAGTTCGCAACAGCTTTTGCTTGTTGTGCCATGGTAGAACCTCCTCTCAGAACAATTAGCTAGTCAAGGCAGATTATCTTCTGCCGGTTTTTTTGTCGTCGGCGGTATGGCCTTTGTACGTACGCGTAGGCGCGAATTCGCCCAGCTTATGTCCGACCATGTCCTCGGTTACGTATACAGGCACGTGCTTACGGCCGTCATATACAGCAAACGTATGTCCGATGAACTGTGGGAAAATTGTGGAACGACGGGACCAAGTTTTGACGACGACTTTTTTGTCCGCCTCATTCAGTTCCTCGACCTTTTTCAGCAGGTAACCGTCGATAAACGGCCCCTTCTTCAAACTGCGACCCATAGGTGATCCTCCCTTCAGCTAACCTGGCGTAGAATAGTGTCCGAGTCGCTCGAAGTCAAGCTAAGCTTACTTCGTGCGACCGCGAACGATATATTGGCTGGAAGCTTTTTTCTTCTTACGGGTTTTGTAGCCCAGTGTCGGTTTGCCCCATGGGGACATAGGCGATTTGCGTCCGATTGGCGCACGGCCTTCACCACCACCGTGTGGGTGATCGTTCGGGTTCATGACGACGCCGCGTACTTCAGGACGCTTGCCCAGCCAGCGGGAACGGCCGGCTTTACCGATTTTGACGAGTTCGTGATCCCCGTTGCCTACGGAACCGATGGTCGCGCGGCAAACTTTCAGGATGCGACGAACTTCGCCGGAGGACAGGCGGATAACTGCGTAGTTGTCCTCTTTACCGAGCAATTGAGCTTCTGTACCGGCTGCGCGGACCAGTTGGCCGCCTTTGCCAGGCTTCATCTCAATGTTGTGGATAACTGTACCGACCGGGATGTTCTCGAGCGGCAGCGCGTTACCTACTTTGATGTCGGCATCCGGTCCGGACGTGATAACGTCTCCGACTTTCAGACCTTTAGGGGCGATGATGTAACGCTTCTCGCCGTCCGCGTAATGGATCAGCGCGATGTTCGAGGTGCGGTTCGGATCGTATTCGACGGTAGCTACATTACCAGGAATGCCGTCCTTGTTGCGTTTGAAATCGATAATCCGGTATTTACGCTTGTGCCCGCCACCGTGGTGACGTACGGTAATTTTACCTTGGTTGTTGCGGCCCGCTTTTTTGAAGAGCGGCGCCAGCAGCGATTTCTCCGGTGTGCTTGTCGTGATCTCTTCGAACGTCGAGACGGACATCGCACGGCGTGCAGGAGAAGTCGGCTTATACTTCTTGATTGGCACTTCGATTCCCTCCTTACTTGTCTAGTCTCTTATTATACCGACGCTTCGAAGAATTCGAGCTCGTTGCTTTCTTCAGTCAGCTGCACGATCGCTTTTTTCCACTCGGATGTGTATCCGGCGTGGCGACCTTGGCGTTTTGGCTTGCCAGGTACGCGCATCGTGTTGACGCTCGCGACCTTTACGCCGAAGATCGACTCGATCGCTTGCTTGATTGCGGTTTTGTTGGCGCGCATGTCGACTTCGAACACATAGCGTTTGGCTACCATGAGTTCGCTAGTACGCTCAGTAATGATCGGGCGCTTGATAATATCGTGTGCGTTCTTCATTACGCAAGCACCTCCTGTACTTTCTCGACTGCTTCCTTCGTGATGATCAGTTGGTCATGAGCCAATACATCCAGAACATTAATGCCTTCGACGGTCAGGAATTTGACGCCTGGAATATTGCGAGCGCTCAGTGCAACGTTGTCCTCGTAGTTGGCTGTTACGACCAGCGCTTTGCGAGCAACCTTCAGACTGCCCAGAATTCCTTTGAATTCCTTCGTCTTTGGTTGGCTCAGAGCCAGTTGATCCAATACGATGATTTCGTTACCGATCACTTTGGAAGACAGTGCGGATTTGATGGCGAGACGACGCACTTTCTTAGGAAGCTTGAATCCGTAAGAACGCGGAGTCGGGCCGAATACGGTACCGCCGCCTACCCATTGCGGGGAGCGGATGCTGCCCTGACGAGCGCGACCGGTGCCTTTTTGTTTCCATGGTTTGCGGCCACCGCCGCGAACCTCCGAACGACCTTTGGTCTTATGCGTGCCTTGGCGCTCTGCAGCTTGCTGCAGGACCACGGCGCTGTGCATAACATGGGTGTTCGGCTGGATGCCGAAGATCGCTTCAGCCAGCTCGATGTCGCCGACTTGCGAACCACTCACGTTGTATACTGCTACCTTTGGCATTACGTGTTCCTCCTTTCTTCAGGGGTGTTATTTCTTCACCGTAGATTTAATTTTGACGAAGCTGTTTTTCGCTCCGGGAATCGATCCTTTGACGAGCAGCACGTTGCGCTCGACATCAACGCGGATAACTTCCAGACGTTGAATGGTAATCGTGTCTTGACCCATGTGTCCTGGCAGACGCTTGCCTTTCGGTACGCGGTTCGCCTGGATGGAGCCCATGGAGCCTGGTCCGCGATGGTAGCGGGAGCCGTGAGACATTGGACCTGTGCTTTGTCCCCAACGTTTGATTACGCCTTGGAATCCTTTACCTTTGGAGATCCCTGTTACGTCAACAAATTCGCCTTCGGAGAACAGATCCGCTTTTACTTCTGCGCCAACTTCGTATTCACCCAGGTTAACCCCGCGGAATTCACGAATGTAGCGCTTAGGAGCCGTGTTGGCTTTTTGAGCATGAGCTGTTTCGGGCTTGTTCGCTCTTTGCTTCTTCTTGTCGGAGAAGCCAAGCTGGATCGCCTCGTAGCCGTCAGTCTCCTGATCTTTCTTCTGGAGAACCACGCAAGGTCCTGCCTCGATGACCGTAACCGGAATTACGTTGCCCTCAGGCGTAAAGACTTGCGTCATGCCGAGTTTTTTCCCTAAGATACCTTTCATGTTGACACCTCGTTTCTTTTACGTATGAGTAGTTATGTCTTACAGTTTGATTTCGATATCTACACCGGATGGCAGATCCAAACGCATCAATGCATCAACCGTTTGCGGCGTTGGGTTAACAATGTCGATCAGACGCTTATGTGTGCGCATCTCGAATTGCTCCCGCGAATCCTTGTACTTATGAACCGCACGCAGAATGGTGATGATTTGCTTTTCCGTTGGCAACGGAATCGGACCGGACACGCCTGCTCCGGAACGCTTTGCAGTTTCAACAATTTTCTCTGCTGATTGGTCAAGAATTCTGTGATCGTAAGCTTTCAAACGAATACGAATCTTTTGCTTTGCCATATAATTCCCTCCTTCTATCGCCCAATTTTATATCGGACATACTCCGCGAGAAAACCCGACTTATGCCCCATGGCAAAGGGGCCGGGTGTGTCGGCAACCTCTCGCATCATCGCACAGCCACAGACCAACGTTCACTATTATATACAAAACGCTGGGCAATTGCAAGATTTTTCTCTTGCAATGCATAAATACTTCGCGGTTTTAATTCCGTCTGCGGCTTCGGTATGTGGGGGCGATCTTATTTCTTCTATTATATATAGCAAAAGAGGCTGCCCTCCCGACCATCTGCATGACCGGTTGGACAACCTCTTGTGTACATCCTGCGCAGCTTGCGCTGCGACGGGATTATTTTTGGATCGAAGCTACAGCGCCAGCGCCTACTGTACGGCCGCCTTCACGGATCGAGAAGCGAGTGCCCTCTTCAACCGCGATTGGAGCGATCAGTTCAACAGTAACCGTGATGTTGTCGCCAGGCATAACCATCTCAGTGCCTTCTGGCAGCGTGATGATACCAGTTACGTCTGTTGTACGGAAGTAGAACTGTGGACGGTAGCCTGTGAAGAAAGGCTTGTGACGTCCGCCCTCTTCTTTAGTCAGGACGTAGATTTGAGCTGTGAAGTTCGTGTGTGGTTTAACGGAACCTGGCTTAGCCAGAACTTGACCACGCTCGATGTCTTTACGCTCAACACCACGCAGCAATGCGCCAATGTTGTCGCCGGCTTGAGCGGAGTCCAGCAATTTGCGGAACATCTCAACGCCAGTACATACAGTTTTGCGAGTCTCTTCTTGCAGACCGATAACTTCGATCTCGTCGCCGACTTTAACCACGCCACGCTCAACACGGCCAGTAGCAACTGTACCGCGTCCAGTGATCGTGAATACGTCCTCGACAGGCATCAGGAATGGCTTGGAAACGTCGCGCTCAGGAGTTGGGATGTAAGTATCCACTTGCTCGAACAGCTCAACGATTTTATCAGCCCACTCGCCGTCCGGGTTAGCCAGCGCTTCACGAGCTGCACCACGGATGATTGGCGTGTCGTCGCCTGGGAACTCATACTCGTTCAGCAGGTCGCGTACTTCCATCTCAACCAGCTCGAGGAGCTCTTCGTCTTCAACCATGTCGCATTTGTTCAGGAATACGACGATGTAAGGTACGCCTACTTGGCGGGAGAGCAGGATGTGCTCGCGCGTTTGCGGCATAGGGCCGTCAGCAGCGGATACAACCAGGATCGCGCCGTCCATTTGAGCAGCACCAGTGATCATGTTTTTAACGTAGTCAGCGTGACCTGGGCAGTCAACGTGAGCGTAGTGACGAGCAGGCGTCTCATACTCAACGTGCGAAGTGGAGATTGTGATACCGCGCTCGCGCTCTTCTGGCGCTTTGTCGATTTGGTCAAAAGCGATTGCAGAACCGCCGTATCTTTTGGAAAGTACGGTTGTGATGGCAGCAGTCAGAGTCGTTTTGCCATGGTCAACGTGACCGATTGTACCGATGTTAACGTGCGGTTTGTTACGTTCGAACTTTTGCTTAGCCATTGAACTTATTCCTCCTTAATAAATGGAAAGTTATAGGTATCGGCCGTTCGTCTTCAGCTGCAAAGCGAACAAACTAACGGCCGTGTCAAACTGGGATTACTCGCCTTTGTGCTTGGAGATAATCTCTTCCGCAATCGACTTCGGCACTTCTTCGTAATGGGAGATCTCCATCGAGAATACGCCGCGTCCCTGTGTACCGGAGCGAAGAGTTGTGGAGTAGCCGAACATCTCAGCCAAAGGTACTTTGGCACGGATGATCTGGGCGCCCGAACGGGAGTCTGTACCTTCGATGCGACCGCGACGGGAGCTGAGCATACCCATAACGTCACCGAAGTACTCTTCCGGTACGGTTACTTCAACCTTCATGATCGGCTCAAGCAAGGCCGGGGAACATTTGTCCTTGGCAGCTTTGAGCGCCATCGAACCTGCAATCTTAAACGCCATCTCCGAGGAGTCGACGTCATGGTACGATCCGTCTACGATGCGGGCTTTGATATCGACGAGCGGGAATCCGGCGATAACGCCGTTTTTCATCGACTCTTCAATACCGGCCTGTACAGCAGGGATGTACTCACGAGGTACGACACCGCCGACGATCTTGTTCTCGAACTCGAAGCCGGCACCGGCTTCTTGCGGTTCGAACTCGATCCAGACGTGACCGTATTGGCCGCGTCCGCCGGACTGACGTACGAACTTGCCTTCGACCTTCGCAGCTTGTTTGAAAGTCTCGCGGTAAGCAACCTGTGGTTTACCTACGCTGGTCTCGACTTTGAACTCGCGCACCATACGGTCGACGATGATCTCCAGATGGAGTTCGCCCATACCCGCGATAATGGTTTGTCCTGTCTCTTCATCCGTGTACGCGCGGAACGTCGGATCCTCTTCAGACAGCTTGGACAGGGCGACGCCCATTTTGTCCTGGTCTGCTTTGGTCTTCGGCTCGATCGCGATCTGGATAACCGGCTCAGGGAAGATCATCGACTCCAGGATAACCGGAGCCTTCTCGTCACACAGGGTGTCGCCAGTAACGGTATCCTTCAGGCCTACAGCAGCTGCGATATCGCCCGAGTAAACCTCGGTGATCTCTTGACGGCTGTTCGCATGCATCTGCAGGATCCGGCCGACGCGCTCGCGTTTGCCCTTGGTCGCATTCAGCACGTAGGAACCTGCTGCAAGTACGCCAGAGTAGACGCGGAAGAACGTCAGTTTACCGACATAAGGGTCAGTCATGATTTTAAAGGCAAGCGCTGCGAACGGTTGATCGTCGCCCGATTTGCGGGTAACTTCAGTGCCGTCCTCAAGCAGGCCTCTGATGTCCGGAACATCGGTTGGAGCCGGCAGATAGTCGACTACCGCGTCCAGCATAGGCTGTACGCCTTTGTTCCGATACGAGGAACCACAGATGACAGGGAAGATTTTAACGTCGCAGACGCCTTTACGGAGCACTGCTTTCAGTTCAGCTACGCTGATTTCTTCGCCTTCGAGATACTTCATGGTGAGCTCCTCGTCCAGTTCGGCCACTTTCTCGACCAGATCCGCACGCAACTCCTCCACTTGATCTGCGAACTCGGCAGGAATCTCAACTTTCTCAGGGTCCCGACCAAGGTCATCTTTGTAGACATAAGCAACGCGCTCGACGATGTCGATCATGCCTTTGAAGTCATTCTCGGCACCGATCGGCAATTGAATCGCGACGGCATTGGCTTGCAGACGCTCGCGCATATCTTTAATAACGTTCAGGTAGTCAGCACCGATGATGTCCATCTTGTTCACGTAAGCGATCCGAGGAACACCATATTTGTCGGCTTGACGCCATACCGTTTCAGACTGCGGCTCTACGCCTTCTTTTGCACTGAATACACCTACCGCCCCGTCCAATACGCGCAGGGAGCGTTCAACTTCTACCGTGAAGTCAACGTGCCCCGGGGTGTCGATAATATTGATGCGGTGTCCCGCCCACTGAGCTGTAGTCGCAGCAGATGTAATCGTAATGCCGCGCTCCTGCTCTTGCTCCATCCAGTCCATCGTCGCCGCACCTTCGTGCACCTCGCCGATTTTGTGGGTACGGCCTGTATAGAACAGGATCCGTTCGGTAGTGGTAGTCTTGCCGGCATCAATATGCGCCATAATCCCGATGTTGCGCGTATTTTTCAAGGAGAACTCTCTAGCCATGAATATGTCTCCTTTCGAGTTTAGATCCTACCAGCGATAGTGAGCAAACGCTTTGTTCGCTTCAGCCATCTTGTGTGTATCTTCACGTTTTTTGACGGATGCGCCAGTGTTGTTGGATGCGTCGATGATCTCGGCAGCCAAACGCTCTTCCATCGTTTTCTCGCCGCGGTTGCGGGAGTAGTTCACCAGCCAACGAAGACCGAGTGCCGTACGGCGCTCTGGCTTCACCTCGATCGGTACTTGGTAGTTCGCACCACCTACACGACGGGCTTTAACTTCGAGTACGGGCATGATGTTCTTGATGGCGACTTCAAACACTTCCATCGGCTCTTTACCTGTGCGCTCCTGGATCAGAGTGAAGGCATCATACAGGATCGTCTGCGCTACACCGCGCTTGCCGTCGATCATGATGCGGTTGATCAGACGCGTAACAAGCTTGCTGTTGTACAACGGATCCGGCAATACGTCTCTTTTTGGAACAGGACCTTTACGTGGCATGAGGTAATCCCCCTTTCTTTGGGTATCAGTTTTGATCACGATGTAAATTCAAAGATGCAGATTCGGCGTCGAATCTTGAATGCAGTCGGAACTAAGCTTATGCTTACGAAGCTAGTTTCCTGCGGAAACTCTTAGGTGCTCACGTAGCTTTGGCTACGCTCCGCTCCTCATTTCACCTGCCTCCAACCTTCTCGGTGCTGAAAACTGACCTTTTGATCACGAGGTGATTTACAAAGTATTAAAGCTTACTTTTTAACTTTAGGACGTTTCGTGCCGTATTTGGAACGAGCTTGCATACGGTTGTTCACGCCTGCAGTATCAAGCGCACCGCGAACGATATGGTAACGAACACCCGGAAGGTCTTTTACCCGACCGCCGCGTACGAGTACCACGCTGTGCTCTTGCAGGTTGTGACCGATGCCTCCGATGTAAGCAGTAACCTCTACACGGTTCGTCAAGCGAACACGAGCGTATTTACGCAAAGCGGAGTTCGGTTTCTTCGGCGTCATCGTACCTACACGAGTGCAGACACCGCGTTTTTGCGGGGCGCTCAGGTTGGTTTCCTCACGCTTCAGCGCGTTGAACCCTTTTTGAAGTGCAGGCGATTTCGACTTGACCACTTTAGCCTCACGGCCCTTACGGACCAGCTGGTTGATTGTTGGCATTGTTGCCACCCCCTTCCTCAGTTTTCGACTGTCCAAACAGGTCTTGCTTAAGCCCACAGATCCAGGTGGTTCATAAAAGAACAAACGAAAGTTTTTGCCTGGCGTCTCTTGCCCGCAGACAAAAACGAATGTCTCTTATTCTTCATCAGGGACGCTAGCTGCCATCGCGGCACCGACGTCAATGCCGCAGGTTGCCCCGAGGCGCTCCATCGTATCTACCCAGATGACTTCAATCCCTGCCCGTTCGCAGAGCTCTACAATCTTGCCCGTTATTCGTTGATCTGCATCCTCCGCTACATAGACGGCGGTAGCCTTGCCTTGCTCTACCATCTTCGTCGTCTGCTTGCTGCCGATCTTGAATGGCATGGAATGCACCCTCCATTCGCCGATTGATCCTTCGACCATCGGATGGCCGAGTCCAAACCACCATGTTGGCACACTTCGATATAGTAGCACTTCCGCACATGGCGTGTCAAGGGCCTATTTTTCAAAAAACAGGGATTGCAGCGCCCCAAGGCTCCGCAATCCCCGTCTGCTATCGATCAGCCTTACAGCTCAACCGGTACGCTCTCGAGTTGCTCCTCGCCTGTCTCCAATTGCTCCTCGTCGCCGGCAAATTTGATGCTGCGGTAACGGTTCATCCCCGTACCGGCAGGGATCAGCTTGCCGATGATGACATTCTCCTTGAGGCCGAGCAATTGGTCGACCTTGCCCTTGATCGCAGCGTCGGTAAGGACGCGCGTCGTCTCCTGGAAGGAAGCCGCGGAGAGGAACGAATCGGTCTCCAGGGATGCCTTCGTAATGCCGAGCAGGACTGGCTTGGCGACAGCCGGCTCGCGGTCGGAGAAGATGGCATTGCGGTTCGCCGACTCGTACTCGTGGATATCCACGAATGCGCCCGGCAGCAGCGTTGTGCCGCCCGCATCAACGATGCGGATCTTGCGCAGCATCTGCTTGATCATAACTTCGATATGCTTGTCGTTGATCTCAACGCCCTGGTTCCGGTAGACGCGCTGAACTTCCTGGAGGATATAGTTCTGCACGCCGCGGATGCCCTTGATGCGCAGCATATCCTTCGGATCGATCGAGCCGTCGGTCAGCTCGTCGCCAGCCTCGATCTGCTGTCCGACCGATACGCGGATACGCGAACCGTACGTGACAGAGTAGACCTTGGATTCGGCTTCGCCCTGAACCTCGATCTCGCGGCGATCCTTCGCTTCGCGGATCTCCTTGATCGTACCGTCGAGCTCGGAGATGATCGCCTGGCCCTTCGGATTACGAGCCTCGAAGAGCTCCTGAATCCGCGGCAGACCTTGCGTGATATCATCCCCGGCGACACCGCCGGTATGGAATGTACGCATCGTCAACTGCGTGCCCGGCTCGCCGATCGACTGAGCCGCGATGATGCCGACCGCTTCGCCGATCTCGACATGCTTGCCGGTCGCCAGATTGCGTCCGTAACAGATCTTGCAGACGCCATGACGGGCACGGCAGCTCAGGACCGAACGGATCTGCAGGCGCTCGACGCCGGCAGCGATGATCTCGTCAGCTTTGGCCGAATCGATCAGCTCGTTGCGCTGGACGATAACCTCGCCTGTTTTCGGATGACGGATCGTCTCAAAGGAGTAGCGACCTTCGATCCGGTCGTACAGATCCTCGATAACTTCCTTGCCGTCCTGAATCTTGCTGACCGCGAAGCCTTTGTCCGTGCCGCAGTCGTCCTCGCGAACGATCACATCCTGGGCTACGTCGACGAGACGACGGGTCAGGTAACCCGAGTCAGCCGTCCGCAGCGCCGTATCCGCCAGACCTTTACGCGCGCCATGCGTCGAGATGAAGTACTCGAGGACGGTCAGGCCTTCGCGGAAGTTGGATTTGATCGGGAGCTCGATGATCCGACCCGACGGGTTGGCCATCAGCCCCCGCATACCGCCCAACTGGGTGATCTGCGATTTGTTGCCCCGCGCCTTGGAATCGACCATGAGCATGATGGAGTTGTAGCGTTCCATCGACTTCATGAGGATATCGGTAATCTGGTCTTTTGTGCTGCCCCAGATGTTGATAACACGATCGTACCGTTCTTCGTTGGTAATCAGGCCGCGACGATACTGATTGGTAACGACGGCAACCTTCTCCTCGGACTCCTTCATCAGCAGTTGCTTCTCCTGCGGTACGACAACGTCGTCCACAGCGATTGTGATGCCGGCGCGTGTCGAGTAGGTGAAGCCAAGCTGCTTGATTTTGTCGAGGATCATCGACGTCTGCGTCGTCTGGTACTGACGGAAGCACTCGGCGATGATAAGCCCGAGGTATTCCTTGCCGACAGCGCCGGCGATCGGCAGCTCGTTGAGGATTTTGGTCAGGTCGGCGCCCTTTTCGAAGACGAAGTATTTCTCCGGTGTTCCGTTCAACAAATTGCCTTTAGTTGCTTCGTTGATATACGGGAAGTCATCCGGGAAAATCTCGTTAAAGATCAGTTTGCCTACGGTTGTAACAATCAGCGCTTTTTGCTGCGCTTCGTTGAAGGTTGCCTTGTTCAGCACCTTGACCGGCACAACGATCCGCGCATGCAGCGAAACGATACCTCGCTGATAAGCAGAGACGGCTTCGTTGACGGTAGCGAAGATCGAACCAGCACCAGCAGCTTCGTTGTTGTCCATCGTCAGATAGAAGCTGCCGAGGACCATATCCTGCGAAGGCGTAACGACTGGCTTGCCGTCCTTCGGGTTAAGGATATTGCCGGATGCCAGCATGAGCAGGCGAGCTTCCGCCTGCGCTTCTGCGGAGAGTGGCACGTGCACCGCCATCTGGTCGCCGTCGAAGTCGGCGTTGTACGCCGTACAGACGAGCGGATGCAGCTTGATCGCGCGGCCCTCCACGAGGATCGGCTCAAACGCCTGGATGCCGAGACGGTGAAGCGTGGGGGCACGGTTCAGCAGGACCGGATGCTCCTTGATCACTTCCTCCAGCACGTCCCATACTTCCGGACTGACGCGCTCAACCTTGCGCTTGGCGCTCTTGATGTTGTGCGCGAGCCCTTTGTTGACGAGCTCCTTCATGACGAACGGCTTGAACAGCTCAAGCGCCATTTCCTTCGGCAGACCGCACTGGTACATCTTCAGACTTGGTCCGACGACGATAACCGAACGGCCCGAGTAGTCGACGCGTTTGCCGAGCAGGTTTTGCCGGAAGCGGCCTTGCTTGCCTTTGAGCATATGGCTGAGCGATTTGAGCGGACGGTTGCCTGGTCCGGTGACCGGACGGCCACGGCGGCCGTTGTCGATCAGGGCGTCGACAGCTTCCTGCAGCATCCGCTTCTCGTTCTGCACGATGATGTCCGGGGCGCCCAGGTCGAGCAGACGCTTCAGACGATTGTTACGGTTGATGACGCGGCGATACAGGTCGTTGAGGTCGGAGGTCGCGAAGCGGCCGCCGTCGAGCTGAACCATCGGACGCAGCTCAGGCGGGATGACAGGCAGCACATCGAGGATCATCCATTCCGGATCATTGCCGGAGTTGCGGAACGCCTCGATGACCTCCAGACGTTTGATCGCCCGGTTGCGCCGTTGTCCCTGCGCGGTACGCAACTCTTCCTTGAGCGTCTCGAGCTCGCGGTCGACATCGATATCCTGGAGCAGCTTTTTGACCGCTTCGGCGCCCATGCCGGCCTGGAAGCCGTAGCCGTACTTCTCGCGGTAGCTGCGGTACTCCTTCTCGGAGAGCAGTTGTTTTTTCTCCAGCGGCGTCTCGCCCGGATCCGTCACGACGTACGAGGCAAAGTAAATAATCTCCTCGAGCGAACGAGGCGACATATCCAGAGCCAGACCCATACGGCTCGGGATACCTTTGAAATACCAGATATGCGATACAGGCGCAGCCAGCTCGATGTGGCCCATGCGCTCGCGGCGCACCTTGGCGCGAGTTACTTCGACGCCACAGCGATCGCAGACGACGCCTTTGTAACGGACACGCTTATACTTGCCGCAGTGACATTCCCAGTCCTTGGTCGGTCCGAAGATCTTTTCGCAGAACAGACCTTCTTTTTCGGGCTTCAAGGTACGGTAGTTGATCGTCTCCGGCTTTTTCACTTCGCCGCGCGACCAGGAACGGATCTTGTCGGGCGAGGCCAAACCTATTTTCATGTACTCGAAGTTGTTAACATCCAACAAGGAGCAACCCTCCTTAAGTCTGTGTCAGTGGAATGTGCACGGACAGCCGCCCCGCCGGCGAGGCGGGACAGCTGCTGCTCGTGCTGCAGTGAAACGGAAGCGTGCGGAGGTGCGTCTGCCGACGCTCTGGTCTGAGCTTGGCTAGACCGAGAGTCCAGCTCCAACGCCCGGGCTTGAGTAGGGTTCGACTGAGGGTCGAACCCTACTCTACGCCTACTTCCGCGCCTTCGAGATTCAGATTCAGCTTATCGGACTGACCTTCATCGTCGTCGTCGATTTCACGCATTTCGATTTCTTCTTCATCCTCGCTGAGGATTTTGACATCCATGCCAAGGCTCTGGAGCTCCTTGATCAGAACTTTGAACGACTCCGGTACGCCCGGCTCCGGCACATTCTCACCCTTGACGATCGATTCGTACGTCTTCACCCGGCCGACCACGTCATCGGACTTGACGGTCAGGATCTCTTGCAGCGTATACGCCGCGCCATAAGCCTCGAGCGCCCAGACCTCCATCTCCCCGAAACGCTGGCCGCCGAACTGCGCCTTACCGCCGAGCGGCTGCTGCGTGACGAGCGAGTACGGACCTGTAGAACGAGCATGGATCTTGTCGTCGACCATGTGCGCCAGCTTGATCATGTACATGACGCCAACCGTAACCTCGCGCTCGAACGTCTCGCCTGTACGGCCGTCGAACAGCTTGGTCTTGCCGTTGCGCTGCATGCCTGCCTCTTCCATAGCGTCGAATACGTCGTACTCCCGCGCGCCGTCGAATACCGGCGTCGCCGCGTGGATACCGAGATGCTTACAAGCCATGCCAAGGTGAACCTCGAGCACCTGACCAATGTTCATCCGGGAAGGTACGCCCAGCGGGTTGAGGACAACCTCGACCGGCGTTCCGTCCGGCATGAACGGCATATCCTCTTCCGGCAGGATGCGCGCGATAACACCCTTGTTACCATGGCGTCCGGCCATCTTGTCGCCTTCGGAGATTTTACGCTTCTGAGCGATATACGCACGCACCAGCTGGTTAACGCCCGGCGGCAGCTCATCGCCATTCTCGCGTGTGAATACTTTGACGTCGACGACGATGCCGTCGGTGCCGTGAGGCACGCGCAGCGACGTATCGCGCACTTCGCGCGCCTTCTCGCCGAAGATCGCATGCAGCAGGCGTTCTTCCGCCGTCAGCTCGGTGACGCCCTTCGGCGTAACCTTGCCGACCAGGATATCGCCTGCGCCGATCTCCGCGCCGACGCGGATGATACCGCGCTCGTCGAGGTTTTTCAGCGCTTCTTCGCCGACGTTAGGGATGTCGCGCGTGATCTCCTCCGGTCCGAGCTTCGTATCGCGCGCTTCGGATTCGTACTCCTCGATATGGATCGAGGTGTAGACATCCTCTTTGACCAGCTTCTCGCTCAGCAGGATCGCATCCTCGTAGTTGTAGCCTTCCCAGGTCATGAAGGCAACGACGACGTTGCGACCAAGCGCCAGCTCGCCGGACTCTGTCGACGGACCGTCGGCGAGGATGGTGCCTTTGCGGACGAATTCGCCCTTGCGGACGATCGGACGCTGGTTGATGCACGTTCCCTGGTTAGAACGCATAAACTTATGAAGCTTATGCTTAATCAGGTCGCCTGTGACTTGCTTGCCGTCGATTTCCTCGACGCGGCGCACCCAGATTTCATTGGCGGAGACGCGCTCGACGATGCCGTCGTATTTGGTGACGACGCAGACGCCCGAGTCCTTCGCCGACTTGTGCTCCATGCCTGTGCCGACGAGCGGCGCTTTCGGGATCAGGAGCGGCACCGCTTGCCGCTGCATGTTAGAGCCCATGAGCGCGCGGTTGGAGTCATCGTTCTCGAGGAACGGGATGAGCGCTGTCGCCACCGAGACGACTTGCTTCGGCGAGACGTCCATATAGTCGACGCGATCGCTCGGCATCGTCAGGATGTTGTCGGCCTGCTTGTTGTAACGGACGATAACACTCTCGTCAGCGAACTTGCTATCATCGGTCAACTGCGCATTCGCCTGAGCGATGACATAGTTATCCTCTTCGTCAGCCGTCAGATACGCGATCTGCTCGGTGACGACACCCGTCTTCGGATCGACCCACCGATACGGCGCTTCGATGAAGCCGTACTCGTTGATGCGGGCGAAGCTGGACAAGGAGTTGATCAGACCGATGTTCGGTCCCTCCGGCGTCTCGATTGGACACATCCGACCATAGTGCGAGTTATGCACGTCCCGCACCTCGAAGCCTGCGCGCTCGCGCGTCAGACCGCCGGGTCCGAGCGCGGACAAGCGCCGCTTGTGCGTCAGCTCGGCGAGCGGGTTCGTCTGGTCCATAAACTGCGACAGCTGCGAGCTCCCGAAAAACTCCTTGATCGAAGCAATGACCGGACGAATATTAATCAGCGCCTGCGGCGTAATCGCGTTGGCATCCTGGATCGACATCCGCTCGCGCACGACGCGCTCCATCCGGGAGAGACCGATGCGGAACTGGTTCTGCAGCAGCTCGCCGACCGAACGCAGACGACGGTTGCCGAGATGGTCGATGTCATCCGTGCTGCCTACGCCGTGCAGCAGGTTCAAGAAATAGTTGATCGAGGCAATAATATCGGCTGGCGTAATGTTCTTGACCGCCTTGTCGATAATGCCGTTGGAAATAATCTTGATGATCTTGCCGTCTTCCTCCGGCGAGAATACGCTGATGGTCTGCAGTGGAATACTACTGGCATCCATCACGCCGCCCGCAACATGGTATGTCTTGAAGGCGACGTTTTTCTCGAGGAGCGGCAAAATCTCGTCCAGCAGCCTGCGGTCGATCATCTGACCAGCCTCCGCCAGAATCTCGCCCGTGCTCGGATCGATCAGCGTCTCGGCGAGACGTTGATTGAACAGACGGTTTTTGATGTGAAGCTTTTTATTGATCTTGTAACGGCCGACATTGGCCAGATCATAACGTTTCGGATCAAAGAAGCGCGCCACGAGCAAGCTCTTGGCGTTGTCCAGCGTCGGCGGCTCGCCTGGACGCAGGCGCTCATAGATCTCGATCAAGGCTTTCTCCGTCGAATCGGTGTTGTCCTTGTCCAGCGTATTGCGAATATATTCATCATGTCCCAGCAAGTCAAGAATTTCGGCATCCGTGCCGAAACCAAGCGAACGCAACAGCACCGTCACCGGAATTTTACGGGTGCGGTCAATCCGTACATAGACGATGTCCTTCGCGTCGGTCTCCAGCTCAAGCCAGGCGCCGCGGTTCGGGATCACCGTTGCGGTGTACGTCTTCTTGCCGTTTTTGTCCACTTTGGTGCTGAAGTATACACTGGGTGAGCGAACCAATTGACTGACGATGACCCGTTCGGCACCATTGATGATGAACGTACCTGTCTCTGTCATCAGAGGGAAGTCGCCCATAAACACTTCTTGTTCCTTAACTTCGCCGGTTTCCTTGTTGATGAGACGCACCTTTACCCGCAGCGGTGCGGCATACGTCACATCACGCTCCTTGGACTCGTCAACCGAATATTTGGGCTCGCCCAAATTGTAATCGATAAATTCGAGCGACAAATTACCCGTGAAATCCGAAATCGGCGAAATATCCTGGAACAATTCAAGCAAATCCTTCTCCAGGAACTTATCGTAAGACTTCTGTTGGATCTCAATCAGGTTAGGAACATCGAGCACCTCGCGGATGCGAGCGTAGCTTCTACGCGTGCGTCGGCCATACTGAACAAGTTGTCCTGCCAACTTAACCTCACCCCTCATGTCTGCTTCAACGCTTGCGGAACAAGCACATTGCTATAGTCAAGCGCCCGGACCTTCAAAACTTTCCCAATAAAGAAAAGCCCTTATCGAATGAAGTTTCGAAAAAAGAGCGTTGTCCCAAGTGCCGTGGCGTTTGCTGCCAAAACTACATATCCACTAATTTTGCCCAAAATCTAAACATTATACGTCAAGCAGACAGCTTTTATGCATGGTAGCCTTAAAAATTTCGCTTGACATTTTAGTCAACTAAAGACATTGAGCCCATATTAATGCTGACATTTTATAATAATACCACAGACGAAATCCGAAGTCAACAACGAAATTGCGATTCGATTACGCCTTAACCGCCTTGAAAATTCGATACCCTTTGTCTTTGGTCATCTCTTGTACGGTGTCGAACAGCTGCTCTAGCTTGGCTAAGGTTGAGGGCGCGCCCTGCTTTTTCTGGATGACGACCCACATCGCTCCGCCCGACTCGAGCAATGCAGCGCCTTCTTCATAGATCCGATGCACCGTCTCCTTGCCCGCCCGGATCGGCGGGTTGGTGAGGATGACCTGGTAAAGCTCGGCGCGCACCGCTTCGTAGAGATCGCTCTGCAGGATGCGCACATTGGCAATCCCGTTGAGCCGCGCATTCTCCGTAGCCAGCTCGATGGCGCGCTCGTTGATATCGATCATCGTCACGGTCCCTTCGCTCGCGAGCACAGCCGCGCTCAGCCCGATCGGCCCATAGCCGCAGCCGACATCGAGCACTCGCGCCTCTGCGGGGAAGTCCATCGTCTCGATCAGCAGTCGGCTGCCGAAGTCGACGCCGCTCTTGGAGAATACGCCACTATCGGTTACGAACCGGTAACGCCTGCCTCTCAGTTCGGATTCATGAAGACGGCGGTCATGCGCTCCGCCCGGCGTTTGCGTGTAATAATGCTCGGACATCCCATCACCCTCGCTTTCCTTCTCCCACATACAGCAAACCCCTTGAAGCCAAGGCTCCAAGGGGTTATGCCCCGTACGGTTATTACTTCACTTCTACAGAAGCGCCAGCAGCTTCGAGTTTTTCTTTTACGCCGTCTGCTTCTTCTTTGGATACTTTTTCTTTGACTGGTTTTGGAGCGTTGTCGACCAGGTCTTTTGCTTCTTTCAGACCCAGGCCAGTAATTTCGCGAACTGCTTTGATGACGTTGATTTTCGAAGCGCCAGCGTTGTTCAGGATGACGTCGAATTCAGTTTGCTCAGCAGCTGCTTCAACAGCGCCGCCGCCGCCAACTACAGCTACAGGAGCAGCAGCAGTTACGCCGAATTCTTCTTCGATTGCTTTTACCAGATCATTCAGTTCAAGAACGTTCATGCCTTTAATTGCTTCCAGGATTTGCTCTTTGCTCATGAGATGAACCTCCATAGGTATATTATTTGGGTTGTTCCATAAGACCGCCTAAGCGGTGCGTGTCGAACTTTGTATGGCGAAGCATGCAATGCAATGCTTATGCGCCTTGTTGTTCTTGCTCTTGCTTTTCACCGACGGCTTTAACCGCAAGCGCGAAGTTGCGCATTGGCGCTTGAAGCACGCTGAGGAGCATCGACAGCAAGCCTTCGCGGGATGGCAGATCTGCCAGTGCCTTGATCTCGTCCACGCTAACGACTTGACCTTCGACGATACCGCCTTTCAGTTTCAAGGCATCGTTTTTCTTCGCGAATGTGTTGAGGATTTTTGCCGGAGCGACTGCATCTTCACCGCTGAATGCGATAGCAGTCGGGCCTGTCAGCACCTCATCCAATCCGTTCAGTTCGGCCTTTTCTGTCGCGCGGCGGAGCAGCGAGTTTTTCAGGACTTGGAACTCGATGCCGGCTTCGCGGAGCTCTTTGCGCAGTTGCGTTACTTGAGCTACGTTCAGACCGCGGTAATCCGCAATAACAGTGCTGGAGCTCTCGCGCAGCTTCACTACGATTTCATCAACCGCTTGCTGTTTGCTAGCGATAATTTTTGCGTTTGCCAAACTTTACACCTCCTATAGATAATCTGCATTCCGAGTGAGCCTGGCGTCTTTCTCCGAACATGAGAAAGGCCTTCGCCGCATAACCGCAAGCGAAGGCCATGATGGTTCATCATCCGCCCGTCCGTCATCGACGGCCAGCGGAGAATAAACATTCTATCATAACACCTCGGTAGGAAATTAAGCCCGAAGGCACCTACTGTCTACGGCATGCATATTCAACTTTGGTATGCGAAACTCCTAGATTAGCGGAAAATCGCTGTGTTGACGCGAGCGCTAGGGCCCATCGTCGAGGAGACCGCAATGTTTTTCAGGTATACACCCTTGGCCGCTGCAGGCTTGGCACGAACCAATGCTTCGACAAGCGAACGAAGGTTTTCGTTCAATTTGTCGGCATCGAAGGATACCTTGCCGATTGGCGCATGGATTTGACCTGCTTTGTCGAGACGGTATTCGATTTTACCGGCTTTGATCTCTTGTACCGCTTTGGAAACGTCAAACGTTACCGTACCGGCTTTCGGGTTAGGCATGAGGCCTTTACCGCCGAGAATACGACCGAGCTTACCGACTTCCGCCATCATGTCCGGTGTTGCCACGCAGACGTCGAATTCAAACCAGCCTTGCTGAATTTTGTTGATCATGTCGGCATCGCCAACATAATCCGCGCCAGCAGCTTCGGCTTCTTTCGCCTTGTCGCCTTTAGCGAAGACAAGGACGCGTTTGGTTTTGCCTGTACCATGCGGGAGTACAACGACGCCGCGCACAGCTTGGTCTTGTTTCCGCGGGTCTACGCCCAGACGGACCGCAACTTCGACAGACTCGTCGAACTTCGCGGATGCTGCCTTCTTCACCAATTCAATGGCTTCCAAAGGCTCGTAGCTTGCTTCGTTGTCGAACAGCTTAGCAGCTTCGACGTATTTCTTGCCATGTTTTGCCATTTGAAATTCTCCTCCTTGTGTGGTGGTAGCGGAATATCCTCCTAACGGATGATCCTCCCACGAATCGCAGTCCTGTGTGGCCTGCGACGGCCGCCGACGATTAGTCGACGATGTTGATGCCCATGCTGCGTGCTGTGCCTTCGACCATCAGCATTGCTGCTTCGACCGAACCGGCGTTCAGATCCGGCATTTTTTGCTCAGCGATCTCGCGTACTTTGTCGCGTTTTACTGTAGCGACCTTCTTTTTGTTCGGCTCGCCCGAACCTTTCTCAACCCCTGCTGCGATGCGGAGCAATACAGCCGCCGGCGGCGTTTTGGTTTCGAAGGTAAAGGAACGGTCCTCGAATACGGAGATAACAACCGGAATAATCAATCCCGCTTGGTCAGCCGTACGCGCGTTGAACTCTTTACAGAAGGCCATGATGTTCACACCCGCTTGTCCGAGTGCAGGACCGATCGGCGGCGCCGGATTCGCTTTCCCTGCAGGAACTTGCAGTTTCACCATCTTGATGACTTTCTTTGCCATGATAGTACACCTCCCTGCCCTAAGTTGTGGTCGAACGGGAACGAATTCCCTCCCACCATCGCCTATCCTTAGCGGATACGCGACTCCGGAAACCGGATATTATATCTTTTCCACCTGAGTGTAATCCAGCTCAAGCGGGGTTTCCCTACCAAACATGTTGACATGGACCTTCAGCTTGCTCTTGTCGATCAGGATCTCCTCGACCGTGCCGACAAAATTAGCAAAAGGACCCACTTTGACCCGAACCGTTTCTTTGAGATCAAACTCAATCTTCGGCTTCGGCTCCTCCATACCCATGTGCTTCAGGATCTGTTCCACTTCTTCAGGCAGCAAAGCCGTTGGCTTCGAGCCGGAACCGGTAGAGCCGACGAAGCCCGTCACACCGGGGGTATTACGAACAACGTACCACGAATCATCCGTCTGGATCATCTCGACAAGCACGTAGCCGGGGTAAACCTTGCGTTGGACGGTTTTTTTCTTGCCGTCCTTGTTTACCACTTCTTCTTCCATCGGCACCAGCACGCGGAAGATTTTGTCCTCCATGCCCATCGATTCCACACGTTTCTCGAGATTCGCCTTCACCTTGTTCTCATAACCGGAGTAAGTATGAACGACGTACCATCTCTTTTCCATGAACAAACCACCTTTGGATCCTTCTTAAACAATCAGTTCGACCAGTTCGGAGATCCCGATGTCAAGAAGCCAAAAGTAAATCGTCACCGCTATAATCGTTACCATAACAACGATCGTGTAGCTCGTCAACTCTTTACGGTTTGGCCAGCGGACTTTCTTAAGCTCCGCCCAGCTATCGGCAAAGAAGGCAAATGTTGATCCGAAGCCTTGCTTCAATCTACCCAGAAAAGACACGTCCACACCTCCAGTTACTATCTAGTTTCGCGATGAGGAGTATGCTCGTTGCAAAACTTGCAAAACTTCTTCATCTCGATACGATCGGGGTGATTACGTTTGTTTTTGTTGGTCGTGTAGTTTCTTTGTTTGCAATTCGTACAAGCCAACGTGATAATAACACGCATTGCAGTACACCTCCCGGTCTGACCTAATAAAAAGCTTGGGTAACACATAAACGTTTATCTTGAATCTTAAAGCCATTTGTTACAATACGCGCATTTAGGCCTACCTGAAATACTTTAGCACATGGCCTGTTGCCATGTCAACGATAACCTTCGGCAAATGTCAAGCCCCCAGGCTGGATTATTTCGCCGATTCCGGGAGTAGCGCTGGCTACGCTCGCTTCATCTCCATACCAAATAGCAGACTGGTCGTCCGTCTCCCCCATTATTGCCAACAATTAACGTTCATAATCCTCGACATGTCTGGCAAGCGGGACTTGGCTTCCACCCGTCAAATAAAAAAAGACTCGCCTGCGAGCCTCGTGTGTACTGCATGTATGATGGGAGCCGCTCCTCCATCGCGGGCTTGCGGCTCAGCTCGGGACGTCCCGAACTTCCAGATAACGTTCGAGCTTGCGCTTGACGCGTTGCAATGCGTTGTCGATCGACTTGACGTGGCGATCCAGATCGACTGCGATCTCCTGATACGATCTGCCGTCGAGGTAGAGCATCAGCACCTTGCGCTCCAGGTCGCTCAGAATCTCGGCCATCTTGTCCTCGAGACCGACGAACTCCTCCTGGTTGATGATCAGCTCCTCCGGGTCGGAGACGCGCGAGCCGCAGATCACGTCCAGCAGCGTACGGTCGGAGTCTTCGTCGTAGATCGGCTTGTCCAGCGAGACATACGAGTTAAGCGGAATATGCTTCTGCCGGGTCGCCGTCTTGATGGCGGTGATGATCTGCCTGGTGATGCACAGCTCGGCGAACGCCTTGAAGGAGGCCAGCTTGTCCCCTTTGAAGTCGCGAATCGCCTTATATAGACCGATCATACCCTCCTGGACGATATCCTCGCGATCGGCGCCGATCAGGAAGTAGGAGCGAGCTTTGGCGCGGACGAAATTCTTGTACTTGTTGATCAAGTATTCCAAGGCTTCGCTGTCGCCTTCGCGCACGGCGTCGACGTTGTCCTCGTCCGTATTGCAGTCATAATCGTGCATACTCAATTCTTTGAGGTCGATGCTCACGAACTATCCCCCCGGCCTGCACGGCGTGCACTGCTTGAATTTCGTAGAAAACGATGTTCGGCGCTTGAAGAACAGCCTCTCAAAATACCGATCTTATCCATAAAACATAGGATCAGTATACATTATGTAACCTTGAGGCGTCAACAGAACAACTGCTCCTCTTCGTACGGAAGTGCGAGGAACATCCTGCTTAACCATCCTTCTCAAGCATCTGGCTTGCCGCCCCTCCGCAGCCGCTCCAGCCGCGTCCTCACGTCCAGACTGAGCTTGTCGTCGAGCGGGTTGCGCCGGGGCGGGACAGCCTCGTCGGACTTCAGCCGCTGCTCCAGCTCCTTGCGATTCTGCCCCAGCTCGATCAGCAGCTCGCGCGCCGACAGCCGGAGCGCGCCCTTGCCAAAGGCAATATGCTGCTCGGCCATATCCGAGGTGGCGACGTAGATGTTGCGTCCGCGCTGCTTGAGCTCGCCGACGAGCCGCTCGACGACCTCGTCCGCCGTCTCCTTCTCCCGCGTATAGATGACCGTCAGGTTGAACTGCTTGTACGTAGCGCCGTGCCCCGGGACCCGATGCGCGTCAAAAATGACGATCACCTGCATGCCAGTGAAGCCCTGATAATCGGCCAGCAGCTCCAGCAGCCGGTCCCGCGCCTCCTCCAGCCCGAGCTCCTTGAGCCGCTCCAGCTCCGGCCAGGCGCCGATCATGTTGTAGCCGTCGACCAACAGCACATCCTGCCGCCGCATCCCTAGCCCTTGGCGGCGGAGCCCGCCGCCCGCTGGCGGACGACTTCGTACATGAGCACGCCCGCCGCCACCGAAGCATTCAGCGAGTTCAGCTTGCCGAGCATCGGCAGCTTGATAAGGAAGTCGCATTTTTCCCGGATCAGCCGGCCGATGCCCTTGCCTTCATTGCCGATGACGATCGCCAGCGGCAGATCGAGATTGGACCGGTACACATCCTGCTCCGCCGCCACATCGGTGCCTGCGATCCAGATCCCTTGCTTCTTGAGCGACTCGATCGTCTGCGCCAGGTTGGTGACTCGTGCTACCGGCACATGCTCCACCGCGCCGGCCGACGTCTTGTACACCGTCGCGCCGAGCGACGCCGAGCGACGCTTGGGGATGATGACGCCGTGCGCGCCCGTGCACTCGGCGGTCCGCAGGATCGAGCCGAGATTATGCGGGTCCTCAATCTCGTCGAGCAGCAGCAGGAACGGCTCCTCGCCCTGCGTGCGCGCCTTCTCCAGTATCTCCTCGATCTCCGCGTATCGATAGGCCGCCGCTTGGGCGACGACGCCCTGATGCTGCACACCACCCGCCATTTGATCCAGCTTGCGCTTGTCCGCGTATTGGATGATGACGCCGTGCTTTTTGGCCTCGGCCACGATCGGCAAGGTCAGATTTTTTTGCGCGCTCTCGGCGATCCACAGCTTGTTGATCTCCCGACCGGAGCGCAGCGCCTCCAGCACTGGATGCTTGCCGACGATCCATTCTTCCTGATGCTCAGTGTCCATCCTGCGTCCCCTCCTCTGGTTGATGTTCATCCCGTCCTGCCGCGTCGACGTTCCAGGCGTAGGCCAACAGCTGCTCCAGACGCTCCGTCCGCCGCTGACAATACAGATAGCCGATCAGGCATTCCAGCGACGTGGCATGCCGATATTCCTGGACATCAGCGTTTTTGGGGGGCGACCCCGACTTGGCATTGCGCCCCCGCCGCACGATATCGGCCTCCTCCTCGGTGAGCAGCGGCCGCAACCGCCGCAGCAGCGCGCTCTGGGCCTTGGCCGAGACATAGGAGACCGCCTTGGCGTGCAGATGATGCAGCTTGTGGTTCGGCTGCGATAGCAGATACTGGCGGACCAGCAGCTCGAACACCGCATCGCCGATATAAGCCAGGACGACGGGATTCATCAGATGCGGCGGCTTCGCCGGCTCATGGAACCACAGACCGTCCGCCGACTCGCCTCCTGCGCGGGGCCCCGTCATTTGCGCCGCCAGCGGATGCCCTGCGGCGTATCCTCGAGGACGATGCCCGCGTCCGCCAGCTGATCGCGCAGCTCGTCGGCGCGCGCCCAGTCCTTGGCCTTGCGCGCCGCGATCCGCTCCTCGATCAGCCGTTCCACCTCTTCGGCCGCCAGACCGTCCGCCTCCTGCTCGATCGGCAGCAGGCCGAGCACGCGATCAAGCGCACTCGTCAGCGCCAGCAATGCCTCCAGATCCTGCGCCGAGACGACGTCGCGCTGCAGATACTGATTCGCCTCGCTCACCAGCTCGAACCAGGCCGTGATCGCATCCGGCGTATTGAAGTCGTCGTTCATCTTGAGCTGGAACGTCTCGCGAATCTGCCGGATGCGCTCGCTCAGCTCCGGCTTGGGCCCCGGGAGCGGACGATCCGACTCGACCCGCATCGCCTGCAGCCGGTGCTGCAGATTATCCCGGCAATTGCGGATCCGCTCGACGCTGTTCTCGGCCTGCTTGATCGTCTCGCTGCTGAAGTTGAGCGGGCTGCGGTAGTGCGTCGACAGCATGAAGTAACGGATCGCCTCCGGCTTCGTCTGCTTGAGCAGCTCATGCACCGTGATGCCGTTGCCGAGCGACTTGGACATCTTCTCGTTGTTGATATGGATATAACCGTTATGCATCCAGTACTTCGCCAGCGGCCTGCCGGTCAGCGCCTCTGACTGCGCCGCCTCGCACTCGTGATGCGGGAATTGCAGGTCATGTCCGCCGCCGTGGATGTCGAGCGTATCGCCGAGGTACTTGCGCGCCATCGCCGAGCACTCGATATGCCAGCCCGGACGTCCAGGCCCCCAGGGGCTCTCCCAGAAGATCTCGCCCGGCTTGGCGCCCTTCCACAGCACGAAGTCGCGGGCATCCTCCTTGCGCTCGTCGATCCCGATGCGGATGCCGAGCTGCAGCTCCTCGAGATTCTGATGCGACAGCTGGCCGTAATCGGCGAAACGGGCGGTGCGGAAGTACACATCGCCCTCGCTGGCATACGCGAAGTCCTTGTCGACCAGACCGGCGATAAAGGCAACGATGTCGTCGACATGCTCCGTCACGCGCGGATTAAGCGTCGCCTTGCGCACGCCGAGCGCTTCGATGTCGCGATTGAAGGCGTCGATGAACCGCTCGGCGACCTCGGGCACTGTTGTGCCGAGCTGCTCGGCCTTGCGGATCAGCTTGTCGTCGACATCGGTGAAGTTGACGATATAGTTCACCTCGTTGCCGATCGACTCCAGATAGCGGCGCACGACATCGAAGAAGATAACCGGCCTTGCATTGCCGATATGGATATAGTCATAGACGGTCGGACCGCAGACGTACATTTTCACTTTGCCTGGCTCCTGCGGCACGAACGCCTCCCGTTGCCGGGACAGCGTATTATAGATCATTACATTCATGGTCTTGTATTCCTCCCACTGCTTATCGGCTGCTTGCCCTCTTCCGTCTCCGCTTGACCGTCCTCGCTCGCAGACTGCGGCTCCGGCTGCCCGCCGACCCGCGCCAGCTCCGAGCGCAGTTGCTGGATCTCGGCCTGCATCTGCCGGAACATCTCGACGACCGGGTCGGGCATCTGCGTATGATCGAGCCGGTCCTTCACCCGCACGCCGTTGCGCTTGACGATTCGGCCAGGGATGCCGACGACGGTGCTGTTGTCCGGCACCTCGCTGAGCACGACCGAGTTGGCGCCGATATTCACATTGTCCCCTACGGTGAAGGAGCCCAGTACTTTGGCGCCCGACGAGATGACGACATTGTTGCCGATCGTCGGATGGCGCTTGCCGCGCTCCTTGCCGGTCCCGCCCAGTGTGACACCCTGATAGATGACGACATTCTCGCCGATCTCGCATGTCTCGCCGATGACGACGCCCATCCCGTGGTCGATGAACAGGCCACGGCCGATCTGGGCCCCGGGGTGGATCTCGATGCCAGTGAAGAATCGGCTGACCTGGGAGATCCAGCGCGCCAGCGTCGGCATGCCTCGTCGATGGAAGGCGTGCGCGAGACGATGCGCCCAGATCGCGTGGAGCCCCGAGTAGGTGAAGATGACCTCCCATGTATTGCGGGCTGCCGGATCATTGTCCAGCACCGCTTGTATATCCGATCGGATGTGACCCATCCTGCCCACCTCTTTACCTAAATTAAAAGACGCCCCTGCAGCCTACGCTGCAGAGACGTCTCGACGCGGTCCCACTCTGCTTGGACAGACGCCTGACGGCCATCGCGGCCGCGTCTATCCCCCTTGTGTCGCCTGTAACGCAGGCCTGCGGCGCAGCCTACCCCTGTCTTCCGAGAGAGACAGGCTCGGTGCGCGGCTCCCAGGTGCATGTTCGTCCGACGGAGATGAGCGACTCCCAGCCCGCGCCGGTACGGGATGCCCGCCCCTGCGCTGGTCGCTCTCTCTGGAATCTCGCGATCGGCTTACTTTTCCTGTTCATAGCTGCTCTTGTATCGTTGACGCCGTGTATCTTTCACAGCATTAATAGCCGTTGCCATCAAATTCGTACCCCTAGTATACTCTGAACCCCCGGGGATGACAAGGCGCCAGCATGGTCGCTGCGAGGAAGGAGGCCTGCGCGCCCCCTGCTGGCTCGCTCGACTAGGCCAATCGGACCGCGAGCCGCGCCCGCACCTTCTCCTGACCGAGCAGCTGCAGCGTCATATTAAGATCCGGTCCATGCGTCTGTCCGGTCACGGCGGCACGGATCGGCATGAACAATTGCTTGCCCTTGGCGCCGGTCTCCTTTTGCACCGCCTTGATCATCGGCTTGACGCTGTCAGCCGTGAGCGGCCCCTCGGCGCTGTCCAATTGGGCAGCGAACGCCGCCAGCACAGCGGGCACCTGCTCCTCCGCCAGCACGGCTGCCGCCTCCGCCTCATCCTCGATCTCGTCCTTGAAGAATAGCGTTGTCTGCGGGACGATCTCCGACACACAAGTCAACTTCTCCTGATAGAGGGCGACCAGTTCGTCCGTCCAGGCGCGTTGCGCCTCGGTCAGCACCTCTGGCAGCCGGCCGGCTCGCTGCAGATACGGCAAGGCCAGCTCGGCGATCCGGGCAGGCTCCGCCTTCTTGATATATTCATTATTCATCCAGCTCAGCTTTTGTGTATCGAACACCGCCGTGCTCTTGGAGAGACGGGCAGCGTTGAAGATGTCCACCAGCTCGCCACGCGTGAAGATCTCCTGCTCGCCCTCCGGCGACCAGCCCAGCAGCGCGATGAAGTTGAAGAGCGCCTCCGGCAGATAGCCGAGCTCGTCGTACTGCTCGATGAACTGGATGATCGACTCGTCGCGCTTGCTCAGCTTTTTGCGCTGCTCATTGACGATCAGCGTCATATGGGCGAAGACCGGCGGCTCCCAGCCGAACGCCTCGTAGATCATCAGCTGGCGCGGCGTGTTGGAGATATGATCCTCGCCGCGCAGCACATGGCTGATACGCATCAGATAGTCGTCGATGACGACGGCGAAGTTGTACGTCGGGATGCCGTCCTTCTTGACGATGACGAAGTCGCCCATCTCCGCCGTGTCGAAGCGGATATCCCCCTTGACCATATCGTGGAAGGCATAGGTCCGGCCCTCCGGCACACGGAAGCGGATGCTCGGCACCCGCCCCTCCGCCTCGAAAGCCTGCTGCTGCTCCGCCGTCAGCTCGCGATGCTTGCCCGAGTAGCGTGGCGTCTCGCCGCGCGCCGTCTGCTCTTCGCGCTCCTGCTCGAGCTCCTCCTCGGTGCAGTAGCAGCGATAGGCCAGCCCTTGCTCCAGCAGCTCCTCGTAGTGGTTGCGATAGATGTCCAGCCGCTCCGTCTGGCGGTACGGCCCGTAGCCGCCGCCGATATCGATGCTCTCGTCCCAGTCGACGCCGAGCCATTTCAGATAGTTCAATTGGTTTTCTTCGCCGCCTGCGACATTGCGCTTCAGGTCGGTATCCTCGATGCGGATGATGAACTTGCCGCCCTGACTGCGGGCGAACAGATAATTAAATAAGGCCGTTCTGGCGTTGCCGATATGCAGATGCCCGGTCGGTGACGGCGCGTAGCGCACGCGGACTTCTTGTGCCATAGTCATATTCCTCTCCTTCATGCCACGCGCCCCGTCGATGCTGGCGCGAGCTGCCCTTTATCATTGCAAAATCATAGCACATCCCGAATCAGACAGACAACCGCCTGGGAGGCGATCCCCTCGCCGCGACCGGCAAAGCCAAGCCACTCGGTTGTCGTCGCCTTGACGTTCACCTGCGACGGCTCAGCTTCCAGCGCGCGTGCGATGACCTCGACCATCTGCGGGATGTAAGGCGCCATCTTCGGAGCCTGAGCGATAATCGTCGCATCCAGATTGCCCAGCTTATACCCTCTCTCGCGGATTAACGCCCAGACGTCGATCAACAGCTTGAGGCTGTCCGCGTCCTTGTAGGCTTCGTCGGTATCGGGGAAATGCTTGCCGATATCGCCGAGCGCCAGCGCCCCCAGCACCGCATCGCTAATCGCATGCAGCAGCACATCGGCATCCGAATGGCCCAGCAGCCCCCGCTCATAAGGAATCGTGACGCCGCCGATGATGCAAGGACGCCCCTCCGCCAGCTGATGCACATCGAACCCTTGTCCTACCCGAATCATAAGTCTAGTCTCCTCTCCCGCAGGGCTCGCCGATGCCTTGCGTCAGCAAGAACTCCGCATACGGCAGATCCTCCGGTGTCGTTATTTTGATGTTGGTATACTCGCCCTCCGCTACCGCAACCGGCTCGCCAGCGCGCTCGACGACCATCGCGTCGTCCGTTCCGCTGAACCCGGCGGCTCGCGCCGCTTCATGAGCCGACAGCAGCAGCTCATAGCGAAAAGCCTGCGGCGTCTGAATCGCCCACAAGCTATTCCGATCCGGAGTGGCTGTGATCAGCCCGTCTCCATCCACCTGTTTGATCGTATCCTTGACCGGTACGGCCAGCACCGCCGCGCCCAGCCGCTCGGCCTGATCGCAACAGCGGCGCACCGCCGCAGCGCTGACGAGCGGGCGGACGCCGTCATGCACCAGCACCCACGGCTGCGTCACCGCCTGGAGCCCGAGATAGACCGACTCCTGACGGTCGGCGCCGCCGGGTACGATGCGGACCAGCTTGTCCAGCCCGTACGACCGGGTGAATTCGCCGCAGCGCTCGACGTCCGCGGTACCTACGACCAGCACGATCTCGGCAACCTCCGGCATCGACTGGAACAGCGCCAGCGAGCGCGCCAGGATCGGCTTGCCGCCGAGCGACAGATATTGCTTGCTCTCGGCCGAGCCCATGCGGGTGCCGCGACCAGCCGCGACGACGACCGCCGCCCATGTATTATTCTGCATTGGATTGTCTGACCTGCCTTGCTCGTGGATTGGCTAGCTGCGCCATGACGCATAAGTCATGGCATCATTTGCTATCTCCATCATACAGGTAAGATTGCGTTTCATAAAGGGGTTTTGTTCAAAAGGGACCATTACTGCGCGCGCTCGAGCAGCTTCGGCTTGGCAAAGATCATCCGGCCGGCGGACGTCTGGAGCACGCTCGTCACCAGCACCTCCATCGTCATGCCGATCGAGTCGCGCCCGCCCTCAACGACGATCATTGTCCCGTCATCCAGATAAGCGACGCCCTGGCCATGCTCCTTGCCGTCCTTAATCACCTGGACGACGATCTCTTCGCCCGGCAGGACGACCGGCTTGACCGAGTTGGCCAGATCGTTAATATTGAGCACCGAGACGCCTTGCAGCTCGCACACCTTGTTCAGGTTGAAGTCGTTGGTGACAACCTTGCCGCCCAGTACCTTGGCCAGCTTCACCAGCTTGCTGTCGACCTCGCCGATTTCCTCGAAGTCCCCTTCGTAGATCAGCACATGCACGTTCAGCTCCTTCTGAATTTTGTTGAGGATATCCAGACCACGACGGCCTCGGTTGCGCTTGAGCAGATCCGACGAGTCGGCGATATGCTGCAGCTCCTCCAGGACGAACTCGGGGATGACCAGCGTTCCTTCGATGAACCCTGTCTTGCAGATGTCCGCGATTCGTCCATCGATGATCACACTCGTATCGAGGATCTTGTGCTCCTCGAAGCGCGGCTGATCCGGCAGCGGCTCCTGCGGCGCCCGCGAAGCCAGGAACGTCTCGTATGCTCCGATGAGCGCCTCGCGCTTCATCCAGCCGATCCTTAGTCCCATATAACCAAGGAACAACGTCAAGGCAGCGGGCAGCAACAGCCAGGCGCCGCTGAGCTGCGACATCGCAGGGAACACCAACGCAGCCACCGCCAGACCCGAGATCAGACCGGCGATGCCAGAGACCAGGTCGCCCATCGGCAGCTCGGCCGCCTGCTCGCTCGCCCGTTTCAGCAGCCCCAGGATCGGTCCCGCCAGCAGGGTCGCGAGCAGCCAACCGCCCAGCGCACCTGCCGCGAGGCTCAAGTAATGCGTACCGGAGTATTCGGACATCGGGAGCAGCCCTTGCGATCGCAGCAGCGCGCCGTGTATTTGTTGGTTCAACTCCGTGCCCAACATGCCTCCTAAGATAAGACCAAGCAACTGAATCATTCGTTTCATCATCTCGATTCACACCTCCACTACCCAGTATGTTCCAGTTTTTCGCACCTTAAACAGGGCCCCTCCTCTAACTTGAGACACCTGCCTCGCCGCTGATAGCCAAAAAGAATTTTTGTGTGCAACCGCTATATCGACTATAATGGAAAAGGAAAGCAAATCATGGAATGAGGTGGAACTGATGAGCGCCCCATCACTGGAGCAATTTCAGCAGCAGGTATCCGAATTGCTGCTTCGTCACCGGAGTTTGCTTGACGTTTTGTCGAAATACGGGCAAGCCGGCGCATCTGTCAACCGAGCTGTCACGAAGGCCGTAACCGAATGCGGCTGCGTCGAGCTGCATGCTCGCAAGCAGGACTTTCCCGAAGAGTTGGCCTGGAAAGATGCCCGCACACAGCTGGAGAGCCATATGCATGGCGGACTGTGCGAGCACTGTAAGGACGTGCTGAAGTCGGAGCTCGGCAAGCAGTTGTTCTACATGTCCGCCCTGTGCAATCTGCTCGAGGTCCAGCTTGAGGAAGTCGTCGACGCCGAGTCGCAGAAGTGCTCTACGCTCGGACTGTTCAATCTCACATGATCCCGCGCCGCCTCCAGGCGACGCATGTTGCTTAGATGCTTAATTCTGAAGGCCGTCGACCAGACGGCTTTTTTTGTTGATCATGTCCAACAAGTTATCCAGATGTGGACAATCATTTTCTGCAACCTCCTGGCTGTTGAAAACGGGCCGAAAAGGCACGGAATCGAATCTGTAGAAGAATCCACAAGGTTATCCCCAATAACCACAGGGTTATCCACATACTTATCCCCTGTTACGCACAATTTGTGCACAACCTGTCCATAACCCATCGATCGAATGCAAATAACCCGCTGGATGCGCGAAGCCGAATTCGCGGTTATCCAAGCGGGCTGCCTGTACCATCTGATTATCTTAGCCGAAAACGACGTTCCGCATATCTCGAGACGAGCGGCACAGCGCTAAGCAAGTACGCCACCGATAACGCCGCGACGATGATCGTGAATAGCCAAGGACTCGGGCCAAGCCACATCGTCACAAGAAAGCTAGCGGAAACTAGACTGTTCAGCAAAATGAAAAATGGATTTTTCGTATTCAGCTCAGTTGTATAAGGCTGAAGCAAGTAATACAGGATCAAATGATGCACCGAGAAAAAAACAGTGAGCGCCAACGTCAGCACCCAAATAGCCGACAGCAGGCTGGCGCCTGTTCCCCCAGACACCATCAGGACGAACACACTTAGAACAACAGCTAGCCACGTACCGATCAGAGCGTTCATCCTCAGCAACCGGCCAAGTCGCAAACGAAAATGCTGACTTGCATCCTTGCGATAAAAAGAATAACGCATCATCGGCATATCGCAATGATAAAAAAATACCTTACATAGCTGGTCGCCCATCGTCAAATAAAACATCGCCAATAGGATGAACGGAACATACCGCTCGATGGTCGCCAAATCCAGCATTTCTCCAAACAGCAGCGCCACACATACCAACACGACGCCGATTACGCCGATCGCCCCCAATCGCTTGCGGAGCGGCGCGCGGATCAGGCTGCGATGTCGCGCAACAAATACCTGTTGAATATAGGCATAACCTTGCTTTGGTGCGCCTCCCCCAGCCATGTCACTTAACGGAAGCTCGCTGACCTGGGTAAGGTCGCTATCTTTTGCCCGGATGCTTTTTTGTTGGGATTCCGCTATCATCTGCTCTATATTGAGCAACGGATCATCGTGCTTCGTCGCCGCTCGCACCGGAGCCGTGAAATCCGTCTTTTTCAGCAGCACATATCCGGCGACTACTCCTGCAAGCAGCAGCGCCAACAGGACAGGCCATCCGAGTAAAGCCGCGCCGAACAACGGCATCGCACGGAGCGATAGCAGCGGGAGATAAGCGACAGCCAGTGTAATAAGCATCACCAGGCTAACGATTCCTGTCTTCTTCACCAGTATCGTCCCGCAACGCCGGAAAAGCGCCAAGTGCAGCCATTCGGATACGACGCGCCATAGGGTCACAGCGCCGACCAGCAGCCATGCTTGCATAGCTGTAATGCCCAGGCCGCCGCCAATGACCGTCATGGCCACCGCTTGATACAAAAAAAATGTCGTATACCGGTGTATGAGAACGGCTCGCATAAATCGTGTCGGCGCGATACGCATCAAGCGAATGGCCGTATATTTCATCTTGCTTGGCTCCAGCACCTTGGCACTCGAAACCGCAGCCATCAACACCGTAATGCAAAAATACATATGCAGAAATAGAGCTCGCCGCTCACCGACAGCCCATTCGTCCGCCCATAAATTCACGGGCAGCGCCAGCATAATTCCAATATATAAGAAGCTCGCTAATAATCCGCCGAGAATGAGTAAAATGACCGCCGCCACGCCAACGATCCGCTTCGTATGGACAGCAGCATACGCCCGATCGCTAACTTTGCCGCCGATCAAGGGCAATCGCTGAGCATAATAGATCAATCGGTTGGCCAGCGTTGTCGTCTGCAGCTGCCACATCAGGGTAATCGTCCTAAGCACGTCCGGCATCGCCTCGCTCCTTCCCGGTTGCGCTCCGCTCCAGCCCGCTTTCAGATATGACGGCTCCGCTTTCGATCTCTTCGCTGAGCAGTTCGATCACTTGCTGTTCGACATCCGGACGATTCAACAGCTCGGTAGAAACCCGCGATAGCTTGCCGCCGCTCAGGACGACCAACTCATCGCACAGATCTGCAGCTAACTGCAAAATATGCGTGGAGAAGATCAATACATGGTCGCCTTTCATCTCCCGCAGCAACTGCTTCATCTCCAGAGCAATAATGACATCAAACGAAGTCAGCGGCTCATCCAACAAGATGACGGGAGGCTTCATCAGCAGAAAGAGCAGCATCTGGAGTTTATTTTTCATGCCATGAGAATAATGCTTAATCAGCTTGTGCCGGTCATCCTCGGCGATGCGCATCATATCGAACAGCGCGCCTATATCGTCGCCCCGGCCGGCAATCGCTGCCTTGTTTACATCAACAAAGAAACGTATGAACTCATACCCTGTCAGAAACTCCGGCAACATCGGGAGCGAATACACATACCCGACATCGGCTGCCTGCAACTCCCGCTCTTGCTTGCCATCCACCAGCTTCATACTACCGCCGTCCACCGGCATCTCTCCGCCCAGGCAATTAAACAAGGTCGTCTTTCCGGCCCCGTTGCGCCCGAGCAATCCATAAATCTTCCCCTGTTCAAAACGAAAATCCGCACCGACCAGGACCTCTTTTTGACCAAAGCTTTTTGTCAGGTTCTGCAAAACAAGCTCCACTATTGCAAATCACACTCCATATCATATTATCCAACAACCTAATCCTACCACATGCCACAGCAGCTTCCAACAACAGCTTCGTTTAATACCCTATCCCATACTCGGAGCCCGCTCATCCATGAAAAAACACCTGCACAATGTGCAGGTGTCCTCCGTCCTTCGCTCGCCGCTTCATGATTCGCAGCCGCCCGGAACGCGAAGCAGCGCTAGGCGCTGTTCTCCGAGTTAGCCGTCTCCTCCGAATGCTCTACGGAAGCAGCGCGCCGCTTGCGCTTGCGTCCGGCAAGCCGACGATCAACGTTTTTTTTTAGGCCGTACAGTGCGTACGCCACGAGCGGAACGAAAATAATCTTGGACAGCTGATCCGGGAAAATCACGCCGAGCACGACCGCCACAGCGACGACCAGCGGGATGATCCAGATCGCGTTTTTCGGAATGCCGACTTTTTTGAAGTTGGGGTACTTGACCTTGCTCACCATCAGATACGACAGCAACATCGTACTAAGCAGCAGCACCGACACCGGAATGTCCTGGTAGAACAACGCCAATGTACAGAGCACGCCTCCGGCAGCCGGAATCGGCAACCCGATAAAATATCCCGGCGTGCCAGCTATCACGTTGAACCGTGCCAGCCGCAGCGCGCCGCAGATCGGGAACAGGGCGGTGATAATCCAGGCCGCCGCAGGATTCAGCTCCTGGAACGCCACCACATACATAATAAATGCCGGCGCCACGCCAAACGAGATAACGTCCGACAAGGAGTCCAGCTCCTTCCCGAACTCGCTCTGCACATTAAGTGCGCGGGCCACCTTGCCGTCTACGCCATCGAGCAGCATCGCAATAATAACCATCATCGCCGCATATTCAGGGCGTTCGTTGAATACGAGGATAATCGCGACCACGCCTAAAAATAAATTGCCTATGGTAAAAAGATTCGGTATCGATTTTGCGATCATCTCTATCCACCTCATCTTTACTATGCCCATTTGCATTTCTTCCTACTTGTCGTCACACAAGCATAGAAGTGCATTCTAATATTGTATGGCAATTAAATCTGCCTGTCAATCAATACCTGCTCTTGAATTCGCTTCAACCCTTCCTTGATGGCGCGCGCACGGACCTCGCCGATGCCGTCCACCTCGTCCAATTGCTCGATGCTGGCGCTCACGACCTCAGGCAAGTATTTGAAGCGATCCACCAGGTTGTGGATAATAATAATCGGCAAACGCGGAATTTTGTGTAGCAGCCGATAGCCGCGCGGCAGTACCGCTTCGTCGGCGATCGTATTCGTATACGGGAAGCCCAGCAAACGTACGATATGATGCACATCAAGCAGTTCCTCGGAGCTCATCTTCTTCAGTCCGGTGCGGATCTCGCGGATGCGATCATCGCTGTTGTCGCGCGCGTAGTCCTTAAGCAGGAACCACGCATCCTCCTCGACCCCGCCCACCAGTTCCTCCATCTGCATACTGATCAGGCGGCCCTCCGTTCCCAGCTCGTTGACGTAGCGCTTGATCTCCGTCTTGATTCGCAGCACCATCTCGACACGCTGGATGACGCCAGCCACCTCCTGCAGCGTCACCAGCTCTTCGAATTCGGACGCCGACAGATTCGTCAGACTTTGGCTGAGCACGGCCTTGTACTTTTCGAGTGTCTGGATCGCTTGATTGGCCTTGGTCAGGATGACGCCCATCTCCTTGAGCGAATAGCGCAGCTGACCTTGGTACAGGGTGATGACGTTGCGGCGTTGGGAGATCGAGACGACCAGCTTGCCGGTCTGCTTGGCCACCCGCTCGGCGGTGCGATGTCGGATGCCCGTCTCCGACGACGGGATCGAGCTGTCCGGGATCAGCTGCGTATTGGCGAACAGAATACGCCGCAGGTCCTCGCTGAGGATGATGGCGCCGTCCATCTTCGCCAACTCGTACAGATAGTTGGGCGAGAAGTCGCAGTTGATGGAAAAGCCGCCATCGACGACCTCCATGACCTCCGGGCTGTAGCCGACGACGATGAGCGCCCCGGTCTTGGCGCGCAGCACGTTCTCCACACCCTCGCGAAACGCGGTGCCGGGCGCCACCAGCTGCAGCAGTTGATTGGTTATGTCCTGTTGGTTTGATTCCTTCATAGGGCCTCCTCTAGCCAAGCGCTGCCGAGAGCGCTTCTGAGACGGTATTGACGCCGATGAGCTCGATCCCTTCGGGCGGCTTCCATCCTTTTAGACTTTTCTCCGGCATGATGACACGCCGGAATCCGAGCTTTTGCGCTTCCTTGACTCGCTGCTCCGCCCGGGATACGGCCCGGACCTCGCCCGTCAGCCCGATCTCGCCGAAGGCGACGTCATATGGCCGGGTCGGTACATCGCGGAAGCTGGAGGCGAGCGAGATCGCTGCCGCCAGATCGACAGCCGGTTCATCGAGCTTGACGCCGCCGGCGACGTTCAGATAGGCGTCCTGATTTTGCAGGAACATCCCCATCCGCTTCTCCAGCACGGCGATGATGAGCGCCATCCGGTTATGATCGAGGCCTGTCGTCGTGCGCCGCGGAGACGGGAAGTTGGTCGCCGTCACCAGCGCCTGCAGCTCGATCAGCATCGGCCGCGTCCCTTCCATGCTGGCTACGACCGTCGAGCCAGCCACCCCGAGCGGACGCTCGGAGAGGAACAGCTCCGAAGGGTTGGTCACCTCGCGGAGGCCTGTCTCCTCCATCTCGAAGATGCCGATTTCATTGGTCGAGCCGAAGCGGTTTTTGACAGCGCGCAGCAGCCGGTACGTATGATGGCGCTCCCCTTCAAAGTAGAGCACGCAGTCCACCATATGCTCGAGCAGCCGCGGTCCGGCGATGGCCCCCTCTTTGGTCACATGACCGACGAGCACTGTAGCGATGCCTTTAATCTTAGCGATCCGCATGAAGTGCGCGGTGCATTCCCTCACCTGGGCGACGCTGCCCGGTGCGGACTGGACGTTCGGCTCATAGACCGTCTGGATCGAGTCGATGACCAGGAAGTCCGGCTTGATCGAGTCGATCGCATCAGCGATATCATTCAGATTGGTCTCGCACAGCACATAGAGCGTCTCCGTGAGTGCGCCCAGCCGATCGGCGCGCAGCCGGGTCTGACGCACCGACTCCTCGCCCGACACATAGAGTACAGTCAACCCCTTGGAAGCGAGCGCATGCGAGGTTTGCAGCAGCAGCGTGGACTTGCCGATGCCGGGGTCGCCGCCGACCAGGATCAGCGAGCCTGGCACGACGCCGCCACCGAGGACGCGATTTAGCTCCTCCAGCCGTGTCTCGATACGCGGCTCCTCCGCTCCTTCTATACGTATGATCGGAAGCGCTTTTTCTTTCGCATGAAGATTCGACAGGCCGATGCCTTGCGTTTTGGTCGTCGTTTCCTTCTCTTCGACCATCGTGTTCCAAGCGCCGCAGCCTGGACATTTGCCGTACCATTTCGGCGATTCGGTGCCGCAATCCGTGCACACAAACTTAATTTTTATTTTAGCCATTACAGGCTCCTTTGATGTGTCCGATTTACAGTATTGCTATATAGGAAGTGTACCATTATCTCCGTCGTCGAGGAAGTCCCTGCCAGATGTGCGATCGCTCATCGTCGTCCGCGCCCTCTGCTCTCGCCGCTCTCGCTGGCTGCGTCGGCCGCCGTCCGGATCGGCAAGCGCAGCGTAAAGGTACTGCCGACGCCGCGCCGGCTGTCCAGCGTCAGCGTGCCGCCGAGCAGATGCGCGAGCTGCAGACTGATCGAGAGCCCCAGTCCGGTGCCGCCATATTTGCGGGTCGTCGCGCCATCGGCCTGCTGGAACGCCTCGAAGATCTGCTGCTGCTTATCCTCCTCGATGCCGATCCCTGTATCCTCTAC
>NZ_BFBX01000108.1:11560-11916 GCF_003851045.1 Paenibacillus sp. 598K | reverse complement strand
GGGCAGCGGATTGGAAGCCGCCGTACCAGGCGGCATTGCTCCAGGAGAGGAAGCGGCGCTTGGCGGACCGCGACCCGCCATTCCCCTGCGGCGCCTCCGTGACGGCGCTGACCCGCAGCCGTACGCCCCCTTTCTCGGTGAATTTGAAGGCGTTGACGAGGAGATTGCGGAGAATCTGATTGACCCGCAGCGCATCGATATGCAGCCCGCTCGGCAGGTCGTCGCCCAGCTCGACGTCGAATCGCAGCCCCTTCTGCTGGGCCAGCGCCATAAATTGATGCTGGGTCATCTGTAGCAGCTCATCCATCGCCACATACTCGGCATGGATATCCATCTTGCCAGCCTCGACCTTGGAG
>NZ_BFBX01000108.1:2252-11337 GCF_003851045.1 Paenibacillus sp. 598K | reverse complement strand
GCTGTTGAGCGGCGTCTTCAATTCGTGAGACATGTTGGCCAGGAACTCCGATTTGTACCGAGACGCTTGCAGCAGCTCCTGCGCCTTTCCCTCAAGCTCCCGCTTGGCGACCCGCAGCTCGCGCGTCTGCCTGCGCAGCAGCACGTTCATATTCCGCAGATCCTGGATTCGCTTGCGCTCCTTTTGGAAGTCGCGGATGATGAAGATAAACAGGCTGCTGAGAGCGATGCCGAGCGGATACGTGATGACGCCGATCTCGCGGATATACGCCCCTGCCGGGATGACGCCGAGCAGTGCGATGTCGATAATGTTAAGCGTGTTAATGCCCAGGATCGCGACCGCAGCCTTGCGTCGATAAGACCATTCGCGCTCCCGGAACCAGACGACCAGCGCCGCACCCGCGATGCCGAGGATGACCATGTTGGCGAAGCCCGCCCACGAGGCGGCATTGAGGCCGAAGAACAATCGGCCGATGCCGATGCCCGCTCCGATCACGAACAGCGTCGCCGGCTTGCGGAAGACGAGCGTCGCGAACAGGATCGGGACGAAGCGCAGGTCGAATAGCACCGTCTCTGTCAGCTGCAGCCCGAACAGCATCGCCAGCCATCCTGCGAAGATAAACAATAGCGGCACCATGCCTGCTTGCAGCTTCGACGAGACGCGGACGAACAAATATTTGTAAGCCAGGTTAAACATGTAGCCAATCGTAATCAACAAGCTGATATTTGTCAGAAACGCTTTGTAAAACTGCAAGACGCTCCTCCCTCCAGCCTTCCGAAGTGATCCGGTCGCAATCGATATGTCCCCTCATTGTACACTATTCGTTCGGCCCTCTTCCACAGGCCCCAGGCCCCAACCGCGCCGCAATTCTGCCCATGGGGCCCTGATTCGCTGGTCTGCTGCATGGGCAGGCGGCATACACTGGTCAATAGTGAAGCCAAGAGAGGTGAAGCACGGATGTTTACGCGGATCAACAAACTGCAAATCGAACTGCCCCCGTCCACCTTCGCCGACGCCAATGCAGCCGCAGCCGTCCAGGAGCTGCTGGGCGGCAAGTTCGGCGAGATGTCGACGCTGAACAATTATTTATTCCAATCCTTTAACTTCCGAGGCAAGACGAAGCTGAAGCCGTTCTATGATCTGGTAGCCAGCATCACCGCCGAGGAGCTGGGCCATGTGGAGCTGGTGTCCGCCGCCATCAACCTGATCCTTACCGGCACGACGGGTCCTGGCAAGCCGGATTCGACGCCTTTGTTTGAGGGGCTCAATAAGCGCAATACCTACCACTTCATCGCCACAGCGCAGACCGCGCTGGCCGGTGACTCGATGGGACAGCCCTGGCGCGGCGACTATGTGTTCAACAGCGGCAATCTGGTGCTCGATCTGCTGCATAACTTCTTCCTCGAATGCGGCGCCCGCACCCACAAGATGCGCGTGTACGAGATGACCAATCACCCCGTCGCCCGGGAGATGATCGGCTATCTGCTCGTGCGGGGTGGCGTCCATGTGCTCGCTTACGCCAAAGCGCTGGAGATTGCCACCGGCGTCGATATGACCAAGCTGATCCCGATTCCCGATCTGAGCAACAATCAGTTCGACGCCGCCCGCAAGTTTGAAGCAATGGGCCTCGGGCGCAAGCTGTTCACATTCAGTTACGAGGATTATCGCGATATCGACCAGATCTGGAAAGGCAACCACCCCGAGACCGGGGCCAAGCTGGAGGTCGTCATCGGCACTCCCGAAGGCGGCCCCATCCCTGAGCTGCGTGAGCTGCCGGAGGAGTTCGCGCCTGGCATCACTGCCGACCATTACCTCGAGATCGTCAAGCGGCTGAAGCGCGGCGGCAACCTGTAAGCCTCGCGCTGCCCAGGCCGGCCTCCCCGTCAAGGGAGTCGGCCTACTCAGCGTCTCTATGTCCTGCGATAGGACAAGCTTTCCGCATCACATACGGGATCAATTTACGCGCAATTATCGGGCATTTTTGGCAGCCGCAGTGAAACAAATTCGTTCCTTTATGCGTATACTATAGTGGTTATAACTATTAAAACTTTGTTAGCAAATTAAACACTGGCCTGACGCCTCCTTTATAACCATCTAAAATCTCTGGGATAAGATGATAAAAAAGAGCGGAGGTGCGTGCGATGATGAAAGTCGTTACGTTTAAAAACAAATCAGTTCCCGTCTATTATCCTTCTGAACATACGCAATATTATGAGCTGTTGCATGCCAAACTAGCCGAGCTCGCTCTGGACTTCGAATTTCACAAACGTTGGAAACGCATCAAATCGGTGGAAGTCATTCGAGATGTCGCCATCTTCCAATACAACGACGGCACCAAACTATACCTGGAAGTGTCCTGAGCTGATGATTGCCCTACGATAAAGAACCTTCTCCCGCTGTTGTTTGGGGACGAAGGTTCTTTGGGCTGTGGCAAGCACAAAAAAACAAGCGCTCCCGAAAGAACGCCTGTTAGCTGCTGCGAGCTGCGATTACCGTGCCCAAATCGACGCTTTCAACGGGGCGGCAGAGCAAATATCCTTGCACCGCATCGCAGCCCCAGGCTCGAACTAGCGCCAGCTGCGCATCGGTCTCGACCCCTTCGGCGACGACCTCCAGCCCCAGCTCTCGTGCCAGCCGGACCATCGTCTCAGCGATCAGCCAGCCAGCAGCCCGCTCCTCTGCCGGCTGCACGAAGGACTTGTCCAGCTTCAGCACGTCGGCGGGCAAGCGGCTCAGATAGCTGAGCGACGAATACCCCGTACCGAAGTCATCCAGCGCGATCCGGATCCCTGCCTGCCGCAGCCAGCGCAGCTGCCGTACCGTCTGGTCCATCTGTTCCAGCATGCAGCTCTCGGTAATCTCCAGCTCCAGACAAGCGGGCGGCAGTCCTACCTCCTGGAGCAGGCCAAGCAGCCGATCGGCGAAGCTCGGCTCGCTCAGCTGCACCGCCGAGAGATTGACCGAGAGACGGAAGGACTGATCCTCGCCGGCAAGCTCCCGCAGACGGCCGTACTGCAAGCCGGCCGTCCGGATCATCCATTCGCCGATCGACCGGATCTGCCCCGTCTGCTCCGCAATCGGCACGAACTCGGCCGGCGACACCGCGCCCAGCTCCGGGTGATGCCAGCGCAGCAGCGCCTCGACGCCGCGGAGCCGACCATCCTCCGCTTGGTACTGGGGCTGGAACATGACGCGCAGCTGCCCTAGCTCCAGCGCGCGGCGCAGTCCGCCCTCGATCATACTCCGTCTCGAGGAGGTCTGGCCGAGCTCCAGCGAGTAGGCCACAGATTCGGCGCCGTATCGAGAAGCCTTGGCGATCTGTAGCGCCGTATCGCTATGACGCAACAGGTCGTTGGCCTGCTTGCCATGATAGGGCGCCTGGGCGATGCCACAGCTCACGGAGAGCTGCAGCTCTCTCGATTGGACAGACAGCGGCAGCTCGGCGACCTTGCGGATCCGTTCTGCCTGCGCCTCCACATCCTCCTCATCGAGCACGAACAGGAAGGTGTTGCCGCCATAGCGGCACGCCGGGTAGCCGCTCAGCCCTCTGGCCTGCAGGAACCGTTCCCCCAGGGCAGCCAGCACAGCATCTCCGAGCGCAGTTCCGTAACTTTCATTGATCAGATAAAACCGGTCCAGGTCCAGCAGCATTACCGCTGCCGTCTTGAAGTGTGCGAGCGATGCATCGACGATATCCGAAGCTGCCTCACGGTTCATCAAGCGGGTCAGCCCGTCCGGCTCCCGCGCTGACAGGCCGTTCAAGCCGCAGCCAGGCGTTGGCCTGAAGCTCTCCATCCTTGCGCCTCTCCTCCTGTATTGCATACTCTCGGTCGTCCCAGGCTGTTAAGAGACAGTATGACAGAAAGCCTTTAGAAAAGTAAGCAATTCTCTTTAGGAGAATGTTAGTTTTTAGAACAATGTTAGCTCTTCATTCGGACTGCATGATATACTTGTAGCCAACGCCCCACACCGTCCGGATAAAGCGTGGCTCCCTCGGGTTTTGCTCGATTTTTTTGCGCAGATTGACGACATGGACATCGATAGCCCGATCGGTGACGAAGGAGTCGAAGCCCCGGATCGCGTTGATCAGATCCTCACGGCTGAATACCTTGCCCGGATGAGCCAGGAAGAGCTTCATAATCTCGAACTCCGAGAATGTCGTATCCACCGGCACGCCCCGCACCTTCAACGAACGACGGTCGATATCGAGCTGGATCGGATCATGCGCCGTCGGCGGCGCGTCCGGGAGATCCGATAGCCGGCTCATCGTCTGCGTACGGCGGATCAGCGCGTAGACGCGCGCGGTCAGCTCATGCATGCTGAACGGCTTGCACAGATAATCGTCCGCACCCGCCTTGAGCGCCTGTACCCGCTCGGACACCTCGGTCTTCATGGAGATAATCATGATCGGCACCTGCGAGCTCTCCCGGATCTCCCCGCACAGCTCCATCCCGTCGCGGTCGGGCAGCATCAGATCCAGCAGGACGATGTGCGGGTCAAACTCGCCGAGCAGCCGCATTCCGTCCGCAGCCGTCGGGCCCAGCCTGACTGAATACCCTTCTTCGGCCAGATACATGGACAGCATGTCGCCCATGATCAGGTCATCTTCTATGACTAGCACTCGATACATAACCCGTCCACCTCTATATAGGAACTCAAGCCATCCAAGCGACTGCAGAATATTGTCGAAAGTGGTTCTATTACCAATGATACTATAGAGATATGGACACAACAATACAATTGTTAGAAAATTGTTAGGATTTTCATCGAATTTGTAGCCGAACGTTTAAAATTTCCGCCTCCAGCCGCCGTAAATTGCTCCCCAGCAATGAGCGATCCGGGTCGGCTTCCCGCAGCTGCGCCTCCAGCTCCGCGCTAATCGACATCAATCGACGGGCGGCCAGGCTGCCCGCCACGCCTTTGAGCGTATGGGCGAGACGGTGCGCCAGCCGATAATCTCCCGCCTGCAACGCGACGCCCAGCCTGACCCCGTAGTCGGCGTACTCGCGGTCGAACAGCTGCAGCATATGCTGCAGGATCGACTCCTTCCCATTGAGCCTGGCGAGCGCCTCCTCGTAGCAGAATCCCGCTCCCTCCGGCTCTCCGCCCGGCGCCGCCTCTGCGGATGGACGCTGCTGGTCGCCGGGCGTCTCTGTCCGCTTGTTCAGCACGAGCTGCGGCAGCCAACGGTCGATCACAGCGAAGAGCTGCTCCTCGTCGATCGGCTTGGTGACGACGGCATTCATCCCGAGCGCCAGATAATGCTGGTGGTCGCGGCTGAGCACGTTGGCCGTCAGCGCGATGATCGGCAGCCCGGCGCAGCTCGGGTCGAGACGGATGCGTCTGGCCACCTCGGTCCCGTCCATTTCCGGCATATGAATATCGAGCAGGACGAGATCCCAGCTCTCCGACTGGATCCGCTCCAGCGCCTGCACCCCATTCTCCGCCAGCCCAACCTCGAATCCGCGACTGTGCAGCATATCGACCGCGACCAGCTGATTGATCCGATTGTCCTCCGCGAGCAGCACCCGGGCTTGCCGATCGGCGCGCCGCATGGCGGGCGGCGCTTGCTCGGGATCGCTCGCAGCCATCGGCTGCGGCCGCTCGATCAGCACCTGCAGACACTGGTAGAGGCCGAGCCGGCTCACCGGCTTGACCAGCAGTGCGTCCGGCCGGCTCTCGCCCGGCATCCGCTGCACCTCCTCGCGGCCGTAGACCGTCGTCATCATGAGCGTGCGCGCGCCGATGCGCGCCGCCGCCTCCTGACAGACGAGCCAGGTCTCCTCTCCGTACATATCGGGCATCTCCATATCCAGCAGCAGCAGTCCCGGGCGTCCGCCGCCGGCGAGCGTCTCGAGCAGTCCCGACCAGCTGTCATAGGGGACCGCCTGCAGTCCCATCTCGCCGAGCATGCGGCACCAGTGCTCCCGCATCCGCTCGTCATCCTCCAGCACCCAGACCGGTGAGCCGCTCGCCGCCCACCCGCTCAGCTGCATGCGGTTCGGACTCTCGGCTTCGTTTTGGCGCAGCCGCAGCGTGAAGCTGAAGCGGCTGCCCACCCCCGGCTCGCTCCATACGTGCAGCTCGCCGCCCATTTGCTCCACCAGGCTTTTGACGATGACCAGACCGAGCCCGCTGCCCCCGTATTTGCGACTCGCCGTACCGTCCGCCTGGGTGAAATGCCGGAACAATCGCCTCAGCTGCTCCGGCTCGATGCCGATCCCTGTATCCTCTACCGCGAAGGTCGCCTCGCGCGTCCCATCCTGCACCTTAGCGATCCGGAGCGTCAGCGCCACCCGTCCTTGCGGCGTGAACTTGACCGCATTGGTGCATAGATTGAGCAGGATCTGCTCCAGCCGCTGGCAGTCGCCGATCAGACTCGTCGGCAGCTCCGGCGGGCAATCCACCAGGAACTCCAGGTCCTGCTTATGCCCCAATTGCAGACTGATCGCATCGCATAGCCGCATCAGCATCATGCCGGGGTCGAAGGGGGCCTCCTCCAGCACCATCCTACCCGCCTCGATGCGGGAGACATCGAGCACATCGTTGACGAGCCCGAGCAGCGTCTGCGAAGAGAGCGAGACATTGTCCAAGTATTGTCGCTGCAGGCCGTTCAGCTCGGTCTTCTTCATCAGCTGCGTCAGACCGATGATCCCGTTAAGCGGCGTCCGGATCTCATGGCTCATCCGGGCCAAGAAGCGGCTCTTGGCCTGGCTAGCCTCGAGCGCCTCGCGCCGGGCTTGCTCGCTCTCTGCCTGCGCCTGCTTCTGGAATGTGATGTCGCGGGCGATGATCGAGTAGAACCGCTCGCCCTCCTCCTCTCGGTGATGCACGACGACGATCTGCGAGACATGGACGATCTGGCCGTCGCGACGCTCATAGGAGGACTCGGTTTCCCAGTAGCCCTCGTGCCTCGCCTGGACCAACCCTTCATGCAGCGGCGCGGACAGCAGTGGATGCTCCGCCAGCGCAGGCGAGTCGAGCTCCTCCTCTGTGAGCTCAAGCAGCGCCGCCCCGGCCGGGTTCATGTAGATGAGTTGTCCGCTCGCGTCGAAGGTCGCCACCAGATCCTTGGCCGCCTCGATCACCTCGAGCAGGCGGCCACGCGCCTTTTCGGAACGCTTCAATCCCGTGATGTCGCGCGTGATGCCGATCGCCCCGGCAAAATTCCCGTCCCGGTCGCGCAGTCCGTTGGAAAAATGCTCGACCGGAATACGGGTGCCGTCCTTATGCATAAATGTCCACTCGCGCACATAAGTGAGCTGTCGATCCCGCAGCTCGCGGAACAACGAATCGTCGGCCGGCACCTCGCGGCCCAGCTCCGCCGACAGCTCGGCGGCTGCCGCCACCACCTCCTCCGGCGCGATGAAGGTCATCGGCGTCGCCCGCTGGAGCACCTCCTCTGCTCGGTAACCCAGCATTCGCTCGGCCGTCTTGCTGAAGTAAGATACTTTGTAATCTTTATCCATGACGATAAAGGCGAAGCCATTTTGGTTAATAATGGTCTCCAGCTTCTCGAACATCTCCCGCAGATGCTCAATCATGCCATTGACCGATCCGGCGAGCTGATCGAGCTCGTCGCCCGGACCCACCGGGAGCGGCGTCACGTCGAATTTGCCCTCGGCGACCTGCTCGGTCACCTCCAGGATGCGACCGATCCGGGCCAACAGCCGGTTGAACAAGGTCAGGATCAGGCCAAAGATCGTCAGCTCCGCCAGCAGGATGAAAAACACAGTCCGCCATAGCAGATGAGGCACCGGCTCCTGGATTACCTCGCGGGCCGACAAATAGTTGGCGATGCCGACAATCGTCAGCGGGATTAGCGTCACGATCAGGATGAGCAAAATCATCCGGGTGCGAAGCGAGGTTATGGTCACGTCTACGTCCTCCTGCTCCTGCCTTCCACACATTCTGAAAGGAGATGAAATGATAGATGATGAAACCTTCGAGGCTCGGCTTGATGCTGATGATCGGCGCGGCGCTGACTTCAATCCTCACCCTCACCCCTCCCGCCGCGCATGCCCACGTCAAATGGTTCACCGAGGTCGAGCCGGTCAAGGAAGAGCTGACAGCGATCCTCTCGCCCTACTTTATGATCGTGACCGCTGCGACGGCGGTGCTGCTCGCCGGACTGACTCAGCTGGCCAGTCGGCTCTCGGGCTGGTCCTTGGCAGGGCGGATCGACAGCCGCATGGACCTGTGGCGCAGCTACCTCTCGCCACTGCTCAAGTACGGCACCGCCGCAGCACTAAGCCTGCAAGCCGTCTCCGGCTCGATGTTCGCGCCCGAGTTCGCACTGGAGCAGCCGATCGAGCGAGCGCTGCTGTGGGCGGCGATCCTCTGTCTGCTGATCCCCTACAAGTTTGCCACCAAGGCCGGCGCGCTCGTCGCCCTGGGCTTGTTCATCCATCTGACGGCCAGAGCGGGACTGTTCCATATGCTCGACTACATTTTTTACTTTGCCGTCATCGTCGTGCTCGTCTTCGAGCGGACGCGTGATTCGAGGCTTGGCTTTCCGCTGCTCTATCTGGGCACCGGACTTTCGCTCTGCTGGGTCGCTGTCGAGAAGTGGGTCTACCCGGTGATGGCCGAGGATATTATCCACCATCACCAGGTGCCCACCTTCGGCTTTTCGCCCGGCGCCTTTATTGTGATGGCGGGCATGATCGAGTTTGTCGTTGGTTATTTGCTCATGGTCGGACTGTTGCATCGGCTGCTCGCCGTCGCCCTGACGCTGATCTTTTTGTCGACCACCCTGCTGTTCGGGATCACCGAGCTGATCGGCCATTTCATGATTCATGTCGTGCTGCTCATGTTCATCATCGAGGGGACCAGCTTCTACAAGCCGCCGGTGGAGATGCACCGATCCCGGACCGACCAGATGATATTCGTATCCCTTAATTTTCTATTTGTCCTGTCGACCTTCCTGCTCCTATACTATCGATTTGCCTAAAAAGTGCGCCGATACGTGTCGGTCAACCGCATGATGTGTCACTGCCGAGATGAGACGTGTCGACCTGCCGCACGAGACGTGTCGGCCTGCCGCACGAGACGTGTCGACCTGACGCACGAGACGTGTCGACCT
>NZ_BFBX01000108.1:0-2077 GCF_003851045.1 Paenibacillus sp. 598K | reverse complement strand
CGTGTCGACCTGCCGCACGATTATGGTATGATGCTTACTGTAACCACTTCTACGCAAACCAAGGAGGCGCCACCCGCTATGACACCCAACGCCGGCTACCAAGTCGTCCGTATCCAGGATACCTATCCGATCTATGAGCTTCGCGACCCTGCGACCGACTCAATCGCTCGCATCTGCCCCGAACGCGGCGGCATCATGACCGAGCTGAATTTGCATGGACAACCTTTGTTCTACCTTGACGAGGCGACGTTCCGCGATCCCTCAGCCAACATCCGTGGCGGCAATCCGATCCTTTTCCCGATCTGCGGACAACTGCCGGGCGGGCAGTACGAATGGAACGGCGTCACCTACCGCATGGCCAATCACGGCGTTGCTCGCGTCCAGCCCTGGGAGGTCGTCTCGACGTCCGAGGAGGGCGAGGCCGCGCTGACGCTCCGTCTGACCAGCAACGAGCAGACGTTGCAGTCCTACCCGTTCGACTTTGAGCTGCGCTTCACCTACCGGCTGCAGGACGGTCGTCTGCGTCTGGAGCAGCAATACGCCAATCGCTCGGACGAGCCGATGCCGATGGTCGCCGGCTTCCACCCGTACTTCGCCACCGAGAGCAAGGCGCTTGTCTATGAGACCGATGCGACGCGCTATCTCGACTACAACGACGGGATCGTCAAGCCGATCGAAGGCGCGATCGACCTCGCAGGACTCGTCGAATCCGTCGCTCTGCTAGATAGCCGCGAGTCGCAGATCGCCTTCCCGCTGTCCGCATCCACCACCGTCAGACTGACCTACAGCGACATCTTCAAGTACGTCGTGCTCTGGAGCGTCGAGGGCAAGCCCTTCGTCTGCGTCGAGCCCTGGATGGCCAAAAACGAAGAGCTGATCGTCAGGGACGAGCTACCGTTGGTACAGCCTGGCGAGACGCTTGAGGCGCAGCTCACCTTTGCTTGCGAGCGCCGCTAGCGGAACGTTTGAATAAATGGACAACAGGTGAATATAGTAGCATACGAAACCACCACCCGCCCTGGTTGCCGCACCGGCAACGGTCGGAACCGAGGAGGAAGTCGCATGCGAGCCCATCCTTACCGCCTGTTGAACATCATCGCGCTGCTCGTCGTCATCATCGTCAATGCGCTGGCCAACCTGCTGCCGATCGCAGGCAAGACAACCGGCGAGTTGTCGGATCAATATCCGGTACTGATCACGCCCGCCGGTTACGTCTTCTCGATCTGGAGTCTCATCTATCTGCTGCTGGCTGGCTTCGTTATCTATCAGGCGATGCCGAGCTATGCCGAGCGTCAGCGCATCAGGCAGATCGGCCCATTGTTCATCCTCACCTGCGTGTTCAACTGCAGTTGGATACTCGTCTGGCATTATGAGCTGCTGCCGCTGTCGGTGCTGATCATGCTGGCGCTGCTCGGGACGCTCATCGTCATCTATACCGGCATCCGTCAGGTGCAGGAGCCGCCGACGCTCGGCGAGCGCCTGTTCGTCTACCTGCCGTTCAGCCTCTATCTCGGCTGGATCAGCGTCGCCACGATCGTCAATGTGACAGTGCTGCTCTACGATCTCGGCTGGGACGGCTTCGGCTGGAGCGCTACGACCTGGACAGCGATCGGCATCGGCGTCACCGTCGTCCTCGCTGCCTTGATCGGCTATCGCTATAGCGATGCGGCGTTCATGCTCGTCTTCGTATGGGCGCTTGTCGGCATCGGCGTCAAGCAGCAGAGCGGCGACAGCACGGTCTCCACAGCCGCCTTCGTCGCCGCCGCTCTCGTCTTCCTCCTCATGCTGGGCATGTTGCTGCGCAAACGACGCGCCTTCTAGCTAGCAGGTTGCGGCTGCTGCTCGGGACACGCGCTTCCGCTTTCGTACATCTCGGCAACAAACCGCGACCACCCGTATGGCCGTTTCGTCGATACTTGTGCGATATTTCGAACAAATCGCGACCCGTACGGCGGTTTCGCCGATACTTGTGCGATATTTCGAACAAATCGAGACCCGTACGACGATTACGTCGATACTTGTGCGATATTTCGAACAACTCGCGACCCGTTACGGCGGTTTCGTCGATACTTGTGCG
>NZ_BFBX01000107.1 GCF_003851045.1 Paenibacillus sp. 598K | reverse complement strand
TCTTCAAGCAACAGAATGGGGCCCCTCGCTTCAAGAGTCGTAAACATCCTGTGCAAAGCTACACCACACGTTATACGAACGGGAACATCGCTGTCAAAGGTGGTACCCTTCAGCTACCGAAGCTGGGAGCCGTCCGGTTTGCCAAGTCACGCGAGATCGGAGGGCGCTTGCTTTCGGCCACGATACGCCTGGCCTCCAGCGGCAA
>NZ_BFBX01000106.1:524-709 GCF_003851045.1 Paenibacillus sp. 598K | reverse complement strand
TTCTTCAAGCAACAGAATGCTGCGCCTCGCTTCAAGAGTCGTAAACATCCTGTGCAAAGCTACACCACACGTTATACGAACGGTAACATTGCTGTCAAAGGCAACACCCTTCAGCTACCGAAGCTGGGAGCCGTCCGGTTTGCCAAGTCACGCGAGGTCGAAGGCCGCTTGCTTTCGGCCACGAT
>NZ_BFBX01000106.1:0-239 GCF_003851045.1 Paenibacillus sp. 598K | reverse complement strand
GGCAAATGGTTTGTCTCGCTTGTCTGCGAGGTGGAGATCCAGCCGTTACCGGTTCGTGAGCAGACGATCGGAATCGATGTGGGTCTGAAGCACCTGGCGGTGACCTCTGATGACGAAGTCGTTGCCAATCCGAGACATACACGCCGCTATGAACAGCAGTTGGCGAAGTGGCAACGGCGGATGTCGCGCCGCATGCGAGGCGGCAGCAACTGGCATCGGGCGAAGATCAAGGTGGCCCG
>NZ_BFBX01000105.1:1357-14729 GCF_003851045.1 Paenibacillus sp. 598K | reverse complement strand
GCCGAACACATGGCCGAAGTTGACGCCGACGAGACTGTCTGATACCCAGGCGAAGCCGGATACCTCCTTGCGTCCCTCCGGCAGATCGCCAGCCAGCTGCGCACGTTGCACCGCATGCGGCACCTGATGCGTGTCGCCGCTCTCTGCCAGATACGCCCGGAAGCGCTGACGGTCGACATCGTTTAGCAGATAACACATCGTCCCCGGCTGCAGCTCGCCCTGCTCGCCGCCCTGGCTGTAACCCGCTCCGGCACGGACGGCGATGTCCGCATCGCCCGTCGCGTCGATCACATAGTCGCAGCGGATGAAGGAGAGACCGCTTTTGTTCATGACGAAGACGCCCTCCACCCGCTTGCCCGCCTCATCCATCGCTACCTGACTGACGAAGCTATGGTAGAGCACCTCGGCGCCGCTTGCTTGCACGGTATCGTCGTATACCAGCTTGAGCGCTTCGCTATCGATCGGCACCCAGTCGAGCTGTTGGGCATAGCGAGCCCGATACGACTCGCTGCAGCGTTGCTTCATCTCCTCCAGCAGCTCCAGGCCGATGCCGCGGATGACCGGCTTCTCGTTATCTGTATAAGGGCAGAATGCCGGCACCAGCGCCACCGTCCCCATCCCTCCGAGATAGCCGCGCTGCTCCACGATCAACGTCTTTGCTCCATTGCGGGCTGCCGCGATCGCCGCCGCAATCCCTGTCGGTCCGCCGCCGACGACCAGCACCTCCGTCTCATGGCGGACAGGTACGTCCTGCGCCGGCATCGTTACCGTTTTCATTTCCGTTCGCCTCCATTGTACGTTTGTTGCTTCTAGTATATAATGTTGCGAAGCTTCAGTTTAGTTTCGTTTTTGTTACGCTCATGAAGGATGAGGAAGGAGTGGGAGACGATGCCCAACCCCAAAAAAGTAACGCTCCAGCATCTCGCCGCCGAGCTTGGACTGTCGGCGCACACGGTGTCCAAGGCGCTGCGCGGACTGCCGGGCATGTCGGAGGAGACGCGCCATCAGGTGCAGGAGCTGGCGAGACGCAGAGGCTATCGGACCAAGGAGCAGGAGAACAGCGCGCTGTTCGAACGGACGCCGCTCTATGCCAATCGGTCGCGCCGATTCCTGTTCGCCTTGCCGTCGCAGGTCGGTCTGAAGTCGGCGCTCCATCAGGCGCTGCTCGAAAGCGTGCAGCAGCGGCTGACCGATGCAGGGCATAAGGTCGAGCTGCTATTTGTCCCCGATACGCTGGATACGGAGCAGGCATGGGAGGAATGGACGGCGAAGCATGAGCTGACCTATGCGGACGGCCTGTTCCTCAGTCCCAATCTGAGCGAGTCGCTGGAGCGACGGCTGATCGCGCTGCCGATTCCGTCCATCATGCTCAACTTCCCGCCCGTCGGGGCGGGAACGGACAGCGTCATCTGGAACATCGCCGACAGCATGCATCAGTGCATCCGGCTGCTGGTCGCCATGGGACACCAACGCATCATGTATGTCGGGCCGACAGATACCGTGCGCGGCTTCACTGTGCGGTGGCAGGCGTACGTGGCCGCCCTGGAGGCAGCAGGGCTGCACGTCGACGCAGCGGACTGCTTGTTGGACATGGATGGCGATGCCGAGCACTGGAATCGGCGCTGGCTGGAGACGGTCGATCGGGTACGGCCGACCGCTATGATCTGCGCGGTCCAGGCTGCAGTCGTACGTGTGTATACGGCATGCAACGCCGCCGGTCGGCGCATCCCGGACGACTATGCGCTGATCGCGCTGGAGCCAGAGCCGGCGCTGCAGGGTATCATGCCCGACGTTGCGCGCCCGCTGCTGCCAGTGCAGGCGACAGGCTATCGCGCCGTCGAGCGGATGCTGTGGCGGATCGCCAATCCCGACGCCCCCTACGAGCAGATCCTGCTCCAGGGCGAGCTCCACTATGGAGCGACGGTCCGTCCGCCCAGTCAGCCCACTGGCTGGACGGTATTCAGGCCACTCGGCCCAGACAGCCCATAGGCTGGACGTCGGGCGGGCGGCCCACCCGCCAGATAGCGCACGGGGCGAACGTGGGACGGCCCGCCCAGATTACCTCTGAGCGGGCCGATCCCTATCTATCATTTTAAGCCGCGACGGGTCATCCCGTTGCCTGTCGTTCCTGTTTCCTTCACACTTTCAGACTGCCCTCAAAAGGCCGAAGAGGCACGGGATCGAATCTGTAGAAGCGAAGCTTATGCTTACGAAGTCGCTTTCTTGCAGAAAGCGTAGCCTATGCTTCCGATGTCGCTTTCTTGCAGAAAGCGTAGCTTATGCTTACGAAGTCGCTTTCTTTCAGAAAGCGTTTAGTCCCCGGATTTCAACCGCTAATGCGGTGAAAAGTCAAGAAATCTGGGGACAACAGCGATCGGAAGATCGATCCCGTGACCGTAGGCTTTGTTTTGAGGGCAGTTCGGTACTTCTTTAATTCAGATACACATTATCGACATAGACGGCCGTTGTTCCCGAGGAGCCGTTGGCGCCGATGAACTGAATGCCGTATTCCCGGATATTGGCCTTGTCCACGCCCGTCAAGTCGAGCGTAAGGTTGATCGTTCCGTTTTGCCCGATCGTGGCCCAGCCGCTGTCCTTCCATGCGTAGCTGCTGCCATGCTTTACATACAGCTTCACGCCTAGGCCATTGCCATAGTTGCCCCAGTTCGCGCCTTTGACCGTCGCCTTCAGCTGCGTCGCTGTGCCGAAGCTCGTATTGCCGCTCTTGAACATATAGTGCTGACTGGCGTTGGTCATGTTGATGTCGATCTGCAGCGAGCGCGAGCCCTTGGAGCTCCAGGCCGTCGTCGACCATGGCCCGCCTGCCGCGTTCGATCCGCTCCAGCTCTCCGTGCCGGACTCAAAGTCCGCTAGCTGCGTGACGGTGCCTGGATTACCCGGGTTGCCCGGGTTACCGCCCAGGTACGTTCTGAGCCATTGCAAGGCCGGACGCTCGGTGCCGTTGCTGCGGATCAGATGGGTATTGGTCGCCCACGTCTGTCCCTCGATGTAGCCCCACAGCGTAACTCCTTCGACAGCAGGGTGATTCCAGAGCACGGGGAATTTCTGCTGGTATCTCGCTAATTGAGTATTGTCGTCTCCCGTCATATCCAGCTCGGATACATAGATCGGCAGCCCCGTCGCGGCCAGCGTATTCAGGACATTGTTCATCGTTGTCGTGGAGACGGTATCCATATTGAAGTAGTGGCACTGGATACCAATGCCGTCGATCAGGCCTCTGCTCTTGAGGATATTGATAATGTTGACATACTGCGCGGCAGCATTCGGATCGCTGATGATTCCGTATTCATTAATATGCAGCTTGGCGTTAGGGAACGCCAGTCTCGCCTGCTCGAACGACCAGATGACCCAGTCCCAGCCAGTGACGCCATCCCCGCCGATCGCATTCCGATAAGACGGCTTGGCATGCAGCGGCTCGTTGACGACATCGACGTACTCGGCATTCGGATACCGTTGACCGGCCGCCTGGATCCATTGCAGCACCTCGGCCCGCTGGTTCGTAGCCGATAAGCCGCTGACCCAGTTAGGCTCCTGGCTTCCCCAGACGAGTGTATGGAACTTGAACGGGAAGCCGTTCGTTTGCGCATAATTATACGCCGTATCTGCGCCTCCCCAGTTCATGACATTGCGGGTGCCTTCCACTGCGCCCCATTTGGTCGAGTTTTCCGGCGTGACCTGATTCCAGTATGTGGAGAAGTTGGACGGCGGGTTATTAGCGATAATATTGCCCAGGAACTTGCTGCCGCTAGCCAGTCCCGCATCCGCGCTTCCAGCCATGCTCGTGGAGACGAGCGCGATCAGCAACAGGAACAGCGATACCTGCTTGAACCATTTGTTGTTTCGCATTATTGTTAGCCTCCTCTTCAAAATAAAAGTCAGTCTGCCGACGCATGCTGCCCTGACTTGCCGTTAGCAATCGCAGTGCTGTATGCCGCTTATTATTCGAAGAAAGAATCACCCCCTTAGTTCCAAAAATGTAATTTAAAGCGCTTGCAAACTCAATTATACACGATGAAGGAATCGAATAGATACCTGTCTAATTCTAGTATTCTCCAAAAAACAACCCGTCCAATTATTGGACAGGCTGCGGATTTAGCATGACGCTATGGCTAGGGCGTGTCTGAATACTCCGAGGGCAGCAGATTTTGCCGAATTTTCGTTCCATGCAAGGAACGTTTGCGTAGGCGTACCGGGGGTACGTCAAGTAAACGTGACGCAGCAGGGGGCGAAAAGGCGGTGAAAGATGCCCCTGAGCGGGTTTTCAGACACGCCCTAACTACTCCTTGACGCTGCCAAGTACGATGCCTTTGACGAAGAAGCGCTGGAGGAACGGATAGACGAGCAGGATCGGCAGCGAGCCGACGAAGATTTGGGCCGCCTTGAACGTCCGATTGGAGACATCGGCCAGCATCGCTGCCTGATCGGCGCTGATCTTGTTCAGATTCTCCTGGACGATCACCGTCTGCAGGTACGAGGAGAGCGGATATTTCTCCGGCGTATTCATCAGGATCAGACCATCGAACCATGAGTTCCAGTGCCCCACGATCGTGAATAGCGTCACCGTCGCCATCGCCGGCAAGGAGAGCGGCGCGTAGATGCGCCACAGACTGCTCCAATAGCTGCCGCCATCCATAAAGCACGACTCCTCCAGCTCCTTGGGCAGTCCGCGGAAGAAGTTGAGCAGCAGGATGACGTTAAACACCGGCACCGCGCCAGGGATGACAAGCGCCCAGATGCTGTCGATCAAGCCCGTGTCGCGGACCGTCATATACCACGGGATCAAGCCGCCGCTGAACAGTGTCGTGAAGACGAAAAACCAGGCGTAGAACGTCCGCAGCTGGAATACCCTTGCCTCCTTGGACAATGGATAAGCGATGATCAGCGTCAGGAACATGCTCAGCGAGGTGCCGAGCACGACCCGCTGCGCCGTCACCCCCATCGAGGTCAGAAATTGCGGCTTAGTCAAAACGTACTGGTAGGAGCTCCAGGTCAGATCGACCGGCCATAGCCCGACCGCTCCGGCAGTCGCCGCGCCCCGCGAGCTAAGCGAGACCGCCAGAATATGGATGATCGGGAGCAGGCACAGGAGACCCACACCGATCAGGAAGACATAGTTGAAGATAAGGAACACCCTGCGGCTCGCCGAGATGCGCTGCATATGGCTGCCCCCTTTCGATGCTTCATCTTAGAAGATGCGATAATTGGCAAAACGGTAAGCGAGCGTATACGACACGGCGATGAAGAGCAGCGAGACGACAGACTTGAACAGACCAACCGCTGTGCCCACGCCGTACTGCATCCCTTGCATGCCGATGCGATAGATAAATGTGTCGAGGATATCGCCGCTCTCGTACACCATCGGACTGTACAGATTAAACACCTGATCAAAGCCGGCATTGAGCACATTGCCCAGACTGAGCGTCGAGAGCAGGATAATAATCGGCAGCATCCCGGGCAGCGTGATGTGCCATGTCTGCTTCCACCGGCTCGCGCCGTCGATCATCGCCGCCTCGTACAGCGACGGGTTGATCGCCGTCAACGCGGCGAGATAGACGATCGTGCTGAAGCCGAACTCCTTCCACGTATCGGTCGCTACCAGCGTATAGGGGAACCAACTGTTGCTGCCCAGGAAAAAGATCGGGTCGATCCCGAACCAGCCGAGGATCTGATTGGCGATGCCTGTAGAGGGGGACAGGATATCGATGAAGATGCCCCCCAAGATAACCCAAGACAGGAAATGCGGCAGGTAGATCAGCGTCTGCACGCCTCGCTTCACCAGCTCGCTGCGCACCTCGTTGAGCAGCAAGGCGACGGTGATCGGCACGACCAGGCCGGCAGCGATCTTCATAAAAGCGATGTACACAGTGTTCCAGATGATCTGTCCCGTCTCCGGCAGCGCGAAGACGAAGCGGAAGTTGTCCAGGCCCACCCAGCGGGATCCGAACAGTCCCTTGAACGGCTCGAACTTCTGGAAGGCCATGGCGATGCCGATCATCGGCCAATAGCTATAGATGAGCACGATGATAATCCCGGGGACGATCATCAGATGCAACGGCCATTGGCGGCGGAAATTGCGTCCGAGCATTCGGCCGTCCTCCTTTCCTGTCATCCGCGATCGATTATTGGTTGCCTTGATGCCACGCGTTGACTTCTTCGGTAATCGTATCGCCGCCGAGCTTCTTCCAGTCGCTGACGAACTTGTCGAACGAATCGAGCGGCGCCTCGCCGAGGATAATCTTGACGAACGTCTCCTGCTCGAGCTTGTCGAGCGTCGCCTTGCGTTCGGCCATCGTCTCGGTCGGCGCGCCGACGAAGCCGTTGCTGACGACATGCCCCTCATCGTTCAGCAGTCGCAGCTGCTTCATCGCTCCGTCCGGACCGTTGGCCTTGTAGCCGCCCCAGCCCATCGGATTGTCGCCGCTCAGATACGTCTGGAACTCGGCGAACATCAGCCGCGTCTCGGCGCTCGTGATGTCTGCGTCGCTGCCGGACGCCAGCGCCTGCTCCAGCTCCTCCTGGCGGATCAGGTCCTTGTTCGGGTTGACGACCTCGACGAGCGAATATTTGTTCACGCCGTACTCCACTTCATCCTGCAGGACCGAGCCGTACGTGTCGAACTCCGCACGCTCGCTGTAGAGCTTCTCGTAGTAGAGATTGGCCAGCTTGACGATCAGCTCGGGATGGCTGTAGCCCTTCTTGACGACATAATAGTGCGAGACGGCGAATGGCATCTGCACCGTCGCCTTGCCCCCGTCCGCGCCCGGCACCGGATAGGATACCCAGTCGATCGAATCGTCCTCCTTGACCATATCCCAGAACGGCCACGCCGGGTACCAGCTTGGTCCGAAGATCATGCCGAGCTTGTCGCTCGTGATCGACTCGAACACTTTGACCGTATCCTTGACGCCGAACTCGGGATCGATCAGCTTGGCCTGATACATCTCCTGCAGCTTCGCCAGCGCCTGCTTCATCTCCGGCTGGATGCTGCCGTACTGGAGGCCGCCGTTGCCGTCGCCGATCCAGATGCGCGGATAACCGCCATAGCCGTTGAAAAATCCGACCGACGAGGCGCTGCCGCCGATATCCTTGTTAAGCGCCAGCCCGTACGTGCCGCCGCCGCCCAGATCGGCCTCGGCAAAGGCCTGCGCGATCGCAGCTACATCCTCCATCGTCTGCGGCGGATCCAACTGCAGCTGCTCCATCCAGTCGGCGCGCACCCAGAGCAGCGGCGCCGAGCCGCCGATGACCGGCTGCGTCGACGGGATCGCCAGCAGCTTGCCGTCGAAGATGGCCGACTTCAGCGCGCCTGGCTCGAGCGACATCACCTGCTTCAGATCGTCGCTCGCATAATTGTCATAGGCTGCGGTCAGATCCGCCAGCTGCCCCGCATCGGCCAGCTGGCGCAGCTGCGTCTCGTTGACCTGCATCAGCTGCGGCAGATCGTTGGAGGCGATCGCGATGTTCAGCTTGGACTCGTATTGCTCGCTGCCGGTGACGATCCACTTGTAATTGACCTGGATGCCCATCTCCTCATAGAGCGAGGCCCACACATTCGAGTGGATGTCCTGGCCCGGCGGGAACTTCACTTCCTCGCCGATATAGCGCACCACATCGACATCGATCGGCGGATCGTAAGCGCCGAGCGGATCGCCCGGCCCTTCGGCGGCCTGCGACGGCTCCTGCGCATCGTCAGGCTCGTTCGTATCGTTGCCGCACGCGGCCAGGATCAGGGACAACGCCATCAGACAAGCGAGCAGGCCGGACCATTGCTTCGTGTTCTTCAATTCGATAACCCCTCTCTGACATTCATGGACTCATGTCTTCAAGTCGATTGTAGCCGATGGCTGGAAACGCTCTCTACTGAACGCTGTTTACTTCGCTATCTTCTGTTTACGAGTTCATCCGATCGCGGTACTCCTGCGGGGTCAGATCGGTCGCTTTCTTGAAGAAGCGATAAAAATACGGCGGCGAGACGAAGCCGACGCTGGCAGCCACCTCGTGAATCCGCGCCGTCGTCTCTGTCAGCAGACGCTTGGCCTCGGCAAGACGCGCGGCGGCGATCGTCTCCGATAGCCCTTCGCCGGTCGCCTGCTTGTAGAGACGGGACAGATACGACGGATTGTGCCCGACCGCCTCGCCCAGCTGGGTGAGCGACAGATCGCCCGACAGATGCTCGTGGATATAACGCCGCACCTTGACGACGATCGCATGCTCCTGATCGCTGCGCCCCTGCTCCTGACCTGCGAAGATTCGCTCCGCGACAGCGATCAGGTAAGCGCAAGCCACCTCCCAGCTCCCATGCTCCTCCAGCCGCGTCAGCTTCGACAGATCCGTCGTCTCGTCGGCGCTTTGCTCCTCTCGCTGGAGGCGGCCAACGCACGGCAAGAAGAGCGCGACCAGCGCATAGTACAGCTCCATCCGGCCGAGCAGCGACGCTGCCCCATCGGACGGCGCCGCCTGCAGCGTCTCCGTCAGCTGCGTCATAAACGACTCCCGCTCCCCGTGGTCCAGCGCGGAGCGCAGCAGCTCCAGCGTCCGCGGCCGCAGCAGCGGCGTCCCCGGCTGCGGCTGCTCCGTCTCCCGCTCGCCAGGCTGCGGCGGCGGCTCGATCAGCAGCGTCTCCTTGCCGATGCCGAGGCCGCTGCTGAACAGCTGCCGCAGCGCCTCGAATCGCGCCGCGATCCCCGCCCAGGGCGTCCACTCGCGCGCCGCCGCGAAGGAGACGCGCAGCTGCAGCAGCTCCCTACATGCCGACTGAATCTGCTCCAATGTGCCGTGCACGAATCGCAGCGTCCGGCGACGCTGCTCCTCCGTCGGCTCCTGCTCTGCGGCGAGCGGGTGCTGGATGAGCCAGACCAGCCGCGAGCGGTCATACTCGACCGCCATCGTCAGCGCGCCCGGACGGAGGAACTCCTCGACGATATTCTGCATCGCATACAGGAACAGCGATCGATCCGCCGACGCCGAGCGGTCATGCCAGTCATCGACCCGACACAACAGGACGAGACAGGGCTCCTCGGCGTGGAAGCCGATGTTCAGCTCGGCGAACTGTCGGCGGACCGCTGCTGCCGACGTTCCTCCCGAGCGCAGCAGCTCCAGCACATATTGCCGCTGCAGCTGCGGCAGCGCCGCCTCCAGCTGCTGCTGCGCCCGGGCGATCAGATCATGGACCTCAAGCTCGTCCTGCAGCAGGCCGATCGCTCGCTGGAGCGAGGCCAGTACCTTGTCATTGCCCTCGGTCTTCAGGATATAGTCGACGCTGCCGCTGCGCGTCGCCTCCTGGATGTAGGCGAAGTCGTCATAGCCCGTCAGGAAGATCAGCTTGCAGCGCGGCCACTGCCTGACGATCCGGCGCTGCAGCTCGAGACCGCTCATGCCCGGCATCTTGATATCCGACAGCACGATATCGATCTTGACCCTCTCCAGCCAGCTTAGCGCCTCCGAGGGCGTATAGGCGCGATACACCTCCAGCTCCAGATGCTCCGCCTGCTCGCAGCGGTCCGCCAGTCCATTCACGATGAATGGCTCGTCATCGACGATCAATAGTCGAATCATGATTTATCCTCTCCTTCCCGTATCGCAATCTCACATCAACCCGCAGCCCGCCCAGCGCACTGCGCGCGAGCACGAGTCCACCATCGGGTCCGTAGCGCAGCTGCAAGCGCCGATGCACATTGTACATCCCTGTCACCTCGCTGCCATGTCCGGCCGTTTGCTTCAAGCCCTGCTGCAGCTGACGTAGGCGCTCCTCGGAGAGCGAATCGCCGTTGTCCTCGATGGCGATCCGCAGCATGTCGCCCTCCAGACGACACATGATCTGCACCCGCCCGTTCGCCTCCTTGTGCTCGAGTCCATGCTCGAAGGCATTCTCGATGAGCGGCTGCAGGATGAGGACCGGCACCGCGAGCCGCTCCACATCCGCCGGCAGCTCGCCCCAGACGGTCGTAATCCGGTTGTGGAAGCGGATCGACTGGATCTCCGTATACGCCTGAGCATGCGCCATCTCCGCAGCCAGCGTCACATCGTCGCTTGCGCTGCGGGTGATGAAGCGGAAGTATTCGCCCAGATGTCTCGTGAAGCGGGTAATGTTGTCCACGTCGTAGGCCTCCGCCATCTGATGGAGCGTGAAGAAGCTGTTGTACAGGAAATGCGGATTGATCTGCGATTGCAGCTGCTTCAGCTCCGAGCGCTGCGCATGGATCTTCTGCTCGTACACCGCGCCGATCAACGTCTGCAGCTGCTCGACCATCTGGTTGAACTGGGCGTACAGATAGCGGAATTCATCCCGATGATGATGCTGCAGCGAGACTTGCAGATTGCCCTGCTCGACCTTGCGGAAGGCGCGGACGATGCGGTGCAGCGGCTGGTGGAAGCGACGGTAGATCCAGTAAGAGAACAGCGCCACCGCCATCAGCGAAAAGGCGGACAAGCCGATCAGCAAATAGCGATACGCGCCAAGCCGTCCGGTCGTCTGCGCCTCCGGGCTGGAGACGATCAGCATCGCGTTGAGGAAGGGCGACTGCTCGATGCTCACCCAATGCTGCCGATCGTTAATGGTCATCCGGCTGACGCCGGAGTTGGGCGCTCCATTGGCCAGCACCGGCTCTGTCTCCGTTACGAGACGCTGCCCGATCGCGGACGCCTCCTCGCTGCTGGCGATCTGCCAGCGCGCATCGGTGCTGATCAGCACGGCGTCGCCCCCCGCTCCTGCCAGCTGGCGCAGCGCCTGCCCGATCTTGTCGGAGGAGAGGGCGACGCCGACGGCGAAGCTCGGTTGGCTCCCCTCGCGGAGGATGTCCGGATAGGTCTGCCCGAGCAGCAGCGTATCCTCCCATTGCGACACGACCTCCTGCGAGGCGCGCTGGAGCGCGGAGATCTGCTCCTCCGTCATCGCCTTCTCGTAAGAGGTCGCTTCGATCGTCTTGTCGATCAGCGGGATGTACGCCCGGGCTTGCGTAATATACTGGTTCGAATGCTGCAGCAGCCTCATCCTGCTCTGCAGTCGCGTCACCGCCTGGATCTGGTCGAAGCCGCTCATCGCCGGCGCGATCGTGCTGAGCTTTTGCAGATCGGTATCGAGCGCCATGTCGCTCAGCAGCAGCGAGGTGCCGCGCAGCTCCTGCTCGAAGGTCTGCATAAAAAAATACGTACGCGCTTTCAACGATTGCGAAATCTCGTGCCGAACGCTGCGAGCGCCCTGTTCATTCATGTAAAGTCCTGCCGCATACATCGGCGTAATGACCAGCAGAAAGCCCAGCACGAGTCGAGGATACATATTCATGGACCGCAGCCGCAGCCACTCTTTCATTACCGCGCGCTCCCTTCTCTAGAAATTCTCAGGCTGCCCTCTAAAAAGGCCTACGGTCACGGCATTAGAGAGCAGCCTGAATTCTAGCACGGTTGCGCGCTCGAATATAGAACAAGATTGCGACATCGCACATATTTGAAGTAACCGAAGCTGTTGCTTCGCTCAGACCTTCGCTCATACGTTAGTCGGCTCCAGCGCCTGGCTTGACTGTGCGAAGCGCACACCAAAAACCGGCGTCCGAACAACTCGGACGCCGGTCAAAAGGGCCGGACTTAAGAGAGGGGCTGCGAGCGATGGAGCGCCTGCTTCAGCCTCGCTGGCGGCTCAGCCTCGAAGGCAATTCAGGCTCGCATGGAGCTCGCATCGCGCTTGACTGCGTAGCTTCAATTAGGGGCTTCGGCGCCCTTGGAGCGATGAATCCCCACGCTGAGCACGATGCCGACGGCGATCATATTGACGAACAGCGAGCTCCCCCCATAACTGATGAACGGCAGCGACAGCCCGGTCAACGGCAGCAGACCGATATGCATGCCGATATTCACGAACACCTGGAATACAATCATCGAGATCAGCCCGACGACCAGGTACGAGCCCGCCAGATCGCGGCTCTCCAGTACCGTCAGCACCATGCGATACACCATAAAGTAGAACAATAGCAGCATGATGGCAGAGGCGACGAAGCCATAATTTTCGGCGATCGCGACATAGATCGAATCGGAGTAGGCGTACGGGATAAAGCCATTCTTCAGATAATAGCCGTCGTCGCCGAAGCTTCCACCGACCGCGATTGCCCGTAGTGCATTGGCGACATGCCAGCCCGTATCGCCGCCGCTGCCCGGATTGAGGAACGTCAGGATGCGATCCATCTGATGCGGCTTGATGACGACCTTGAGCAGCGCATGCTCGGTCTGCAGCATCCAGTAGCCGAGCCATATCGTGCCCGTCAGGATCGCCCCGCTGACGAGCAGGTGGATCGTCTTCAGATTGCCGATCCAGATCATGCCGGCGAACATGCCCACGAAGACGAGCGCTGTCCCGAGATCGGGCTGGTCGTAGATCAGGTAGGTGGGGATCAGGAAGACAAGTCCGATCGGCAGCACATCGCGCAGCAGCCGCAGCTTCTCGCCCCCGCGCCGTTGCAGCAAATACGTAGCCATCAGGATCGTCGACAGCTTGACGAACTCCGAGGGCTGGAACTGAAAGTCCTTGATCACGATCCAGCGTACAGCGCCATTAATAACCTCGCCCTGCACCTTGACCGCGACGAGCAGCAGCAATCCGATCCCATACGAAATAAAGGCCAGCTTGCCGGTCAACACCCGGTAGTCCATGCAAGCGACGATCAGCATCGGCAGGCAGAACGCCGCGAACATCTTCAGATTGCTGTAATGCAAACCGTCCAGCTTCGTATCTACCGTCGCCGTATAGACCGCCGCCGTACCGATCGCGACCAGCGCGCACAGTACGACGAGCAGCGGATAGTCCATGCGGGACAGCTTCCGTAAAATCAAAGCGTCACCTCGCTTACAAAATTGGTTATCCTTAGTGTAACGCAACCGCCGCTCGGGATCAAAGCGGGCGACTGGCTCATTTGGCCAGCGTTCTATATAATCACTTTACAAGGATTGTATCACTGTAGGAGGAATGATCCCATGAATCTGCTGTGGGTGGAGGATGAACGACGCATCGTCGACGAGGTGGCGCCCTTCCTGGAGGAAGAGGGCTGTCGCGTCACCCGCGCCGAGAGCGCTGAGGACGCTTTGCGTTTGCTGGCCCGACACACATACGATCTGCTGCTCCTCGACTGGATGCTGCCGGATATGCCGGGTACGGAGCTGTGCAAGGAGGTGCAGCGCCGCTGGCGCACGCCGGTCATCATGCTGACGGCCAAGTCCGACGAGTGGCACAAGGTGGTGGCGCTGGAGATCGGCGCAGACGACTATCTCAGCAAGCCGTTCGGGATGCGGGAGCTGCTGGCCCGGATCAAGGCGGTGTTGCGGCGGTCCGGCGCGCTTTCGTCTGCCGAGCAGCAGGCGCTGCAGC
>NZ_BFBX01000105.1:678-1344 GCF_003851045.1 Paenibacillus sp. 598K | reverse complement strand
CGAGCAGCAGGCGCTGCAGCGCGGTCGCCTGACGATCGATATTGCCAAGCATCAAGTATGGTCCGGCGAGCAGGAGGTCGCGCTGACGCCAACCGAGTTCGATCTGCTGGTGACGCTGGCGCGTCATCCCGGGAGAGTCTATAGCAGGCTCCAGCTCATCACCGATACGCTCGGCGATTCGTTCGGCGGCTTCGAGCGCACGGTAGACTCGCATATCCGCAATCTTCGGCACAAGCTCGAAGACGATCCCGCCTCGCCGCGCTATATCGTCACCGTCTATGGCGTCGGCTACAAATTCGGGGGCGAGCTGTGAGACGCATCCGTCCGGGAGCCGCCGCTGCGCTGCTCGCGCTATTGTCCATCCTGCTCAGCTGCGGAGTCGCCTTCTGGCAATATGAGCAGACGGCTGCGGACAACAGTCGGGAGCTGCGCCTCCGCATGGAGCTGCTGCTCCGCTCCGCCTATGAGCTGTATGGAGACTGGGAGCTAGCGCTGGCCGCGCTGGCCGATACGCCGCTCGTGCGAGCGACGCAGCTGCGGGTATGGACGGCGGAGGGAGAGCTCGTGAGCGGGATGGAAGCGTCGGCGGAAGTCGGACCCGTGACGGCGGACGAGCCGGTGACGTCTGGCAAGGAGCCGCGCCGCTATCCCTTGCTGTCGCAAGGG
>NZ_BFBX01000105.1:0-603 GCF_003851045.1 Paenibacillus sp. 598K | reverse complement strand
TTGCTGTCGCAAGGGAGGATCGTCGGCAGCTATGCCGGCAGCTTCGACAGCCGCGCGCCTCTCCCATGGTCCAGGCTGCTGCTCTGGGCCGTCCCCGGCCTCCTCGTCAGTCTCGCTGCCTATGCGTTGCTGCGACGGCAGGAGCTGCGCCAGCGGCAGCAGCTCGGCAAAGTCGCAGCAGCTATGCCAACAGAGAGCGTATCGGGCATCGCCGATCCGGGCGAGCTTACCGAGCAGCTCGTCCTCTCCGGGACTGCGCTGCGCCGTCGACTGGAACAGCTCGAGACGGTGCGCAAGACGATGGTCGCCGATATCGCCCACGAGCTGCGCACGCCGCTTACGGTCATGCGAGCCCGGCTCGACCGGGCGTTGCAACAGCAAGATGCGCTGGAGCCTGCGGAGCTGGCGACGCTGCAAGACGAGGTCTACCGGATGAGCAAGCTGCTCCACGATCTCCAACAGTTGGCGCTCGCCGAGTCCGGCCATCTGAAGCTGGACAAGCAATGGTTCCCGGTGAGCGACCTGCTCGAGGAGATGACCGAGCTGATGCGGCTGGAGGCCGAGTCGAGCGGCATCGAGGTCGCCAGCCGTATCGAGGCGCCT
>NZ_BFBX01000104.1 GCF_003851045.1 Paenibacillus sp. 598K | reverse complement strand
CCATCGCGTCGATGTCCATCTTCTCCAGCTCCCGGACATCAGCATAGCCCAAGGGCTATCCCCAGTCCCGCTGCCGCGTCGCGACGGTACCCTGCAAAAACACGGCCATCGCTCGCCGATGCACCTGCAGCGCCTCCTCCTGCGACATCCGCTTGGCCATCTCCGCCAGACCAAGCAGCGTCGCCTCCAGCACGATCGCCAGCTCTCCGGCATCATCCGGGCGCAGCTCCCCCTCGTCCATCCCCTGCTGCAGCAGATCTCGATTAAACCGCAGATGTTCATCCATATATTCCGCTACCGCTTGTCGCACTTCATTGCTCTCAATCTCCGTCGCCAGGAATTCATCATTCGCTTTGCTCAGTGGATGGTTGAGATCCTCGACGACGAGCCGCTCGACGAGGCCGTACAGCTTGTCCTCCACGGTCGCATACGCACCTTGCTTGCGCTCCCACTGCTCGATCCACTCGGCATTCCACTCGTCGAGCAGATAACGGAACAGCCCTTCCTTGCTCTGGAAGTGATAATAGATGTTGCCCTTGCTGCTGCCCGTAGCCGCGACGATATCCTCGATGGATGTCGCCTTGAAGCCCTTCTGGGCGAACAGCGCCCGAGCGGCCTCAGCCAGTCGGGCCTTTGTCTGCTCGCTCTGCTGTCGCTTCTTGTTCATGCTGACCTCCCTCCCCCGTCATCGTCCGGCGCGCAGCGGCGCCGGGCCGACGAGATGACCGTATTTCTTGTAATAGACGGCGATCATACCCAGCACGATGACCTCCGATAGCGGCACCGCCAGCCACACGCCGACCAGTCCGAGCACCGGCGGCAGCGCCAGCAGGAAGATCAGCATGAAGATGATCTCGCGAGCAGCCGTAATCCATACGGCCATCCGTACGTGATCGACCGACTGGAAATAGGTCATCATGACGAAGTTCATCCCCATGAACACATAACCGAATACGAAGATGCGGAAGCCGTCGATCGCCGTATCCCGGACCGCTGGCGCAAAATCGCCGAAGATGCCGACGATCCAAGGCGTGAACAGCTGTACGAACAGCAGCAGAAATGCGCCTGCCCCGGCAGCGGTCCACATCGCGATCCGCAGCGTCTGCCGCTTGCGCTCCTCGTGCTCTCCGCCGTGGTAATAGCTGACCAGCGGCTGGATCGCCGCCCCAAGTCCGAGGAAGGTCATGAGGACGACGCTATGCGTATAGCTAATGATAGAAAATGCAGCCACTCCCGCCGTCCCTGCCAGATGCTCGAGCGTAATATTATGCGATACGGTGAAGACGGAGATGCCTACCTCGGCCAGAAAACTCGGAAAGCCGATGACGATCGCCGAGACGAACAGCACCCGATCCCACTTGAAGCGGCGCAGCCGCAAATTGTTCGCCTTGCGCAAAAAGTGCGTCAATAACACAAGCAAGCCAAGCGAAGCGGCGATGATCGTCCCCGTCGCGACAGCAGCTACGCCCAACTCCAGCACATAGAGAATGACATAGTTGATGGCGATATTGGACAACGCAAAGGTAATCTGCGCCGCCATCGCAAGATTGGGATTGCCGTCGTTGCGGACGAAAATGCTCAGCGCGTTTTCCACCGTAAAGACAAAGCCTAGCAGGAGCATGACGGTAATGTAAGCCATCGCGTGCGGAAAGGTATCGCTGTTGGCGCCCAGATTATAAATGAGCGGCTCCCGCAGCATAAAGGCCGTCGCGCCAATGACCAGCGTCAGCGAGAAAATCACCATCAGCGATTGGGCGAAGATGCGTCCCGCCCGCTCTGTATCGCCAGCTCCCATCGCCTGGGAATAGAGCGTCGCTCCGCCGATGCCGAGCCATAGCGACATGGCGATGAGCAACGTATAGACCGGGCTGGCGATGCCGATCCCGGCGAGCGCCTCGGGTCCCAGCTTGTTGCCGACCATGATACCGTCGACGACGATGTTGACTGCGACCAGCAGCATTCCCAGCAGCGAAGGCACGAGATATCGCAGGAATGCCCGGCCGACCGAGTCGGTAGCCAGCGTATGAATGCCTTGTTGTTCTTTCATGAATGTGTGCACCTGTCCTTTATATACTGAACGTTCATTCAGTATTATAAAACCGTTGGAATGACAATGCAACTGGATGCTGTTTCCCGCGGCAAGCAAAAGTGACGCCGCAGGGGGCGGAAAGGCGGTCTAAGATGCCCCTGAGCGGGTGTGCAGACACGCCCTAGCTGAGCAGCTTCAATCCGATGGCCGAAGCGAGCACCAGCCCGATAAAAAAGATCCGCATCGCCTGCCTCGGCTCCCCGTAAAAGATCATGCCGAGCACAGCTCCGCCTGATGCGCCGATACCGGTCCATACGGCATAGGCTGTGCCCATCGGCAAATGCTCCATAGCATACGCCAGCAGCAAAAAGCTGAGACCAAAGGCCAAAATGAGCTGAAGCAATGCTGTCCCCGAACGCTGCTGATTAAATTTGTTGATCATAAGGACGCCGGCCATCTCACATAAACCCGCCAATACTAAAGCTATCCAGCTCACGCGCGATTCACCTCCACCGTCTCCTCCGGCTTCTCCTGACTGACCAGCTTCAATCCGATGACGCCGATCAGCAGCAATCCGATCATCGCCAGCTGCCCAAGCTTCGCCTCTCCTCTGAACAGGACGATATCCGCCACCACAGTGCCAGCCGTCCCTAGCCCGACAAATACGGCATAGACCGTCCCTACCGGCAGCGTCCTCGATGCCGCGATCATCAGCGTAAAGCTGACGACGATGGCGATAGCCGTCGCACCCCACTCCAGCCAGCCTGCCGCATGCTTCAGGCCGATGACCCAGCCCACTTCGAATCCCGCTGCAATGATGACCATCAACCAGCTTTTACTCATGCTTTATTCACGCTCCTTGGTTTATTTTCCCCGGGGTCTCTCCCGGCATACGCCAACGCTGCTGCTGCCCGTGTGTTGTCCGTCCCCATAGCAAAAGCCCGGGACATAAACTGCTGACGCAGTCTATCTCCCGGGCTTTTATCCCTCCGTGTCACAGCCGTGAAGCTGCCGTTCTCTCTCGGTCCAGTCCACGCGAGGCGTGCGGAACCCTAGAAAACTGTTCTCGTATGACGTTCCTTCTATTATACACAGATATGTGCCATGGTCAAGTCAGGTTCAAAATCGCAAAAACATCCCGCCGCTGTCGATCACACTTCTTAATATTGTTCTATCATCGCCTAATATCCTTTTATATCTTCTCATACAGATACCTCTTATACTGTTCATATAGCTGTATTCAAACGTAAGGGAGAGATACGATTATTATGCGATCCAAACTCGTCTATGAGCCGCCAGCCAATGGCTATCCCGAGTGGAATAACAACCCCGAGATCTTCCAGCTGAACCGTCTGCCCGCCCATGCCTCGATGATCGGATACCCGACCGCTGAGCAAGCGCTGGCGGGAGACAAGAACAGCTCCCCATGGCGGCTGTCCCTGAACGGTCAATGGCAATTTGCTTGGGCGCCGACGCCAGAGGCGCGTATCGCCAACTTCTATGAGACAAGCTATGATACGAGCGGCTGGACCGAGATTCCGGTGCCCTCGCATTGGCAGCTGCAAGGCTATGACTACCCGCAATATACCAACATCCGCTATCCTTGGATCGACTCCGAGCCCGAGCTGAAGCCACCCTTCGCACCGACGAAGTACAACCCGGTCGGCTCCTATGTGCGGACAATTAACGTACCGGAGGCTTGGGAGGGCCAACCCGTCTTCATCAGCTTCCAGGGCGTCGAGTCGGCGTTTTATGTGTGGCTGAACGGCGAGCTCGTCGGCTACAGCGAGGATACGTTCACGCCGGCCGAGTTCGACCTGACGCCGTACCTCATCCCCGGCGACAACAAGCTGGCCGTCGAGGTGTACCGCTGGTGCGATGCGAGCTGGCTGGAGGATCAGGATTTCTGGCGACTTAGCGGCATCTTCCGAGAGGTCTATCTATACACCTCGCCTCGCGTGTTCATCGCTGACTATTTCGCGGTGCCGCAGCTGGACGACAATTACGAGCACGCCGAGCTGCGCGTCGATGTCCAGCTCGAGGATTATGAGCTGTCGAACGTCACCGGTTATCAGCTCCGGATGCAGCTCTATGACGCGCAGGGGCGCAAGGTATGGGCGCAAGCGCATGCACAGGATGTCTCCTTCGCCGATGCGGCCAGCGCCTCGCTCCGTCTGAGCGCCGCCGTCGAGCGACCGCTGCTCTGGAGCGCCGAGACGCCGCATCTGTACACGCTTGTGCTGGAGCTGACCGACGCCACAGGCAACACGCAGCAGGCTGTCAGCAGCAGGATCGGCTTCCGCTCCTTTGAGCTGAAGGACGGTCTCATGAAGATCAACGGCAAGCGCATCCTGTTCAAGGGCGTCAATCGCCATGAGTTCTCCTGCGATAGCGGCCGCGCGCTCGGCGTGGACGACATGATCCGGGATATCCTGCTCATGAAGACGCATAACATCAACGCCGTGCGGACCTCGCACTACCCGAACCAGCCGATCTGGTACGAGCTGTGCGACCAATACGGCCTGTATGTCATCGACGAGACGAACCTGGAGACGCACGGCACCTGGCATTACCGTCAAGGAGAGCTGAACGAGGGCAACGTCCCCGGCAGCCGGCCGGAGTGGACGGCCAACGTCATCGACCGCTGCAACTCGATGTTCCAGCGCGACAAAAACCATCCGTCGATCGTCCTCTGGTCGCTCGGCAACGAGTCGTTCGGCGGCGACAACTTCATCGCCATGCACGACTTCCTGAAGCAGGCCGACCCGTCGCGTCTCGTGCATTACGAAGGGGTCTTCCACTATCGCAAGTCCGCGGCAGCGTCCGATATCGAGTCGACGATGTACATCCACCCGCGCGACGTCGAGAAATATGCCAAGGAGGATGCCAGCAAGCCGTACATCATCTGCGAATACAGCCATGCGATGGGCAACTCCAACGGCGGGCTCCATCTGTACACGGCGCTCTTCGACAAATACGAAGTGCTGCAGGGCGGCTTCATCTGGGACTGGGTCGACCAGGCGATCCGCACGACGACAGCGGACGGCGTCTCCTACCTCGCCTACGGCGGCGACTTCGGCGAATCGCCGCATGACGGCAACTTCAGCGGCAACGGTCTGATCTTCGCCGATCGCTCGATTACGCCCAAGCTGCTGGAGGTCAAGAAGTGCTACCAGAACATCGACATCCAGGCTGTTGACAGCGCTAAGGGACGGTTCCTGGTCCGCAACAAGCATCTGTTCCTCAACCTCGACAGCTATGAGCTCGTCTGGGAGATGCTCGAGAATGGCGCTCCTGTCCGAGAAGGCCGACTGAGTGTAGCGCTCGCGCCTGGAGAGACGGCCGAAATCGAGCTGCCGTATGAGGCGGTGCCGCCGACCGCCGCGAGCGAGACGGTGCTGACCGTATCGTTCCGCCTGAAGGACGAGACGTCCTGGGGCGAGCCAGGCCATGAGGTTGCCTGGGAGCAATTCGTACTGGCTCCCGGTCTGCCGCAGTCGCTCGCTCCGCGTGCCGTGGCAGGCGACACAGAGACGCAGCTGCAGGTCGAGGAGCAAGGCGGGCGATTGCTGGTGACGACTGGCGGGCTCGCCGTTGCCTTCGATCAGTTGACCGGCGAGTTGGTCTCCTACGCCACCGATGGCCGCGAGCAGCTGCTGGCTCCGGCGGCGCCGACCTTCTGGCGCGCAATCACGGACAACGACATCGGCAGCAAGCTGGACAAGCGCGCCGCGATCTGGCGCGAGGCGTCGCTGAGCCGCGAGCTCGTCCGGCTCCAGTGGGAGCATGCGGGGCAAGCCATCCAAGTATGCGCCGACTATGTGTTGCCGACATCGCCGCTCAGCTCGCTGAGTCTCGGATACACGATCCGCGCCGATGAGAGCGTCGAGATCGAGCTGACGCTCCGGCCCGGCGGCGCGGATCGCGGACTGCCGGAGATCCCGGCGATCGGCATGCAGCTCGTGCTGGACGGCTCGCTCGACACGATCGGATGGTATGGCCGCGGCCCGCACGAGAGCTACTGGGATCGCCAGAGCGGCGCGCGTCTGGGCCGCTATAGCGGTCGCGTCCGCGAGCAGTATGTGCCATATCTGCGGCCGCAGGAATGCGGCAACAAGTACGACGTCCGCGAAGCGTCGCTCTCCGCAGGCGAAGCTGGCAGCGGCATCCACATCAACGGCCCGACGCCGCTGGAGGTCAACGCTTTGCCGTGGACATTCGAGGAGCTCGAAGCAAGCGATCATGGCTACAAGCTGCCCGCCTCCGACAAGACGGTGCTGCGCATCAACTACAAGCAGATGGGCGTAGGCGGCGACGATAGCTGGAACGCGCCGACCCATAGCGAATACCTGCTCCATGCCAACCGCACCTATTCGTATCGCTTCACCCTGTCCCCGCTCCGCTAGCGCGGAGCCTTGGCGATGCCCGGATAGTCGGGCGGTCGCCGTCATGCCGCCTGCCCCGCGCTCAGGTGGTCGGGCGGCCGGGTGGCCGCATGCCAGGCGTCCACGGGTAGTCAGGCGGCTGCGCCGGGTATCGACGACGGCCTGGTAGTCAGGCGGGCACACGCCAGCGTCCACGCCGGGCAGGTAGTCAGGCCGACGCATGCCAGGCGTCCACGCCGAGCAACACAAAAAACCAACCTGTGATGAACTGCGACAGGTTGGTTTTTTGGCATGTGGGCGTGCGGCGGCAGAACACGTCCCCGTGATGCGCTGACGCGGCACTCAGGGCGGCTCATGGGGGGTTACCGAGAGACGTGTGGAGCGAGTAACTCTACAAACTAGAGTTACAGCCGTGCGTCCGCCGGTACGTAGACCAATTAACTCTACAAACTAGAGCTACAGTGGCGCGACGAGTGGTTCGCAGACCGATTAGCTCTACAAACTAGAGTTACAGCGGCGCGACGGGCGGTTCGCAGACCGATTAGCTCAACAAACTAGAGTTACAGCGGCGTGACGGGCGGTTCGCAGACCGATTAACTCTACAAACTAGAGTTACAGCCGCGCGACGGGCGACGTGGGGCGGATGTTGGCCGCTACGCAGCACGGACCGCTCATTACGACGCAAAAGCGACCAATCGGGTCACTTGTGCGCGCGACTCATCGTCACTCAGCCGCTCCAGTGCACCTTTCTTCCCTTGCACACACGATTCACCGTTACTCGGCCGCTCCAGTGCACCTTTCTTCCCTTGCACACGCATGACTCACCGTTGCTCGGCCGCCTTCATGTCAGGTCGACGCTCCGTCGCCGCGCGCGACCGGGAAGCCGAACATCGCCGCGAACGCCTCTTGTAGACCCTCGGAGCCCAGCCGCTCGCGAATCTCGGCGGGCGTGCCCTCCAGCTCGATGACGCCGCCGCGCAGGAAGGCGATCCGATCTGCCAGCCCCTCGGCGAGCGCAAGCTGATGCGTGGAGAAGATCACCGTCTGTCCGGCCTTGGCGGCCTGACGAACTAGCGCGGCGAAGCTGTCCATCCAGTACGGATCCAATCCGTTGGTCGGCTCGTCCATGATCAGCAGCGGCGGCTCGGCGAGCAGCGCCTGCGCGAACAGGATACGCTGGCGCATCCCTTTGGAGAAGGCGCTGACCGACTTACGTCCGGTCTCGCCCAGCCCCACTGCCTCCAGCACCGCCGTCGCACGCGACCGGGGCAAGCCCCGCAGCGATCCCCAGAAGCGCATCGTCTCGGCTGCGGTCAGACCCGGACTAAATCGGTAGTCGTCTGGCATATAGCCAATCTGGCGGGCATAGGCCATCCGATCCTCCCGCCACCGTCGACCGCCGACGACGATCTCGCCTCCGTCCGGCTGCATGACGCCAGCCAGCATGCGGAGGATCGTGCTCTTGCCCGCGCCGTTGCCGCCGCAGAGCGCGACGATCTCGCCGCGCGCCGCCGTCAGGCTCAGCTCCTGGATGACGGCTTGACCCTGCATCGTCTTGCGTACGCCGCTCATCTGTACGAAGGGCTCAGCCACGCGATCTCCTCCTCTCCCATAGCCACGCCGAGCCGCCGCCCAGCACCGCGATCCAGAGCGCGCAGAGAGCCGCGAAGCCTATCGTCCCGGCAGCTCCGCGAATCCAGCGCACCCAATCGTAATACTCCGGTCCGAGCACCGAGCCTGCGCCGAGCTTGACGACGACGAACAAACGGGTCAGCTCGGCCGGATTGAGTGCGGTCAGTACCGTCACCGCAGGCTTGATCCACATGTAAGGCAGCATGCCCAATGTGCCGATCAGGAGGGGCGCCCAGCCGATGACCGCAAAAAACCAGATCGCCACGGCAATCGTCAGCGCCTGCCAGCGGTTGCGCGCCACAGTACCGACGGCCAACGCCACGGCCAGGAACATCAACGTCAGACTGCCAGCGAACACGAGCAGCAGCCCGTAGGTCGATAGCTCGAAGCCGCCGCCGCTCAACCAGCCGAGCAGACCTGCCGCGCCGAAGCCGGAGGCGCAGATAACCAACAGCACTACCGCCAGACCGGCGTATTTGCCCAGCATCCAGGACCAGGTGCGGATCGGATAAGCGGACAGCAGCTCCCAGTTGCCGTCCTCCCGCTCGCCCGTCAGCGAGAAAGAGCCGAGCATCAGCGTCATGAGCGGCAGCAGATAGATGATCAGGTTAAGCATCGTGCCGGTGACGCCGGTATAGCCCTGGACATAGCCCTGCGACTGGATCAGCAGCAGGCTGAGCATAAACGCCACGAACAAGCCGAGGAACGAATAAGCCCAGGGATTGCGCAGCCCCATCCGCAGCTCGCGAATCGCAATTTGCCACGCATGGCTCATGAGGCGCTGCCTGCTCCATGATCCGTCGTCGCGGCTTCGCTCGCCCCGTGCGCGCCTTCTGTCTCGGAAGCGTCGTGACCCTGAGCCTCGCCATCGTCGTGCGCGGAGTCTCCGCCGTGCTCGTCTGTTTTTCCTTCATGGCCTTGTCCGGCTTCCCCGTCATGACTGTGTCCAGCCTCGCCGTCGCCATGGCCGCTCTCGCCGTCTGCATGGCCGTCTGCATCATGCGAGTGACCGTCCATATCCATCATGTCGCGATTGACCGCCCAGCTGTGCTGCGCCAGATCATCAGCCTTCATCAGCGTGCCGCTGCCATGCTCGGCGATGAACGCCTCCGCTTCCTTCTCCGACTCGAACGAGACGATACCATACGCCATCGGCGTCTTGATCTGGGCCTCGTACACATAGTAGGCGTCCTCGTATTTCAGCCATTTGCTGTTGGTGTAGTCGCGGACGAATGCCGCACCGATCGTGTCGGTGCCGTTCTCCGTCTTCCACTGGTTCATGCAGCCCAGATCGTCGAACTTCAGCGACTGGCCGTCCTTGGTAATAATCTGGGTCGCATACTGATCATCCTTGATCGCCATGTTACAGATGACGCATCGATCCGTCGCTTCGTTGATGGCATGCGGCTCGTAGGTCTTGCTGCCACATGCGGCCCCTACCGCCATAGCGGCCAGCAGCACCAGCACCGTCCAGGCATAATTGCGGATTCTCTTCATCTCTCATCTTCTCCTTGCGAATAAAATTACCGACCATGCGCCGCCGAGCAGCAACGCTCCAGCCACTCCTGCAGGCCAGCGCGACGCGGCCTCTCCGTCCTCTTCGGCAGCGGACGGCGGCTTCATCAATGGCGACACATCGGTCGTCCACGATTTCATATCTGCCTGATACAGTCCTTCGAGGAACCGCATGCCCGGCGATTGATAGAACAACTGGAAGGGCGGTCGGCGCTGCGCGATCCCGGCGTAGAGCGGGTTGATCGCATAGCTGATGTCGCTGTAGCCGTCGCCGTCCGCATCGATCCCCCGATGCTCGTCCCAGTAGTTGCCGGCGATCTCATTGTCCGTGCTCTCTCTGGCCTGAGCGTCGGCGACGTTGCCGCGCAGCTCGTTGCCGGTTACCCGGTTGCCGCTCGCAGCGATGAAGTGCAGCCCGGTGAAGTTGTCCAGTACCCGATTGGCTTCGATGACGTTATCGGAGGATTGCTCGATATACATCCCCACGCGGTTGCCGCTGAGCAGATTGTCACGGATCAAGGTTCGCTGCGCATCGAAAAGAAGCAACCCTTGCGAATTGACATTTTCGCTCTGCTTGCTGAAGTGATTGCCGATCATCTCGACATCCTGCGTATTCATCACCATCGCGCCGGTAATATTGCCCTCGCCGACGTTAGCGTAGATGCGCGTCCCGATCGTATACATGCAATGCACGCCATAACGGGAATCGTAGATGCGGTTCTCGGTGACTTCATTGGTGTCGCTGTTCTCCAGATAGATGCCGTCATGGAGCTCGCGGAGCGTATTGCCGACGATCAAGTGGTCGTGAGCGCCATACAGATCGATACCGTTGCCCTTGGCAGCGGGGCGGACGCGCTGCGCCTCCGGTTGGCGGCTCCAACCGATCACATTGTCCCGCAGCTCACCGCCGTCGGCATCGCGCACCCAAATGCCGCCCGAGGCGGTCGTAATCTCCAATCCTTCGAGACGCACCTCGTCGCCGGTGACGAGCACCGTTGGCTCGCTCTTCACCGTCTCGTCGAGGATCGTCAGTCCCGACACGCTCGCGCGGTTGGCCTCGACGCGCAGCGCCGTTGCTTCGCCGGTGTAGCGGAGGATGGTCTCGGGAGCAACAAGCTGCAGCTCCTTGTCGATGACCAGCTCGCCCTCGTAGGTGCCGCTCGGCAGCACCAGTTGTGCGCCCGGCGCAGCCTCATCGATTAACTGCTGCAACGTCGAGTCAGGCTGTGCGGCCGATTCGTCGGCAGCCGCCTGCGACGCCGCGATCGTCTGCGTGTCGAGGGTGGACGCTGCGTTCGCCTGCTTCGCCATCGACTGCACAGCGACGATCGGCGCTGCGTCCCCTGGCATCACGGCAGACTTGGCAGCGACAGTCGGCGCTGCGCTCGCTTGCATCGTTGCCGAGCGCATGTCGGCGACCGCCGTTCCATTCCCCTGCATCGTCTCCGATTGCACAGCAACGGCAGAATCTGCCTTCGCCCGCATCACCGCCGTCTGTTCGGCTACAAACCGCGTTGCATCCCCCTGTGTCCCCGCCGACAGCGCGACTGCTGACGACGGCACGCCAATCGCAACCATCACCGACAGCGCCAGCAGGCCCGGCAGCGCTCGTCCTATTCGCCCGACAAGGGATACCTTTGCTCTATTCTTTGCACTGTTTGGGCCGGTTGTGCCAACGCCGCACGAGGAGGCATGCCTTGCTTGCCGCCTCACTCGACCGTCACCTCGGTTTTTTTGGCGATATGCAGATCGTCGACATAGAGATGGAGATACACCTCGAAGGTGCCCGCACTCGCAAATGTATGCGTGCCTACGAACGCGCCCGCGTCGAACTCGGCATCGACCAGCGTCGGTCGACCCGCCGCCCGGATCTCAACCGCAACATCGGCCTGATCGGTCAGCTCCGCGCCGCTGAACTGAACGCGCAGCTGCATAGGCTCGCCCGCGACAGGCGGACTCGGATCGGTGGTCAGCGTGCCCTCGACCAACGCCGGATCGATCTCGATCGGCGGCGCGCTGCTACCGCAGCCGCTCAGCCATAGACAGAGCGCGCCGAGCAGCAGCAGCTTCATCGCTTTCATGCCTTGCTGTCTTATCCTTGCTGTCATCCTCTTCCCCCTTCTACCATGACCACGGGCCGTCGATTAGCCCGAGTCGGATCGCCAGCGACTGCCACAGCAGCATCGTCTGCGGCGCCAGCTGCGTCTCGGTGCATGCGGATTCCGGCTTGTAGCCATAGCCCGTCGCCCGCTCCCAGGTTACTTCTCCGAGATTGTTGGTTGCCTCCGCCTGATCGAAGCAGAGCGGCGAGATATACGTCTCGAGCGTATGGTCGACGACGATTCGCGTGCTGCCGGGCGGCGACATCGTGATCGGTATCAGCATCGCCGCACCGATCGCTGCGAGCAGCACGATCGGCCACCACGTTTTGATGAACTTCATGCTTGTCCGTCTCCTTCGGGGATAAACTTGCCCCTTTGTGTGAACATTTGATGTCAATTGGCCTTGTAGCCCCAAATAGCTATAGCAGCCAGCCGAAGGCCAATGCTACACTTAACCTGTCTGTTCAAAGGACCTCCAGAAAAACAGACCGATCCGCAGGATCGGGAGGTCAGTATAAATCCAGGATGGTGATTACTCTCATGTCTAGCCAAAGTAAAGCGGCGCGCCCGTATCTGATCGCCAGCGCGATACTCGTCCTTGTATTCGCCGCTTATCTGATCTACCCTATGTTCAAGTCCGACCGCCTGCCGGTCGTCATGGCGTCGCCCGACTTCACGATGCCCGACTATCAGGGACAATCGGTCAGCCAGAGCGACTATGACGGCCAGGTGCGGCTCATGTCCTTTATCTTCACGCGCTGCCCGGACATCTGCCCGGCCACGACGATCCACATGGTCGACCTGCAGGAGGAGCTGAAGGCCCGCAGTCTATACGGCGACAAGGTCGCCTTCGTCTCCGCCACATTCGACCCGGACAACGACACGCCGGAGGTGCTCGCCGACTATGCGGACAGGCTGGGGATGGACCTTAGCGGCTGGACGCTGCTGCGCGGCGAGGAAGCCGATACGATCGCGCTTGCCAAGTCTTACGGCAACAACGTCCAGCGACTGGACGACGGCCTGTACGTGCACAACGTAACCTCGCTGCTCCTGATCGACGGCAAGCAACAGGTTCGCAAGATTTACCGCATGGGCGAGGATATCGATCAGGAGGAGATCCTCCGCGACATCGAATCCCTGGTCAAGGAAAGCTGACCGGCGAATCGCTTATTGTTGCACAGCGAGCCAATCGGCAAGCGCGCCGATCTCGGCTTCGTCCAGTTGGCGGTTAAAGGCCGGCATGCCGCCGCGTCCCTCCGTAATGATCGTGGCCAGTTCCTCGCGGCTGTACTTGGCGCCGACCTTCTCCAGGCTCGGCGCCGAACGGCCGCGCAGCTCCGCGCCATGACAGCTCATGCACTTCTGCTTGTAGACGGACATCGCCTCGCTATGCTCCGACGCTTCCTCTGCCGGACCATTCTGGCCGCCAGAGCCTTGCGTGCCGCCTCCTCCGCCTCCGCATGCACTGACTGCCAACATGCCTGTCAGCGCCGCAGCCGCGAGTGTCCATTTCCATTTTTTCATTCGTCCCCACTCCTTTTTTAAATTTCGTGATCAAAAGCGAACTTTTTGAACTACCTTTCGGATGGTTAATTTTGGACTCCCCCTATAGTTTACCCTTTCCCCAACCACCCTTGTTCATACGCATACCTCGTCAGCTGGACCCGATTGGACAGATGCAGCTTGTGGAGGATGTTTTTCAGGTGATTTTTGACCGTGTGCTCCGAGATCGACAGCGCGCTGGCGATATCGCGGTTGACCGCGCCCCGCGCGACATGACCGAGGATCTCCCGCTCGCGCGCCGTCAGCGGGCCTTCGTAATCCGCACCCGTGTCGACCGGCGAGAATTCCTTCAACAGGCGAAACGCCAGCTCCTTGGTCATCGGCGCTTCGTCGAGCGCGATCGCCCGCAAATACTCATGCCAGGCAGAGGGCGACAGATTTTTGAGCAGATAGCCCTGCGCCCCTTTTTTCAAAGCCTCGAACAGATGGGTGATGTCGTCGGATACCGTCACCATGACGATCTTCACATACGGATACTTCCCCTTGATCTGCTTGGTCGCCTCCATGCCGCCGATGCCGGGCATCGAGATATCCATCAGGATCAGATCGGGCATCCATTGCTCGGTCAGCGTCAGCGCTTGCTCGCCGCTCCTGCCCTCCGCGACGACGATGAACGCCGGGTCCCCTGACAGGATGAGTCGGATGCCTTCCCGGGCATGCTCGCTATCGTCCACGATGAGCACGCGGAAGCTGGGTTCATTCATATGCGGGTTCGTCCTCCTTCCTGTGCCTTACCCTTAGGGTAACGCAGCCATGCAGCGCTCGCATGACCCGAAAGAGTCAGAAGGCGTGAATATTATATGTCAAAAACGGCGCGGCGCGCTGTGATCTGACGCACTCCGGCCCTCGGCCCAGGCATGGCAAGGGTTTTCGGGACATCTGCCGAACATTTGGATGCTCCCGAAGGAAAGGTAGGGTCCCTTCTAACAAGAATGGAGTGGCGCAAAATGAAACGAGTGTTTACGAATGCGCGGGCAGTCGGCATAATGGGAACCAAGTTTGGTAACGCTTGCAACGAGCTGAACGCCAAAACCTCCCTTGCTGTCTAAGGACGGCCAGAGAAAGGATGAACACTATGGGCAAGATCTACACGCTCGGCGTCGTCGGCCTCGGCGAGGGCCGCAGCATCCTGTCGGCTGCGCTCCAGAGCCGTCAATGGAAGCTGGGCAAGGTATGCGATCTGAACGAGTCTGTATGTCGGGAGCGCGCCGAGGAGTTCGGCTTGGACCGCTGGACGACCTCCTATCGCGAGCTGCTGGACGATCCCGAGCTGGACGTCATCGCCATCTATACGCCGGATCAGCTGCACCGCGAGCACATCGAGCAGGCGCTGGCCGCCGGCAAGCATGTCATCTGCACGAAGCCGCTGCTCACATCGCTGGAGGGCGCAGCTGAGCTGCGGGAGCTGGCGGAGCGCAGCGGCAAGCACGTATTCGTCGGCCAGAGCTCGCGATTCTTCGAGCCGATGCTGCACCAGCGCCGCGACTTTGAGACTGGTCGCCACGGCGAGCTGCAGACGGTCGAAGCGTCTTACATCACCGACGGCCGCTGGTTCCTCGAGCGCGGCTGGAGCCGCCAGAGCGGCTTTAGCTGGATGTACAACTTCATGATCCATGCCGTCGATCTGGCCCGCTGGTATCTCGGCGAGATCACCGAGGCGAGCGGCTTCGGCACGGTCAGCTCGACCAGCCGCAGCTACGGACTCGAAGCGTGGGACAGCCTGCGCTTCGTAATGCGCGACAGCGCCGGCCGGATCGCCACCGTCTCCGGCAGCTATACGCTGCCGACGCTGAGCCGCGAGCTCGCGCCCTCGATCGAATGCACGTTGCGCGGTACAGAGGGCACGAGTCGCGCCGAATATCTCAATCTGCGCTACCATACCCACTTTGCCGGAGAGGGCAAGCAGACACACACGTTCGACGACAAGCACAGCTACTACTTCCGCTTCGAGGGCGAGAGTCATCATGCGGGCGAGTATCAGAACTATATTGAGTACTTCGCCGACTGTCTCGACACTGGCCGGACGCCTGCGCCCGACATCCATGAGGGCATCGAGACGATCGTCCTCATGGAGGCGCTGCGCCGCAGCGCCGAGCAGGACGGCGAGCGCATCCGACTCCGCGAGTTCCGGGCGTCGCTGGGATTGTAGTGCGCAGGCACTGCGTCGGATTAGAGCCCGCGCTCCAAGTTCCTATGCACGTTGGCATTCGCCTTTCTAGTGACGCGGTATCGCGTTGACATGAGCTGTCACCATACCACCCTCAGGAGGAGATTCATATGAGATTCGATTACGATATCGCGCCGGTGACCGGCGATTCCAAATGGTTCACCGAGGCCCGCTTCGGCATGTACATCCACTGGGGACTCTATGCCCTCGGCGCTCGTCACGAGTGGCTAAAGGGGCGCGAGTTCATGACGAATGAGCAATACCACAAATACTTTAAACGCTTCGACCCCGATCTGTACGATCCTGAGCTATGGGCGCAGCTGGCGGCCGATGCCGGGATGAAATACTTCGTCGTCACCGCCAAGCACCATGAGGGCTTCTGCCTCTGGGACACCAAGCAGACCGACTACAACGTAATGCACACGCCGGCGGGACGCGATCTGCTGCGACCGATGCTCGACGCCTTCCGGGCTCGCGACATCCGCGCCGGCCTCTACTACTCGCTGCTCGACTGGCATCATCCGCACTACACCGTCGATGTGAAGCATCCGCTGCGGTACAACCAGGCGTTCCTGGACGCGCAGAGAGAGAAGGACTGGCAGCGGTATATCGACTTCATGTTCGCGCAGACGCGCGAGCTGCTGACCGAGTACGGCAAGATCGACGTCATGTTCCTCGACTTCTCGATCCCGCCGCTCGAGGGCTTCCCCGGCAAGGGGGCGCAGGAGTGGCAAAGCGAGCGGTTCATCCGGATGGTGCGCGAGCTGCAGCCGCAGATCATGCTCAATGATCGGCTCGGCATTCCCGGCGACATCACGACGCCGGAGCAATACCAGCCGCGCGGGTGGATACGGGTCGGCGGACGCCGCGTCATCTGGGAAGCCTGTCATACGTTCAGCGGCTCTTGGGGCTACTACCGCGACGAGGAGTCGTGGAAGAGCGTCGACACGCTGGTCAAGATGCTGATCGATACGGTCGCCAAGGGCGGCAATCTACTGCTCAACGTCGGCCCGACCGGACGCGGCGAGATCGACGAGCGCGCCGTCGACCGGCTCCGGGGGATCGGCGAATGGATGAAGCGCCACAGCCGCTCGATCTATGGCTGCACTGCTGCGCCGGACGGCCTAGCCGCGCCAGGCGACTGCCGCTTCACCTACAACCCAGACACCCATCGGCTGTATCTGCATATCTTCAGTTGGCCGTTCAAGAACCTCCACCTGCCCGGCTTCTCCGGCAAGGTCGAGTATGCGCAGCTGCTGAACGACGCCTCCGAGATCCGCATGGTCGAGGGGGAGCAGGAGATGACGATGGAGGCGGGCGCCTTCAACGAAGGCCGCCCTGCCGACACCTTGACGCTGCAGTTGCCGGTCAAGCAGCCTAACGTGACGGTGCCGGTGATCGAGCTGTTCCTGAGATAGTACTCATGGCTGCAAGCGGCGGCGCGATGCGACATGCGCCGCCTTTCTCTGCGCACGCTCCTCAACTAAGCCCCCTCGACCGCCATCGCCCACCTCCCATTCTTGCACATGTCTCTTCTCTTTTACCCACTCTCGCCGCTATCCCTCCCGCAGACGTTCGCGATACGCTCGCGGGCTCAGGCCATACTGTTGCTTGAACAGCTTAGAGAAGTGGAACTCGTCGTAGAACTGCAGCGAGGCCGCGATCTGCTTGACTGACAGGCTGGTCGTCTCCAGCGAGGCTCTCGCCGAGTCCAGCTTCAGCCGTTGCATGTACTGGCTCGGCGACAGGCCGGTCCTGGCGCGGAACCGCCCAAAAAACACCGAACGCGACAGCCCGCTGCGATGCACGAGCGCTTCCACGGCAAGGGGCTGCGCGAGATGCTGATGCATCCAGTAGAGGATGTCGTCCAGCTCGGGATGACGGCTCTTGCTCGCCTCATCCCGCTCTCTGGCGAGCAGCAGCATCAGCTCCTGCGCGCGCAGCCTCATCGCGACCGCGTACCCGCGCGGCTGGACGATCATCTCGTCGATCATCCGCTCGCACAGTCGCGCAGCCTCGACCAGCCGGCCCGTCGCCGTCGGCGCGATCACGGGCAGCTCCAACTCGTCGACCAGCCCGAAGGGATCAAAGTGAATAAAGTAAAAATGCCAGTCGTCGTTCCCCTCGCAACGATAGGAGCATGGCAAGCCCTCCGGCACGATAAAATAGGAATCGGCAGGCAGCACATGCCGTTGACCGTCCACGATGCAGATACCCGTCCCCTCGCAGGTCAAAAATATGCCCGGACATTCAAAGCCTTGCGGCTTGATCGCATGATAGGTTTCGTCCGCGCGCACCTTCCATAACGATCTGAACTGCAGATCCGCCATCTCGGTACGATTATCCAGTATATAAGGAATATCCATCATTGTCATGACTTGAAGCCCTCCATTCTACCCTCACAATAATCAGGACAATTATACATGTTTTTGTAACGCTGTTCCATGGCGTGCCCCCACTTGATCCACTACAATAAGCCTACACGACTACAAAGGAGGGTTTGACGTTGAACGTTAAGGTAGGTAGCCGCGAGCTGGAGCTGGGCGGGCCTCATCTGGAGGAGCTGCGGGATTCGAACGATGTGTTGGGCGATACGGATGCGCTGAGAGCGCGTATGGAGGAAGACGGCTATTTGCTGCTGCGGGGCTTCCATGACCGGGAGCAGGTGCTGCGGGCCAGGACGGCGGTGCTGAGCAAGATCGACAAGATGGGCAAGCTTGGAAGGGATACGCTGCTGGAGGAGGGCTTCACGGCTGATGGGAGCAAATCGATCTTCATGGGCGGGCTGCACGAGGACTTGCCTGAGCTGCTAGATGTGCTGAACGGCGAGCATGTGATGGGCTTTTTTGATCAACTGCTGGGCGCGAAATCGTTGACCTACCGATATAAATGGCTGCGGGCCGTAAGCAAGGGCGATTATACCGGCGCGCACTACGACATCGTCTATATGGGACGCGGCACCCACAACCTGTATACGGTCTGGTCGCCTCTGGGAGACATCAGCTATGAGATGGGCGGGCTGGCGCTCTGCCTGAACTCTCACCGTTTCGAGTCGCTCAAGCAATCTTACGGGGCCAAGGACTCGGATCGCGACGGCATCGGCGCCTACACCGACGATCCGCTGGTCATCACGGAACGGTATGGCGGCAAGTGGGCGACCACCGAATTCCAGGCCGGCGACGTACTCATCTTCGGCATGTTCCTCATGCACTGCTCGCTCGAGAATACGACCGCGCAGTATCGGCTCAGCGTGGACACCCGCTACCAATCCTCGCTCGACCCTGTCGATCCAAGGTGGAGCGGCAAAAAACCGCGCGGCCACTATAACGACAAGCCTGTGCCGGGGAGCAAATAAATCCGGAATAAGGCCGCCCATACGATATGAGGCGGCCTATGCTTTATGAGGGAGTCCTATCATACGACGAGGCCTGAATCAGCTCACGGGTATACGCCGACGACGGCCGATGGAATACCGCTGCGGTGTCTCCGATCTCCTGAATCGTGCCGCTCCGCATGACCGCTACCCGGTCGGCAAAGCCGGCGATCGTCTCGATCCGGTGCGTAATATAAAGGATGGACATCCCTTCCGCGCGCTTCAGCTCGAGGAGCAGCGCCATGATCTCCGCTTCGATCATCGGGTCCAGCGCAGACGTGATCTCGTCGGCGACGAGCAGCCTCGGCGACATGGACAGCGCTCTGGCGATCGCGATCCGCTGCTTCTGGCCGCCGGAGCACTGCGCAGGCAGACGGTCCATATATTCGGAGGAGAGCTTCACCTTGGCGAGCAGCTCCTCCGCCGCCAGCCATGCGGCTTGCTTCGGATAGCCGCTCAGCCGCAGCGGCTCAGCAACGATGTCCCTTACCTTCCAGTAGGGATTCATAGAGCGATCCGGATTCTGGAACACCATCTGTATGGCGGGCGTCTGCCGCTCTCGCCAGACGATGCTGCCGGAGGTGGGCTGCTGCAGGCCGACGATCAGCTCGGCCAGCGTCGACTTGCCCGAGCCCGATTCGCCGATCAAGGCGAAGATCTCATCCTCCATCAGCTCGCACGACACCCCGTCCACCGCCTTGACGACGCGAGCGCCCTTGCCCCCGCCGCTGTACTGCTTGGATACCTTGTCCAGATATAACATCTCTTCTGCTCCTCCTTCCCCTCTCGCGGCGATCGATAGATCAGGCTCTACCGACAGCCGCACTAGGTTCCCTGCGCCCGGCTTCCTGGTCGAGATGCGCCTCGACCCGCCTCCCCTCCCGCAGCGCGATGATCTCGTCCGAGATATGCCGCGCAGCAGGGATATCATGCGTGATGAGGAGCAACGCCATCCGATGCTCTCTCACTTTGGCCACGAGGAGGTCGAACACCTCCCGCTTGACGAGCGGGTCGAGCGCTCCTGTCGGTTCGTCGGCGATCAGCACACGCGGCTTGTTGACGAGGGCCAGGGCAATCAACGCCCGACTGAGCATCCCTCCGCTTAACTGATGCGGATAACAGGACAGCACATGCGCGTCGAGCTGCACCTCCTCCAATGCCGCGATAGCGGCGATCTGCCGCTCGGCCCGCGTCCGCTGTCGACGCATCGCTTCGTAGAACTGTTGGCCGATCGTCAGGATCGGGTTGAAGCTGCTGCGCGGGTCCTGCATAATGAAGGCGGCGTCCACCCAGCGCTCCATCGCGGCAGCGGAGCCTGCATCGTAGATCGGACGTCCGTTCACCCGCGCCTCCCCCTCGACCGAGACGGCCGGCACGAGTCCATACACCGCTCTGGCCAGCGTCGTCTTGCCTGAGCCCGACTCGCCGACCAGACTCGTAATGGAGCCCTGCCGCACCTCAAAGCTGATGGGATGGACGATGATCCGATCCGCATACGTCACCTGAAGATCGCGGACGACGATCGCCGCCTCTCCTGACTTCGCCTCATCCTTCGTCCGACTCGGAGCTGCATCATCCCCGGTACTGGGCTGATCTGCGACGCCGTGATCCGCTCGCTGACCCGCTGCTTGATGTCCCGCGCGCCGTCCCGACTGCGCTGCGAACGACGGGCCTCGCGCGCTGCTCTCGCCGAGCAAGGCAAGCGCCACGATGACGAGCAGGATCGCTGCCGCAGGCGGGACGATCGACCAGAGCCAGGCGTCCGTCAGGAACGTCTGCGTGCGAGAGAACGCCTCATGCAGCATCCTCCCCCACGACACCGTGCTCGGATCGCCGATGCCCAGGAAGGCGAGGCTCGCCTCCATCGCCACCGCGGTCTGGAAGGCGATGATAAACTTCGTCCGCGCAAGCGGCCAGATGAACGGCAGCAGATGACGCCGCAGGATATAACCGGTCTTCCCTTGGTAGAGCTGCGCTGCCTTTACGAACTCCCTCTCCCTCAGCGAGAGCGTGGAGGCGCGGATCAACCGCATGTAGCCCGGCCAGGTCAGCAGGCTCAAGGTCAGGATGAGCTGCCATGTGCCGCCGCCCGTAAAGGAGGCTACGATCAGGATAAGCAGCAGCGAGGGCAGCACGAGCAACATATTGGCGATCCCGTTCAGCAGCGGGTCGAGCCGATGCGAATAGCCTGCCAGCAGGCCAAGGCTGACGCTAAGGAAGGTGCTGAGGAGCGCTACAGTCATGCCGACCCCCAACGTCATCCTCGCTCCATAGATGAGCTGGCTGTACAGGTCCTGCCCGATCATATTGGTGCCGAGCCAATACTCGGCGGAGGGGGGCATGAGCCGTTCTCCATCAATAGCCATCGGCGCATGACTCACCGTCAATGGACCGAGCCATGCGATCAGGACGAACCCCGCAAATCCTGCGATCCCAACGAGCTGTGACCAGCTGAGAGTCCGCTTCATCCGCTCACCCCGCTGTTCTCTGCCTTGCGAATCCTAGGGTCCAGATAAGGGTAGAGCAGGTCGCCGATCAGGTTTAGCAGGAGCACGAAAAGCGTGATCAGCAGGAACAGTCCATGCAGGAGCGGGTAGTCCCGACCGAGGATCGCCTCCTGCAGCAGCTTGCCGATCCCCGGATAGGCGAATACCGTCTCCACCAGGATCGAGCCGGCGATCAGCATCCCCATGCGGATCATAATCAGCGTCACCAGCGGCAATGACGCATTGCGAGCGATATGCCGGAACACGATGACCCGCGAGCTTGCGCCCTTCGCAGCAGCGAATTCGATATAGGGCTCCTCGCGCACCCGCAGCGCTTCATTGCGCATGAGCAGGTACAAGCCCGCCAGACTGCTGAGCGTCAGCGTCAGCGCTGGCAGCGCCGCATGCCGCAGCACATCGAGCGCCGCCTCCCAGGATGAGTCGCTGCGCAAAAACGCGGTCCTGGCCCCGCTAAGCGGGAACCAGCCGAGCTTCGCCGCCAGCGCGATCAGCAACGTCATGCCGATCAGAAACTCAGGGATCGAGCTGATGCCCAGCATCGACAGGAAGAGCCCGCGATCCGTCCGGCCAGGGTGCTTCCACGCAGAGTACAATCCGGCTAGCAATCCGATCACGATCGATAACAAGCTGGCCAATCCGACGATGAGCAGCGTCCATGGCAGCCGTGCCAGGATGACCTCGTATACCGGCGCCTTCTGACCGACGGACAAGCCGAATTCGAACGTGGCGATGCCTTTCATATACTGCCTAAATTGTTCGCCCAGCGAAGCGTTAAGCTTGTAATACTCCAGCATCGCGGCCTTTTGCGCTTCTGTTAGAAATACGGCCCCCTCGGCGCCGCCGCCCGTAATATAGTCGACGGGCCCCCCCGGCAGCAGCCGGGGAAGCCAGAAATTAAGCAGGATGATGAATAGGAGCACCAGCCCATAGGAGGCTGCCTTTTTACTTGCCGACATCGATCAGGAGCGCCTTGTTCTCCCAGAGCGGCAGACCGTCCGCGATCCCGCCATAGGTGTTTTTCCAGCCGTCGAATACGTTGGCATTGTGAATGCTGTAAAACGGACGATGGAACAGCACGAGGGTCGGCAGTTCTTCGGCCAGGATGCTTTGCATCTGATCGACAATCGCATGCCGCTTCGTCTCGTCGAGCTCCTGCATCTGCTCGGCCGCCAGCGCCTGGAAGCCCTGGGCGTCGAATACCGTGCCGCGCGCCGCGTACGTGTTGGCCGCCTGACCGGAGAACCATAACCGCAGGAAGTCCGGATCGCCACTCACTCCGATGTGGCCGGTAATTGCCATATCGTATTTGTTCTCGCCCATCGCGTCGGAGAACGCCGCGCCATCGACTTGTGCGATCGTCAGATCGATGCCGACTTCCTTGAGCATTTCCTTCATCATCGTCGCTTCCGGACTATTCGAGGACGTCATTACGCTCAGTTTTAGTCCGCTGCGGACCCCTTCGCTGTTCTTCGCATAACCGAGCTCGTCGAGCAGGCGCTCCGCTTCTGCCTTGTCGTACGCATACGCCTTGATGTCTTGGTTGTACCACGGCGAATCGGGAGGGATGACGCCGCCGCTGCCGACGATCGGCTCGCCGCCTGTCAGCTTGGCAGCCAGCTCCTCGCGGTTCAACGCGTAGGCGATCGCTTGCCGCAGACGTTTGTCGCCGAGTTGGGCGTGATCGAGATTAAAGGTAATACGGACGACGCTGCCGGTCGGATCGCTCTTCATCGATTGGAAGCCCGCTGCCTCGGCCGATTGGACATCCGAGTGAGTCAGTACAAAGGTCTGGTCGATCTCTCCGTTCTGCAAAGCGAGCAACTTGTCCGCCACCTTGACATACGCGACCTCCTTGACGAGCACCTCGCCCTTGAAGTAGCTGTCGTTGGCTGCGAACAGATACTGCCCGGAGGCCGTATCGTACTCCTCCAGCGTATAGGGGCCCGTACCGATCAGAGCGGCATCCTCCTGGAACTCCACCGGATTGGCGACCGACTGCCAGATATGTTGCGGGATAATCGGCACGATGCCGACAAGATCGCTCAGGAAGGGCGCGTACTTGTTATTCAGATGGAAGGCGACGGTCAGATCATTAATCTTCTCCACGCTTTTGATCTGGCTGATATCGCCGTTCCAACTGAACGGATGCTCCTTGTAGTAATCAAAGCTGAACACGACATCCTCTGCAGTGAACGCTTCGCCGTCATGCCATTTCACCTGTTCTTCGAGCTCGAAGGTGTACGTCAGTCCATCCTCCGACAGCTCCCACGACTTGGCCAGCCAAGGGATGACGCCGCTATCGTCCTTCCACGTCAACGTATCGAACAAAAACGAGTTGCGCAGGAAGCCGAACGGACCAAGCGCGCTGAATGTAAACGGCGACGGGAAGCCAACATCGCTGCCGGCGATTTTCAACATGGGCACGATCTTCGCTGCATCGGTGCTTGCAGCCGCAGCTTCGGGCGTTGCCGTGCCCGTCTGCTCTGCACTCTTGTCCGTAGCGGTTGTGTTGCTGTTCTCGTTATCATTGCCGCTGTTGCTCGAGCAACCAGTGACGGCCAGCGCGATAGTAAGGATGAGGATAAGCCAGGATTTTCTCATTGCTAGGTCATTCCCCTTTTTGGATAGGTTCATATATGGTGCAGGCCGCATCCTAGATGCGGCCCTCTGCCAGCCAGGGCAAAAAGCCGTCGAGGAAGCGTTCGGTCGCCGGCATGAAATACGAGCCGTAATGATATTCCGGGTCAAGCGTCGTCATGACGAGCGTCCCCGGCGTGCTCAGCTTGTCCACCAAGAGGATCGAACCGTCGCCCTCGATCTCGATGAGCGAATCGACCTCCCGCTGCGGGAAAAACACGCCATGATAATGCCAGGTCGCGTCCTCCAGCGTAATGTATCGGAACAGATCATGCTCTGGCCGGGTCAGTACGAGGCCGCTCTGCGCTCCAGGCTCCAGCCACCACCAAAAGTTGGTAGGACGAGACGCCCAGCCGTGGCCCGGAAACCAGGGATTCGGCTGCGCTCCGAGCGCGACGACAATCTTGCCCTTGTCCAGAAAGCTGCGGATCTGCGCCAGATGCCGCTCCACCATGCCCTGATTGATCTGGGAGGGCACCAGGAGCACATCGAACGGATCCAGATCGAGCTCGTCCAGCTTTGGCAAGTAAGCCAACTGCGCGATATACTGCGCATACTTCGGCTCTGTGAATGTACGATGCTGATGGGCGCTGCCGGCGTAGAGCACAGCTATCTTCCGCATGGCTGTTCCCCCTTCGCTTGCAGCTGCCGGTGTTCTTGGTCGAGGAATCGCTCCAGCTGGGGGGCGATTCGTCGTGCGCTGTTCGCCCAGCCGCGGTAACCGAGCAGATTGCGGCCCGAGTGGAGCAGGATCGTCCCTCCGCTGCTCTGCCGGTCGATATACGTGATCGGCTCGCCTCCCGCCAGCCGCAGCAGCACCTCCGCGCCCTCCGGCAGCGGGTGATGCCCGCGCGCAAAAAAGCCCGACACTCCGCGGTTAAACGTCAGGTCCTCGGACAGCACGCCCTCGAAGATCGGATGGGACAACACCTCTACGTTATAATCCAGATGACTGTGAATCGCCTTCGGTAGGAAAATCCCGGCGCCAGGAAGCCACGCTCGGAACAGATGTCCGCAAAAAATCACGATATTGCCCTGATCGAGAAACTGCGCGACAGCGCTCCGTTCCTCGTAGAGCATCTCCTGATCCACGAATTCATCGATGATCAGATACTTGTGTCCTGCTCCCGCCAGATCGTACAGGGGCAGCTCGTACTGGTCCAGCACCTTACCGTTCGCTGCCTGTCCGCACCCTCCCCCATTCTGTTGGCCAAAGGTCGCGCCCGAGTCGAGGAATAGATAATCCGGGACTTGGCGCATGCTCATGACAGCCTCTCTACGAGCAGCAGCTCATCCTGAGGCAGCGCCAGCGCCCGCTCGCACAGCTCGCGCTTCAGTTGTTCGTTGGCAGCCGTATCCTCCGCTGTCATCGTACCCTCGCGCCCGCGCTTCAGATAGGCATAAAATGCAGCCGGCAGGAAATCTTGTCTCAGTGCGACTTCGACGGCAGCGCCATCCTGGTCGGAGATGACGAAGGCATAGGACTGCGCGCGGTAAGGGTCATACTGAGCAATCGGGTAATCGACATCGACCGTATAGACGCCGCGAGTGACCGCTCGGGTCGTGAACTCGAAGGCATCGCGGAAGCCCGGCCCGGCATGGCCGGAGCGTACCGACAGGCTGGACCGCTCCGGCGCTTCCTCGCCGTACAGCTCGGCGAATGCCGCCTGCACAACCCGGTAACCGACCGCGATCGCCATCAACGCCAGATTTCCATGATAGTTGCGAAGCTCGGAGAAGGACAGGTTGAGCACTTCTCCCCTGTCTTTGATTCGGATCGTTGACACGTTTGTTGCACCTCTTCCATCAAATATTGTTGCAGATGAGAAATATACAAATGAGAAGGATTATCAACTACAATATCATTATTGATAATGAATATCAATATCATTAATGGGGCGTATTTGTGAAGGAGAAATCTGGATGCTCCTGCCCGAGCTCACACAAAAAATCCCGCCCTGCGCCTAAGCGTCGGACGGGATCGTGAGTTGTATTAAATTTTGTACGCCTTCATCGCCTTGCGGATCTCTTTCCAGCTCGGACGCTTGCCGTACATGAGAACGCCGGTACGGTAGATCTTGGCCGACAGCCAGCCAAAGACGAAGATGCTGGCGAGCAGAATGCCGATGCCCAGCGCGATCTCCCATGCCGCCGGCTCGGTGAGGCCGACCCGCAGGAACATCGCAAACGGCGTGAAGAACGGGATGAAGGAAGCGACCTTGATGAGCGTCGAGCCCGGCGCGCTCATCCCGAAGATGCCGATATAGAAGCCGGCCATCGAGAGGATCGTCACCGGCGTCAGCGCCTGCGCCAGCTCCTCGGTGCGGCTGACGATCGAGCCGACTGCCGCGAACAGCGTCGCATACAGGAAGTAGCCGCCAAAGTAGAAAATAATCGCATAGACGTACATCATCGGGTCCAGCTCGGACAGGTTGATGTTGAAGCCGGAGAGCATCTCCTGGTTATGCGGCAGCGAAGCATTGACGATAACGACCAGTACGAAGGTCGCGATCTGCATCGTGCCGACCAGGAACATCCCGAAGATTTTGCCGAACATCTGCGTCAGCGGCGCCACGCTCGTCACCAGTATCTCCATGACGCGCGAGCTCTTCTCCGCCGTCACCTCGGTGGCGATCAGTTGGCTCGTGATGAAGATGCCCATGAACAGCAGGATGATCGTCACATAGACGAACCCTAGCGCAAGTCCGCTTGGTCCGGTCTCGCCGCCCTCGGTCTCAGCGCCGGTCTCCGTGGAGATCTGCGTCGTGTTAAGCGCGACTGGTTCGATCAACGCTGCGCGCTGCTCCGCTGTCAGGCCCGACTCCTCGAGGATCAGATCGTTGCGGATCGTCTGCAGCGCCGGCATGAGCGAGGCTGTAGCGCCGCCTCCCAGCGACTCCGCCTTGTACGTCACCTCAGGGAACGTCCCGCCCTGACCCTCGAAGGTCAGGTAGCCGCGAATCGCGCCCTCGGCGATCGCATCGCGCAGCGCCTGCTCATCGGCGAACGCTGCCAGCTGCAGGTCGGCATCGTCGCCGAGCCGCTCGTAGTAAGCGCCTAGCGGTCCAGTGACCTGCGGCGCCTGGCCTTCGACATAACCGATGACAGTCGGGCCGTCCCCTGCGCCATCGCCGCTGAAGCGATCGATAATAAAGGGCAGATTGACGCCGATGCTAATAATCAGAGAGATGATGAGCGTCGTCACAATAAACGATTTGGTGCGCATCTTGTTGCGGGCCGTAAAGCCGACAACCGTCCAGAAGTTACTCATTACGTCCACCTACCGATCGGATAAAGATTTCATTTAACGTGGGCTCCATCAATTCAAAGCGTGTCAGCTCCGTCTGCGCCATCGCATGCCGCAGCAGGTCCTGCGCCGTCTCGGGGCGCTCGATGAGCACCTCGTAGCCGTTCTCCATCCGCTTCACCTGACGGACGCCTCCGAGACTCTCCAGTCCCTTCAGCTCGCCCTCGGTGCCGAGGATGACGCGCTCGCGCGGGAATTGCTTTTTGATCCCCTTGATATTGCCTTGCAGTACCGTGTTCGAGCGGTGCAGGATCGTCATGTTGCGGCACAGCTCCTCGACATGCTCCATCCGGTGCGTCGAGAACAGGATCGTCGTGCCGCTGTCGCGCAGCTCCTTGACCGTCTCCTTCAACTGCTCGACATTGACCGGGTCCAGTCCGCTGAACGCTTCGTCAAGGATGACGATGCTTGGCTTATGGATGACGGCTGCGATGAATTGGATTTTTTGCTGGTTGCCCTTGGACAGCTCCTCCACCTTCATGCCGTAATACTCGGTGATGTTGAAGCGCTCCAGCCATTCCTTCAGATTTTTGTCCGCGTCCTTCTGCGACATGCCCCGCAGACGGGCGAGATAGGTGATCTGCTCGTTGATCTTGACCTTCGGATACATCCCGCGCTCCTCCGGCAGATAGCCGAGCATGCTCAGCTGCTCTCGGCTGTAAGGCTTGCCGTTGTAGAGGATCTTGCCTTCGTCCGGGAAGATCAGTCCGAGCACCATCCGCATCGTCGTCGTCTTGCCGGCGCCGTTGGCGCCGAGCAGACCGTAGATCTCTCCGCGCTCCACCTCGAAGCGGATTCCGTTCACTGCTGTCTTGTCGCCGTACTGTTTGTACACATTATCTACCACTAACGGTTTCATCCTCATACCCCTTTCATTCTGGACGGCGAGCGGAGGGCGCGTAGCGCGACCAGCTCTGCCAATATATCATCGAGCTCAAGCACATGCCTGGCTTGAACCGCGATGCCTTGCTCCTGCAGCCATGACTCGGCGTTCCATGCTTCGCTGGTGACGAGCTTGACCACATCGGCGCCTGCCGGCTCCCGACTGCTGTAGCCCGGCATCTCCTCCCACCGGACCTCTCTCTCCGATGCTCGGACGTAGAGGTACTGCCAGCTTCGGAACAGCTCATCCTTCTCGAAGACGCCCATCACTTGCCCATGAATCATAAATACGATGTAGTCAGCCAGCCGTTTCACTTCTTCGACGATATGCGATGCCATCAGGATCGTCCGATCCCCCCGCTCCATGTGTCGATGCAACACATCGATCATCGTCCGCCAGGCGATCGGATCCAATCCCGAGGAAGGCTCATCGAGCAGCAGCAGTTCAGGATCATGGGCGAGCGCCAACGCCAGCTCGAACTTGCGTCGCATCCCTTTGGACATCTTGCCTAGCTTGAGACTGTCATCGACATCGAACAGGTGCCCGAGCTCACGATATCGGTTCACATCCCAGCCGGGATACCACATCCGGGCAAAGACCGCTTTGTCTCTTGCCCGCATCGAGCTGTCAAACGGCTGACTGTCCTCCCGCAAATAGCCGATGCGCTGCTTGAAGTCGATGTCTGCATCCGGCTTCACTTGTTGGCCGAACACCTCGACCTCGCCTTGGTCCGGCTTGGAGATGCCGAGCAGCATCCGGAACGTCGTACTCTTGCCTGAGCCGTTAGGCCCGACGATCGCTGTAATATAGCCTTGCGGTACTTGCAGATGCAACGGTCCGAGCTGGAAATGCTCTCGCGAAAGCTTGACATCCTTGAGCTGGACGACTACCTCTTGCTCTTGCATAACTGTCGCTCCTCTCTAGGGCTAGTCCCCATGTCTTCGCAGCGCATCGCGGAACAATTGCTCCAGCTCCTCGTCGCTGCACTGCACCCTCCGGGCCGCCGCTACCGCCTCTTCGAGCGCCTGGATGACGTTCACGAGACGTTGGCGATCCCGGTCGGAGGCATCAACCTTGGCTACGAAGGTTCCCGTTCCTTGCTTCGTCCTGAGCAGCCCCTGCGCCTCCAAGTCCTGATAGACCCGCCGGATCGTAATGACGCTGCACTTGAGCTGCTGAGCGAACTCGCGAATCGACGGGAGCAGCGCTCCCTCCTCGAGCTGTCCGCTGACGATCAAGGCGCGAAGCTGCACTTCAATCTGATGATAGAGCGGCTCCGCGCTCTGTTCATTAATCTGTATCGTTCTCCACACGGCTTCACCACCTATCAGGACTTAATAGATATTACGGTGTTCGATCCTGCGGCGGATGAGCATATAGTTAGCTGCGACTATCCCAGCCCCCGCCAGCAATGCAACCAGCGGCAGCCACCAGACGCCCTGTGCTATCGCGCCCGCGATCTCCTCCAGCAGGCTGAACTGCGCATAGTGCAATCCGATCGCCAGTCCCAAGATACCAATCATATAGAGCATGGAAACTCCCATATACTGCTTGCCGGACACGCCCAGTTCGAAGATGAGAAAGGATGTACCTACACCAACGCCGTATCCATACCATGTTAGCGCGTTGCCGATCGCCGTCCACAGTCCCAGCTGATGGATCCAGCCGACGAACAGGAAGCTGACCGTAAACAGATACAGCCAACCGACGGTGAACACAATCAGAAACTGCACTATCCGGCTGCTGGCGATGATGTGCGAGGAGATCGGCAAGCTGCGCCAGTACGCCACCTTATGCGTATACGAGTCATCCGACATCACTCGCATCATCGTCCGCGACATCGCAAAGCCAAACATCGGGAGCAAGGAGAGATATAAAAAGTTGCCGATCCACGTTGAGTTGCCGTCAAAGGGCCTTGCATCTCCAGTTGCGACGATAATGATCACGATCAGGTAGCTATAGAACAACAGGCTGACCAAAAGCCCCCATCGTTCCTGCTTCAACTCATACATCGCAAACCGCCATATGCTTTGCCAGCTCGTCAAGGATTACACCACCTTAGTCATCATACTGTATATATCTTTATACACAGTATAATCACACCTTGTTGTATTGTCAACACAAAATAACCCCGCAACGTGGAGCTTCGCTTCGCAGCTTGCTCTTTCGTTGCGGGGGACCCTGTAGAAATAAATTTTTAAGCAAGAGAGCAGTCCATTGATCAGCCCTCACTGACTTTTTGAACAGCCTCGGAAACCACTGCCACCAAGTATCACGAATCAGTTGGTTGAGACATTGGCCTCATGTCCAAGCGAAACTGTGGAGTTGGAAGCATCGTGGTGAAAGGAAATAATTAAACCTGTTATTGGTATTAATGTTGCAAAGCAAATTCGGATAATAATGCCTGCCCTCAGTCAAGGAATCACTTCCTTTACGCGTGCTTAAATCTATTGAAGTATGGGGATAAAACAGTTCGAGCATGTGCCATTAAGTTGATTAATCACACGTTCTATTTGAGAATATAAAGCATCATTTCCAACATGCCCGCTGTGAACCCCCATAAGCATATTAGAATTGTAGACTGGCGCCCCACTATCGCCCCCAGTTCTAGAATAACTAGCTGCAATAAGATTACTTATAGCGCCATCAGATGGATAAGTAACTGTTCTGTTTAAACTTACAATTGTTCCTGAAGTTACAGTATTTGATGCCTGACCAGACATAAAAACAGCTTGTCCAACAATTGTTTGCGAAAGAGGCTGCCTAGTTGAAAAAAATCCGCCGTTACTAACAGTGGTGTATAGATTTCTTGTATATGTTAAATTTGTATTTTGCCCAATAGCCATAGCATCAACCCCATTACTAAACACTCTTTTAATGACTGTTCCAATATTATTACTTCCTTGCATGAAAGTTGTCCCTAGGCTACCACAATGAGCTGCAGTTATGGCATAATAACTTGGATTAGCTGCACCTGAGCGAGCATTAAATCCTAAAGTGCAAGTATTTATTCTAATACCTGCTTGCAAATTAGTGTAAGTCGCAGCGCGATTATCTGGCTGGCTAGGAGCAGAAATCTTTAATTCTATTCTATCTGAATAATAATCTTTGAACTTACGTTCTATTTCCTCATCGAGATTTTCAAGACCAACCTCTACAATTTGTTTTTTTAAATTTGTATCAATATAATGCACTTTTATTCCTTCTTCAGACAAGATATCTATGTCACTTGCAATTTTCATATGCAAATCATCTAATTCTTTTTCAGATGCTTCAGCTTCAAAAAAGTTAATTTCCCCTACTTCGCCAAACAGTTCTTTAACATTTTCCTGATCATAATTGCTCAACATTTCTTCACTATCTATTCCAATGTTAATACTCCCTCCGTCTGATTGGTCAATATACATCATTCCTAACTTGTCTTCATATTTTTCTTCAATATACCTTTTGAGGTTAGGAACGATTCTTTCTTGCTTCTCCAACCTGATATCCAATTCTCTCTCTTCTTGTGGGGTAAGATAGACTCCATACTTGGGTGATATCAGCATGACACTCGTCATTGTTTTAGCTGAAGCCATGCGTTGCTCTAATCCAAATTCCTTGCGAAATTTCAGATTAGCTTCGTGTTGAAGATTGTATGCGCTCTCTTCTTGATTAACAAAAAAAGAATTTGCCGATAAAGCTCCAGAAAATCCAAAAAACAAAACCGTTGACAATAACAAATAAGAAATTCTTTTCATAATCTCAACTCCTTTTTCGTTTTCTTGATTTTACCATACAAAAGCGCTTGTTTCCATATAATATAAGATTAGAAAATATTAATCTCTTTAATATCATCCTCATTAAATTTATGAATATAAGCTTTCCCTCACATGCTTTTCGATAAAAACAAGCTATCCCCTTTGGTTACAAAAAAGCCCTGATACTATTAAACATATTTTTGGTGAATACAAATAGCCTAATCCCTTCTGTTTAAAGAAAGGATTAGGCTATTAATTTTTAACTTAATTAGCTAAAATCCGGTGCTACGAGCCGTTGAAATCCAAACAAGCAAAAAATGAGTAGATTGTTGATATGTCATTCGTTGAAGAAAAACAGATAGCAATCTAAGGGAAAGAAGTCTGTTTCAATCGGTCTTAAATTTCTAACTATCTACAATCATTATGCTTATCAATGGTGTTGTTTCCTACATATAAGAATATAAATTTATTGAAATTCCGGATTGGTATTAGGCAATCCATCGTTCGACTCGCCATGTTCCTTTTTGTACCACTGGGTAAACACATACGCCAGAATCGCCCCGTACATAAACTCCTGCACGAGCTTCATAATGACGCCGCCCAGCTGCTGATCCTCGATCGGCGGCAAGAAGTTGAAAAACTCCGGCCCGCTGAATTGCTCGAGCAACCATCCCGTATCGCCGGGGATGCAATAGCCCATCGCCTGGACCCAGATCGCTGGATCGTTGTACATCGGGTAGAGCGGCTGCGGCGAGAAGATAATGAGCGCGCAAGCCGGAGTCAACAAGACGCCATTGGCAAAAATATAGCCCATTTTCTTGACGCCGTTCAGCCTCGTCCACTCGGGCACCGGACTGACGATCTGCCACCACATCATAAACGACGCGACCAGCAGCACGAAGTAATAGATGCGATGCAAGGTGAAGTTGAGCATCACATATTCGTGAACCTCCGGCACATGGTACACCGAGAACAAGACATTAAACAGCACCAACGTCACCAACGGATGCATCATCGGACGCAGCCGTTGCCAGAAGGGCTTGCTGAAGAACGCTCGCCACACGAAGGTGGGGAGGCCCAGCAAGATCATCGGCGGCACGACGAGATAGGAGATCGCCATATTCGTCATATGAAATGAGAAGATCATATGGCCTAGCAGCTCAAGCGGGCCGCCTTGGGCGAGGTAGTAGAGCAGCACACCGCCAAGAAACAGCAGCTTCTGCTTGAGCGTAGCGGCTGGCTCCGCCGGGAAATGCCGCTCGCGCCATGGGCCGATCAGGTAGAAATAGAGTATGATTAATGCTGCATAGAAGAACATGACGATCGGGCTCCACAATTCCTCAAAGCTGAAGTATTGTAATCCAAGCATTATGGATTCCCCTTTTTCATTCAGGTTTTCAAGCCAAACTTTGAAAAAAAGAGGAGGTCGCACATGACCCTCCTCTCTTCAAGCTATCCGACTGTTAAGCTTACCACCAAGTCCAGAATTGGGCCATGACGACCATCGAAAGCACGATGACGACGCCAAAGATGATGCCGATGATCGGGAGCAGATGCCCACGATCCTTCATATGCATCCAGAAAGCCATCTGGACGAAAATCTGGAGAATAGCCATCCCGACCAGTATGATGTACGTAAAGGTCGTGTTGATCTCTCCTGCAGCGACGACGGCAAAAGCAAGCACGGTCAGCAGGATCGAGAAAATGTAGGAGACAATATGCTTCTGCGGCCCCTCGACCCGATGCCGTTTGGCTTTGCCCTCAGCAGCAGCGTTGGAATGGTTGCCTGCCATCGCTTAGCCCACCTTTCCCATCAGATAGACGACGGTGAAGATGAATACCCACACGACGTCGACAAAGTGCCAGTAAAGACCGGCTACATAAATCTTCGGTGCAGTAACGGTATTGAGGCCCTTCTTGAACACTTGACCGATCAGGAGCGAGATCCAGGCGACGCCTAGCAAGACGTGAGCGCCGTGGAAGCCGACAAGCGTATAGAAGGATGAACTGAAGGCGCTCGTCGTAAAGCCGTGGCCTTCGTGAACGTAATGCCAGAACTCGTAGATCTCGACCCCAAGGAATGCGAAACCAAGGACAACCGTAACGATCAACCAGGTAATCATCGACTTGACGTTGTTGCGATGCATCGCCTGGATGGCGAACACGCTCGTCAAGCTGGATGTCAGGAGCAGGAACGTCGCGAATGCAACGAGCGGCAGCTGGAACAGCTCATTGGCTGTCGGGTTGCCATCGAGCACCTGGCCGCGCAGGGCCAGGTAGACGGAGAACAAGGTGCCGAACAATACCGTCTCACCGCCAAGGAATAGCCAGAAGCCGAGAACCTTATTGCGTCCTTCCAGGGTGGCCTTCTCAGGCTCATGAGGCAGTTGGCCGTCTACATGCGTATGCGCGCTCATGCTTTCACCCCTTTCTGAAGCTCATCAACCTCGATATGGTAGCCATGATCATCGTAGAGCGAGCGGAGCGTCATACATGTGAACACGATGACCAAGCCAGCGCCGCCGACGATGTATTGATGGAACATAAAGCCCAGGCCGCCGATGAACAGGCCCAGAGCCATGAAGAATGGCAGAATCGATGGCGACGGCATATGGATCGGACCGATCGGCTCAGCTGGCGTAACGGTTTTGTTGCCGTCCATTTTTTCCTTCCAGAGCGCGTCGTAGCCGCGTACGAGCGGCGTCTGCAGGAAGTTGTACTCCGGCGGAGGCGATGGGATCGTCCACTCCAGCGTACGGCCGTCTCCCCACGGATCTGCGGACAGCTTTTCTTTTCTTGCAGCTGTGATGACGATGTTGATGAGGAATACAATGGTACCGACGCCCATCAGCATCGCGCCGATCGTACTGACCAGGTTCATGCCGTTGAAGCCGAGGCCGTCCAGGTATTGATAGATCCGACGCGGCATCCCCATCAAGCCGAGGAAATGCTGGACGAAGAACGTCAGATGGAAGCCGATAAAGAACGTCCAGAACGTAATCTTGCCAAGCGTCTCGTTGAGAATCTTGCCGAACATCTTGGGCCACCAGTAATGCAGGCCGGCGAAGATACCAAGCACCAGGCCGCCTACGATAACGTAGTGGAAGTGAGCGACAACGAAATACGTATCATGATACTGGTAGTCAGCAGGCGCAGCTGCGAGCATAACGCCGGTGACGCCGCCCATAACGAACGTCGGCACAAAGCCGATGGCGAACAGGTTGGCGGTATTGAACGTGATCGAACCGCCCCACATCGTAAAAATCCAGTTGAAAATCTTGATCCCCGTAGGTACGGCAATCAGCATCGTGGCGATAGAGAACAGCGCGTTCGCTACCGGGCCAAGGCCGGTGGTGAACATATGGTGAGCCCATACCATGAAGCCGAGGAAGCCGATCAGCACGGTCGCGAATACCATCGAGCTGTAACCGAACAGCCGCTTGCGCGAGAACGTGGCGATAACCTCCGATATGATGCCGAACGCCGGCAAGATCAGGATATATACCTCAGGATGTCCGAAGATCCAGAAGATATGCTCCCACAGGACGACGTTGCCGCCCAGCTCGGGATTAAAGAAATTCGCGCTGAACAACCGGTCGAACATAAGCGCTGCCAGGCCGACCGTCAGAGCCGGGAAGGCGAACAGGATCAGCGCAGACGTAACGAAGATCGCCCAGGTAAACATTGGCATCCGCATAAAACTCATGCCCGGAGCGCGCATGTTGATAATCGTTACGAGGAAGTTAATCCCCCCGATCAGCGTACCGATACCTGAGATCTGCAAGCCGATGACATAGAAGTCAACGCCGTGCGTCTCACTGTACAACGGGCTGGCCAGCGGCACATAAGACGTCCAGCCCGCATTGGGCGCTCCGCCTGCGAACCAGCTGATGTTCAGCAGGATGCCGCCGAACAGGAACGTCCAGAAGCCTAGCGAGTTCAGAAATGGAAAGGCGACGTCGCGCGCGCCGATCTGCAGCGGCACGATCGCATTCATCAGAGCAAACAAGATCGGCATGGCCGCGAGGAAGATCATCGTCGTCCCGTGCATCGTGATCATCTGGTTAAACATATCCGCGCTTAAGAAGTCGTTCATTGGACGCCAGAGCTGGATCCGGATCAGGATGGCCTCAAGGCCGCCGATCAGGAAGAAGAATCCGCCCGCGAGCAAATACAGGATCCCGATTTTTTTATGGTCAACCGTTGTAATCCAGTCCATCAGACCGGTGTAGCGTTTGACCGTGTGTCCATGAGCCAAAGTTGGTACCTCCTTCTAACCCCGTGAATTAATAATCTAACTTCTGCTCTGCCAAATATTTGGCAATAGCATCTATTTCATCATCTGTCAGGTCCATTTGGCCCATTAAATTCCCTGGTTTAACTGCATCTGTATCTTTAAGCCAGCGTTTCAAATTCTCATAAACTGTGCCTTCATTTTTGTATTTCGCTTCTCCCTCAGGCACGTTAACAAGAATTCCAGCAATCGTCTCGCGGCTGCCGATCCCAGTTAAGTTAGGGTTAAGATCAATACCTTGTTCTCCAATTGCATGGCAATAAAGGCATTGGCTTGCCAGCAGTTCGGCTACAGCAGCATCCTCTGGCATGACGGCAGGCGCAGCCATCGCGGCTGTCCAGCGTTCGAAGGAAGCCTCATCGACCGCTTTCACTTTGAAGTCCATGTTGGCATGGGATGGTCCGCACAGCTCGGCGCACTTGCCGAGGAATACGCCTGTCCGATCCGCCTGGAAGTACATGCGGTTGACGTTGCCGGCAGGGTTGGTGTCGATCTTGCCTGCGAGCGACGGGATCCAGAACGAGTGGATAACGTCAGCCGTCTGCGCTTCGATGGAGATGATCTTGCCCTCAGGGATGATCAGGTCTTGCGCAGTGGTAATGCCGTATTGCGGATATTCGAACTCCCACCAGTATTGGTGCGCGGTCACCTTGACCTGGATCGCCTCTTCGTCCTTGCTGTAGTCCTTCGCCAGACCGAATACCGTCTGGATCGTAGGTACGCCGAGCACGACGAGCAGCATCAACGGGATGACGGTCCAGATGATCTCCAGCTTATGGTTGCCCTCCACCTGCACCGGGATCGTATCGTCTCCCTTGCGGCGGCGGAAGCGGATCAGCACGTAGATCGCAAGCGCGAATACGACGACGACCACGATTACCATGATGGAAATCGACAAAAGCATAAGTCCGTATTGTTGTTGTGCTACCGGCCCCTGCGGTCTGAGCGCGGACAGGTCCTCCCGGCCGCAGGCGGACAACAGAAGCGCAAGCCCTGCCAGCAGAGGCAGAAGCCGTGTTACTACAGGCCACCGTTTCATCATTGATCTACCCCACTTTAAACGTTTTCTACAGTTGGCGGTGCAATGCCCAGCGCTGGTTCCTCCAGCCAATAACACCCCTACAAAAGGCTAGCCCCGTCTACGCGGAGCTATCGGGTCGAGCTCGTCAATACTCGACAGTGTTATCGGTTGTTTGAAGCGCTTGGCTCGCCTGGATGCGAGCTGTTGCGGCATGCTGCATACTGCGTGTTTTGCCCAGATGACATGGCTATCCCAGCAAACAGAATCACTTTATTAAATATAAAGTTGAACCCCAACTTTGTCAATGATCACACCGCAGTTCACAAATTGTTCTCAAAGCTGTCAAACTCCCGGTTTTTCTAGCCTTCCAGCCTCTTCGCGAATCGCTCGGGGACGTCCTTTTCCTTCATTTATTGTGCGCCGATGCCATGGCCAATTATGTATGAAGCTCGTGCGCATAATTCACTTTGCGCTGCAAACCCTATCCTTACATTAAACTTAGTCCTTGCTTCCGAAGCATCTTCTCCTTCGGAAAGCCTTGGGTTGTAGGAGGAGCACTCATGAAGACAAAATCTGACGATCTCTGTAGAGCTGCGATGAAGCAACTGTACCTCATGTCCTGCCTCGTCGCCGCTATCCTGGCAATGACAACAATCACTGGCTGCAACTACACACGCAAGGTGCAAGACAGCGAATACGACTACGGCTCCCAACAAGCGAATGACCCCAAAATGCTCGGCGACCGCATGTACGGACCTGTAGGCAATCAGCCGGATCGGCATCAAAACAGTCATGTCGAATACAGTTATGCGCTCTCAAGGAAGCTGTCCAAGACGCAAGGGGTGGCGGCAGCCGTCGTTATGCTCACCGATAAAAATGCCTATGTCGGTCTGGTGCTCGACTGGACTGCCGTCGGCACCAAAAATAAGGGCGGCAGACAAGCTCAGGAACAAAACAACACCGGTAGCGGCAAAGGCGTCTACAACATCGAAAACGGCAGCCCGTTTTGGGATAATCGCGATCTTGTCACCCCTTTTAACTCGTACCTGTCGGTCAGCGATCATGAACGCATATCGGCCGAGCTCAAGCAGACGATCGCGGTCAAGCTCCGACAGCTCAGTCCGTATGTCCAGGAGGTGCATATCTCGGCCAATCGCCATTTCGTCAACGAACTGGTCGATTATGCGCGCGAGACGTGGATGGGCCGGCCGCTGCAGCCGTACCTGACCGAGTTCAACAAGCTGGCCGAGTACGAATTCGCAGACAGCGGCAAGCCGCCGATGCGGCTCAGACAGCTCAAGGCTAATGCTGCGGCTCAGCGCTGACGACGGGGAGCGCGAGGCCTGCGCGTCAGGATGCGCGGCCCTTCCTTTGTAATGGCCACCGTATGCTCGAACTGGGCGGCGCGGGCGCCGTCACGGGTCCGCACTGTCCAGCCATCCCTCGCAAGCCAGGTATCGGGCTGACCGACAGTAATAATCGGCTCGATCGTCAATGCCATGCCTTCCACCAGTCTGGCTCCAGTACCCGCTTGACCTGTCGGCGGCACCTGGGGCGGCTCGTGCAGCGACCGCCCGATGCCATGCCCGACGAAGCCCGGCAAGACGCGGCAGCCGGTCCTCGACACAAACGTCTCGATTGCGTGCCCGATGTCGCCGATGCGGTTCCCTGCCCGGGCTGCGACTAGACCGGCATAGAGCGCCCCTTTGGCCGTGCGCAGTAGATGCGCGCTTCGCGGATCGATGGCGCCGACCGGGTAGCTCCAGGCCGAATCTGCCAGCCAGCCGTCTCGCTCCACCACCAGGTCGAACGTCACCACATCCCCCTCGGTCAGCGGCCGCTCGTCCGGGAAGCCGTGACATGCGACATCATTTACAGATGCGCATGTGGCATAGGGATAGCCTTTATAGCCCTTTTGCGCCGCTTTTCCGTTGCGGCTGAGGATGTACCGCTCGATGCGCCGATCAATCTCGGCCGTGCTGATGCCTGGCGCCAGCCACCCCCTGATTTGGCGATGACATGCGGCGACGAGACGGCCCGCTCTCGCGATTCGTCTGATTTCCTCGCTAGTCTTTGCTTTCCCCATTGTTCAGCCTCCTATACTACGTCCCCCGTCAGACGCCTCTTTCTCTCACGCTATTCGAGCGAGCGACCGATTATTTCAAGGACAGGCCTCGATCCACGCACAAAAAAACCGCACCGAAAAAAGGGTGCAGTTGTTCAAGGTCTGGTCTATATACGCGATACGCGGCCGCGCGACGCGCCGGATTAGCTAACCGAATTGATCTTGCCGAGCTCGCGCTCCACAAGCATGGTCAACTCATCTTCATATCCGCCGGTTATCCGATATTTGCGGATATAATCCTTTACAAATTTTCTGGGGTCCTTCGGCTGAAAAATTCTCGTTAATTCACTCAGACTGTCCTTGACTTCATTATGGCTTCGTTTGGCCATGAAATCCCCTCCCGTAATATCGGATGGTCGTCCTAATGCAATGTACGAGTATACACAACATATCTTTCAGTTCAAGCGATCCACACGTTTGTGAAGGTCATCCATGGGTTAGATATTAAGTTATATTTCCTGCCACCATTATAGCAGTTCCCTCCGGTTCTGAATAGTCTGACATCTGCCCGCCTATCCTTCCTTCCGGTCGGTAAACAGCCGCTCCTCTCGCTCCGCCGCCTGGTGACGCTCCTCCTCTATAGACGTCTGCTCGTCTGCCGAAGTTGCAGAGATCAGGCGAAAATAAGCGTAGACGCCGGCAACGGCCACGATAATGCCAAAGGCCACAAGCAGCCAGGTCATCCATCCATCCACCATGATCCGTCGCCCCCTCGTCTAGCTTATCATGCCCCATTTGCAGTACGTTAATTATACCAAATGTGAGGCAAACGTTTCAATCGGAGACCCGATTCATTATATGTGTCCATTACGTGCAGGATGCCAGTACCAGCGACTAATCGCGAGAACCTATCCGTCCATCCGAACATTGCAGACGATACAGCTGTCGTCACGGCAGACGATCGAGCAGGTCCTCGAGGCTGAACTCACTCTTCAGCGCGATGCGGACACCGTCCGACTCAAACGTCACCTCCCCGATCTCGAGAAAATCGGGCAACTGATCCGCAAATGAAAAGCGAAGCGTATCCAATTGGTCGGAGGGCAGACGAATCGAGCGAACATGCAACGACTCCGGTTCGGCAACCAGCGCAGGCGCTTGCCAGGACAGACGGTATGCGGCCACTACGCCGATCGGTATCTGCTCGCGGTACATCACGTTAGCATGAACGATCGCCCGATCGCCAGACAGCTCGATACGCGCGCCTGTTATCTCTGCCTCGGCCGTAACCTTTGGTTTAGCCTGCAGCTCGCTTTTGATCAGCGATTCCACATCCGCCTCGGTCAACAACAGCTCCAGTCGTCCTCCTCGGAGCAACTCCTGCGCCTTGTCGCCCAGACGCAACGGCTCCGCAGCCAGGTCCAGCGACTCTTGAGGCGCGACATAGCGAAGGCCGCCCCACAGGCCCAAGCCCAAAAGCACGATCAGCAGCAGCAGGCCGATCAACAGCCTTTGGAGCCATTTCATCATGTACGTATCCTCTTTCAAGAAGTTTTTTATTTTTACCTATCTATATAAACACAATTCGTCCTCTCGAAACGCGAATCAAGAATTTGGTACAAAATGGACGATATGCAGCTCCTGCATCACGCTAAGATCATAAAACCGCTCTCCTGCCCTGACCAACGGATTGGCGGGGTCATGAAGATGAACGGAAATGACCGTGCCGATCTGCCCGTCGCTCAGGATGACCTGACTGCCAATCATCGTCTCCATCATCTTGCGAGCGAATACAGCGACAACGCTTGCGTCGAATTGGCTAAATGCCGAATGGGCAATTTCCTTGATGACCTGGTAGAAGGGCAGCTCGTTTTTGTAGACGCGTTTGGAGAGCATCGCATGGAACACGTCCGCGACTGCGATAATACGGCTCGGCCGATCGATCTCCTCGCCCTTCAGCCCATACGGATAGCCGCTGCCGTCGAGCCGTTCATGATGACGGAGCGCGACACGCGCGACGTCCTCCTCGACCCCTTCTTCGCCGCGCAGCATCTCGTAGCCATAGACGGTATGCCGCTTCATCTCGGCGAACTCCTCCTCCGTCAGCCGTCCCGGCTTGTTGAGGATCTCCGCAGGCACGCGCAGCTTGCCCACATCATGGAGCAACCCGCCAGCGGCGATCAGACCAATCTCCTCCTCCGACAGTCGCAGCCATTGGCCGATCAGTACCCCGACCATCGCGACAGCGATGCTGTGCCGGCAGGTGACGTCGTCCTCGAGCTGCAGCCGGTTGAGCATCTGGTAGAGCATACCCGCCTCAGCGCTCTGGCGGATCGTCGGCACGACATGGACGCGGATATCGTCGACGACGAGTTGTCCGCTCTCCCTCGCGAAGTGGAAGATCCCCTTCATCTCCTTCACCGCATGCTCGACAACCCGATCGATCGTATCGGCGCGCGACTCTACATCCTCCGCTTGCAGCTCGACGCCCAGTTGTATGAGCTTGCGCAGCATTTGCTCGGTCAGTACCGTGTGCGCCGGACAAGCCAATACGTCTTGTTTGGTGTATATATTTTTGTTCAGTCTCCGCCCGACCAATGCTTGCATGTGACTCCACTGCGCATCAGGCATGATCCGGTTCCTCGTTTCTATCCAGCGTTGAATGCATCACCAGGCGATTTTGCCGCACCCGGAATTCCATATGCTCCACCGGCTCCAATATATCCTTGGCAAACCGTCCGACCGCGACCCGGCCTTCGTACATATGGGAGACGACGATCTTCTCCCCCGCCTTGAGCATCGTGCTGCCCCCTGACTTGCCGCCGACGGTCATCGCCAGGATCGCCCCTTCCGCCTCGAGCTGCGAGCCCCGGCAGACCGCTTCCTGGTCATGGAATACGATATTGCCTTTGGAGAATAGCTGGCTCTGGATGACGCCTTGCTTTTTGATGACGATATCGCCGCCCGACATGATGCTGGTCATGTTGCATTGCTGCAACTCGGTGCGCACGTTCAACTCCTCGCATCGCTTGATGGAGTCAACGGTTTCGATCAGGATAAATTGCAGCTCGTCGAGCATCTTGTTCAGATTGACCTCTACCACGACCGGCCGTTGCATCAGCTCCAGCAGCTTGTTTTTCAGCACGCCGAGCTGTCCGTTCTGGATCTGCTGGATGTTAGAGATACAAAGCAGGATTTCCTTGATGGTGAGGGGGATTTGCTTGAACTTCGTTTCCAGCAGCAGTTGGAACATCTGCCGCGGCGATACCGTCTGTTTGCGAGCCTCTGCCAGTGCGCTCAGTTGCTTCATCGTATTGCGCATCAGCTGCAGCTGACTGTTAAGGCTGCCCGAGTGTGTGCAGAGCCGGTTGAAGAGCACGCCGTAATGACCCGAATACAGATGGCTGCCGATCGCATTGCCTTTGATGTAGATGCTGCCCGTCGCCGTCGCCGTCGCGCGGTAGACGTTGCCCATCACATAGATATCGCCTAGCGCTTCGACGATCATGCCGTCGCATATATTGCCATAGATGATCACATCGCCGGAGAAGACGATGTTGCCCGTCTTCATATCTACGTCGCCCGGCAGGACATGCGTGGTTGTGATGTCGATCAGCTTGATGCGCTCGCCGGTAATCCGCGGTCTGCCTTCCTTGAGCGCGTAAGCCTCGTAATTAGTAATGCGAATATGATTTTTGGCTACCATCATGATGTCCTTGGCACGAGGCGGATCGATAGGCGCGCCAAATACGTCATTCCCTGGAGCCCCCGGGACCAGCGGTATTTTGCGAGCGACGAGGTCGTTCGCCTTCACCGACGGAATCTTCAGATGATTGCGATAATCGATCATCCCGTTGACTTCCTCAAACTCGCTAACGATCTGTTCCTTAAAATAAATCTCGAGCGAGGCGTCTCGCCCCAATGTCGGCTCCTTGCCGATAGCGATCAGCACCGGCTGGTAGGTCGGCTGGTCGAGCTCGCGCTGGATCGCCTGATAATCGACCTGCACCAGCTTGGACTGCTCCAGCTCGGGCACGATGTCGATCAAGGTCAACCGCTGAGGCAGCGCATAAGGCACCGGCTCGGCCTGGACGAGCAGATCGGTGCTGACCGGCGTATCCTGCAGCCGCAGGACCCGGCATTCCCGGGCCATCAGCACGAACCAGGCGCGCATCTTGTCCGGCGAATACTTGATCTGGAACTGCGGCGTCTCCTCCAGCTCCCACTCGACGAGATCGTCAGGGCGTACCTGGCGTCGTCCGCTCAGCAGCTCGCCGTTGATCTTCAATCGCAATGGAGGCGCGGCCTCGATGAACGGATCCTCGCCCTCTTCGCCGGCGGAGATGAGGTGAATCCGATTATCCTCGACCTTCAGATAAGAGCGCATACCAATAGAGGGAGGCCGCGAATCGTGCATGGCTCCCTCATCCTCTTCCAATTCTAACTGGCTGATCAACTCGAACAGTTGATCCTCCGACATCCGAGAAGACATAGGAATCACATTCCTTCCACGCAAAATAAACAGCAAAGCCAACCCACATAGAAAGGGATAGCTTTGCTGTTCTACTAGTCCCTACTATTCGGTAACTCAGCCACCGATAGGATCCTCGCCGGACCCCTTAGGTCTGTAGCTTTGCGTCCCCGACTTTCGCCGGGTTTGCCTTTTTCGCAGTAGAATTCATATGATATCTTAGTTCTTCATGACTATAAATAATCACGCCAAAATTCGACACATAGTCTATAAGTATTATAGACAACTGGTAAAATGGTGTCAATCGCCATTTGTCATAATTATTTACATCGGATTCCAGTAGTGCCGGAGCGTGCCTGTGTCCAGTTCGCTACAAGTTCGGGCGACCTCCAGGGCACGTATATGCCCCCTCGAGAAGGGGCCTTGTCATCCAATGAAAGTTTGCGCACTTGTGAATGCGTCCACGCGGCGCGGCACTAATTCGCGCTGCCATACCCGCTCACGAGCACCGTCATCGTATATTGCGGCGTCCCGCGATCCGAAGTCTGGGCCCCGTCGCCGTCCTCCGCCTGTGACCCAGCCGATTGGGCCTCTCCAGGAGACAGCTTGCGGTAATGCCACTCCGTAATCGACAGCAGCCGCTCGGTCTGCTGGATATCTCCGAGCAACTGCAGTAGCTGCGGCAACGCGCCTTGCACGGTCAGCTCGATCTCGGCTTGCCGCAGCGGACCAGCTAGATCCGCCTGGGGCGCGGAGACGGCTGTCTTGCGCTGACTGATATCCCCGACGCTCAGACCGGCGCTCTCGGCCAGCCCCAGCAGTTCCTCCAGCATGCCTGCCAGATCCAGCCCTTGCGGGATACGCGCCGACGGATCTGCAGCAGCAGCCTCAACGTCGCCGCCTCGGTCCTGAGCAAGCTGATGCAGCTGCGCCAGCTCCTGCTCCAGTTGATCCCGCGCCGCCAGCTGTGACGAGGTCTCTCGCCACTGCGGGAGGACGCCGCCGACCAGTATCGCGACCAGCGCGAGCAGCGCCGCGCAACCGGTGAGCAGCAGCCTTACAGGCGCCTCCTTGCGACGCCACTTCTCTACGAGCCTCCGATACCCGCTCATCTCTCCACCCCCTCGCGACCTGCCAGCGTCATCGACAGGATCAGCCGGATGACCGGCTTGGCGCTCGCCCCTTCAGCGCCGCCACTGCCTGTTCGACGGCTCGCATCGCGCTTCCACATGTCGATATTGACCGTCTCGAACAACGGCAGCCGCTCCACCGCACGGACGAATGACAGCGCCGACGTCTCATCGCCAAATTCGTACTCGGCGCTTAGCTCTCCCGCTGCGTTGACGCCCATATTGGCCACACGCGCCGCCTCCGGCAACGGGTCGATCAGCGACGTCAGCACCGGCAGCCAATCCCGCTGCCCGGCCTCCAGCTCGCGGAGCAGCGTAGCGATGGCGCTCTGCTCCTTCGCCGCTGGGAGCGCGGCCAGCTCCGCCTCCAGCCGGCTCCGCTCCGCTCCCCACTCCGCCAGCTGCTGCGCCGCCAGCTCGCGGTCAGCCGCCCACGCGTAGAGGAGCATGGCCTGCCAGAGCAATAGCAGTCCCGCTGCAGCCGCGATACCGACCGGCAGCGTCAGCCGATAGCGGACAACAAACGGCTTGCGGGGCAGCAGGTTGATCTCTCGTCTCATCGCTGCTTACCCCTAAGCGCCAGTCCAAGCGGCACCGCATAGCGCGAGCTGTCCCAGCCGCCGGCGTCCGCCGGTGTCGGCTCCGCCCACGCCAGCAGGCTGACCGGCAGCGTCATGCCGCGCGCCAGCCGCTCGGTTAGCTCCTCTAGCCCCGCGATATCGCCGCTGACGATGACCGCATGGAACTGCTCCTCGCGGTGATGCAGCGAATATCGATAAAAGTTGATCAGCCGCTCCAGCTCGGAGATCAGCTCCTGCGCCGTATTGGCGAAGCTCATCTGCGGACTGAGCAGCGCCGCGAACGGATCGTCGGGATCGCTCGAGGTCTCCTCGCCCGGCGCGTCGAATCGGATCTCGACGTTGCGGGTCACCTTGATCACGCCGTGATCAATGATCGAGAGATCGCTGTTGTCTCGCTTCACATCAACCATCAGCCAGACGCCGCTCCGCTCCAGACCGGCGCGCTGCACCAGCCGCAGCAGCGAGAACGCCTTGACCTCCATGCTGCTCGGCTGCAGTCCCGCCTCCTCCAGCAGACCCGCATAGGTATCCAGCAGCTCCAGCGGCGCAGCGAGCAGCATCACCTCGCGCAGACGGTTATCGGTCTGAGCCGCTGCGTCGTCCGCCGAGAGCCAATCGTCCTGAGCGCCCGCGGCCTCCTCCTGCCCATCCGTACGGACCGGCTGGATGACGAAGTCGAATCCGGGCTGCTCGAAGGGCAGATGGAGCCGATGATTCAGCTCGAACTGGATCAGCTTGCGCATCTCCTTGTCCGGGACATCCGGCATGCGGATCATCCGGATCATCACCGTCTGGCTCGGCAGCGCCAGGTGGACGGAGCGCCCTCTCCACCGGGCTGCGCCGACAGCCTGCTTCAGGGCGGCGGCGAGCGCCGCGCGATCCTTGATCCGCCCGTCATCCATCGCGCCTGTCGGCAGCTCCTCGGTCACATAGTTCAACACGCGCACCTGCCCCTGCCTCTGCTCGATCTCGCACATCCGGATGCGATCTTCGCCGATCTCGATGCCACGTGCGGTATGGCTCCCCCATGGGAGCTTCCACGCTCTCTGCTTCTGCTTCTGCTTCATGCCGATCCCCTCATCTGACGACCTGGATGTCAGGCGTTTTGTATTGGATGCACAGGGCGTCCTTGCCCGAGCCCCACTGATACCAGTTAGGGAAGGACGTTCGCCGTCCCGCATAAAATCCGCCCAACCGGTTGCTCGCGCTGTGTATATTATTGTTGAACGAGATATCCTCCAGCGCCATCAGGAAGCCCTCCGCCCGCAAGGCGCCTGTGATGCTCTCGAAGCTGATCGAGCCGTAGCTGATCATATCCTTGCCGATCTCCAGCCGCGCGACGGTATTGGAGAAGCGAATCTCGCTGCGGGCGATGATCGAGCCGCCGACGGTTACCTTCTCCTTGACGTCTGCGAACACCAGCACATCGCTCGTGTAGACGGACTGGCCGACCTGCAGCGAGCGCAGCGAACGCAGGTCGATCGTCCCGCCCACCACCATATGCCCGCCGATCTGCCAATCGACAACCTCCGAGGCAACCATGATGCTGCTGTTCGTAATGAGCGAGCCTCCCAGGTTGACTACCTTGACCTCTCCGCCAAAGACAAGCGTCGGCGCGCTGACGGAGCCGCTCACCCGCATCGTTCCGGTGCCGTTCATCGTCAGGCGCGCGCCAGAGATGAGCGAGCCAGGCGCTGAACCCGGAACGATCCCCCCGTCCTGCCAGCGGCCGACGTTGAACTCGGCCACATAACCGCCAAACGTCAGATCGGAGGCTGCGCTGATCGTACCGCCGACGGTCATCGTATGGATCCGGGGGAAGACGAGACGCGCCGCCGAGACGAGATCGCCGCCGACCGTCAGCCGCTCCATATTGTTGCTGAAGACGGCATCGCCCCGCACCAGGACGCTGCCCCCTACCGCCATCTCATGATAGATCTGCTGAATCTCGAGCTGTCCGCCTACTCTCACATCGCCTTGCACCGTCAGCTTGCGGCCGCTGACAGTCAGCTTGCCCCCTACGATCAGATCGCCCTCGATCAGCACCTCGTCGCCGATCTGGCCCAAGGTCATATCGCCTCGGACGCGCAGATCGCCCTGGATGACC
>NZ_BFBX01000103.1:56527-56937 GCF_003851045.1 Paenibacillus sp. 598K | reverse complement strand
CGGCCTCCAGCGCCGCGAACATCTCATCGAGACAGCCATCATGCTCCAGCCGCCCCGGCCAGTCCGGCGTCAGCGTATGCGAGACCATCGATGAGGTGAAGCCAGGCTGACCCGCCTCATCCACGAGCTCAGCCTTCGCGTCGGTACGTCCGTCCCAGCGGGCGCTGCCCTTGCTGCCGATGACGCGCCAGTCGGCGTCCCAGGAGGTGGAGAAGCCCTCGGCGCTCCACGAGCCCCGATACGTGAACACCGAGCCGTCGCTCATCTCGAAGATGCAGACCGCCGAGGCGTTGCCCTTGTACCAGGAGCCCGGCATATTATACTCATGGCAGTAGACGGAGACCGCGTCCGCTCCGGTGATGAAGCGCGCCTGGTCGAAGGTGTGGATCGCCATATCGACGATCAGCGGG
>NZ_BFBX01000103.1:56061-56285 GCF_003851045.1 Paenibacillus sp. 598K | reverse complement strand
TGTCCATCTCGTCGCGGAAGCCGCCGAAGTGCGCGCCGATGAAAAAATCGGTATGCACCGCGCCCAGCGTGCCCAACCCGCCCTCAGCCACCAGCTTGCACAAGGCGCGAATCTGCGGATTGTAGCGACGATTCTGCATGACGCTGTAGCGTCTGCCCGTCCGCCTCGACATCTCGGTCAACGCTTGCGCGTCCGCCAGCGACTCGGCCATCGGCTTCTCGCCG
>NZ_BFBX01000103.1:55167-55867 GCF_003851045.1 Paenibacillus sp. 598K | reverse complement strand
CCGAAGACGTGGCAGCCAGCCTCCATCGCCGTTGTAGCAATCGTCTTGTGACTGGCCGGGATCGTCACGTCGAACACCAGATCGGCCTCCGTCGACTGGAGCGCTGCGGCGAGGTCGGTGTAGATCGGCACATCCAGCTCCTTGCGCTCAGCCAGCTTGCGAGCCGACTCTTCGTAGAGGTCCACCAGGCCTACGATCTCGACGCCCTCGCGAGCGATCGCATAGTCTACCCAGCGATTGGCCATGCCGCCGCAGCCGGCGACAATGATGCGATGCTTCGTCATGTTTATCACTCATTCCCTTTATATGTTTGATCGTTTGCTATGATCGCGATCCCGCGCAGTCTACGTCGGGTTCGGCACGAAGTCGCCGCCGCGACAGCGCTTCAGATAGTTCAAGCCATGCACCTGGCCAGTCATCTCCCACTCGCCCCGGTAGACCGGGTCATGGTAGCCTTCGATGTCGATGCTGCCCTCATAGCCGCCCTGGCGCAGGATCGAGATGATGTCGGTCCAGTTGGAGTCGCCGAAGCCCGGCGTCCGGTGCCAGACGAACGGCTTGGGTCCATGGATGCCGTACTCGCGGACGATGTCCCAGGCGATCGTGGCGTCCTTGCCATGCACATTGAATATCTTGGGCAGCCACTTGCGCAGCTGCGGGATCGGGTCGATCAGGCTGACCATCTGGTGGCACGGCTCCC
>NZ_BFBX01000103.1:54326-55064 GCF_003851045.1 Paenibacillus sp. 598K | reverse complement strand
CTGCAGGCCGAGGCTGTCCATCGGCACCGCGTTGAACATCATCTCCCAGGCCGTCGGATTGTGCGCGATGTTCCAGTCGCCGCTCTTCCAGGTGCCGTCCATGTCGCAATTCTCAAAGGCAAGCCGCACGCCTCTCGACTCGGCGCGTCTGGCCAGCTCGCCGAATACCTCGGCAAAACGGCTCATCGATTCGTCGATCGCGCCGGGCATCCGGCCCGTGAAGCCGGCGACCAGGTCGGTGCCGAAGTCCGCGGCATGGTCGATCAGCCGCTCCCAGCTCGCCAGCGTATCGGTATTGTTGTCGGCGCCGGTGAGCGGGTTGCCGAAGACGCCGACATGCGAGATGACGACGTCATGCGCGTCCGCAATCTCCCTCACTTGCTTGGCCAGCTCCGAGAGGTTGGTCTGTCCCGTCGTCTGCCAGAAGGTCAGGCCGAACGACTCGAAGCCGTGCGGGATGATCTGCGGCAGGATGCGCGGCGCGTCGGCTCCTCCGACCAGCGTGCCGATTCGTATCTGTTCCATAGATGATAAGCCTCCATCCATCGATTAGGTTTGTACGATGATCTCTCGTTCGCCTCTATACTACTCCAAGCTGCAGCCCGTCACTAGCGACAATCCTATCGATTATTCGTACAATTCTATGCATCGTGTATGGAATGCAAACGTTAACTTCCGTTATAATATAGCGAGTTACGGAAAATTGTATGGGAGAACAGGCAGCCCTCAAAAGGCCGA
>NZ_BFBX01000103.1:25360-54232 GCF_003851045.1 Paenibacillus sp. 598K | reverse complement strand
GGGATCGAATCTGTAGAAGCCCACTGTCCCGAAAGGAGCGCCACCGATGACCAACCCCGCGCTGCGGGAACAGACGATGTTCCCGGACCAGACGTTCCCGATCAATGTGTTCTTCACCCGCCATATCCCACCGCACTGGCATGACCATATCGAGTGGCTCTATGTCAAGTCCGGACGCGTCCAGGTGCAGCTCGACGGCGCCCGCTACGAGCTCGGTGAAGGCGAGCTGGCGATCGTCCACTCCCGTCAGCTCCATGCTGCGCATTCGCTGGCGCCCGACGCCGAAATGGTCTGTATCGTCTTCAACGAGGTGCTGGTGCGGACAGGCGGACTCGACAGCACGGAGATGGATTACTTCGCACCCTACTTCACCAACCGGATGCAGCTGCCGCAGCTGCTCGAGCAGGATAACCCGTTCACCTCCCCCGTCAGCCGGGCCTTCGACGCGCTGGTTGCCGAGCTCAAGGCCAAGCCGCCAGGCTTTGAGCTGTTCGTCAAGGCGGAGCTATACCGGATCTTCGGCCTGATGTTCCGCTACTCCAGGCAGCACGAAGAGCCCGGCGTCGCGCGTCCCCATCGGGACCACCCGTTCACCGAGCTCCTGCTCCATATCCGTCGGCACTATCATGAGCCGATCACCGTCGCCGATGCCGCCTCCCGGGTCAATCTCAGCCCCAACCACTTCTGCAAGCGGTTCAAGCAGCTGACCGGCACTACGCTGATCGACTATGTCCATCTGCTGCGCATCAACGAGGCGCATCGTCTGCTGCAGGAGTCGGACGCACCGGTCGCCTCCATCGCCGAGCAGGTCGGCTACACTAACCTCACCTACTTTGGCCGCATGTTCAAACGACTGAAGCGCACCACGCCGAGCGCCGTGCGGCGCGGTTCAGATGGCTAGCAGACTCCCTGCTCTGCTAGATACCTAACCAGGCCCGTTCGTATCGAACGGGCCTGGTCTGCGATTGTCTGACGTTATACCCGCTTGAAATGCCACATATGGCCCTGGTAGTCGCCGCGCAGCTCCGGCACCTGCAAGCCTGCGTACATCAGGTGGTCGCCGCCGAATACGCGGTCCTCGCCGACCAGAACGTAGTTGGCCTCCGGCAGCAGTCCCTTGAGTCGCAGCCAGGAGAGCGGCGGATTGGGCACAGCCAGCACGCGGAAGAAGAACGCTGCCGCCTCCGAGCCGTCCTCGGATACGAACATCCAGGCCGCCTCGTTGCCCTCGAACGGGCTGAGCAGACGGTAGAAATCGCCGAACTGGGTAAGCGGACGAAGCGCCTTGTACTGCTCGACCTGCGCCCGGACGATCGTTTTCTCCTGCTCCGTGAACTTCGTCAGATCAAGCTCGTAGCCAAAGTTGCCCGACATCGCCACCAGACCGCGCGTCTCCAGCGAAGCATTGCGATGGACCTGATGATTCGGAATCTCGGACACATGCGCGCCCATCGCGCTGATCGGATACACCATCGAGGTGCCGTACTGGATCTTGAGTCGGCTGACCGCGTCGGTATTGTCGCTCGTCCATGTCTGCGGCATATAATGTAGCATGCCGGGATCGAAGCGGCCGCCGCCGCCCGAGCAGCTCTCGAACAGGATATGCGGGAACTCGGTGATCAGTTGCTCCAGCACCCGATATAGTCCGAGCATGTAACGATGCGCAGTCTCGCGCTGCCGCTGCGGCGGCAATGCGGCCGAGCCGATCTCCGACATGTTGCGGTTCATATCCCACTTCACATAGGTAATCGGCGCGCTGCGGAGGATGTCGCTCACCATGGCGTACACCGTATCTGCCACCTCTGTGCGGGAGAAGTCGAGGATGAGCTGCCCCCGTCCTTCGGTCCTCCGGCGATCCGGCACATGGAGGCACCAGTCCGGGTGCTGGCGGTACAGGTCGCTGTCCGGCGATACCATCTCCGGCTCGAACCAGAGGCCGAACTGCATGTCCAGCGCCCGTACGCGATCGACCAGCTCTTCCAGCCCTCCCGGCAGCTTGGCGCGATCGACAACCCAGTCGCCGAGCGAGCTGGTGTCGTCGTTGCGTCGGCCGAACCATCCGTCGTCGAGCACGAACAGCTCGATGCCAAGCTCGCTGCCGGCCTTGGCGATCGCCTCGATCTTGTCGGCGTTGAAGTCGAAGTACGTCGCCTCCCAGTTGTTGACGAGGATCGGCCGACTCTTGTCGCGGAACTCGCCGCGGCACAGTCTCGTCCGATACAGCCGGTGGTAAGTACGCGACATGCCGCCGAGCCCATCAGCCGAGTAGACCATGACCGCCTCCGGCGTCTGGAATGTCTCGCCCGGCTCCAGCAGCCAGCTGAAGTCGAATGGATTGATCCCCATCGTCACCCGCGCCGTGCCGTACTGCTCGACCTCGACCTGCGCGACGAAGTTGCCGCTGTAGACGAAGCTGAAGCCGTAGACATCGCCATGATCCTCGTCTGCACCGTCTCGCACCAATGCTACGAACGGGTTATGGATATGACTGCTCGAGCCTCGACTGCTGCCGATGCTCTGGAGACCCGGCGTCAGTCTGCGCCGCTGTACCTGACGTTCATTGGCCCATGTCCCTGCCAGATGGAGCATCTCATAGTCGGAGGAGCGGAAGTCCACGCCCAGACTGAGCGCGCGCAGCAGCTTCAGCTCGCTGGCGCCTTCATTGGCAAAGCGGACCGAACGCGTCACCGCGTCATGACCCTCGAAGATCGTATAGAGCAGCGTAATCGCCAGCCCCGCCGTCTCGTCGAACAGCTCGAGCTCCAGTGTGTGCGCCTCGCCATCATGCTCGACATAGGTCGCGGGCAGTCCCTGCAGCTGCGGCTTGCCGGCATAGATACGATGGGTGCGGTAGACCGCCTCGGTGATCGTCGAGCCGTTAGGGAGCTGGACCTGGTAGGCCGGATGACGGAAATCGCTCGTCCCGTAGGCCGGGTACTCCAGCGGCAGCGTATCATACGAGAGGCTGCGGTCCTCTGGATACGGGTTGGGGGAGGAAGAGTTGCGCTCCACGCGGCGTAGCAGCTCAGGGAGCTGGCCTTCCCGGACATGGCGACCCCAGTACACATGTGCGGGCACCCCCGTCTCGACGAGCTGGAGCACATAGCTGACACGGTCGTTGCTCAGATGGAATAGACGCGTATCTTTATCATATTGAATCGGCATAGGAACCTCCTGATGGTCGAAGTTTAGAACCTGTTGAAGTTACGCTTCCATTATAGCGAGCAGCAGGCAGCCGGGCACATGGCGAAATGCGGCGGATATATGGAGAAATGTAGTTTTTCTTATGTAATCCAGCTTAAGCGCCGCCGTAAACGGAGCGCTTGTGGTAAAGTATTAGACAGGAATCGTCCTGGCATTCATGTTACCCGAAAGGAAGGTAAAATAATATGACCGTGACTACAGTAAAATGGGGCATCTTCGGTCCCGGCGGTATCTCCGCCAAGTTCGCAAAGGATCTGCGTCATGCAGAAGGCGCAGAGTTGCTCGCCGTAGGCGGCCGCAACGCCGACAAAGCCAATGCCTTCGCCGAAGCGCACCAGATCCCGCGAGCGTATGGAAGCCTCGAGGAGCTGGCGCAGGACCCGGATGTCCAGATCGTCTACATCGGCACCCTGCATACCGTACATAAGGATAACGCGCTCGTCCTGCTGCGCGCAGGCAAGGCGGTGCTCTGTGAGAAGCCGTTCACGATGAACGAAGCGGAGGCGGCGGAGCTGATCCAAGTTGCCCGAGAGAACAACGTCTTCCTGATGGAGGCGATGTGGACGCGCTTCCTGCCTCCGATCGTCCAGGTGCGCGAGTGGCTGGCCGAGGGACGAATCGGCGAGGTGCGGATGCTGAAGGCCGACTTTGGCTTCAATATCGGCTGGCAGCCGGACAGTCGGCTGCTCGACCCGGCCAAGGGTGGCGGCGCGCTGCTCGATGCCGGCATCTACCCCGTCTCCTTCGCCTCGATGATCTTCGGCGGCGAGCCGCAGTCGATCCAGAGCGTCGTCAGCATCGGTCAGACTGGCGTCGACGAGCACTTCTCGCTGCTCTTCGGCTATGAGGGCGGCCGTTCCGCCGTCCTGAACGCAGGCGTGCAGCTCGGGATGGTCGGCGACGCTTATATCTACGGGACCAAGGGCTATATCCACATCCCGAAATTCCTCTTCGGCAAGACGGCTTCGCTGCACGAGAACGGTCAAGAGCCCGTTCATTACGATGACGGCCGGGAGGAGCAAGGCTACAACTTCGAGGCTGAGGAAGCGATGCGAGCGATCCGCGAAGGCCGACTGGAGTCGGACATCATGCCGCTGGCCGAGACGCAGGCAATCATGGGCACGCTCGATGCGATCCGCACCCAGTGGGGACTGCGCTATGCGGCCGACCGATAACCCTGTCCCCGACTACAATCGAAAGCCGTCGCCTGTCATCCGGAGGTAATGAGCCAGAAGCTGTTCCAGCCGTTCGGACACCGCATGCTCCGAGGCGCTCTCGAGCCTGAGTGGGTGCAATTGATACGGGTCTTCCCGCAGGTCGTATAGCCATCTATCTACTTCGGCTTCAGGAGCATACCCGCGGTTGACTACGTATACATACGACATGGACCTTATCCCCCGCCAGCCAAAATCCAGATGGTTGAGGCCTGCCTTACGGAAGGCCTCAACCGCCGGAAGTCTTCCGGGGAAGGCGCTAATATAGCCCACTCGCCTATCCGCCTCCTCATCCCTGAATTGTAATGCTCCGTTCTCCGAAGGATGACGCATATGGATGGCCAAAGAATCGCCCTGTACTGTGCCCGGCACCTCCATCTCCAGAAGCTCCAGCAGAGTTGGCATGATATCTACTGTATTGAGGACCACATCCGTCCTGCCACTCCGAATGCCCTTGGGCCAGCGAACCATAAACGGCACGCCGATAGACTCCTCGTGCCAGGCATGCTTGGCCATCATGCCGTGCGAGCCGAGCAGCTCCCCGTGATCGGAGGTCAGGACGACGATGGTATCCTCTGCGATCCCTGACGCCTCAAGCTGCCTCAGCAGACGACCGAACTGCTCGTCGATACCGCTTATAGCGGCATAATAATCGCGCGCGTATTGTTGCCAGGCTGCCTCCCCTCCAGCGATATATTCGCCGGTATGGACAAGGAAGGGATCTGTCGGCACCATATTTCCGCGTTTTGACAGCTCTCGATCTTGATACAGCTGCTTGTACTTCTCCGGGACGAGCTCAAACGGGCTATGCGGCGGATTCCAGGATAGGAACAGGGAGAATGGCTGCTCCGAGCTGGCATGCCTTTGGATGTATTCCAGTGCCTTGTCCGTCTCATGTTGCACAGACCACGCATCAATATCGATCATCTCGGAAGAATCCTGCCAGTAATGCGGCGCCAGATGATCGTCGTGCGTGCCATACGAATACCAATAATCGAAACCAAACCTTCGCGGACCCGGCGGCGTGTAGGCGTCCCAGTCCCTGGCCCCGGACAACGGCTGCTCCGACACGTTTTGTTCCGGGAGATCCAGATGCCACTTGCCAATATAACCCGTGGCGTAGCCTCCCGATCTGAGAACCTCCGCAATGCCTGTCTCTTCAGGAGAGAGCATAACGGGCAACCCTGTCTTGCAGTTCGTATAGACGCCGGTAGAGAAGGCATATTTGCCTGTCATAAGCGCCGACCGATGCGGCGAGCATAGCGGGGTGCAACTGATTGCCTGCGTGAACATCAACGCTTCGTCCGCGAACTCGTCGATGTGCGGGGTCCATACCGGATCCTCCTTCATCAAGCCCACAGCCTGACGACGCCACTGATCGGCGAATACATACAATAGATTGGGTCTGCGCTGCATAGCTATTCCTCCTCGCATAACTTGGTTCGACTAGCCCTTCACTCCAGAGCCGACAACCCCCTTGACAAAGTAATCCTGCGCGGCAACGAAGACAAGCAAGGTCGGGATGATCGAGGACACCGCTGCCGCCATCAAAAGCGCGTACTGCGTATTGTATTGTCCGATGAAATGCTGCATCCCCAATTGGAGCGTAAACAAGTGATCCGAGGTCAAATAGATCAGCGGTCCGAGAAAGTCGTTCCACGTATGCATGAAAGAGAAAATAACGAGCGTCGCTATCGCCGGCTTGGTCAGCGGCAAAACGATCCTCACATAGATGCCAAACTCAGAAAGACCGTCGATGCGCGCCGCCTCGAGCAATTCGTCAGGAATCGATAAAAAAAACTGACGGAACAGAAAGACGCCAAACGGGTTTACGATGCCTAGCAAAATAAGCGACCAGTGGGAATCGACAAGACCCATATTTTTAAACATAATAAATTGCGGAATCATCATCACCTGGTAAGGAATCATCATCGTCATTAAGTAGAGAAAAAACATGCCGTCTCGCTCTGGGAAGCGAATCTTCGAAAAGGCATAGCCCGCCATCGAGCATGTGACGAGCAAAAAGGCCACTGTAATAACAACCAGCTTGATGGTGTTCAAATAATAAAGATGAAACGGAATTTGCGTCCATACATCGACATAATTGCTCCAATACACATGCTCGGGAAACCACTTGATCGGAAATCCGAAGATGTCGCTGTCCGCTTTAAGCGAGGCTGATATCATCCATAGAAAGGGCAACACCATAGACAACGAAGTCAAAAACAGTACAAGATACAGGAACGCGTGCTTGAGTTTTTTTTGCTTCTTCATGGACAATCCGGCACTTGATGCGGCCCGCTCCACGGCAAGCCCCCCTTTCAGTGCTAATAAGCAAGTCAGTAATTCACCCATTTCTTCTGTCCAACAAACTGCACGTACGAGAACACAAGGATGACCAGGAACAAAACATAAGCCATCGCAGAAGCGTAACCAAAATCAAATTGCTTGAAGGCTACATTGTAAATCGTATAGACGAGCACTTGCGTGGAGCGTCCCGGCCCCCCCTCGGTTAGCACATAGATCAGGTCGAATACCTTAAACGAATTAATGACTCCGATAATGACTGTGAAGAAAATGACCGGCGTCAGCGAAGGCAGTGTAATGCGAAAAAACTTCTGTACCGCCCCAGCTCCATCAAGCGAGGCCGCTTCGTATAGATGATCGGGAATGCCTTGCAGCCCAGCCAAATACAACACCATGTAGTAGCCAATCGAATGCCAGATGTAGACGAGCATGACCGATAGCAGCGCCCAGGCCGTTGAGGAGAACCAGCCCGGCGGATCTGAGAGCCCAAGGCTGCGAAGCATGCCATTGACAGGTCCCATCGACGGATTCAACATAAGCTGCCATACGACTGCTACAGCAATCGTAGCCGTAACATAGGGGAGGAAGACAGCCGTGCGGAACAACTTAAGAAACTTGACCCCGGCGTTCAGCCATACGGCGATCAACAAAGCGGCGAATAGCGTAACAGGCACCGAGACGACAGTAAAGATCATGCTATTGACAAAGGAAATCTTGAAATTGTCATCCTCGAAAAGCTTCATATAGTTAGCGAAACCGATGAATTCGAAAGAGCCAAAGCCATTCCAGTTGCTAAAGCTCATCAAAAAGGAGGCGATTACCGGTATAACTATGAATAAGACAAAGCCAATCAGATTCGGCAGTAAAAAGCAGTAGCCGACGAGCCGGTTGCGCTGCGAGATCGTAAGCGGTTTGTTGCGCAGCATCTTGAAGTCACTCCTTTATGGAGAGGCGAACCAGCCGTTTTCATGCCGAGATCGCCCCTGTTTCCGATGGTTACTGTCCGACCTTGAACTGCTCCGAGTAAATACTGGCCCATTCCTTTTCTACGCGCTCAGCGATTCTCTGAACCGCTTCCTCGGGCGTCTGCTCACCGATGAATGCAAGCTCCCCCTCTTGCTTAAAGATATTGTTAACCAGAATGTTTTTTACCCCTGGCAGCATCGGATATTCCGGATACTCCTTCGTCTCGCTGAAGTAGCTCAAGTGCTCGGGACGACGGCTGCCATCCCCAAGGTAAGCCGTCTTGACATCCTCGTTGATAAAGCCGGTCAGATAACCGCGGGAGGCGAAGATTTGCGCTCCCTTCGGGCCGGTCATATACTCGATAAAAGTATAGGCCTCTTCTTTATGCTTGGAATTTTTGTTGATCATAAGCGAGACTGGCAACGCTAGCGTCGTATTGCTCTCTACGCCTTCCGGATGCGGTACCGGCACGACGTCCCAGTCGAAACTGATTTTCCCTTCGTCCTCCGCTTTGCGCAGTTGAGCAACATGCCAGTCGCCAATCAGGTTCATGGCTATATTACCTTTTTGGAACGCTGCATTATAATGAGCTCCTGTCGCAATTTGCTCCGACCACTTCATGACGGAGCCGTCCGATTCCAGGTCCAGTCTGAATTGCAAGGCCTGCTTGAAGGGCTCAAGATCTTTATCTATAATAGTTGCACCAGATTGAACACCCTGCATATACCAGGTTTGCGGCCATTGCTGGAGATACGCGCCATAGATCTTGTTCTCCCCGCTACCGCTCGTTACTTGCTTGGCCAGTCCCCGGAACTCATCCCACGTCAGGTCTTCACTCGGGTACGGTACATTTAATTGATTAAAGATATCCTTGTTGTAGTAGAGCATCCAGTTGGATTTGCGATAAGGCAGTCCGTAGGACTGACCATTTACTTTCATGCCCTCGTACATCTCCCCAAAACCGGATACATCTGTGCCGTGCTGCTTGATCAACTCATCTAGCGGTTCGATAATGCCGGTATCGATCATGGAGTCCAGAACCCCGCCGAACAGGTCGTATTCCACACCTGCAGAGAGTTGGATTCTGAGCTTTTCATAATACTGATTGGCAGGAAAAGAGATGAACTCCACCTTGATGTTGGGATGCTCCTTGGAGAATGATTCATAGGCTGCCTTGAACGCCTCCTCGTCATCCGGCAATACTGGCACCGTAAAATTTACGGCGCTTTCCACTTGATTACCAGTCGTCGGAGACTCCTCCGAAACCCCGAGGTTTGAGCTTGTACCATTCGAGGAACAGGCGGCAAGTAAACCTGCCAAAAGCGTAAATGATACCATTGCAGAAGCCTTTGTTTTCAATTTACAATCCCCCTTGCACATGTTATAATCCCTTACAATTGCAATTATAAACTTGGATTCGAATCAAAATAAGTGGAAACATTTATACCCTTTCCACGGATTATTTTTTACCCCTTCACGATTTCATCTTGTCATTCGGAGCGAATATGATGATCTATTTATCTCTGATTCTGATTTTGTATGCGCTTGCGATGACGTACACCCGATTAAAAAACGTCTCCACATTGTATCTGTATATGATGATCGCAAGCTGGCTCGTTTCTTTTTTTTCATATCTGTTTTATTTGAGCAACTTTAACGTTTACTTTATCGCTATCCGTGAGTTTTATAACTTTAGCCCAGGCTCCTGGAACCGTCTTGTACTGGAAAACTTTGATTCTATGCTGCTTATTCGCCTTCTTAACGGGTCGATTCTGTTGTTTTGTTTTTCCTTCCTCATGTTCTCGGTTTCGTTTACTCTGAGTCGGCACAAGGTCAGATTCTACATGTACGCGGTGTTTATTCTTGGCTTCGTAGTGCAGTTCATTTTTTATGACCCTTACTTGAATCTGGGGCTTCAAAACTTCTTTCACAACAAAGGTTACGAATATGGTAAATTATATCACTCGATAAGTAACAATCTAGACAGGTTCTTTCTTCTTTTTAAGTATGTGACGATGTCTCTTTCTTTTTTTATTCTTCTTCATTACCTCGTGCAAAACTATAAGGTCCGTTTCATTCGACGATATACAATTTATCATATGATGTGCTTGCTCCCTATCGCAGCTATCCATTGGATGATGTTCTCCTGGGCTCCCGACTTGCTTGTAAAGGCGACTTTTATACCGGATCACCCGAATTTTTTAATGCCTCAAATTAAAAATTTGGCGCTCCGGCTCAATATTGTTCCCATCTTATCGTTCATAGCCTTGGGAGCCATGATCTTCACGTTTTCTCGCTATAAGACACTCGAGCAACTTGACCATAACGCTAATGAAGACATCGTCAAAAAAATGCGAACCGCCTCCCTGGGAGTCAAAGCCTTTACCCATTCTGTAAAAAACCACCTGCTCGCCATTCGATCCGAAGCGGAATTTTTGCGAGAGAAGCTTGCAGACGATCCAGAAGCGTTATACAGCTTGAAATTGATCCTAAACTCATGCGCTGACTCCTATGAAATGATTGACAACGCTTCGGACAAGTTGAGCACGATCTCGCTCAAGCTAACTGTGTGTCGGCTCCATGTCCCGGTCGAAGCAGCGCTTGCCAAGCTAACCTCGGCTGAGCAGGCCGTCCCTATCGAAGTCATTCGATTATCCAAAAACAAGGTCCGAATGGACCAGAAGCATATAACGGAGGTATGCTACAACATCATGATTAACGCCATTGAAGCGCTAAGGGGAAGGAGTAATGGGCAAATAACGATCCGAATTGAGGATCAGGACACCTGGGGGTGCATTGCCATCGCCGATAACGGCCCCGGTATTGCTCCCGAACATAAACACGACGTCTTTTCCCCCTTCTTTACTACGAAATCAACCTCTACCAATTGGGGAGTTGGCCTCTCATATTGCCACAAAATCGTAACCGCTCACGATGGAAAAATCGAGCTGGGGGATGCGGAAGGCAACGGCACGGTATTTAAAATCTTTTTGCCTCTTACCTGACCGAAAACGACAAAGAGCATTTTAGGAGGTCGAATGAATGGAACGTATCAAAATTACGATTGCAGACGATATGGAAGCTCATCGCCGCCGCCTAGAGCGCATCATCGGGACGCAGATGAATTTCGAGTTGCTCGATTCTCTCGAGAGTGGCGCTGCTACTGTAAACAGCGTCTGCCGGCGACAGCCCGATATACTGTTGACCGATATTGAGATGGAAACCAGATTCGCAGGGATCGATGCGTCGAAGGCTGTTCACTCGATGTACCCCGACATTAAAATTATCGTGCTTACTGTACATGAGGATGATAATATCGTCTATGCAGCCTTCCAGAACGGCATCGTCGATTATCTCATAAAATCCGCCACGCCAGACGAGATTATAGCCGGTATCCGCTCTGCTTACCTGGACGATTCGCCGATCCGCCCGATGATCGCGCGTAAGCTGCGAAGCGAGATGGTCCGAGTAAAAAATAACGAATCTGTCGTGATGGCTTTGCTGAACATCGTATCCAGCCTGACGCCGAGTCAACTGGAAATTTTGAAGCTGCTCTGCCAACACAAAAGCAGACAACAAATTGCCGAGCTGCGTTCTGTCGAGGTCGAGACCATCAAAAAGCAAATTAATGGCATTCTCAAAAAATTCAATATGTCACGTACGTCGGAGGTTGTAAAAAAGCTGAATGAGATGAATCTGTTCGACATCGCTGGCCACTTGTAATAAACTCATCGTAAAACGGCAACAAGGAGCACTTACATGGAATATATCCAACGGGGCATCACCGGCTTCGCAGACCCCGGTCGGCGGCTTTCGCCGCTGCATGCCAATACATTTTTGGCCTTCATCTACACGCTGTCGTCAGACCGATTCGTACTCACCTGGGAGGACATCGACCTGACCGGCAAAAATTATTACTAGTTTCTGATGCGCTATGGCGAGGAGGAGTGGAGCTTCTTCCTCAATGCCTACTATCCGCTGGCTGCGATCCGTCGCGAATCACCCAAAAGCGACTTCGGTTACCTCGGAGTGGACGAGTTGTCCCAATTATCACCTGAGTCAGCAACGCCCGACTACACGCTGCTCACCCGCGAACAGCTGGAGGAGCGTCTGACGCCGCAGGTCATGGCCCGCCTCGATGCCGCCGAGGTGAAGCAGGCCCGCTATTGGCAGCCGCAAACCGTGGAGGATCTTATTTTCAATAATTGGGATTAAACAGATAGACGGGACGAAGGCTGAGCCTTCGTCCCGTCTCTTTATACAGCTGTCACCCGTCTGTCACTGGCGGGCTCGCTCCTGCCTACGCAAACCGCTACTCTACCGTCTGCCGCAGCCTCCTCGTAACCTCAATAATCATTAGCTCAGCTTCAAGCGATACCACCGAAAAACCATCTCTGAGAACGGATAGTTATGAGCCAATGATCGCCTGTGTCATGTGGCAAAATCATGTAAATATGGGCATCTGATGAAATGATTATTGGCGTTACTTATTCCACATGTTACCATTTTATCGTGAAAGGAGGCATGCGAATGAAGCAGCGTACCAGCCGTTCAGCATGACATAACACCAAGGGAGGAACGAAACGTAAGCGCTATCAAGGAAGTGTTCTCCGCACTCTGAGCACCGCCCAAATGAATAGAAAAGGATGTGTATTGATGCGAAAAAACTTGTCCTTTGTCCTGATCGTTGCTCTGGTCTCGTCTCTGATGGCTATCTTGCCTGCGTCTGCCGCCCCCGACTTCTCCATGAAGGGCTTCGCCACGTTCGGCGGAGGCACCACTGGCGGCAATGGCGGGACGACCGTCACGGTAAGCTCCGGCAATCAGCTGCTGCAGGCGCTCGCCAACAAACCGGCGAATACGCCTCTGAAGATCTACGTCAACGGCACGATTACGCCGGGCAACACCAACGCTACCAAAATCGACATCAAGGACGTCAACAATGTCTCCATCCTCGGCGTCGGCACGAATGGCGTGTTCCGGGGCATCGGCATTAAAATCTGGCGCGCCAACAACATCATTATTCGCAATGTAAAAATCCATGAAGTGAACATCGGCGACAAGGACGCGATCAGCATCGAAGGGCCTGCCCGCAACATCTGGATCGACCACAACGAGCTGCACCACAGTCTGAATGTGGACAAGGATTACTACGATGGCCTGTTCGACGTCAAGCGCGACGCCTACAACATCACCTTCTCCTGGAACTACGTTCACGACGCCTGGAAATCGATGCTGATGGGCTCCTCCGACACCGATAATTATCAGCGCAATATTACGTTCCATCATAACTGGTTCCGCAACCTGAACTCCCGCGTCCCTAGCTTCCGGTTTGGCGAAGGCCATCTGTACAACAATTACTTCGACAACGTTCTTGAGAGCGGCATCAACTCCCGGATGGGGGCGCGTCTAAGAGTGGATAACAATGTATTCGAAAACGCAGTCAACCCGATCGGCTCCTGGTACAGCAGCCAAATCGGATACTGGCATGTCTCTGGCAACCAGTACATCAACAGCAGCGGCAGCATGCCGACGAGCTCGACGGTTAATTATACGCCGGGATACAGCTATACGCTGACGCCTACCAATCAGGTCAAACAGATGGTTATGCAATACGCCGGGGTCGGCAAGGTGAACCCGTAGCTGTAAGCTTTTCACTTCCATAGGCCATCCGTGCGCTGCCCGTAGCGGCGCGCGGATGGTTTTTTCGTATTCGTAATAGACGAATGGGAATTTGATGCTACATTTGAATGATATTTCACCAAAGGAGAGTGTTTTATGAAAAGCATCTTCATACTGTCCGTCGGGGAGAACAACATCTTTTAAACCGGGGAAGTTTCATTTGTACGTTGAATCAGTGAGCTTCCGCGGTTTTTACAAAACCGGGAGGTAAACCTTGAAAACAAATAACTGGGAAACATTTTTTGACGCGCACGCTCCACATTATATGAGCAACGGTTATACGAAAAATACAGTCGCCGAAGTGGATTTTTTGCTTACAGAGCTGACATTGCTGCCGGGCAGCGAGATTCTGGACATCGGCTGCGGCACGGGCCGGCATGCCATCGAGCTGGCCAAGCGAGGCTATCGGGTAACAGGCGTAGACATCTCGGCAGGGATGCTCGCCGAAGCAGCCAGACAGGCCGACGAGGCGCAGGTGCACGTAGATTGGGTTCACTCCGATGCGACCGTCTATGTTCCGACGAAACGCTTCGACGCCGTCCTCTGTCTATGCGAAGGCGCGTTTGGGCTAGTCGGCAGGGACGAGGAGCCGATAACCCATGATATGGCGATCCTGGGGGTCATCTCCGATGCCCTCAAGCCATGCGGCAGACTAATCCTGACTACCCTGAACGCGTATGCCAGAGTACGCAGTTTGACTCAGGAAGATGTAGCGGCGGGGCGCTTCGATCCCGTGACGATGATCGAGCATGCGATGACCGAGTGGGAGCTGCCCGAGGGCAAGCAACAAGTCGAGGTGAAGGAGCGACGCTACTTCCCGTTCGAGCTCAAGACGATGATGGCGCAGGTCGGACTGCTGGTGACCGATGTGTGGGGCGGTACGGCAGGCAACTGGCAGCGCGCGAGCATCAACCTCGATGAGATCGAGATTATGCTGATCGCCGTCAAGGACTAACCCGTCCTCGTAATCCAGACGCTGCAAAAAACGAAGGAGCCAGGCGGTCAGTAACCGCTTAGCTCCTTCGTTTTTGGTGTCTACATTTGCCTTACTTGAGGTAGCCACAGTAGTGTTCAATAATTGGGACTAGCCAACCGCCGAATGGCGACGATCGCTCCAAAGAATTGGCGATAGAGCCGGACAACTGCAGGAATAAATGAGCCAGGCCCGGACAACTGTAGTCGCCCGGGCCTTGCTGCCATTTGAACTTGAAGCAGCCGGAGCCCTCCGTGGATGTCTATTCTGCCAATCTCGACTCCAACATGTTCGCGACGTCCCGCACTTGGCCCATGACGGAGATGGGGTCCGAGAAGTAGAAGCGATAACCGTCGATTTCGTATATGCGATTTTTTCGAACGGCCTCAATCGCACTCCAGAACGGATCGGCAGCGTAATCGAAGCTTTCGTTTTTCGTATCGACTGCCATAAAAATATAATCTCCCGCGTATTCTGTCACAAGCTCATTTGAGATTCTTAGCCAGCCGATTTCCGGGTTGATATCGCGGACCACGTTTTCATGCATGTTCAACCCCAATTCCCCATGGAACGCTCGTCCCGTATACGCATTGCCGTAAATCGTATTATCCTTCATGATTCCGCCATCGAATACGGTGACGATTTCATCCTCTTGGATAATTTTGTGCACGCGCGCCTTGGCCTCCGCAAGCTGCTTCTCGAAATCCGCGAGCCAAGCTTCAGCCGTCTCTTCTTTGCCCAGAATAGTTCCCAGCTGCAGGGTTTGCTCCCGAACATCGGCTATATTTTCGATAAATACGGTGGGTGCAATTTGAGAAAAAGCTTCGTATTTGTCCGCGCTCCCGGTGACTATCAGATCCGGATCAAGACTTAATATCACCTCCAGATTATCGGACACATCTACAATGCCGTCTACCATGCCTTCCAGATACGGATTTTCCATAAACACCTTGTTGCTGCCCAGCGGCTTCACATCCAGCGCAAGCAGGTAGCCGAGATAGAAATCGGTCACGACGCGCTCCGGGTTGGCCGGCACTTCGACGTCGCCTTTGGCAGTGGATACGATTCTGGTTGCAGCTTGCGTGTTTTTTTCGGTTCCCGATTCCTTGCCTGGAGACGCTGCGGCCTCTGTCTGAATTGGTGCTGCGTTGCCGGAATTTACTGCTGGCGACTCTGTGCCGGAATTGCCACATGCGCCAATCAGCAATCCGAAGGCAAGCAGCAGGCTTGCGGGCACCATCTTGTTGTGTTTAAACATTTCATTCGAACCCCCATCAGCTAATTGATAATAATAATTGTTATCAGTATAACTTCGCTGTTGGAGCGTATCAATGTGTAATCTTCCTTCCTCGGATGTAACATTCTCCTGCTCATGCTGATTATTCCTTACCCTCTGGCGACGATATGCACTCGGCGAGCAGCCGAATTGTTTTTTGAAAGCTTTACTGAAGTAATACACATCTTGATAACCGACGGAAGAGGCAATCGACCGAAGCGGCAGCATGGTCTCTTCCAGCAGCTTACGCGCTTTTTCCATGCGCAGACGAATCAAGCAATCGATGGGGCCGCGATTCAATATTTGCTTGAATCGATTGGATAGATGGCCCGGACTAAGCTGCATGGCTGCGGCTAACGATTCAAGTGTCAGAGAGTTGGCGTAATGCTCCAGCATATATTCCATTGCCATCGTTACCTGCTGCGCGGGACTTATCGGTTGCATCGGATCCTGCCAGGTATGGTATTGCTCCACGACATGGGATATCCACTGATAGGCAAGTCCCTTTAGCCGCAAACCGGCAGAGGGCTGCTGCTCCAGCCATAATTCATACATTTGTGTCAACAACGCATACAGCATACCCGGATGCGGCGGGGCAAAATGATACGCAGCGACAAACGGATTGCACGTTTTCAGCTTGTCCTTCACGGCTGAAGGCGTATGTTTCGCTAGCTCCGCTTCATAGAGCACAGTACTATATTCAAGTCCGTCCACTCCGGCGTTAAGCTCCACCCAACTGCCCCGAGGCACATGGAAAATGTGCATATGATGGGGCGAGTAGATCCGATTGTTGAGCAGCATCAGCGCACTCCCCCCGCTGATGCAGAAAAATCCGCTTGTAGGGAAAGCGACGCCCACGCCCTGGGCGCCGGGCGGGACCGACATCTTCCCCATATGGGTTATGCGGATATGGGCATGCATCCACAATTGCAGATGTTCATGCTGCTGCAATGTCTTATCCAAGCCTAATCACCTCGCTGTGAAGCCTTCTCTCTTCTATACGAACCAGGGCGTGTCGGACATCCCGTTCAAGGGCATCTCTTGACACCTTTTCGCACCATGAGTATTACAACTACATTTAAACATATTTTGACGAAAAGAAGTAGACCGCTTGCCAAAGGCCGCAATCCACTGTCGTTCTAGCCACGTTCCCTTTCATCCGTGGAGGTAAACCTTGAAAACAAAAGAAAAGGAGCTAGGCGATTAATTGTCGCTTAGCTCCTTTGTTGTTGGCGTCTATGGCCGCTATCTTACGACGAGAAGCCGATCTGGTCGACCTGGTAGCGTCCGTCCCATACCGTGGCAGAGTTTGTACTGAACCAGATTTTGATTTTGTCGATGCTGCCCTTATTGGCCCAACTGCTCAGATCCATCGAATACAAATTCCACTTGTCCGGCGTCATCAACGATTTGGCCTCGATGATGTTGCCGCCGCTATACATACGAACCGTCACATAGTATTCCGTTGCTCCGGGACAACCGCCGTACGAATTGATCGCAAACTGGAACTTTGGCGTACTCGTCACATCGATCGGGGTGGCCCATGTCCGGGCAATCCCCTTCTCGGCTCGCGATCCGCCCTCGCCTGCGCCTGTATCAGGGTTATAGATATTCACCTGCAACGCCTTGCTCCCTGCATAAGGGGTTTGCGGCGCATTCGCAAAGCTCGTAACCGTATCGATCGAACGGCTATACTCCGAGGCAACCCAACCGTCCGTTGACGATTCGAATGTAGAGACGTTCGCGGTCGGCGCTATGGCGGCGACGGATGTGAGCGTACCCGCTGCCGGAGGCGTACGATCCGCAAGAATCGCGGCATTATATCCGGGGACGACCGATGCCCAGTCGGATATGCCGATGATGCTTTTGGCGAATTCCGTCACTGCCGCGGACTCGCTAGTATCGATTTTTTTGAAGACATTATAGATGTACTTTTGGTCCTTAGGCGCATAAGGCACCGGATTGGCGGTATCGCGCGTCCATAAGCCGAGGTTTAGTCCCCCTTCCTGGCCATGATCGACATGGCGATGCAGGATGAAGGAATCGATGCCATCGAGAAATTTGGCCTTGTAGTACGAATAGGCATAGGCCGCAGCCTGCTTCTGTTGATCCGCAAGCGACGTGCTGGGCGAGTGGAAGCCTTGCTCGGACAGTATAATCCGTCGACGCATTCCGTTGTACAAATAATCGGGCGATTGAATATAATTGGTCAGCACCTGCAAGTTTTTGAAGTTGATCCGAGGCGTAGTGGGGCTATTGGTCACGCTCGTATCATGCCAGATCGCCGGATTAAAGAGATTTTCCGGATACGGATGATAAGCAATATGCCAGGGGATATTCCCTTCCGACTTGATCCGACGGTTGAACTCGTCCAAGAGCGCCTGGCCTTTATAATACCGCAGCGCATCTGTCCCGATGGTTGCATTCCAGAAATGGTCCAGCGAGATATAGGTTCTGCCATTGGCATAGTACTTTTTGACAGCCGTCTCCGTGATCCGGAACGCCCGCACGTATTGCTCGACGAAATCCTCCAGCGTCTTGCTGCCCATGTCGTACCAGTCCCGCTGGGAGTTCACTTCATTGCCTACGATGAAATTAACCGCTCGGCCATAAGCCTCATCCGCACGCGTGTAGCGGCTGGCGATAAACTCCATTGCAGCCTTCCAGTACCGAATACCCTCTGCATTGGTCGTGTTGATCGCAGCCACAATGCCCTGCCCCGTGTAATCGGGATGCAGCAGCTTCGCATTAATAGTGCCCGGGCGATTGTACATAATGAGGATAAGCGACACCGTCACATCATCATCCGACAACGTCTTAATATCGCGGTCCATCGTATGGATATAGTCTTGGCTAAAGTAGTAGGTGGTGCCGTCTAGTACAAAAGGAATGGCGCCGGTCGGCCCGTCCAGAAACATCTCATTGAGAGAGACATTTAACGCCGCATGGCTGATCCCCAGCTTCTGGGCATCGTCCACCATCTGGACTTGCAGCCCCTTGATCGAGCTTGAAGCCGGGAATGGGTACGTATGGACAGGATTCGTCTGCTCCATCACATAGGTCGGCGGAGCAACGAGCTTTTTGGTCGCTTGGTCAATGATGACGAACTTGGAGTAGACCTTATCCCTTGCTCCTGCGTAGCGCGGCGTACTTAGGGAGAAAGTTGCGGTACCGCTTGTCGGGTTTACCGTTTGCGTAGCTTGGAAGGTATAGGTCGCGCTTATGTTGTACTGTTCATATGGCTGCAATTCGATGAGCTGGAGCGTTGCGGAGGTCGTAGTTGCGTAGGTTCCCTGGAATGCAATGTTCGACGTGCTGGCGGAAGCAAGATCGACTTGCCCCGGGTAGACCGCCGGATATGCGGAGAAACCGATATTGTCCAATTGATGTTTGCTGATCCAGTTCGATCCATAGGTAGTTGAACGGTAAGCCACATCGATCCGCGTAATCTGGTTCCGATAGCTCCAACCGCTCAAATCGACGCTGATTTGATTCCACTGATCGGCATTAATCGTCTGCGTGGATACCAACGTCTGGGTATTGCTGGAGAATGTAATCCTCAGCTCAAACTGCGTATGCGAGGGGTTAATGCCAAACGTATTAAATGCGCCGTGAAAGTACGGTACGGAAGTCACGTTTAACCCCGTGAAATTTTTATAAATCGACCGCCACGCCGTACCTGGAACGTTATTCGATAACAGCTCTCCCATGCGATTGCCCGCGTAAGGCTTGCCTGGGGCATTGAGACTGCTCTCCGCATGCCCTAGCCCCTGCACATTGCTGCCCCATTGCCAGCCGTCGGTGCCTCCCTCGAAGTCGCCAATATTCGTCTGAAGCACGGCGCCATGCGCAGACGGTACGGAACCCGGCGGCAAGAGCGGCGCGCACAGCACAATCATCAGGGACAGCAACAGCAGACGATAACAAAACTTCATTTGTACACCTCCTATTATTTGAAAGCGATTTCAAAAAAAGAGTACAGTAGAAGACAGAAATGCAGGAAGAGACGACGCGAAGGGCTCCATTTTAGTTAGTATACTTATTAGTCGATATATCCTTTTTATATTATTAAGAATACCACCTCCAAATAAAATATAGCATACTAATTAAACATCAGTAAAGATACATCATATCATAATTTTTCCACCTATCAAGACGCAGAAAGGCAGTGCAGGAAAATTCCCTTGCACTGCCTCTTTTGCTAGGGCGTGCTTGCAAACCCGCTCAGGGGCATCTTAGGCTACCCTCCGAGTATGCATACACGCCCTAGACGGATCGGCCTATGCCCTTTGAAGCCCGACCTGCCCTGTCAATTATAGCTCGATGACGATGCGCGAGACGCCTGCAGCGACGCTTAGCCGCACACCATTCTCGCCTTGCGCCCTCTCGGCTCCTTCCACAGACGACACCTGGTCGATGTTGCGGAGCACGACATGCCATTGTCTCGTTGCGCCCTCGACCTCGATGACGATCTGCGAGCCGCTGCGCGTGGCTTTGGCCGTGAGCTGCAGCTCCGCCTTCACGTCATAGACGAGCTCGGTCGCCGCCGCGCCGTCCGCCAGCTCAAACAGATGGAAGGCGACGCCGTCCGCATAGTCATAGTCCGGACGTTGATTATTCGCACCGACAGCGATCAGACTGCCAGGCCGCACCAGCAGCGGCAGCGTCATGTAGCCATGATGCTCCTGCACCCAACGGCCGCCCTCGACGACATCGCCGGTGATGAAGTTGGTCCAGCGGCCCTCCGGCACATAATACTGAACCTCGCCATCCTCGCTGAAGATCGGCGCGACGAGCAGCCGCTCGCCGAGCATGTACTGGCGGTCCAGCGCATGCGTCGTCGGATCCTCAGGGAACTCCAGCACCATCGCCCGCATCATCGGCACGCCAACCGTCGACGACTCGACCGCGCTGGCGAACAGATGCGGCATCAGACTGCTCTTGAGCTTGGTGAAGCTGCGCAGCACATCGACGGCCTCATCGCCGAACAGCCACGGCACCCGGTAGGAGTTATTGCCATGCAGACGGCTATGCGAGGACAGCATGCCGAAGGCTACCCAGCGCTTGTAGATATCCGGCGGCGCCGTGCTCTCGAAGCCGCTGATGTCGTGGCTCCAGAAGCCAAAGCCGGACAGACCAAGCGACAGGCCGCCGCGCATCGATTCAGCCATCGAGTCGTAGTTGGCCGAGCAATCGCCGCCCCAATGGACGGGGAACTGCTGGCCGCCGGCGGTTGCGGAGCGCGCGAACAACATCGCTTCGTTTTTGCCGAGCTTCTCCTCGAGCACTTCGAACACTGCTTTGTTGTACAACTGGGTATAATAGTTGTGCATCTTCATCGGGTCGGAGCCGTCATGATAGACGACATTGGTCGGGATGCGCTCGCCAAAGTCGGTCTTGAAGCTGTCCACGCCCATGTCGACGAGGCGGCGCAGATGCTCCTTGTACCACTCGGTCGCCTCCGGGTTCGTGAAGTCGACCAGCCCCATCCCGGCCTGCCACAGATCCCACTGCCAGACGTCGCCCTCCGGCGTCTTCACCAGATAGCCCTTGTCCATCCCCTCCTGGAACAGCGGCGACTTCTGCGCGATGTAGGAGTTGATCCAGACGCAGATCTTCAGCCCCCGGTCCTTCAGACGCCGCAGCATCCCCTGCGGGTCAGGGAAGACAGCCGGGTCCCACTCGAAGTCGCACCATTGATACTCGCGCATCCAGAAGCAGTCGAAGTGGAACACATGGAGCGGCAGATCGCGCTCGGCCATACCGTCGATAAAGCTGTTGACTGTCTCCTCATCGTAGTTGGTCGTGAACGAGGTCGTCAGCCAGAGGCCAAACGACCAGGCTGGCGGCAGGCCAGGCTTGCCGGTCAACGCCGTATAGTTGGCCAGCACATCCTTCGGCGTCGCGCCGCCGATGATGTAATATTCCAGTCCTTCGCCGGGCACGCTGAACTGAACCTTGGAGACGACCTCGGAGCCGATCTCGAACGACACCTTCTCCGGGTGGTTGACGAATACGCCGTAGCCTTTGCTGGACAGGTAGAATGGCACGTTTTTGTAAGCCTGCTCGCTGCTCGTGCCGCCGTCCTCGTTCCAGATATCAACCGTCTGGCCGTTCTTGACGAATGGCGTGAAGCGCTCGCCCAGGCCGTAGATGCTCTCGCCGACGCCAAGGCCGAGCTGCTCGCGGAAGTATACTTCCTTGTCCGCCGTCTGGATGTAGCCAGCGCCGCGATGACCAGTGCGGGTGAGCGGCTTGCCCTCGTAGGAGAACTCCGCGCCCCAGTCGCCGGTGCGGCTGACGCGCACGCTCAGCTCGCCGCTCGTGAGGACCGCATGCGTCTCCTCCTGCTCAATCTTCACTTGATGCGAAGCATCATCCGCCAGTTGGAACTCCGGCCCGCGCTTGCGCTTGCCGACATGATGGGCATACTTGACCTTGATGACGTTCGGAATCGGCGAGCTGAACTCGGCATTCAGCAACGCCGCATTCAGCGTATCTCCCTTGCGTGCGACATGCTTGGTCGCCATATGCAGCGACAGCTTGTCTGTGCCGATGATCGCGTCGCGCACCTCGACCGGATGCTGGATGGTAACGCCTTCACGCATTTGCCAGTAACCGTCTGAGAATTTCATATCGTATCCCTCCGTTTCATATAGTACAATTATATTGAACTTCTACTAACGAAAACTTGATTTATTTTGCCCTTTTATATCACTATTTTGACCTATAGGAGATGAGCATATGAATCGGGAGCAGCTCAAGGAGAAACGTCTGCATGGCGATCCGCTCTACCCCGCCGAGCTGTACGATTACGCGCCGCTCGGCAACGATCCGCTCATGGAGCTGCATTGGCATTCCGAGCTGGAGCTGCTCATGGTGACCGCCGGCGCAGCGACGTTCCGCGTCGGCACGCAGAGCTATGATGTCGCGACAGGCGAGCTGCTGTTCATCAACAGCGGCGAGCTGCATGAGGCGACCGAAAGCCGCGCCTGCGCGATCCGCGCCCTCGTCTTCCATCCCGAGCTGCTCCGCAGCGCTGCCGACGACCGCGTGCAGTCGCTCTACCTCGACCCGCTGCTGCAGGGCCAGCGCCGACCGCCTGTCCATCTCTCCGCCTCCCGTCCGGAGCAACGGCCACTGATGTCCCTGCTCCGACAATTGCTGTCGCTGCATGCCGAGCGGCCGATCGCCTACGAGCTGGAGGCCAAAGGGTTGCTGCTGCAGACGCTCGCCCATCTGTACCGACTGGGGGAGCCTGCTGCCGACAGCTCACGCATCGCTGCCGATCAGTACAAGACCGACCGGCTCAAGCAAGCGATCGGCTACATCCAGTCTCACTTCGGCGAGGCTGTGCGACTGCGCGATATGGCCGCCTCGGTGTCGATGAGCGAGGCTTACTTTTGCCGTTTCTTCAAGGACATGACCGGCCGCAATCCGGTCGATTATCTCAATCAGTACCGAATGCAGCATGCCGCTCGCCTCCTGCGCAGCACCGATCGCAAAATAACCGACATCGCAATGGATGTCGGCTTTAATCATCTGAGCTATTTTATCGGTGTCTTCAAGCAGCATTACGCCTGCACGCCGTCCGTGTATCGGCGGACGGCGGGGCAAACAGCCAATGATTGAAGGGAACGTTTGTTTCCTTACTTTTATAATTTGGTAGAGTAATGAATTCTCCCACCACCTACGGAGGCTGATGCTCGGTTGAAGTGGGGGTTTCAGATGTATCAACCTGATGTTCTCAAGATGCTTAACACCTGTGGAGTTGACACGTTGACGGACTGGTTACCGTCCAACCCCTCTATCCCATCAGTGCGTTTCGCACGTACGTTTGGGAATACTTTGCGCAGAATATTGGCAGCTCCGTTCACATCGGCATGAATCATGCCCTGTGGACTTACATACAGTCCCCGATGCCTCCGTTTGCCAGAGAAGGTACAGCTCACCGCTTCATCGAAGCGTGGCAACGGATCGTGATCCAGGAAGCTCGCTTTCGACGTGTAGGCTTCTTCGGCCAGGATGACGGTGATTCCCCGCTCGGCCGCCTTGTACTGAATCATCGCTATGAGCTGGCTGTGCGGGAGGTGACAGAACGTCTGATTGCTTCGCCGCCCCATACCGGAGGCTTGTTTCCAGCCTGTATTAAGACCAATAACGATGGTCCCGATCTGCGCCTCTGCGGCCAGCCTGACAAGTTGATGACTGACTTTGTGAAACCCATCTTTGATCCGCCGATGGCGCCGCAGGTACAAGCGTTCCAAACGTTTGGACGTATGCGGGCCTTCTCGCGGGTCTTTGCCTTGGCGAAGTACACTGGTATAGTGCGCTTTCATCTTGTTGTAGTATTGATTGATTGCTTTGAAGATCCCGCCCTTCACGAGCATCGGCTGCGCGCCGGTTGTCGTGACGAGGGTTGCGAGATTGTTTACACCCAGGTCAATGGCCATCCTTCGTTCAGAAGGAGCTGCGTCCGGCATCGGTTTGGGCATGTCCACCGGAGTAGCGAAGATCAGCTCAACCACAAACTGTCCATGACGAGGGATGACTCGTACCTGCATCAACTTGCCGCGCTTACAGCCCAGCTTACCGATGTTCAGTTGCAGCTTGGTCCGAGGGAGCTTCAGATATTTCTGCTCTTTGATGACGCAGTCCTGATTGGAAAAGATCACTCCCTTCACCTTGCTCCTTGCGTAACCTGGCATCTTCGGATTGCCCGTGTACCGCTCCGGATGTTGGCGGTATGTCTTTAAACTAGCGAAAAAGGAAGTCCAGTTCTGGAACACCACCTTCAGGATGCCTTGGCTACTCTGCGCAGGAAGGGAGCGGTAATCGGGCTGCTCCATCACCTTAAACAAGGCATCCAGGAAGGGATAGGTAAGAAAGGGCTGCTCAGGTGTTGGCAACACAAACGGACGGGAACGATTCTTTGCCCTTCGTCGTGCGTTCATCGCATCCAGATGCGCGGAGAGGATCGCCATCACTTGCTGCTGCAACGGCTGGCACGCCGCAGACGGCCCTTTGGCGGTAAACACTTGCCGGATAAAAAAGTTAGCGGTATTATACAGATTTTTAGCCTGCTGACACGCTTCAAGGAGATAAGGAAACAACCGATGACCAGGCTTGATCCACACTTGATAGGTTCGATAGTCGAGTGTCGCTTCGGACATGAGATCCACCCCCTCTCCTCTTGAATGCGAATATATGTTCTTATTCATTATACCGTATCATAAGGGAGAAAGGAAAGAACATTTTGAGGGTCTAGGTAAGAAGTCACCGATTCACCTCACCACTTGAAAAAGTGGGAGTACTCTTGGCGTGGGTTGATAGAAGGGCTTGCATGGGCGGTCGGCTAACTTCCCTAAGAAGGGAGGTGACGCCAGTGGAGGTTTCTCAAGCAATTGACGCTTATGATCTCATTCGCGACTTTGGTTGTGTTAATCCTGTCATTCCACAAAAAGAAATAGACCGCCCTCGGCAAAGGTAGCGGTCTATTTCTGCACTTAAACCCTTTGAAGCCCACCGCCCTTTCAAGCGGCTATTGCTCGGGAGTCGTGTGAACGCACGACTCCTTTGCTAGTTTACGCGAGTATACCGGAATTATTCCGGTATTATAGTTAAATTATAACACCACGCAGACTGCATTTCAATCCACACACCAGCCCTACACAATGTTTTCTTACCAAGAATAAGCCCGCGGCCCTTCCGCGCCTGGGCCCGGGAAGATCTCGTCGAGGCGGTCCAGCGTCGGCTGGTCGAGCTCGATATCGACGACGCGAAGCGACGACTCGAACTGCTCCAGCGTGCGCGGGCCGATGATCGGCGCGGTCATCGCCGGATGGACCAGCGTCCAGGCGAGCGCTACATTGGCTTCCGATTCGCCGAGTTCCTTACACACCTTCTCGAATTGCTCGAGCTGGCTGCGGTAACGCTTGACGCCGTCGGGGTTGTTGGCGCGCTGAGAGCCCTCGACTGGACGCAACGCGTTGCCGCTCAGCAATCCGCCGTCGAGCGGACTCCAGGCGATGACGCCGATGCCGTGCTCCTCGGCCGCCGGCAGCACCTCCAGCTCCGGCAGGCGGCAGAGCAGACTGTATTTGTGCTGCTCCGATATCAGCCCCTGCATATGACGGGCCTTCGCCTCGTACTGCGCCTTGACGAGGTCGCGAGCGCCAAAGTTGCTGGAGCCTACATAGCCGACCTTGCCCTGGTTGATCGCCACCTGATAGGCGCCCCACAGCTCGTCCCAGCCGACGACGCGGTCGTTATGATGCATCTGGTACAGCTCGATATGGTCCGTCTGCAGCCGCTTCAGCGAGGCGTCGAGATGACGGCGCAGCTTGTAGGCGGACAAGCCGCGCTCGCTGTTGGGGCCATCGGCCGGGTCCTTCATGTCGCCGTAGAACTTGGTCGCCAGCACGACCTTCTCACGTCGTCCGCCGCCCTGGGCGAACCAGCGGCCGATAATCTCCTCCGTCAGACCGGGATTTTCCCGGCCGTACACATTCGCAGTGTCGAAGAAATTAACCCCCGCGTCAACCGCTGCATCCATAATGCGGAACGCTTCCTTCTCATCGGTCTGCACGCCAAAATTCATCGTTCCCAAACAAAGCCGGCTTACCTTCAATCCGCTCTTGCCCAAATACGTGAACTTCATCCTCACTTACCTCCCAGACGATAATTGGTGAAGCGTGTTGTGCGCGGTCCTGATGGGCCGCCTCTCGACTACTTACCCCAGGCTGCGATTCCGCAATCTTCCAATTGCGCTTAGACTCAAGCCCGATTCTGGTACTGACTCCGGTATTGGCCGGGCGGGCAGCCGAGGTGCTTGCGGAACAGCCGGATAAAATAATTGCCGTTGGGCTGCCCTACCTGCTCGCCGATCTCCTGGATCGACAGATCTGTCGTCGCCAGCAGCGTGCGCGCCCGTTCGACCTGCAGCCGATGCAAATACTGCAACGGGCTCATGCCGGTATACTGTCGCAGGCAACGCGAGATATAGTCAAAGTGGTAATGCAGCTCGCTCTCCATATGACGGGAATCGAATGGCTGGGCGAGATGATCGCGCAAATACTGCACCGCACACTCCGACAAGTAATAGGACCGCGAAGAGAGCTGCGCCATGACGAGCCGCTGCAGCCGCTCGAACAGCTCCGCGCCGGCAATCTGCCAGCGCAGCGCATTGCCCAGGCTAAGCGAGCTGCCGAGCCGGACGATCTCATCGAGCAGCGGGGTCAGCAGTCCCGGCTCGATCGTCGCCGTCTTGGGCAGGAACATCGATTGGTCCGAAGGCGCGAGATCGCTGTCCGTGCCCCGAGGCAACGGACTCGACCACGGGATGTCGCTGCCCAGTCGCGCGGCAGCCGGCTGGGGATGGACGAAGTGGACCCAGTACAGCTCCGTTGAGGTCTCCGTATCGCGATGCCCCCAGTGATCCTTGCCCGCCTCCAGCAACAGCAACTGACCGTCACCGATCGTGTAAGGTTGATCCTGCTCGGTCATGTACAGCGCGCCTTGCTTGACATAGATCAGGTCGTAAACGTCGAACCGCCTTCGGAAATGCCGCATTCCCGGCGTCCAGACGCCATGGCCGGCAGTGATGAGCTGGGGCAGCGGCGGGATACGCAGCTCCAGACAATCCATCCTCTCTCCCTCCTCTCCCCGTCTGATGACTTATACAGGCTGTAACGATTCCGTGCCTCTTTGGCCTTTTGAGGGCAGCCGGATATACGCTTCTCTCTTTATTCGCGTTATACGCTTCCATTTCCTGCCTGACTTTAGTCGGAATTGTGCTTAAGCAGGTAGAGATTGTCGCTGTTCGAGGGGACCGATAACGTTTACAGTAGAGCTAATCTTGCACAAGGAAGGGTGGCTCCACCATGCGTTTTCGTCAGGTTCATCTCGACTTCCATACCTCAGAGCATATTCCGGGGATCGGCTCGCGCTTCAGCAAGGAACAGTTCCAGCAGATGCTAAAGATCGGCCATGTCGACTCGATTACCGTCTTCTCCAAATGCCATCATGGATGGGCGTATCATCCGTCCGACGCCAACACGATGCACCCCGAGCTGAACTTCGACCTGCTCGGCCAGATGATCGAAGCGGCGCACGAGATCGATGTCAAGACGCCGGTCTATCTGTCCGCCGGGCTCGACGAGAGGCTTGCGCTCCAGCATCCGGAGTGGCTGATCCGCAACGCCGAGGACCGCACGTCCTGGGCTCAGCACTTCCTCGTCCCGGGCTACCATGAGTTCTGCATGAATACGCCGTACCTCGACATTCTCGTCGCCCAGATCGAAGAGGTCGTGCAGCGCTACGATGCCGACGGCATCTTCCTCGACATCGTCGGCGTGAAGCGCTGCTATTGTCATAGCTGTATAGCGACCGTCCGCGCAGCAGGCGGCGATCCGCTCCGTCCCGAGGATATGCAGCCGCTCTGGGAGCGCACCTACCGGACGTACACCGAACGGACCAACGCCGCCGTCCACCGGCACAAGCCAGGTCTGCCCGTGTTCCATAACAGCGGTCACATCCGGCGCGGCCGCCGCGATCTGGCGCAGATGAATACGCATCTCGAGCTGGAGTCGCTGCCGACCGGCGGCTGGGGCTACGACCACTTCCCGCTCTCGGCCCGCTATGTGCAGCCGCTCGGGATGGAATTCCTCGGCATGACCGGCAAGTTCCATACGAGCTGGGGCGAGTTCGGCGGCTACAAGCATCCGAACGCGCTACGCTACGAGGCCGCGCTCAGTCTGGCCAACGGCGCCCGCTGCTCGGTCGGCGACCAGTTGCATCCCGAAGGGCTGATGGACGAGGCCACATATACGTTGATCGGCGCAGCCTATCGCGAGGTAGAGGCCAAGGAGCAGTGGTGCAGCGATGTCGAGGCGCTCGCCGATGTCGGCATCCTCAGCGTCGAGTCGCTCCAGACGAGCGGACAGATCGAAGAGCGCAACGGCGCGGCCGATACCGGAGCGGCGCGGATGATGCTGGAGGGCAAGCTGCTGTTCAATATGCTCGACCTGGAGTCCGACTTCAGCCGCTACCGCGTCCTCATCCTGCCCGATCAGATCGCTGTCGACGAGCCGCTGCGCCGCAAGCTGGCAAGCTTCGTCGCAGGCGGCGGCAAGCTGCTCGCGAGCGGTCGGTCGGGGCTGCCAACAGCTGCCGCGAGTGGTGGGTCAGGCCTGCTGGAGAATGCCGCCAGCAGCCAGAGGGCTGCTGCGCAATCAGCAGCGGCAGCAGCC
>NZ_BFBX01000103.1:8539-25329 GCF_003851045.1 Paenibacillus sp. 598K | reverse complement strand
GCCGCTCCAGCCTCTGCCGGGCAGGACGGGCTCGACGCGGCTGCCGACGCCGCGAGCGCGCCGTTGCTCGCCGGTCTCGGCGCGCGTCCGCTCGGCCTGGCGGAGTGCCAGCCGAGCTACGTGCAGACCGAGATCCCGATCGGCGGGCTGCCGCCTGCCGTCCATGTCATGTATGCGTCTGCTCAGCACATCGAGCTGGCCGAGGGCGGTCAGGCACTGGCGATGCGCGTCGACCCGTACTTCAACCGCAGCGCCGCCCGCTTCAGCTCGCATCAGCATACGCCGCCCCGGCCGGAGCCAGCGGCTCCCGGGATCACGGAGGGGCCGGACGGTATCTACATCGCATGGGAGGTATTCGTCGACTACGCCGAGACGGGCAGTCTCGTGCTGCGCGAGCTCGTCCTCCATGCGCTGAAGCGGCTGTTGCCTGAGCCGCAGCTGGAGACAACGCTCCCGGCCCAGGGCATCGTTACGCTGCAGCATCAGCCGGGCGAGCGCCGACTCGTGCAGCATCTGCTCTACGGTTCGCCGGTGCGCCGAGGCAACGGCATCGAGATCATCGAGGACCTGCCGACGCTGCGTGATATCGAGGTACAGGTCCGCACCGCGCAACCGGTCCGTCAGGTATATCTCGCCCCGTCGGGGCAGGAGCTGCCCTTCACGGTTGCTGATGGCGCGATCCGCTACACGGTGCCGGAGCTCGAATGCCATCAGATGGTCGTGTTGCAATACTAGAAGCACGATCCGATCTGATATACTGTTCCTATCGACGTTGCACAGTCTCACGTCTTCTTCGTTTACGGAGTCACGCTCCGTTCGCGATTCGCGCATGGCCTGCATATGAACGATTCTCATGCGGTCTACCTTTGTAATCCAAACAAGCCAAGCCAACCTTCGCCCAGGCAGAGGTTGGCTTGACTTGCTTGACGTGCCAGGAGAGATTCGAACCTGTGGAACACGCAGCTCTTACAACGGGATGCGATACTCCGAGCACTCCTCGATGATATGCTCGCCCTCGGCGAACACCCAGCGGAAGATGAAGCGCTGGCCGGTATATCCGGTCCTCGCCCGGATGTCCGGGACGATCGCGCTGTCGAGATGCTCTAGGATCGTCCGCTGCATCTGCTCCAGACGATCGCGATTGCGCTCGCTCATCGCCTGCGCCTCCTCGTCGGTATCGGTCTGCAGTCGATAGTACTGATACGCGATCTCTTCATCGGTCAGATGCGGCTCCAGCGGATGGCCCGAGCCCCGGAACACCTCTCTTGCCGTACCGATCCAATCCTGGTACAGGTCCATCGTCACCTCGCAGGATGTATCCATCATGATCACCTCCAGCTCTCGATTTGGCCGCCGCCCCTAGCTGCGCAGCGCGCTGCCCACCACGCAGCTTAACCCGCGCCTTCTGCGCGTTACTTTAACGCTCGCCACGGCGCTTATTTCCGTACTATAGCGCTTTCTGGCAGCGTAACGCTCGCCATGGCGCTTATTCCCAAGAAAACGTGCTTTTCGGCGCTGTTTTACCAAAATAAGCTCGCTGGTGAGCGTTAGAATGCGAGACGCTGCTTTTTCGACCAAATAAGGCCCAGGGCAAGCATTAGGATTTGGTAGCTGTCACGTCGTTTCGGTAGCCCACCTCGCCGAATGACGCGGGAGCAAACCCTAGCCGAAACCGTGTAATTTCAACGTTATGGAATACTAGGCTGACGCGACATGTCTCCACATCATACCATATAAGCCGACGCGCCCCTATAACCAAGTGTAACTCCACCTGCCAAGCAACGGGTTCATAGCAATCTCTATATGAAGAGAGTGTCCAGTCGGGTGCTCCCCCGGTCGGACAGTCCAATTGACGTTACCCACCACCCTTCTTGTGCTGCCTGGACCAATAAATCAAGCAAAAGGCCGACCGCAACGGCCGACCTTCTCTTGCTTCTCTTGCTTCTCTTGCTTTTGTTGCTTCCCCCACATCTCTTACTTCTACTAGCTCCCCTAGCCTCCCTACCACGTAATCCAGGTCGGCGAGCCGGGTCCGGCATGCCTCACCATGTCGATCACCGGGATCGTGTAGGCAAACAGGATGAGCAGGACGACGATCGCGATCCATACCCGCCATCTCTCCAGCAGCTTGGGCGTCGGCTCGGCCTGATCGGCGACCTCGCCGAGCGGGTACGGCGTCTCGCCGCGCGGCGCGCGCATCATGGCGAAGATGTTGTACACCATCAGGATGACAGCGACGAACAGGATCGTCCCGCCGATCGCCATCGCCACATGATAAGGCATCCACAGGACAGCGTCCGGATGATCGTTGTACGTCGTGAAGGCCGTGCGGCGCGGCGATCCGAGCAGACCGACTGCATGCATCGGGCCGGACATGAACAGCATCCCGATCAGCCACAGGATCGTCTGGATGATGCCGAGCCGGTTCATCGCCGGCGTCAGCACGCGGTTGGTGACGACCGGGATGAGCCAGTAGGCGATGCCGAAGAACGTCAGCGCAACGCTCGTCGCCACCGTCAGATGGAAGTGTCCAGTCACCCAAAGCGTATTGTGGATGACTCCGTTCATCTGGTGGCTGGCATTGATGATGCCGCCAGCGCCTGCCGGGATGAAGATCAGCATCCCCATAAATGGCGCGAAAAAGCGCACGTCCTTCCACGGCAACACCTTCACCCAGCCAAACAAGCCTTTGGCGCCCTTCTCCCGGCCGCTGATCTCAAAGGTGGCAAACAGCGAAAAGGCGGTCATAAGCGATGGGATGACGACCATAAACGTCAGTACGACCTGGATGTACTTCCAGACGGGCGAGATGCCCGGCTCCATCAGCTGATGGTGGAAGCCGACCGGGATCGAGAACAGCAGCAACAGGATAAACGACAGCCGGGCCAGCGCATCGCTGAAGATGCGGCCGCCGATAATCTTCGGAATAATCACATACCAGCACATATAGGCCGGCAGCAGCCAGAAGTAGACGAGCGGATGGCCGAAGTACCAGAACAGTGTGCGGCTGAGCATAACATTGATCGTATCGACCCAACCGACCGACCATGGGATAAACTGGAACAGCACCGTCGCTGCCACGCCAAGCGTCGCGATCAGCCACATCAGCATCGTCACGATCGCCATGAAGGCGAACAGCGGGGACAGCTTGCCCTGATGCTTGCGGCGCCAGTAGCGGTATTGGTAGATCATGCCGAAGCCGCTGCTCCAGCTGCCGACGACGAGTAGCACAAGCGCGATATAGAACAGCACGGAGGCTTGCATCGGCGCATAAAACGTATACAGCACCGTCGCCTTGTTCTGCAGGATCATGATCGTGCCGAGCACGGTGCCCGCCGCCATCAATACGAAGCCTAGCCAGGCGAAGCGGCGGGTCGCAGGCAGCAGCTTGCCGCCAAGCGTCTGGGCGATGCCCGAGTAGAGGAAGCCGATGATGAAAAACGTCGTAAACACCAGCGCCATCAATACGCCATGCGCGGTCAGCAGCTGATAATAGCCGATGCCGCCGGGAAGCGTCAACATCCCGCCGCGCACCAGCCCTTGCAGCAGCCCTGCGATCCCGCCGACCAGCAAAGCGATGAAGGCAAAAATAATATGGCTTAATACAATCGAGGCTTCCTGGCGAGGATACGGCGTGTGACCTTCGCTCTTCGCGCCTGCCGACGATGCGGCATATTTCGATTTTGGATCTGTCATCGTATGGTCCGTCCCTTCTTACGACACGATAATCGTCGTCGCCATGTATTCATGTCCGATGCCGCAATACTCGTTGCACAGGATCAGATATTCGCCCGGCTCCTTGAACGTATGGCTCAAGTAGTTGATCTCGCCCGGTACGACCATCATGTTCACATTGGTGCCAGGGATCTGGAAGCCGTGGACGACGTCGCTGCTCGTAATCTGGAAGTGAACCGTCGAGCCTACAGGGACCTCCATCTTATCCGGCGAATAACCGAAGGCAAAGCCGACCAGATAGGCATTGTATTCCTTCTCGCCGACCTTCTCGATTCGCGGATTGTCAAATGGCGGCGTTTCGTTTACTTTGTCCGGATCAATCGCCGAGATATGGCGGGCATGCGAGCCGGGGGGCTGCATGCCCAAGGCGAATGCACCGATGCCGACTACGACGAGAAATACGCCCAGCATGGCGATGCCGATGATGATCCAGATTTTCTCTAATCGATGAATATGCATCTCGCTACCCCCTAGATATGAATAACACGAATACGCCAAGCCATGTCAGGACAATAAAAGCAGCCAGAAGTATAACGGAGGCAAAGGTTCCCTTCAGCGTCGGCTCTTTTTCCTGCTTTCCCTTTCCCATTGATTTCGTCATTGTGCGCCCTCCCTAATCTCTTTACGTTCCTTCCTCATTGTAAGGGGATGCAAATACGCACTCAGTGACTGGCATCACAATTCGACCGCTTCGTTTGTTAACGTTGTGTTACATCAAGGGGAAATAATGGGCATATCGGCGGGTTCAACGTGATCTATTTCCGAGGACAACGATATTGGCGAACAATAAAAAAAGCACCGGAGCAAAATCAATGCGGTAAGCTTCGCAAAGATTTTGCGCCCCGGGGCTTCTATATGTGGCTATCGCCACTAAAACAAGGCTTGTTCGGGCAGACTAGCTCTCGATCGAGCGAATCAGGTCCTTGAGCTTGTCAGCCGACTTGTGCAGCAGCTGGCGCTCATCCTCCGACAACGCGATGTCCATCACCTGGCGGACGCCTTGGCGATCGACGACGCACGGTACGCCGAGGTAGACGTCCGAGACGCCGTGGTAGTCTTGCAATAACGTCGACACATTGAGGACCGCCGCTTCATCGCGCAGGATCGCCGTGACGATCCGGTCAAGCGCCAGACCGATCGCGTAGTACGTCGCGCCTTTAGCTTCGATGATCTGGTAGGCCGCGTCGCGCGTGTTGACGAACAGCTTTTCCCGCGTCTGCTCGTCGAGCTCGACAGGTGCGCCAGCGACGTTGACCAAGCTCCATACCGGCAGCTCCGAGTCGCCGTGCTCGCCGATGATATGCCCATGGACGCTGCGCGGATCAAGCTTCAGCTCTTCGCCGATCAGGTAGCGGAAGCGCGCGCTGTCGAGCAGCGTGCCCGAGCCGATGACGCGGTTGACCGGCCAGCCCGATTTTTTGAGCGAAAAGTAGCTCATAATATCAACCGGGTTCGTCGCCAGCAGCAGGATGCCGTCGTCGTTGTACTTCAGCACCTCCGAGATGATGCTCTCGTAGATCGCTACGTTCCGCTTCAGGAGCGCTGTGCGGGTCTCGCCTGGCTTTTGCGCCGAGCCGGCGGTGATGATGATAATGTCCGCGCCTTTGCAATCCTCGTACGTTCCGGCCCATACCTCGGTATGACCGATGAACGGCATGCCGTGATTCATATCGAGCGCATCGCCGACCGCCTTGTTATGGTCTACGTCGATCATCACCAGCTCGTCCGCGCGCTCCCGCAGCAACAGCGTATACGCCGTTGTCGATCCTACCATCCCTACACCTATCACTACGACTCTCGTTTTTTTCATTGCGTCGCATCCTCCTCGAACGGTTTGTTCACCATATAATACATCCAGCCCATAAATACCGATCCGCCCAGAAGATTGCCCAGCGTAACCGGGATCAGGTTGTGCAGCATGCCGCCGACTGTGACCGCTTCCTTGGTGTCAACGACAAATGCAATCGCAAAGGTGCACAGATTGGCAATACTATGCTCATAACCAGAAATGAAAAAGCAAAAGACAAACAGCATCATCGCAAACAGCTTCGGTCCATCGCCCTTCAGATTCATCGGAATGAAGAAGGCGAGGCAGACAAGCCAGTTACAGAGCAAGCCCCGGAAAAACAGCTCCATCGTCGGCGCATGCATCTTCTTGTCGACGACGCTGAGCAGGAAGCCGTGCACCGAGACGTCCCGGAACAAGCCGGTCGCCCAGATCAGCAAAGCAAATGCGGCAGCGCCCAAAATATTGCCCAAATAGCTCGTCACCCATAGCCGGCCCACCCGTCCCCACTGAAGCTTGCCGCGCAGCGCGGCAAAGGTGAAGTAAAAGGTGTTGCCGGTAAACAGGTCCCCGCCTCCATAGGAGATCAAGATAATCGCAGCACCAAAGGTCATCGCTGCCATCGGATACATAAGCGGCGAATGATCGGCGTAGAAGAAGCTGCCGGTCTTAAATGCCACGATAACGCCAAAGCCGATGAACATGCTGGCCAGCATGGACCGGAGCAAGTAGTTCACCCTGCTGTGGCGATACACCTTATCTTTTTTTAACGCCAGTTCCTCAACCAGGCGTAGGGGAGCGTGTTCCATATGTGTCAGCATCCTTTCCGTCCAGCAGACGCAAAGCTTCCTCATAATCGTCTCTTGTCTTGATCGCTGTGACGAAACCCGGGTCGATGCCCGCCCGGACAAAATCGGATTCCGGCACGGCCTGCCACTGCAGCACATCGAGCAGCGCCGGCAGCATCGTCAGGTCGTTCATCAGCAGCGTCTCCATCTTGACGGCGCAGGAACGATCAAAAATGCCATGCAGGACTCGTGTGGTCCCCCCGATAACAGGGAGCACCGCTTCGTCGGACGGCTGCATCATGCGCAGCATAAGCGATGCGGCTTCCCAGGAGAGAAAAGGCATATCCCAGCCTGCGATCCAGGCATGTCTGTTGCGGGATAGCGTCAGGCCGGCGTGCATGCCGCCCAGCGGTCCCCGGTTAGAATAGTAGTCCGTGATGATCCGTACCGACTCGTCTACCTTGCGCAGGAAGAGCCGGGGGGTATTGGTTACGATAATAATTTCGCTGCAGACACATTTCATTAACCGAATCTGCCGCTGGATGAGCGCCTCGCCGCCGACTTGCAGCAAGCTTTTGTTCTCGCCGTCCATCCGCCGGCTATGCCCGTTCGCCACAATAATCCCTGTCAGCATCTTGATTCCTCCTCGCCGCCTCGCGGCCGCATGACCTCATACGATCATGACCTCATGCGATTATGTATCTATTACATCACGCACCGCCTCCTTCCGCAGTGACCAATATCACATCGGCACTAAGGGAATGCCCTCGCCCATATCGCCAACATTAGGGGCATCTCCCGATATTCACCTTAGGTGTGACGTAGTATACTACAAGTATAGTAGAAAAACTACACAATGAAAGGGGCTAATCAGCATGAAGACCACCGCGAGCGCAATCGCGCCGGATCGTCAGACCGCGGCTGCTCAAGGGATCTCCGCTTACTTCACCCCCGATAATATAGAAAAACTGACCAGCCTGATGTATGTGCACAAGGTTAAAGCGGCGTCGTACCTGTTCTGGGACGGCGATCCCGCCGAATACCTCTATTACGTCAAGTCGGGGCGCGTCAAGCTGACCAAGATGACCGACAACGGCAGCAAAATAACGCTGTACCTGCACCATGCCGGCGATATGTTCGGCCAGATCGACCCGTTCCAGCAATCGGTGCAGAGCTTCAACGCCGAGGTGATCGAGGATGCGGAGATCGGCATTATCCAGCAAAAGGACCTTGAGACGATGCTCTGGCAGCACGGCGATCTGGCAATCGAGTTCATGAAATGGATGGGCGTGATGCATCGCATGACGCAGACCAAGTTCCGCGATCTGCTGCTCTACGGCAAGCCGGGCGCGCTCTGCTCGCTCATCATCCGTCTGGGCAATTCGTACGGCATCGAGTCGGAGGATGGCATCCGCATCGACAAGAAGATCACCAACAGCGAGATGGCCGAGATGATCGGCGCCACGCGCGAGAGCGTCAACCGCATCCTGTCGGATTTGCGGCGATCGGGAGCGATCACCGTCGACAACGGCTCGGTGCTGATCAAGGACCTCAAGTACTTGCAGAACGTCTGCAAATGCGAGAACTGTCCGAAGGATATTTGCCGGGTGTAATGAAATCCCCCAAAACTGAAAAGAAGCAAAGCTTTGTAGCTGCTTCCAATAAAAAGAAGCCTGATCCGAGTTCGTCTCGGGAACAGGCTTTTTTGTTATTTTGCCCTCAAACAGCCGACGAGACACCAGAAACGATCCGTGACCGCAGGCACTGTTTGGGGGCGGGGCAGTACTCTCCCTCTACCCTTTGGTCGCTCCTGCCGTCAGCCCCTCGACGAGGAAGCGTTGCAGGAACAGGAACAGCATCGTCACTGGCAGCGCGACGAGCACAGCCCCGGCGGCGAACAGCGTGAACTCGGTCGAGTTGCGCTGGCTGACCATCCGGTACAAGCCGACAGCCAGCGTCCGCTGCTCCTCCGTCCGCAGGATCAGGTCGGCGAAGATAAAGTCGACGAAGCAGCCGTTGAAGATCATCAGTCCGGCATACGTCAGCATCGGCCGCGACAGCGGGATCATGATCGAGAAAAATAATCGCAGATGGCTCGCCCCGTCGATCCGGGCCGCGTCCTCCAAACTTCGCGGGATCGTGTCGAAGAACCCTTTGGCCACGAACACATTGGTCACCATCGCGCCGCTGCTGTAGACGAGGACAAGCGCCCAATGCGAGTTGAGCAGGCCCATCGTGTTGAGCAGCACGTAGATGGCGATCATCGCCATGAAGCCGGGGAACATCTGCAGCACCAGCAGCGTCGTCAGCGTCGTCCGCCGTCCGACGAAGCGGTAGCGCGAGATCGCGTAAGACGAGAGCAACAGCAGGAAGGTGCCGAAGATCGTCGATAAAGCCGCTACCTTGAGCGTATTGAGGAACCATTGCGGGTAACGGGTGTTCTGGAACAGATTCATGTAATGCTCGAACGTAAACGCTCGCGGGATAAAGGTATCGCTGAACAGACTATTGCCGACCTTAAAGGAAGACATGACGATCCAGAGCGCCGGGAACAGGCTGATCAGGCTCAGGACGATCAGGATCAGATAGCTAAGCGACAGCTTCGCTGTATGGGCTGTGCCTCTCCTCATGCGATCATGTCCTCCTCTCGATAGGATCGGGTCCGTCGGTAGCTCCAGATCGAGAAGGAGGCGACCATCAGGAAGATGACGATGCCGATAACCGATGCGAAGCTATACTGCGACTGATTAAGGGCCAGCTTGTAGAGCCAGGTGACGAGCAGATCGGTATGGCCGGCATACTGGTAGTTGGCATTGACCGGCTCGCCGCCAGTCAGCAGATAGATGACGTTGAAGTTATTGATATTGCCGGCGAACTGCATGATCAGCACCGGCGCCGTGGCGAACAGCACCATCGGCAGCGTGATCAGCCGGAACTTCTGGTAAGCGCCCGCGCCATCGACCTCGGCCGCCTCGTACATATCCTTCGGTATCGTCGTCAGCACGCCGATCGCCAGGATCATCGTCACCGGGATGCCGAGCCACATGTTGGCGAGGATGACGGTCACCTTGGCCCAGAACGGGTCGGTCAGCCACGGGATGCCGTCCAGCCCCATGCTGCGCAGGTAGCCGTTGACCGGCCCGAACTGGTTGTTGAACAGATTGCGCATGACGAGCAGAGAGATCATGCTCGGGATGGCGAACGGCACGATCAGCACCGTGCGCCACAGTTTTTTGAACCGGATGCCCGGCTGCTGGATGAGCACCGCCACCAGGACGCCGCCGACATAGGTGGTGAAGGTAGCGATTACCGCCCAGATCAGCGTCCAGATCAGGACGCCGCCGAAGGTCGCGCTCCATACCTTCAGATTGACCATCCGCAGGAAATTATCGAACCCGACCCAATCGACGAGATTGGCCGGGGGCAGGATCGGATCGGCATAATTGGTGAAGGCCAGCAGAACAGAGAAGATGATCGGCAGGATCGTCAGGAACAGTACCGCCACACCAGGAATCGCCAGCACCAGATAAGCAAAATGCTTGCGATTCAGCTCGCGGAGCGACGCCGCGAACGAACGGGGCTGCTCGCCCCGCTCCCTTGCCGCGCCGGTCAAGTAAGCATCCCGCAGGTTGAGTACGTAGACACCTGCCAGAAGCAGGATCGCCAGTAGCGCGATCAAGCCGTCGATCATCATAAAGATGCTGTGATCGCCCTCCACCATCTTCGTCAGCTTGCCGACCTTGACCATGCCGCTCGGCTGCTCGCCGAGCGTGATCAATCCCCGCACATAGCCGAGCAGCGAATTCAGCAGGCTGTACCAGCCGGCAACGTATATAGCCAGGAACAGCAGGCCTTTCCCATATTGGCGGTTGTAGAGCTGCCCTGCCCCCATGCAGATGACGGACAAGAACAGCGCCTTGATTTTGTAATTCATCCGACTAACCACCCGTCGTTTATTTCGAATCGATGTCCGCCTGGATTGTCTTCACGGTCTGATCGAGTAGCTGCTGGACTTCGACATTCGCATCGTCCCATACGGAGATAAATGCCGCCTTGAGCGGCTCCCACACCGAGTTGATCTGGGAGATCGACGGCATCGGCGTCGAGTTGGTGAACTGCTCGAAGAAGCCGCTTGTAATCGGGTCCTCCTGGATCGCAGGGGCCTCGCCCGCCTCGATATTCGTCGGGATCGCGCCGGTCATCTCGAAGTTTTTCAGTTGGTTCTCCTTGTTGCTAGCGAAGTTCGCGAACAAGCGAGCTGCGATCGGATACGCCGAATACGAGTTGACATAATACGATTTGATCCCGGAGAACGACTGCGATGGCTGACCATCCGCTGTGCGCGGCAGCGGCGCCACGCCAAAGTTAACCTTATCCTTGAAGGCCGCTACCGACCATGGACCGTCGATATTCAGCGCCAGCTTGCCTTCCTGGAACAGTTGCGTCTTCACATCGTAGGTGACGTCGCCGGCATTCATCGGCAGAATCTCGCGCAGCGAGCGCAAGAAGGTGAAGCCTTCGACCGTGCCTTCCTTGTTCAGCCCGATATCCGCAGGATTGGTGTTGTTATCGCCGAAGATATAGCCGCCGTAGCTGCCGATGAACGGGTAGGTGTAATAACCGACGAACTCCCACATGATGGTATATTTATTATGACCCGGGTCGTTGAAGTCCTTGGCGAAGGCGATCACCTCGTCCCAGCTCTGCGGCGCTTCCGGCATCAGGTCCTTGTTGTAGAACATGCCGTACGTCTCCACCGACTTCGGATAGCCGTACAGCACGCCATCGTAGGACGAAGCCATCACGGCCGCCTCGACCATGCTCTCCCGCGTCTCCTCCTCGAACACATCGTTGGGCAGCAGCAGCCCTGCCGTCACCGCCTGACCGATCTGGTCATGCGGCAGCGTCAGCACGTCGGCCGCCAGCTTCGATGGACCATCCGTCGCCAGCCTGCCGCCCTGCTCGCCGCCCGCCAGCTCCTCGATCGTCACTGGCACGCCATATTCGGCCTCGAAGTCGGCCGCGAGCGCTTGCATGTACTCGAGCTGCTCCTTGGCTTCCCAGACGACCAGCTTGGCTCCTGACTCCGGCGCCAGCTCCTCATCCTCGCTGTTGCCTGCCGTATTGTTGACGCTATTGTTCGTGGCAGGCGGCTGCGCGTTTGGCGCGTTGCCGCTGCCGCCGTTGCTGCATCCCGCCAGCACCAGCGACAGTGCCAGGCCGCATGTGACGGCCGCTTGCAGTGTTTTCTTTTGGTTTTTACTTCCGATCTGTTTCTTGTTTTTCATCGTTATCGCCCCTTTGATAGAATAGCAAAAAGGGCACAACCCGCTGCACCAAGTGCCGAGGTTGTACCCTTCCAGGTAACATTGCCTTTAAGTTGTCAGACGTTCTTCCCTTACACGCCTCCATCATACAGCAGCCACTAAAGCGTTTGCAAATCGACTGATCCCCGAAAATAAGAGGATAATCCGGGATTTAGCCAAGGAAAAACTGAATATCCTCCTTTTTTCTCGGCACATCGTCAAATATCACCCTCCTGCTTCCTCTTGTCAGCTGCTTTATTCTCGTGCTATGCTGAGGCTAAATTTAAAGGCAATGAAACTTTCGGGTTCAACCTCGCATGCTTGATGAGGTTGGGCCCTTTTTGGCGTGTTCTTGCCGATCCAGGAGGAGTAAAGAAATGATTCGTACTGAAGCCGTCTACCATCGCGCAGGGCAAAACTGGGCTTATGCTTATAGCGATACTGTCATTCATATCCGACTTCGCACCTTGCGAGACGACGTGCCCCGGGTCGAGCTGGTCTGCGGCGACAAGTTCGATCCGACCAAGTACAAGGAGACGAAGGAGATGCATTTGCTCGCCTCCGATGAGCTTTTTGATTACTGGCAGGCCGAGGTAACGCCCGCCTTTAACAGATTGGTCTATTACTTTATCCTCCATGACCGGGACGGGGGAAGACTTTATATGCAGGAGAAATGCTTTTTGCACGAGCCGCCTGCCGTCATGTATGAGGGCTTGTTCGACTTCCCTTATCTCAATGCCTCGGATGTGCATACCCCGCCGACTTGGGTGCGGGACGCGGTATTTTACCAGATCTTCCCCGAGCGCTTCGCCAACGGCGATCCATCTAACGACCCTGCCGGGGTCCAGCCGTGGGGCGGCAAGCCGACGCCGACCAACTTCTTTGGAGGCGATCTGCAGGGCGTCATCGACCACCTCGATCACCTCGTCGAGTTGGGGGTCAATGCGATCTATTTCACGCCGTTGTTCGCTGCGACGACCAATCACAAGTACGACACCGCCGATTACAGACAGCTCGATCCCCAGTTCGGGACCAAGGAGAAGCTCAAGGAGTTGATCGATACCTGTCATGCGCGCGGCATCCGGATTGTGCTGGACGGCGTGTTCAACCATTGCGGCTTTACATTCGCCCCCTATCAGGATGTAGTCGCCAACGGACCGACGTCTCGTTATGCGGATTGGTTTTTCATCCGGGAGTGGCCGCTCCGCGTCGACGACAACGGCATCCCGAGCTACGCCACCTTCGGCTTCGAGCCGATCATGCCCAAGCTCAATACCGCTCATCCCGAGGTGAAGCAATACTTGCTGGACGCGGTCCGCTACTGGACCGAGGAATTCGGCATTGACGGCTGGCGGCTGGACGTCGCCAACGAAGTCGACCACCAGTTCTGGCGAGATTTCCGCCGCGAGGTCAAGCAGATCAATCCCTCGGCCTATCTGCTCGGCGAGATTATGCATGACGCGATGCCTTGGCTGCAGGGCGACCAGTTCGATGCCGTGATGAACTATCCCTTCACCAATATCGCCCTCGACTTCTTCGCGCGTCGCTTGATCGATGCGGAGCAGCTGGCGATGGCGATCAATCGTCAGCTCGCGTACTATCCCCAACAGATCAACGAAGCCGCCTTTAACCTGCTGGGCAGTCACGACACGACCCGTCTGCTGACGTTATGCGGTGGCGAGACGCGGCTGCTCAAGCTCGCCGTACTGTTCCAGCTCACCTATATGGGCGCGCCGTGCATCTATTATGGCGACGAAGTGGGCATCGACGGCGAGTACGACCCCGACAACCGCAAGTGCATGGAGTGGGACCCGGCGCGTCAGGATCGCGAGCTGTACGCCTTCTTCCGCCGCATGATCGCGCTGCGCCGCGAGCACGCCGCGCTGCGGGGCGTCGACATCGCCTTCGTACCGATCGCCGGCCAGCCGCAGACGCTCGTATATGAGCGGCGGGATGCGGCCAGCCGCTTCTTGATCGTGCTCAACAACGAGGTCGCGCCAGTCGATGTGACGCTGCCGGCGCCGGGCGGTGCTGCCTCCTGGCACAGCCTCGAGATTGCCAAAGGTGTCGCGCTCGCAGCAGACGTCCTGCGGCTGACGCTGCCGGCATACGGCTATGCCGTGATGCAACAGATCGGCGGAGAGGCGCCTTAGTGCCGCAGATCGGCGGAGAGGCGCCTTAGTGCCGCAGATCGGCGGCTAAGCTGCTCCCGTCGGCCAGACCAAGATTCGCTGAGCGGGCTTGCCAATTCGATGCAAATTGTCTCTAGATGACCAAACTTTTCTATGTTATGGTAATATCAAAACATAATAGAGGAGTCATGGGACCTATGCCGCCAGCGTTCAGCGAAGTCAAGCAGACCTTAAAGCCCGCTCTTGAAGCTGTAGAGCAAACAAGACTAGACCAGAGAAACAAGCTGAGGAAAAGAATGTGGCTGCTCGCAAGCGTAGCTATCGGAAATGCGTTCCTGCTCATATTGGGAACAGGGTGGATTGTCTTGGGAATCCTGCTCCTGCTCGGCGTACTGGCGTATACATGGCTTTTCTGGTCGAATAGCAAGGAGAGTTATACTCTTCAGTTCAAGCAAACCGTTGTCGTCGGACTGGCAGAGGCATTGCTCCATAAAACCGGTGCTTACAAGAAGGTCGATTTTGAGTATACTCCCGATGGTCATGTTGATTTCGACTTGATACAACGTTCGCGATTGTTGCCCAAAGACGCTGTCATTGCTCGTGGGGAGGACCTGTTTAAAGGCCGTATCCAAGACGCCGCGATTCAGTTTTCCGAGCTCACCCTCGTATCGTATATTGACGATGGCGAGACGGGCACTAAAAGCAAGGTTCGCCATTTCAAAGGGATCGGTTTCATCGCCAGCGTCGAGCCGTCTTTTGAGGGCGTTACGATTTTGCAATCACACAACGCCGCTTCCCGCAGCAAGCTAGCACGCGGTTTCCGCAAGTTGAGCTATCTCCTGCCCTCTGTCTCCCTCGGGGTTAACCAAGAGCTTGCGATGGAGGATCCCACGTTCAACGAAACCTTCGTCACACGCACGTCGAATGAAGCGGAGGCGCGCGCCTTGCTAACCCCGGGGCGGATGAGCGAACTTGTGCGCTTCCGAGACAAGCACAATGGTCGAGTTGATATTTCGTTTTTCGACACCCATGTTTGTCTGCTGCTCGGCAGCAGCAAAAACTATTTTGAAGCGCCTCTGCATCGAGAGGCAGACAGCGAGCATCTGCATCAGCTCTATGAAGACATCTGCTTCTTCTTTTCCATCGCTAGCGAGTTGGGGCTTGACAGGCGCTCTCACCCTCCCGGCACGGCACCGGCATCCGTGGTATAATAGTGCTGTTATCCGTCAGATGCGCCATCTCTGGTAGAGATGATGAACAGGAGCGAGCAGGATGGAATTTTCACTGAGCCGAATCGAGAACAAGGTGGAGTTTTTTCAGGCGTATGATCTGAAGTCGCTAGAGCAGCGAATCGACGTCCAGATCGAGAACAACAAGGCGCTGCTCCTCGACGTTGCCTCCGTGCAGCATCAGGCCGTGTTCGATGCGAATGCGGGCAAGGTGCTATACAGTGCGGTCGTTCACTTCAAGGCCAAAGCGTAGCCTCCGGGCCAAGGCCCTCGGTATGCGCAAAACGCCCGTCTATCGGCTATAACCGGTGGACGGGCGTTTGTGTCTGTTCTGAGCGAGCGGGCCGTACGCAAGTTGGCACACCATGCGCGTGACGAGCGGACTAGCTTACCTGGGCGCTGGACCCCCAGATAGCGAGGCGAGCGTTCCTAAGCTCGCGCTTGCTCGGCCAAATACTCGTCGAGACGATCCCATGTCTCGGTGATCCCTTGCTCCATCCCCATGTCCAGCACGGTCTTCAGACCTTCGGCGGAAGCGTACACGGCGCGGTTAATGACCAGTGTGCCCTCCTCATGATCATCGAAGAGCAGGACGATATCGGTCGCCGGCAGCTCCGGATTCTCGTTGCCCTCGGCATCGGAGAAGTAATCCTTGTAAGCGATCTTCTCTCCCGACACGATCTCGCTGTAGACGCCCTTGCCCCAAGACTCCATACCGTAGAAGTCGCCTTGCGCCCGGTCCTCGCACTTCATACAGTAATGCCATACGCCGCCCGGACGAAAATCAACGTTGCACACCGGCAGCGTCCAACCGCGAGGTCCCCACCAATGCTTCAAATGCTCCGCATCCGAAAAGGCCTGGAATACCAGCTGCCGAGGGGCCTTGAACACCCGCTCCAATATGAGTACATTGCCTTCCACCCTGCTCGTCATCTTGCTCATCGTCTTCATTCCTCCCGTAATTGTTAGTCTTTCTGCTCGGCTTGCAACCGCTGCAGGTATAGCTCCAACTGATCATATCGCTCTTCCCATAACGCCCGGTAAGTGTCAAGCCAGCTCTGCAACTGGCGGAACGGCTCCGGCGATAACCGATATTCCCTGCGGTTGGCTATCGCTTCTACCTGTACCAAGCCAGCCTCCAGCAGCACCTTTAGATGCTTGGACGCCTGTGGCTGACGGATCTCGAGTCGCTGCGCGATATCGCCGACCGTCATCGGTCCATGCAGCAGCAGCTCGACGATCCGTAGCCGACTTGGCTCCGACAAGGCGCTAAATGTTGTCGTCTCCATCCTCTTCATCCCTTTGCTCTGCCTGCTCTATCCCCCCGCTTCAGCAGCTGTGGGCAGCAAGCTCCGTCCACCTCACCTTGTAGTGCTCTACTCGTTTTGCTGATTTGAATATACCATGAATCGAATATTCCTGTAAAGGAATATTATATAGTCGCCTATCACGTCGTCGCATGGGTGCTATTTTCGCGCAGATCAGGGCCGGTGGGACGGTTAGTGGCGATACTTGTGCGATATTTCGCACAGATCGAGGCCGTTTCGACAGTTAGTGGTCCCACTTGTGCGATTTTTCGCCCAGAACGGGGCGGTTGGGACGGTTAGCGGCCCCACTTGTGCGATTTTTCGCCCAGAACGGGGCCGTTGGGACGGTTAGTGGCGATACTTGTGCGATATTTCGCACAGATTGGGACCGGTGGGACGGTTAGCGGCGCCACTTGTGCGATTTTTCGCCCAGAACGGGGCCGTTGGGACGGTTAGCGGCCCCACTTGTGCGATTTTTCGCCCAGAACGGGGCCGTTTCGACGGTTA
>NZ_BFBX01000103.1:5084-8395 GCF_003851045.1 Paenibacillus sp. 598K | reverse complement strand
GGCCGTTTCGACGGTTAGTGCCTGCTCGCGCCCTCACCCTGCCGATCACTCTCCACAGGGCGAGCAATGTCCTCAGCCTCCGCCGCGAGCGAGACATAGTAAGGCTTCAACTCGTCGTGATGCGTGCGCTCGTCCAGCGGCACCCCGCTGCGATAGGCCGAGCGGGCGATCAGCAGCGCCGCGACTGGCGTCGTCAGGCCGACGAAGACGAGCACGAGCAGCAGCTTCCACACCGCCCAGCCGTGGGTATAGGCAAAGTAGATGAACGCGGCGAGCATGAGGAAGACGACGGCGGTGACGGAGCTTTTGCCGGTCGCATGCAGGCGCGAGTAAACGTCCGGCAGCCGGATCAGGCCGATCGCAGCCACTACGCTGAGCAACCCGCCGATGACAGCCAGGACAGCGATCAGCCATTCAGTCGCGCTCAAACAGATCCCCCCTCTCTATGAAAGTCGCCAGCGCTGCCGAGCCTGCAAAAGCCAACAACCCGACGACGAGGATGATCTCGGTATATGCTGTCGTATCCTGGATGACCATCAGGATGCCGACGAAGCCGATCAGCAGCATGCCGATCGTATCGAGCGCCGCGACCCGGTCGGCCGCAGTCGGCCCGACGAAGACGCGGTAGCTGCACAGGAGCGCCGACAGTACGAGCAGGAGCAAGACGCCGGTAAGGATCGTATTAAGCATGACCGCGCGTCACCTCCAGTATCCGTCTCTCGAACGTCGCCTTCACTTCCCGGATCGCCGCCTCGCGGTCGCGCACATCGAGGTAATGGACGAAGATCCGGTCGCCCTCTCGGGAGAACTCCATCGACAGCGAGCCCGGCGTCAGCGTGATGCACGTAGCGAACAGCGCCCGCTCCAGCGAGGACTTCAATTGCGTCGGCACCTCCAGGATGGCTGGCCGAATATCTAGCTGAGGACGGAGCACTATCTTCATGACGACCCAGTTGGCGATCGCCATCTCCCGGATCAGCACGACGAGCAGCAGCCAAGCCGCCCATACCCGGCGCGTGTACGGCTGCTCGCCGCGCCATTTGGCCATCAGGAGGACGACCAGCAAGCCCGCCGCATAGCCCATAAGCGCGTCGCCGAAGGCAGCGCTGTTGCGCAGGAGCATCCATGACGCAGCGATTCCTACATTCAGCACGATCTGATATAGCATGCCCTCACTCCCCCAACACGGATTGGATATAGCCCTGTGGATCCATCAGCTCGGCAGCGACGGTTTCGGCATAGGTGAAGAACGGCTGTGCCCCAATGCCGAGCGCGATCGTCAGCAACACCAGCACGCTGGCCGGCGCCAGCAGCTTGCCCACCCGCACCTGGGCCTGCGCCTCCGTATGACGCTGCGCCCCCCAGAACGCATGCGTGAAGATCTTCATCATCGAGATGAGCGTAAGCAGACCGACGACGAGCGCGACGATAGCGATCGCATAGCTCTGCTCCTCGAAGGCTGCTACGATGAGCGGGAACTTGCCGAAGAAGCCGCTAAGCGGCGGGATGCCTGCGATCGACAAGGCGAGGATGAGGAAAAACCACGCCATATACGGATGCGTCCGCAGCAGTCCCCCCATCTGTCGAAGGTCGGTTGTGCCCGTCACTCGCTGCGCTGCGCCGGCCATCAGCAGCAAGCCGGTCTTGATGATGATATGATGCGCCATATAGTAGATCGCGCCAGCCAGCGCCAGCTTGGTGAACAGTCCCAGCCCCATGATCATATAGCCGAGCTGGCTGATGATATGATAGGCGAGGATCTTCTTGAAGTCGTATTTGGACACCGCGCCGAGCACGCCGAGCAGCATCGTCAGGCCCGCCACCGCGACCAGCAGCAGATGATGGGTGAAGGCGATGTCGTGGTTGAAGATAAGCGTGAAGACGCGGATCATCGCATAGACGCCCACCTTCGTTAGCAAGCCGCCGAACAGCGCGGTGATGGCCGCAGGCGGACCGTAGTAGGAGCGCGGCAGCCAGAAGTACAATGGGAAGAGCGCCCCTTTAATTGCAAACACCAGGAAAAACAACATCGCAATGACCTGCATGATGCCGGTCTGCCCGAGCTCGCCGATCCGCTGCGCGAGATGCGCCATGTTGACCGTGCCGGCGACGCCGTACAGATAGGCGATCGCGATCAGGAACAGCAGCGACGAGCATACATTGATGACCGCATACTTCATCGTCTCTCGCAGCTGATACCTGGTGCCGCCGATGACCATGAGCGCGTAGGACGCCAGCAGCATCACCTCGAAGAAGACGAACAGGTTGAACAGATCACCCGTCAGGAACGAGCCGTTCACGCCGGTCAGCAGGAAAAAGTAGAACGGATAATAATAATGCCGCTCGCGCTCCGGATGGATCGTCGCAAAGGAATAGAACAGACAGACCAGACCGACGAGACAGGTGAGCACGACCATCATCGCCGCCAGTTTGTCGGCCGCTAGCACAATTCCGAACGGCGTCTGCCAGCCGCCGACCTCTAGCGTCTTCATGCCGCTGGTATAGATATCCGCCGCCAACCAGAGAGACAGGCCGAGCAGTACGGTCATCATGATGCCGCTGACGATCCGTTGCAGCAGCGAGCGCTTCGCCAGCAGGATAAGCAATGCGCCGGTAACGAAGGGCAGCAGGATAGGCAGCATCAGCACATTACTCATTGGGTTCACCCCTTAGCTCTTCCAGATCTTCCGTATGATGCGCTCGGTAGGTGCGGTACGCCAGGACGATCAGGAACGCCGTCAGTCCGAAGCTGATGACGATCGCCGTCAGGATCAGCGCCTGCGGCAGCGGGTCGGTCGCTGCCATGCCGCTCTCATCCTGCAGCGGCGGCGCACCCTCGCGCAGTCCGCCCATCGTCAGCAGCAGCAGGTGAACGCCGTGCGAGAGAAGCATCAGCGACGCGACGACGCGCAGCAGGCTACGGGAGAGCAGCAGATAGACACCTACGCCCATCAGTACGCCGATGACAACAAACATGAGCAGCTCCATCAGGCATCATCCTCCGAGATCGTCACGATCGCAGCCATCGTCGCACCGACGACGACGAGATAGACGCCCAGATCGAACGGCAGCGCCGTCGTCAGCTCCACCTCGCCGACCAGCGGCAGCGTCACGTAATCAAAGTATTGGGTAAAAAACGCATCGCCTCCCAGCAGGCCAACGGTGCCAACCGTGGCCGCCACAAGCAGCCCCAGCGAGATGACGACCGGATAGGACAGACGCATCACCCGCCCCGCCTCCTGCGCCCCGAAAAACATATACATCAGCACGATGGCGCTGGCGGTCATGAGACCGCCGATGAAGCCGCCGCC
>NZ_BFBX01000103.1:694-4977 GCF_003851045.1 Paenibacillus sp. 598K | reverse complement strand
CCGCCGATGAAGCCGCCGCCCGGCCGGTTGTGACCGGCCAGGAACAGATACCAGGAGAACGCCAGCAGCAGGCAGATGACCGCTGTCATGCAGACGCGCTGCAAAATGTCGTGCTCGCGACTATACCTCATACGTCCTCCCCTCCCTTGAACCGGTGCTTCACCAGCATCATGATGCCGAGCCCAACAATGCCGAGCACCAGCACCTCCAGCAGCGTATCGAGCGCACGGAAGTCGACGAGGATGACGTTGACCATATTTTGCCCGCCGCCCAGCTCGTACGTATTGGCCTTGAAAAAGTCCGATATCGATGGCAGTCCGGTCTCCGTGCGGTAGCTGTAGGCGCTGACGCCGAGCAGGAATACGCCGACGCCGACAACAGTCGAGACGATCAGCTTGACCATCCGACTGAAAGGCGGGATGCGCTCGCTCGTCATCTCCGGCAGCCGCCGGAACGCCAGCAGCAGCAGGATGACCGTCACCGTCTCCACCAGCAGCTGCGTAAGCGCCAGGTCCTGAGCGCTGAAGATCGTGAACAGCAGCGATACCATGAGACCGATGACGCCAAGCGCGACAATAAACGCGATGCGCTCCTTGATCTGCAGCAGCGCGAAAGTCGCAGCGATCAGGAGCAGCGAGACGCCATAAACGTACACCGGAGCCTCTCCGGTAATGGCCGTCGGCAGCGTGAAGCTGCCCGAGCGGTAGAAAACATACGTCACCAGACCGATGATGAACAGCAGCATGTAGACCAGATAGTCCCGCAGCCTTCCGGTCATCTGAATGCCCGTGATCCGCTCCGAGCCGACAGCGAGCGCGTCCAGACCGCCATCGTACAGCCGATTCAGCGGGTCGCGCTCGCGGCCGAACCAGCCCCAGCCCGCCATCCGGGGCATGCTGCGGTACAGCAACAGTCCCAGGATAACGACGCCGAGCGACATCCCCAGCTCCAGACTTGGACCATGCCACATAGACAGCCGGAAGGAATAGAGTGTCGGGTCAAGCGTCGGCAGGATCGAGGCAACTGCCGGCTCGATCAGCCCCGGCACCAGCAGATTAGGGAAGAGGCCGAGCAGCAGCACCAGCGAGCCGAGCACGATCGGCGAGATAAGCAGGCCGATCGGCGCCTCATGCACCTCCTGGTCGAAGTTGTGCGGCTTGAACTTGCCGGTGAACGTACGACCGAGCATGAGCGCGCAGTAGCCGAATGTAAAGATGCTGGCGAGCCAGCCGATGACGGCGACCCATAGCCATGCCGCACCTCCGGGCAGCTCCTGCAGCGAGATCAACGCCGTGAAGAACATCTCCTTGCTGATGAAGCCATTGAATGGCGGCAGCCCCGCCATCGCCGACAGTCCGAACAAGGCCACGGTAAACGCAATCGGCATCACGGTCATCAAGCCGCCCAGCCGCCTAATGTCCCGGGTCCCCGTCTCATGGTCGATGATGCCGACGATCATGAACAGACTGCCCTTGAATGTCGCATGATTGACGAGGTGCACGAGCGCAGTCGTCACGGCCGCCGCGTACACTCGCTCCATCGCCGTGCCGCCAGCGAGCATCGCCGCCGAGCCGATGCCGAGCAGCAGCATGAGCAAGCCGAGCTGACTGATCGTCGAGAAGGCGAGGATACCCTTCAGGTCATGCTGACGGATCGCCGACACCGAGCCCCAGCACATCGTGACGAGTCCCGTCAGCAGGAGCGCCCAGAGCCAGACCTCCGAGCCGCCGAAGATCGGCATCATTCGGGCGACCAGGTAGACGCCGGCCTTAACCATCGTCGCCGAGTGCAGGTAGGCGCTGACCGGCGTCGGCGCCTCCATCGCATCGGGCAGCCAGATATGGAACGGGAACTGCGCCGACTTGGTGAAGGCGCCCAGCAGCACCAGCGCCATCGCTGCGTAGAACAGCGGACTCCCGAACAGGCTGTCCGCCTGCGCGATCAAGCCCTGGATGCTGAACGTCCCGCCCTCGAGGTAGAGCAGGATAAAACCCGCCAGCATCGCAAAGCCGCCAAATACGGTGATGAGCATCGACTTGCGAGCGCCATAGACGGATCGGTCCCGATCATACCAGAACGCGACGAGCAAGGAAGAGCTGAGCGAGGTCAGCTCCCAGAATACATAGAGAAGGATCAGGTTGTCCGACAGCACGATCCCCAGCATCGCGCCCATGAACAACAGAAGGTAGAAGTAAAAATGATGCAGCTGCTCCTTGCGCCGATCCAAATAAAAAATCGCATACAGCACGACAAGCGCGCCCACGCCTGTAATGAGAAGCGCGAACAGCAGCCCGAGTCCATCCACATAAGCATCAAAGGAGATGCCCAGCGACGGCACCCAAGGCAAGGTGCGCAGGATCGTCTCTCCCCGGCCAATCTGCGGCAGGAAGCTGGCAAAGTAAACAAACAGCGCAACAGGCGCCAGAAGCACCGCCCAGCCGACCTGTCTGCCGCGGGTCCACCTGAACAGCAGCGGCAGCAGCAAAGCGAGTAGAAACGGCGACAATATTGCTCCATGCAGCACAGATTAACCCCCTTAATCATTCATGATATTGATGTCTTCTCCTTTAACGGGGGTTCCCACTTTCTCTCAAGTGTTTCCGCCAGAATCAGGAAAAAACCGCCAAAAAACACAAAAAAAGCCCGCTTTTGGCAGGCTCCTCCGGGAAAATCCAGTATTAAATTCGGTCTAATATCGCGCTCACTTCTTCATCTTACCGCTTTTCCGCCGCTTTGTAAAGTATTCCTTGCGAACAATTTCCAGTCAGGTTGCCGCACGGGAAACATCGAGCAATTGGAGGATATCCTGCTCCGTCAGTCCCGCTCCGCCGCCCGTCTCCGGCGTCGTCATCTCGTCGAAGAGCGCTTGCTTCTTCTGCTGCAGCTCATACATCTTCTCCTCGATCGTGCCGTGCGTGATGAGACGGATCACCTGGACGACACGCTTCTGCCCCATCCGGTGGGCGCGGTCCTCGGCTTGCCGCTCGACCGCCGGGTTCCACCACAGGTCATACAACACGACGGTGTCCGCTCCTGTCAGATTCAGCCCGGTGCCGCCTGCCTTTAGCGAGATGAGGAACAGATCCCGCTCCCCGGCATTGTACCGCTCGCATAGCTCGACCCGCTCGATCGGCGGCGTCGCCCCATCGAGATAGAAGTACGGGATGCCCCGGTAGCCGAGCTCGCGGCCGATCAGCCCGAGCATCTCCGTGAATTGGGAGAAGACGAGCAGCCGCCTGCCGGCACGGCCGCATTCGTCGATCACCTCGAGCAGCTGCTCGAACTTGGCGGAGCCGCCGGTGTAGCCATCGAGGAACAGCGCCGGGTGGCAGCAGAGCTGGCGGAGCCGGGTCAGACCGGCAAGGATGCGGATGCGGCTCTTGGCGAAGTCCTCCTCGTCCAGATGCTTGAGCGTCTCATACCTCAGCTGAGCCAGCAGCGCGGCATATTGCTTGCGCTGCTCCGGCAGCAGCTCGGAGACGAGCACGGACTCGATCTTCTCCGGCAGCTCGGCCAGCACCTCCCGCTTCATCCGCCGCAGCAGGAACGGTCGCGCCAGCCGGGCGACCGTCGCAGGCTCCAGCTCGCCAAACGCCTGACGGTCCGGGAAAAAGCCGGGCAGCACCGCATCCATGATCGACCACAGCTCGGTCAGACGATTCTCGATCGGCGTGCCGGTGAGCGCGAACCGATGCGTCGCTGCCAGCGTCTTGACCGCGCGGGCGGACTGCGTGCTGTCGTTTTTGATCATCTGCGCCTCGTCGAGGATGAGCGTGTGGAAGGCCAGCTCCGCATAACGACCGATGTCCCGGCGCAGCAGCGGATACGAGACGATGAGCGCATCGTGGTCGGAGGCATCCAGCGTGGCGTGACGCTCGGTGCGGCTGCCGTCGACGACGGCGGCCCGCAGACCGGGCGCGAACCTGCGCAGCTCGCTCAGCCAGTTGTACAGGAGCGAGGCCGGCGCGACGATAAGCGCCGGTCGCCCGCTCTCGCGGATCTCCGGCAGCACCGAGACGAGATAGGCGATGCTCTGCAGCGTCTTGCCGAGCCCCATATCGTCGGCGAGGATACCTCCCAGTCCATACCGCGCCAGCGTCTTGAACCACCGATAGCCCTCGACCTGGTAGTCCCGCAGCACCGGCGCCAGCGACTCGGGCACGGCAGCCTCCAGATGCTCCGGATGCCGCAGATGCTCCAGCAGCTGCCGCACCGCCGCAGCCGGCCGGAGCGCCTCCTCGTCCGTCGAGGCCAGCAGACGCAGGCCGCGCGTCAGCGGCAGG
>NZ_BFBX01000103.1:0-641 GCF_003851045.1 Paenibacillus sp. 598K | reverse complement strand
CCGCGCGTCAGCGGCAGGCTGAAGCTCGGCTGCGTCAGCTCCGGCAGCGCCATCCCCGTCTCTGCGAGGACGCGGGCGATCCGCTGCATCTCCTCGGTGTCCAGCGGCATCAGCGCGCCCGTCGGCAGTCGGTGATACTTGCGCTTCAGGACGAGCGAGCGGGTCAGCTCGCGGATCTCCGCCTCCGGGATATCGTCGATGCGGAACCGGAAGGCCAGCCACGGCGTCCGCTCCTCCCGCGACACCTCGATGCGCGGCGGCGGATGCTCGACGAACAGCCGCTCCTTGACCGCCGACGTCGCATAGATGCGCGCCTCCCGCTCCAACTGCGGCACGATCTCATACAAGAAGGCGAACTCCCGCTCCTCGTCCTGCATAATATAGCCGCTCTCCGTCCGCGCGAAGCCCGCCCCCTCCATAAGCGCGAGGATATGCGTCTCCCGCTCGCCCTCGCGGATCAGGATGCGGCTCTCGCCGCGGCGCTCCTCGCGATCCTCCAGCGGATTGATGACGATATCGCCATACTGGAACTCCAGTCCCGCCAGCAGCCGGTCGCGGACGCGATCGAGGTAGACGCGGGCCGCCAGCTTGGTCTGCAGCACCCGGTCGGCGATGCTGCTGTCGATCCGCACCTCGCCGAG
>NZ_BFBX01000102.1:342-1457 GCF_003851045.1 Paenibacillus sp. 598K | reverse complement strand
CGGCGCGAGCAGCGGCATCGTCTATCTGATGGGCGGCAGCCTCCAGCAGATCAAGCGGGCCGTGCAGAGCACGATTGCCTCGCTGAGCGGCATGATCTGCGACGGCGCCAAGGCGACCTGCGCGCTCAAGATATCCACCGGCACCAATGCCGCGATCCAGGCGGCGATCCTGGCGATGAACGACATCTCGCCCTCGCCGAGCGACGGCGTCATCTTCGACGAGGTCGAGGACACGATTCGCAACATGGAGCGGTTCGTCCAGGAGGGGATGGCTGACGCCGACGCGACGATCCTGAGCATCATGCTCTCCAAGCCGGGCCAGGCGGAGTAGGAGAGGGAACCTTGAGTTATGATTAATGCGGAAGCCGTGAGAGTAGTTTTTTTGCAGACTTGTGCCATATATAGCACAGGTCTGTTTGCATTCGAGGCGTTGGCGCTCACTTGTGCGATTTATGGCACAAATCTGAACGGCCCCGGCTCAATGTGCTCAACTTGTGCGATTTATGGCATAAATCAGCCTGCTCTCGGCTCGATGTACTCAACTTGTGCGATTTTTGGAACAAGTCTGCAATTCCCGGGTCGATGGCGCTCTACTTATGCGATTTATGGCACAAGCTGCCATAACCGAGGCGATTGCGATCCGCTGCTTGTTCGATATTTCGTGACTGCATAAGTACCTCCGCGAAGGAAAGGCAAGCAGCGATGTGGAATATGCTTACTTTGGAGGTGATTTATGTGTTCCTGATGGATGTTGGACCAGGTATCGGAATAACGATTGTTATTACAGTTTTCCTAATCATTTGGACGATACTAGCCTTAGCCGCCGCCATTCACCCTCGTTTATTCTGGAACGTCACTCAAGGATGGAAAAAAGCGACGAAAGAGCCGCCGAAGCTGTATTTTACATGCCTAAGAGTACTCGGAATAATCCTGTCACTAATAGGACTCTACTTGCTTTTTTCACCTATGATCTATTCTACTGGGCAGTAGTGCAAAAGTACCTTTATTTCTGACCGCACAGCGCTCAAACGGGTCAATAAATGCAAAAGTACACTTAAAGCTCCACAAAATCGCTTATTGGCGCTCATTCTCAAAAAATAACTGCACTTTCGCAG
>NZ_BFBX01000102.1:0-173 GCF_003851045.1 Paenibacillus sp. 598K | reverse complement strand
ATAACTGCACTTTCGCAGTTGTACCCAGTCAACATGCAGTTTTGGGCATAAATAGAGGTATTAATGCAGTTAAGCTAGTAACTCTTAAACATCCCGATTACAGGGTGACAATAAGAGCTTGCGGCACGTATCGTCGGGGGTGAGGTGACAACCATAATGCGATACAACGGAAG
>NZ_BFBX01000101.1:3614-15283 GCF_003851045.1 Paenibacillus sp. 598K | reverse complement strand
TGTTAATATAAATATTTATAATTCGTATTTATATTAACATAATATTTTCTTCTTCTCTTTTCGTCAATAGGAAATTTCCATCGGAACCAACAATCCGCCAATTCTTACTCAAGCAAAATAGAGAGCAGCATGCACAAAACAGGCTGGCATCACGCCCCGCTTCCGCATTTCTTTGGTCATTGTTTACCAGCCTGAACTTCCTGTATAATATGCTCATGTTTTATTTGTTAACATATTCATTAATGATAGGGAGGATTTCCTTATGTCCATCAGCCAGTTCGAATACCCTCATCCCCTGATCCCTCAGCGTGCCGACCCGTGGGTCTATCTGCATACGGACGGTTATTACTACTTCACAGCCTCGGTGCCCGAATACGATCGGATCGAGCTTCGGCGCGCGTCGACAATCGCAGACTTGGCGACGGCTCTGCCTGTCGTCTGCTGGCGCAAGCATGAGCAAGGCCCGATGAGCGCCAACATCTGGGCGCCCGAACTCCACTACATCGATGGCAAATGGTATCTGTACTACGCTGCGGGTCGGGCCGAAGCTCCCTTCGAGCACCGGATGTACGTACTGGAATGTGATGCCGCCAATCCGCTGGAGGGCGCCTGGGCGGAGAAAGGCCAGATCCGCACCGCCTGGGAAACCTTCGCCCTCGACGCCACGACGTTCGCTCATCGAGGCGTGCGCTACCTCGTCTGGGCTCAACGCGATCCCGACATCCCGGGCAACTCCAATCTGTATCTGGCGCCGATGAGCAATCCCTGGACGTTGGCAGGACCCCACACGATGCTGACGACGCCGGAGCATGAGTGGGAGAGGAACGGCTTCCTCGTAAATGAAGGCGCTGCCGTCCTCCATCGGAACGGCCATTTCTTCATCAGCTACTCGGCGAGCGCGACCGATCATCATTATTGTATGGGACTGCTATGGGCTCGCGAGGACAGCGATCTGACCGATCCAGCCTCCTGGACCAAATCGTCCAAGCCCGTCCTCGAGACCGATGAAGCGGCAGGACGGTTCGGCCCCGGTCACAACAGCTTCACGATCGCCGAGGATGGCCGCACCGATCTGCTCGTCTATCACGCCCGCGATTACAAGGAAATCGTCGGCGACCCGCTCTACGACCCCAATCGCCATACGTGCATCATGCCGATCCATTGGGACGAGGCGGGCATGCCGCTGTTCGGCCGCGCAGCATCTGAGCCAAACGGCAAGCCCGTGCAGATGCTATAGTCTGCTCGAGCAACAAAAAAAAGCGAAGCTCGGCAGGCCTTGGGCCACGCCGAGCTTCGCTTTTTTGGTCAGGTTGCAGAAGCTGTACGCTCATAGTAGAGCTTAAATACGATATCCTGATTGTAATTGCCAAATCCCGTGCCGAACAGGGTCAGTCCGCCGACATTCTCGGCATCCTCCTTGACCTCGATGCGGAAGTTCCACTGTTTGTCCTCCACCCGGATATCCTGGATCGTCACATCGGAGATGCGCATACCGTCGATATAGGTGCCGTCGCTGCCGATCTTCAGCACCTTCATTATGCCGTACTGGTTGATCTCGTCCCACCACCAGTCAGGCGTATAGCGCCCGCGCTTGCTTCCGCCAAAGTCGCCCGGGCTCGTCCAGACGCCCAGCTCGACCCCATTCAACGTAAAGGTAATGTCCGAGGGCCAGTTTTCGTTGGCGAACGGCGCCTCCGATGAGATTTCCATCGAGATTTCAAGCTCCAGCGGCGTATCGTTTTTCATCAGGTAATTAGCTAACCGGTACTCGATGTAGCCTTGTCCGAGCCAGAGGATCTTCGCATTGACCCGCTCCGGTTCGAGGAACGCTCGCGGCTCGTCGAACATGCCGATCACCTTGACCGTCGAGGCCAGACCGCAGGTCGGATGCACCTCGAAGTCGCTGTAATGGCCGACCAGCACCTCCGTCACATGACAGTCTCTGGCGCTGGTCACAGCGCTGGACGGGAAAATAATCTCGATCTTGTCGGTAACGAGGGTACACATTTTTTTGGCTCCGCCCTTGCCGGGCTGCATGGAGGTCTTGATAATGCCGGCCCGCTCGAGCTTCTTGACATGCATCGTCATGATCGCGCTGCTCAGATTCATCGCGTCGGCCAGTTCCTTGATGTTCATCGTCTTGGTTGCCAGCAGCCGGATCATCTCGATGCGGACGTTGCTGGCCAACGCCTCGTAGACCGGGAGGGCATGCTGGGATATATCGATTCTCATCTTCTCCGACCTCATTTATGGATTGATAGGCTTGGTCTTCGGCTTGTTCTTGCTGCCCGGCGGCCTGCCCCTGCGCCGCTTGGGCGGCGGATCAGCGGGCGACGCTGCCGGATCGGAAGCTACGACAGAAGCGCCTGCGGGCGCCGCCTTGGCGCTTGCGGCCTTTGCATTCGGACCTGCAGTTCTTGACCTGGCACTCGCAACTGTAGCCTCGGGGCTTGCCGCCTCATCGCTTGCCGCCTTCGCGCTTGCCTTCCTCCCCGAGCGCTGGACCGGCGACTCCAGGTCGCCTGCATCCAGCTCGATCCCGAAGGCTGCGCCGAGATCCTCCTCGGCCAGCACCCGGGCGCTGCGTCTGGAGGAGCGGCTCAGCATCTCACGGGACTGCTCGCCGAGCGAGGAGGTGATCAGATCGCCCATCTTCACCTGGCGCAGCTCGAAGAACATCGCCGAATCGTCGTCGAATCTTGCACCGATTCCGTACAGCACAGCCGCCACATGCTTGCACATGACCGCATAGTCAGGGCAGCTGCACGAGAACTTGATGTCCTGTGGCGACGGGAACAAGCCGCTGTCCTTCATCTGGAACAGCTTGGCCAACGCTGACGGGAACTTGCCGCCGGCCAGCTCCTGGAGCGAGCTGATTTTGCCTGCGCATTGCTTGACCAGCTCCTGCCTGGCTGTCTCGGACAGTGGCGCTACCGTAATCACTACCTTGTACGGGCGAGAAGAGCTGCCCTGGACGAGCGCATGGACCTCGCCGCCATCAATCTGTAGATCGAGCACAGCGCCATGCCGGACATAGCTTCGTCCGCGAGCGATTCGGTTGCTATAGTCCGAGTAGCTCTCGAGATTGCTGCACCACGCCTTGCCCCACCATGTTGAGGAGATCGCCCGTCCGGCGATGACAATTGGCCAGACATTCGGATTGTCTTGCTGGAGTTTTTGGGCCGCCTGGGCGGCGCGACGCTTCTTCTCGGCTACCGGCACATATTCGAAGAATCCTCCATAATATCCCACGTTACTGCTCCCCCTTCCTACAAGGACAATCGCATCAGATCCATCAGCTGCGCGTTGTCCATCTCGGTAATCCAGTTCTCCTGCGCGTCCGGCACGATCTCGCCCGACAACCGCGTTTTGTCCTCGATGATCGCGTCGATTTTTTCCTCAATGGTACCCTTGGCGATAAATTTGTGGACGATCACATTTTTTTGCTGGCCGATTCGGAAGGCCCGGTCCGTCGCCTGGTTCTCGACCGCGGGATTCCACCATCGGTCGAAGTGGATGACATGGTTGGCCGCCGTCAGGTTCAGCCCGACGCCTCCGGCCTTGATCGACAGCACCATGAACGGCACGTATGCCTCGCCCTGGAAGGCTGCGACCAGCTCCTTGCGCTTGGCGACCGGCGTCTCGCCGTGCAGGACGAGCCCCTTATGGCGGAATATGCCTTCCAGGTACGCACTGAGCGATTCCGTAATCTCCTTGAATTGGGTGAAGATCAGCACCCGCTCCCGTTTCTCGTAGATCGTCTCGCAAATGTCCCGCAGCCGCTCGAACTTGCCGCTCTCCTGTTCATTATACGCCTGCTGACCGAGATACTGGTCGGGATGATTGCAGATCTGCTTGAACTTCAGCAGCGCCGCCAGCACCAGTCCCTTGCGCTGGATGCCCTCCTCCGCCTGATTCAGCTTCTGCTGCAGCTCATCGACGAGCTTGCCATAGAGCAGCACCTGCTTTTTGGACAATTCGGCGTACGTCTTCATCTCGATCTTGTCCGGCAGATCGCTGATGATCGAGCGGTCCGTCTTCAGCCTGCGCAGGATAAACGGCCCGACCGTCTCCCGGAGTCGGCCGTAGCCCTTGCCCGCCTGCTGCAGGCGGCGCGTGAAGCCGGTGAACTCCTTGGCCGTGCCGAGCAGCCCCTTGTTCAGGAAGTCGAATAAGGACCACAAATCGGCCATCCGGTTCTCGATCGGCGTGCCGGTCATCGCGATGCGGAAGCGCGCCTTGACCTGCTTGGCGAGCCGGGTTTGCTTGGCGCCGGGGTTTTTGATCGCCTGCGCTTCGTCGAGGATCAGTGTGTCCCACTCCTGCTCGAGCAGCCACGGATATTTGGCCAGCATGCCGTAGGTCGTGATGACGAGCCGTACCTCCTCTCCGAGCGCCTCCTCCTGACGCACCTCCCTCGTCTCGGAGGGATGACATACATAGTTCGTCAGCGAAGGGGCGAAGCGGCTCAGCTCGCTCATCCAGTTGCCGATGAGCGAGGCCGGGACGATCAGCAGCGCCCGCTCCCGGCTGCGCGACCGGACCGCATTGAGGAAGGCGATGATCTGGATCGTCTTGCCTAGTCCCATATCGTCGGCGAGACAAGCTCCCAGACCAAGCGACCGCATCGCTTGCAGCCAACTGACGCCCTGCTCCTGATAGCCGCGCAGCCGTGCCTGGAAGTCGTCCCCGACCGAGGCCGGCGTCTCCAGCTTGTCCGGCTGACGGAGACGCTCGAGCACGGAGGTCAGCCACTCGCCGTTCGTCACCTCGACCTCGAGGTCCGAGTCATCCGGCACGAGCTTGAGCGATCGCTCCGCATGCAGATGCAGCTTCATCGCCTCGAGCATGCTCATCTCCGAGGACTGTCCGCTCTTCACCGCCCGCTCGTACGCCTGGAGCGCCTCCTGCAGCCGTTGGTGATTGACCTCGACCCACTTGCCCTTGATTAGCCGCAGGCCTTGCTCCTCCTCGAGCAGCTGTCTCAACTCGTCAGCCGACACCGTCTGATCGCCCAGCCAGACCTTGGCCTCGAAGCTCAGGATCTCCTCCATGCCGAGCCGTCCCCGCTCCCGCTGTCCGACGCTGACATTAAGCTTCACAGCGGTCCCCTTGGCGCTCCACCATCTCGGGATGCGGCAGATGATGCCGGACCTCTCATAATGCTCTACCTCCTTGAGGAAGGTGTACGCCTCATCGGAGGTCAGGCCGATCGGATGGAACAGATCGCCGCTCTCGAGCAGCTCCCGGATCAGCTCGCTCTGCTCGGCGGCGCGATGCACCGTCGACAGCAGCTCCAGCAATTGGTCGCTATGCTCGCCATACTCGACGAGCGCATTGCGGAGCGGCACATGCCGCTGCTGCCCGCTCTCCTGTGTCTGCGGCGCATAGGTGGACAGGAAGGAGAAGGGGTACTCGCTCCCCTCCTTGCTCTCCACGAGATGGAAGTACACCCGCCCCGCCACATGCCAGGTCGCCCCATGATCCCGCAGCCACGCCGCGACGCTCCCGCCATGTCGCTCCAGACTGACCGCGAAGGCGTCATGCAGGCGATCCCACACCGCCTCGATATACCGCTCATCCAGCAGCTGCGAGCCGCTCAGATAGGGCGCTTCCTCGAGCAGCCGGACGATGCCTTCCTCCGCCAGCGGCACGACCGTCTCCCCGCGACGCTGCTCCAGCCCGGGGCTGCGCACCAGCCCCTGCACGAACATCGTCGCGAGGCGGCGCAGATACTGCAGCGACAGCGACAGCTGCGACGCCTCGGCATCCGTCCTCCACGCCAGCTCCAGCAGGAACGTCTCGCGCGCCTCCTGATAGCGGCTGTACAACGTCTGCTGGAGCTCGGCCGCTTCCTCCGGCAGCTCGCCCTGAGGCTCTATTGGCTGCCAGTCCAGCTCATAGCTGCCACCTGGCAGCAACGCCGCGACCAGTTGCTTGTCCTTCACGTCCTTCACTTGCATCGTTGCATCCGTCACGGATACCATCTATTCATCACCCTTAATCTCGATCGTTCGCTCAGTAGATTGCGTTGCACTCAGTATAAGGCATATCGCAGGGAGCTGCCACACTGCAACGCACATAACCTGATGCCCGCCGGCATGGCCGGTCAGACATCAGGTTCATACGATCCTCAAGGTCTATCCTTCGCTGAACACGCCGAGATAGCGCACCTCATCGGAGATCGGCGTCAGCAGATGATCCTCCACCGAATTAAAATAAATCGCGTCTCCTGCCTGCAAGGTATATTCGACCGAGCCGACCTGGTACTTCATCGTGCCTTCCAGCACATAGATGAACTCCTCGCCGCTATGCGAGAAGACATGCTTTTTTACTTCTCCCTTGCGGGCGACGAAATAATAGGGCTGCATTTTTTTGTCGGGCCTCGGTGCGGCAAACGCATAAAACGAGTAGCCTTTCTCCGTCTTGATCCAATTGGCGTTATTTTGATAATGCGAGGCCTGCGCGAAAAAGGTGCGCGGCTCCTGATGCTCCTCCAACAGATCCGACACCTTGACCCCCAGCGATTCGGCGATTTTAACCAACGTGGCGATCGGCGGCGTCGAGACGCCATTTTCTATTTTGGAAAGCAGGCTTTTCGTGAACCCGCACTGCGTGGCGATCTCGTCAAGGGTACGCTTCTGCTGCTTGCGAATCATGCGGATACGTTGTCCAAGTGACATAGGGCTTAGTTCCTTTCTCCATCGTCTGCCAGCGGCGCCGCCAGACGGCGCCATGCTATATATAAGCTTAACAGACCCGAAGCAAAAAAATAATCCCCGTTTCCACTAAAATGCCGTTACTGCTCTTGGGAGGCCAGGAACCGATCATAGTTGGACTGATAGATCTCGACGATCTCCTCGATATTCATCCGCTTCAGTTGCGCCACATAAGCATCCCACTCGGCGTCGATATTGCCGCGCAACACCCACTGGGTGAACTGGCTGTCGATGTACCCGTTCTCCTGGAACAGCTCCGGCTCCAATACGGCCAGACGGTTCACGTTCTCCTCATCCATCATCAGTCGCGGATAGACCTCCTCCGGCGTATACGGCGCGTACATCTCCACGAGCTCCCGCTTCTCCTGCTGCGACGGACGACGCTGGATCAGATCGCCGATGATGTAGACTGCGCCTGGTCCCGGCGTCTCCTGTACCCGGAATGCTCCCTCCGCAGTCCCTTCCGGCGGCCAATGCAGACCGATCTTGCCGTTGTCGGCTTCATACAGATGGCTGCCGAACGGTCCAAAGGCGTGCTCCACGCTGGTCCGCTCCTCGTACACATGGTCGATCCAGCGCATCGTCAGCTCCGGATAAGGGTTGCTGTTGGCAATCGCGAACGAGCCTACCGTCGTGCCTCCTGGCTGCCTTGGCCAGAGTTGGTCGCCGTCCGGGCCTTTAAGCGCGGAGATCGGAACGTAGGTCCAATTTTCGCGTTCCTGGCCCCACAGCACCGAGCGGCTCCAGCCGAACAGCACGCCTACTGTAGGCAGCTCGGCTCTGATCTTGGCGTCGTATACCTGCCCTTCCTGGGAGAACACCTCCGGATCGATCAGCCCTTCCGAGTACAATTGATGCAGATAGCTGACGTACGCCTTGTATTCTGGTTCCATTGGCGTAAAATAGACCGTTTTGTCCTCGACATGGAAGCGATTCGCGCCGTTCAACAGCTTGCCGAAGGCCCCGGTCAGCGCCTCCACGCCCCGGATCGTATCCCGCGTGCGGAAGCTCATCGGGATCTCATCCGCCTGTCCGTTGCCGTTCAGATCCTTGCCTTTGAACGCCCGCAGCACCTCCAGCAGCTCATCGGTCGTCTGCGGCACATCCAGACCGACCTGGTCGAGCCATTCCTGGTTGACGAACATAGCGGCGCTGGCTTCCGCAGCCGGGTCGAACTCATTGACATGCGGCAGCGAGTAGATATGACCGTTCGGCGCCGTGATCAGCGCTTTGATGTCGGGCCGCTCCTCCAGGAAGGCGTGCAAGGTGGGCGCGTACTCGGCGATCAGATCCTCCAGCGGAATGATCAGCCCTTGGCCGCCGTACTGCACCACCTCGTTGTTGGTCAGCACGCCCGTGCCGTAGAAGGCGTCCGGCAGCTCGCCGCTGGCGAAGATCAGATTTTTTTTCTCGGTAAAATCCGCTCCCGTCGCGGTCGTCCACTGAATCGTCATATTCGTCTTCTCTTGCAGGTTCTTGAACACTTGCATCTCGCCGAACGGCTTGATCGCGTTGGCATTGCCTTGGGCAAAAAATTCGAGCTCGATCGTCTCCTCCAGCGGAAAAGCGCTAGCGGCGTCAACCTCTGTCTCAGGAGCGGTGCGACCGCCGTCCGACGAGCACGCGGTCAGTCCGAGCGCCAGCGCCATGCCTGCACACACTAACGTTTGCTTACGCATGTTCATGTCTCCTCACTCATTTTTTTTGCGTTACCCTTTGATCGAGCCAATCATAACGCCCTTGATAAAGTAGCGCTGCACAAACGGATAGAGGATGAGCACCGGCAGACTCGATACGATGACCACCCCGTACTTGATCAGCTCGGAGAAATCCTGCTGCGCCGCCATATCCTCGACGTTCATCAGCTCCTGCGCGGAGTTGCGCACCAAAATCTCGCGCAGCACCATCTGCAGCGGATACATCGATTCATCGCGCAGGTAGATCAGGGCGCTGAAGTAGGAATTCCAATGCACGACTGCGCTGAACAACACCATGACGGCGATGATCGGCAAGGAGAGAGGCAGCACGATGCGCAGGAAAAACCGGGTGTTGTTGCAGCCGTCCACCTTGCTCGCCTCGAGCATCTCCAGCGGAATCGTCGTCTCAAAGTAGGTGCGGACGACGATGAGATGATAGACGCTGACGGCGTTGGGGATGACTAGCGCCCAGATCGTATTCAGCATGCCGAGATCGCGCACGATCAGATAGGTCGGGATGATCCCGCCCTGGAAGAACATCGTGAAGACGATGAGCAGTGTAATGATATTGCGGCCCGGCACATCCTTTCTCGACAAGGCGTAGCCGCCAGTCATCAGCAGGCCGACATTGATCGCCGTACCTACCAGCGTATAGAGGACCGAGTTGCGGTAGCCATTCCATAACGCCTCATGCTCAAAAATTTTGCGGTAGCCCTCCAGCGTCATATCGATCGGCCAGAACCAGACAGCGCCGGTGTTCACCTTGCCGGGATCGCTGATGGAAGCGATTACGATAAAATAAAGCGGATACAAAACGATCGCCAGCACGACTAGAAAAAACGCTCCGTTCAACAGATCGAATACGCGGTCGCCCTTGCTGCGGTTCATGAGCATCCTTCGGACACCTCCTCTACCATAAGCTGGTCTGATTCAGCTTCCTGGCTGTCATATTGACGGCCAGCAATAAGATGAAGCTGATCAACGAATTGAACAAGCCGATCGCGGTGGAATAGCTATACTGCGCATTGAGCAGCCCCGCTTTGTACACATAGGTCTGGATAATCTCGGATGACGAGATGTTCACCGCATTTTGCATCAGGTACACCTTCTCGAAGCCGATGCTCATAAACTGCCCAATATTGAGGATGAGCAGGATCATGACTGTCGGCATGATGCCGGGCAGGTCGATATGCCAGATGCGTCTCGCCTTGGAGGCGCCGTCCATGACAGCGGCTTCATGAAGCTCCGGACTGACGCCTGCGAGCGCGGCGATGTAGATGATCATGCTGAAGCCGGCATTTTGCCATACTCCGGAGAAGACGAACACCGTCTTGAACCACTCCGGCTCGGCCAGGAAGAAGACCGGCTCGAAGCCCATCAGCATCAGTACCTGATTGATAATCCCCTTGCTCGGCGATAAAAACAGATATAACATACCTACCATAACCACAACTGAAATAAAATGAGGCGCATACGTCACGGTCTGGACCAATTTGCGGAAGCGCTGGCTCGTCAGTTGGTTCAACAGCAGCGCCAGAATGATGGGAATCGGGAATAATGCGAGTTCGTAGAGGCTGATCAGCAGCGTGTTCTGCAGCAGATTCCAGAATTGGTAGGATGAGAAAAAGCGTTCGAATTGCTCGAAGCCGACCCAGGGGCTGCCGGTAATTCCTTTGGGGATCGAGTATTGCTTGAAGGCGATCTGCACCCCGTAGATCGGACCGTACTGGAAGATTGCAAAATAGATGAGCGTCGGCAGCATGAGCAAATACAGCTCGTAGCTCCGGGCAATTTTTTTCAGCATAATGCTCCCTCCTGCGCTGTTGTCCCCGGAGGTCTCGGCAGGTTGCCCCTCCAGATGGGCTCCGGGGATACAGCTAGCGTGTGTACGCATGTGTACGGCGATTACGCTCTAGAGTTGGACGATGCGTCCTTCATTCGCAGATACATACGCAGCGTCGAGCATCGCGATCGTCCGGAGATTGTCCTGGGCGCTGTTGGGCGCTGGCTCGCCGGTCTCCAGCGCGGTCAGCAGTTGGTTCAACCCGCCATAGGTGGCGGTCTCTCTGGAGATCGACGACGTCCAGGTCTGGACGGGATTCTGCTCTCCGCGCTTCAACAGCTTGATCGTGCTGTGCTCGACGTGCAGCGTACCCGCTTCGCCGATGACGATCATCTCCGTCCGGTTGAACACCGACGAGAAGCTCTGGACGTATGTCATGACGGCGCCGTTATCGAAGGTTACCTGAACCGACGCATCCGTCTCGCCCTTGCAATCGACCGCTGCGGAAGATCGATTCTGGCCGTAGACCGACTTGGCCTCCGAGCCGAGCAGCAGCCGCACTCCGTCGAACCAGTGGATGCCCATAACCGACAGCGCATGGCGCTCGCAGTCGACCCGCCAGCCGCTGTCCTGACGGAAGAAGAGGTTGGTGAAGAGCACCGATGTGACCTTGCCGATCGTCCCCGCCGCTACGATATCCCGGGTCGGCTCGAACGGGAAATGCTGTCTGAAATTTTGATTAACCGAGACGGGAATGCCGTGCTGCGTCGATAAAGCGACGATCTGCTCGGCTTCGGCCAGCGTATCCGAGAACGGCTTTTCGACGAAGACAGGCAGACCGGCGGCCAAGAGCGGCGCGATGATCGGCTTGCGCAGCGGCGAGGGCGTGCAGACAACTGCCACATCGACGCCGCTGCTGGCAATGAAGTCGTCCAGCGACGTGTAACGTCCGGCAATGCCGTATTTATCGGCGCGAGCATTCAGGATGTCGCTGTTCGAATCGCAGAGCGCCGTCACCTGAACCCGGTCCGACTGCTCTTTGTAGCCTTCGAGATGCAATTCGCTGACGCCGCCTGCTCCTACGATACCTACCTTGTACGTTTTCACTCGTTACCATCTCCCTTAGTCCATAGTAATCGCAGCAAATCTGCGGATCTGCTCGGTAATCGCCTGCTCCACCGGCAGCCGCTCCATACTTGATGCGCCGTAGAAGCCGTGGACCTGCTGCGTCCGCTGCAGCACATAGGCGGCATCCTCCGGCTCGGAGATCGGACCGCCGTGACAGAGGACGATCACCTCCGGATTCTCCGCTCTGGCTCCATCGGCGATCCGCTGCACGGCGGCTGGCGCTTCCTCAAGCGGGATCGCCGTCTGCGCGCCGATCTTGCCCTTGGTCGTCAGCCCCAGATGAGCGACGATGACATCGGCGCCCGCCGCCGCCATGCGGCGGCCCTCCTCTTCGTTGAACGC
>NZ_BFBX01000101.1:456-3554 GCF_003851045.1 Paenibacillus sp. 598K | reverse complement strand
TCCTCTTCGTTGAACGCATAGGGCGTCGTCAGCAGGTCGCGGCGCGCGGCCAGTCGGATCATCTCGATCTCCCGGTCGTAGCCCATGCCCGTCTCCTCCAGATTGGCGCGGAACAGCCCGTCGCATAGCCCGACCGTCGGGAAGTTCTGCACCCCAGCGAAGCCAGCCTCTTCGACCTGATGGAGGAAGCGCGCCATGTCGCGGAACGGATCGGTACCGCAGACGCCAGCCAGCACCGGCGTCTGGCGAACGGCGGTCAGCACCTCGCTAGCCATCTCCATGACGATCGCATTGGCATCGCCGTAGGGCATCAGCCCGGCCAGCGAGCCTCTCCCCGCCATCCGGAACCGGCCGGAGTTGTAGATGATGATCAGGTCGGCGCCGCCCTGCTCCTCGCACATCGCCGAGATGCCCGTGCCTGCGCCCGCGCCGACGATCGGACGGCGGTTCGCGATCTTCTCGCGCAGCCGCTGGATGATCTGTTGTTTCTTCTCTGACATATCGTTACCCTCCTCCCTGCGCGATCGTGGGCGCCATGCCTGCTCTCATGAACGCGATGCACGCTGTCAGCCCTTCCTCTACGCCGCCGCCGCTCTCCTCGTCCGCCGACATCCAGCCGCTGTAGCCGATCTGACGGATCGCGGCGAAGATGGGGTCAAAGACAATCGCGCCCCGTCCCAGAATCTCGAATTCGCCGGCAGCGAAGTCCTTCATGTGAAAGTTGTCGATGAACGGGGCAAAGCTCGTGATGACCTCGGCCACATCGTCGATACCCGACTTTACCAGATGCGCCGTATCAAGCGTCAAGCCGACCAGCTCCGAGTTGCGGATCGCGCCATAGAACAAGTCGAAGTCGCGCCGATGCATGACCGGCTGGCCGTGATGATGATGCAGCGACAGCCGCAGTCCGTGCTGCTGCGCCTCCTTGCCCATCTCCTCGAATACGGGGGCGAAGCCCGCGATCTCCTCGTCGGTCAGTCCCTCGCGGCGGACGCCGTGGCAGTAGACGATCCGCTCTGCGCCGATCTTCGCCGCAAAGGCATACAGTGCCCGCAGCCGCTCCTTGCTGTCGCCAGCCGGGAGCGCCCCGCCAGCGATGAGCGCGGACGCAGCGCCGGGCAAGCCCCCGTAACGCTCTACGAAAGCCGCCGGGTCGTTCAGGTACGGCTCGTATTGGCCCCACTTGAGCTGCAAGCCGTCATACCCTGCCGCTCGGTAGCCTTCGAACAACTCCGTCGTCTCGGCAGCATCCGCCGTCGGGCGTGAAAACGCATACTTAATCATGTACAGCTCCCCCTCTCTTGTCCTGTCTCTCCTGTGCCGCTTGTTGCGCCGCGAGCAGCTCTGTCAGCAATCTCACGGCACGGTCGGCGAAGGCTTCGTCGTTGATCGCCAGCTCCAGCGTCTCGCAGCGGATGTGGGGGTGGAGCCGCGACTGGAGCGCCTGCTCGAAGGCTGCATCCGCTTCCGGCTGGTGGAAGCGCTCTCCACTTGCGCCGAGCAAGGAGTAGCCGCGCGTCGGGATCAGTACGGCCGTGCCGCCCCGCGCCCGATTCAACTTCTGTGCGAAAATCTCGCCTAGCTGCTCGTTCTCCTCCACATTGGTCCGCATCAGCGTCACATTGGCATTCCAGGCATACAACAGCCGATCCCGATAGCGCTCGGGAACGGTATCCGCTCCGCCGAAGTTGACCATATCGATGCAGCCCGGCACGACGAGATGCGGGATGCCGACGCGCCCCGGCGCTTCCAGCCGCGCATCGCCTGCCGTGAACACGCCGCCGCACAGCTCATCGGCCCATTCGGTCGTCGTCATGTCCAGCACCGCCGCGATCCGGCCATCCTCTACGAGCCCCTCCATCGTCTGGCCTCCGGTGCCTGTGCAATGGAACACCAGACATTCGTAGCCTTGTGCCTCCAACTGCCGCTTGCAGCGCTCAACGGCAGCCGTCGTGTTGCCGAACATCGTAATCGCGATGAGCGGCTTCTCTTGCCGCTGGGGAGGGGGCGACTGCTCCATCATCCCGCACACGGCAGCTGCCGCCTCGCGGTAGATGAGCTCGCTGATGCTATTGATCCCGGCGACATCGACGACAGAAGGGATCAGCACCACATCCCGGGTGCCAACGATCGGCCGGGTGTCGCCGCTGGCTGCCGTAGACACCAGTACCTTGGGGAAGCCGATCGGCAATCTGCGCATCACCGCTGCGATGACCGAGGTGCCCCCCCGTGCCGCCCATCCCCAGGATCCCGTCGATGCGCCCCTGGCGATGCAGCTCCATTACCAGCTCCATCGCGCCCTCCGCCATAGCGGCCAACGCTCTGCCGCGGTCGCCTGCTGCCCGCAGCGCCTCTCTGCTGGCGCCTGCGCGTCTGGCCACTTCATCGGCATCCCAATTCGGAGCGATGCCCGCTGGCTCGCCGGCCACCCCGATATCCACCGTGACGACGCGATGGCCGCGTGCGACGACCAGATCGCGGACGTACGCATAATCCTCGCCTTTCGTATCCAGTGTCCCGATGAGCAGGAGCTGCTTCGGTTGTTGCATGAGCATGAGTATCGCCTCCCGATATTATTCGCCGATCGTCTCCCGGTCGACGGCAGAATATGCGATAATCATCCGGCACGGCTCCCAACTCGTCACCTTGGCGTGATGCGGGACCCCCTGAGGGATACGGAGCGCCATGCCCGGCTTCAGGTGAAAGCTCTCGTCCCCCAGCGAATGCTCGCATTCCCCCGAGAGCACGAAGATGACTTCCTCGCAGTTGGGGTGAATATGCCGCGTGTTCTCTTCGCCAGCGTTGATGTAGACCATCCCAAACGTCATCTCGCCCTCCGGATCGATCTCTTGCCCGTAGAGCCATGCGATCTTGCCCCACCCCATATCGACGACATGCTGTTCTTCGTTCAGATCAGACGGTTTAATCCTCTTCACCTCATTGACCATATTGTCCCTCCTAAAAGTTTTCCGAAGGAAAACTCACTTCGAAAGCATAGGCTTAAGTTTTCCGAAGGAAAACTCACTTCGGAAGCGCTTGCTAAAGTTTTTCGAAGAAAAACTCACTTCGAAAGCATAGGCTTAAGTTTTCCGAAGGAA
>NZ_BFBX01000101.1:0-316 GCF_003851045.1 Paenibacillus sp. 598K | reverse complement strand
CCCGTTTCGGCTGTTATTCACCATGCCATGGGATGTGTGTTCATGACGGCAGGATGAATATAGGGTTATTCTAATTCAACTTTGTAGAATTTACAACAACTTTATTGAATTATATTCTCCAAGGTTTATTATCAGACCAGAAACCGCGAATTTCCAATTGTGCAAGGGGCAAATCATGCGATATTGGAAAGCAAGAGCCAGAACGGGCCTAGCTTGCGAAGCGAGGGCGCGGGGCGAGCGGGCGAGGCATGGATCGTGGCGGGGTGCGGCGCAGGGGCGAGCGGGGGACCGGGAGTGCGGGGCGTTTGGATCAGGC
>NZ_BFBX01000100.1 GCF_003851045.1 Paenibacillus sp. 598K | reverse complement strand
CAGTAGCTCCAGTAGCTCCTGTTGCCCCTACTTCGCCCGTGGCTCCGGCTGTTCCCGTTGCTCCAGTCGCTCCTGTAGGCCCCGTTCCGCCAGTCGGACCAACAGTGATCGGAGTAGAGAGAATGCTCTCCAGTTTTTGTTGCGACATCCATTCCCTCTGGTTAAGTTCACGTATCATACTTCGCACACTGTCGTTGACAGCCAACAGACTCTCAATCGTAGTCCCTGCTGTAACCCCCGCTAATGTACCTAATACATACTGCAGCTTCTCGCCTTCTGCATTCATAATATGGCTGGCTCCCAGCTCTTCCAGCGCAATGGACGATAATAGCAGGTTGATCGCTTCATCCCTACTAATTGATATTACTGGCGTAATATTGGGAAAGTTGGACTGGGACATGGATTGCTCCCTCCTTTCCTTGGCACCCTGCTTGCACTGCCGCCTGATACAGCATGCCAAAGCTAAACAATATTACATCTTACACAAATGGGAAATATTGAGTGTATGTACATATTATTAATTTTGTTCAATCTGGATGGTGAGTCGCGGTAACAGCCGTAGAAGAAGCAGCATCCGTTATGCCTGTTGCGTCTATTGCAAGTCCTGACCTTCCATGATAGGATGGCAATCAATATCAAGCTCTTGTTCAAATGGCGGAGGTGTAAGCATGTTAACTGTAAATCGCCGGGACCCGCGACCCATCTGGCAGCAGTTGCTCGATCAGGCGATCCTTAATATTACCTCTGGCAAATGGCCGCCTGGCGAGGTGCTGCTGCCATCCCGGGAGCTGGCCGCCTTGATCGGCGTCTCCCGCTCCACGGTCCAGATCGTGTATGAGGAGTTGCATAGTCGGGGGTATACCGTCACCTCGCGACGCGGCGGGACGAGGGTGAGCGAGTGGATCGAAGCCTGCCGGCCTTCGGAGGAGCCTGTCGTCCATGGGCCGGCTTTGCCGGACATGCCTTTATTGGACGAATCTGTCGGACAGTTGCAGGAGTGGTTCGGAGGGATAGCGGAGACGACGCCGAAGATTGACTTCACCCCTCATGAGCCCTATCTGGACGAGCAGTTCCGCACGCGATGGCGCCAGTCCTTCCTACAGATCTCGACGACAAGCGACCTGAATCACTGGGCGTATGGCGATCCGCGCGGGCTGCTGCCTCTGCGCGAGCAGATCCAGCGATACCTGTCTCTGGAGCGCGGGGTGCACGTCAGCGTCGATCAGATTCTGCTCACCTCGGGGGCGCAGCACAGCATTGACTTGATCGCGCAGGCGTTGTTGCGAGAAGGGGATACGGTAGCAGTGGAGGACCCGGGCTTCCCGGCTGCCTGGATGGCGCTGAGGTACCGGCGCATGGAGGTAGCGGCAGTCCCGGTCGATGACAGCGGACTATGCGTGGACGAGCTGCCTCCTGCATCGAAGCTGGTCTACGTCACGCCTTCTCACCAGTGCGCCGTCGGCGCCATCCTGTCGGAGCCGCGTCGTCAGCGCCTGCTGCGGCTGGCTGTGGAACGGAGCTTCTGGATCATCGAGGACGATTATGACAGCGAGTTCCGCTATCGGGGCGAGCCACTGCCGACGCTGTTCAGCCAGCGCCCGGAGCATACTCTGTATATGATCAGCTTCTCCAAAATGATCGCCCCCGGCATCCGCATCTCGGCGATCGTCGGGCCCCCGGAGGCGATCCGCCGGCTAGCGCGCGTGCAGGAGTTTACCTATCGTCATCTGCCGATTATGGAGCAGCTGACCTTGTCTCACTTCATCGAGCATGGCCACTTCATGCGTCATATGCGGCGCGTCCGCAATGTGTATCGACGTCGACACGAAGCGATGACGCGGGCGATCGTCGCGAGCGGGTTGAGCGAGCGCTTCCGGCTGAGCGGTGTGGAGACGGGTCTTCATATGCTGTTGGAGGCCGAATCCGGCTACGACGAAAAAGGCGGAACGCTTGAGGCGCTCCGCCAGGGGATTCGGGTCTATCCACTCAGCAATTACGGCTTGACCAGCGGACGCAAGGGTTGGGTGCTTGGCTTCGCCCAGGTCGAGGAGGACGAGATCGAAGCGGGGATCGCGCGGCTCGCCGCGATACTGTTAACGCCGTAGAGCTGATCAGGGGGGGATGGCCCTATGCCTTGTCCGCTCTGACTCGGCCATCTGCTTCGCTGCTCCTGCTCGTCCATCGACTCGGCGCTTGGTCCAGCCTTGGCTCTACGGCTACGGATCAGGCAAAGTCCACCTGCCGCACCCGCTTGATGTCCGGCATCGCGAGCAAGGACGCTATAACCTCAGCCGACGCGCGCTGGTCGATCCGCAGGATCATCACGGCCGAGCCGCCGATCTCCTGACGACCAACCTGCATCGTCGCGATGTTCACACCCGCCTCGCCGAGCAAGACGCCTACGCGTCCGATGATGCCTGGCTTATCCTCCTGAGAGATCAGCAGCAGCTGCCCCTCTGGCGGAATCTCGACCGGGTAAGGTCCGATCCGGACGATGCGGCCGCCCGCTTCCCGCGCATACGCGCCGCTTATCCATCGGTCCTCCAGATCGGTCTTTAACCGAATCGTAACCGTGCTGAAGGCATACTCGGAGGTTTGAGGCTCGCCAATATGCAACTGGATCGCCAGCTCCTTGGCTACCTGATGCGCATTGACGGCATTGACCCGCCGCTCTGACGCCTCCTCCGTCCCGGAGAGCACGCCCTTGAGCGCATAAGGCAACAGCGGCGCGATATCCAGGCCGACCAGCTCGCCTGAGCACGACACGCTTACTTCACGGACGGTGCCTTCGGTCATCTGGGCGAGCGAGCTTCCGAGCTGCTCGCATAGCCGGTAGTACGGCTGCAGCCGCCGCGACACTTCCATAGGGAGGATCGGCATATTGACGGCATGGTCGAAGGGCTGATCTCGCAGGATGCGCATGACCTGCTCAGATACCTCGAGCGCGACATGCTCCTGCGCTTCGACCGTTGACGCGCCCAGATGCGGCGTGACGATGACGCGCGGATGCGCGAGCAATCGATGCTCGGCGGGCGGCGGCTCCTGCTCCAGCACATCGAATGCCGCTCCTGCGACGATCCCTTCGTCCAGCGCATCGAGGAGCGCTATCTCGTCGATGATGCCGCCACGCGCACAGTTGATGATACGGATGCCGCGCTTCATTCGGTCGAACTGCGGCTTCCCGATCAGATGATACGTATCGCTCGTCAACGGCGTGTGCACCGTCAGGAAGTCTGCGGTCCGCCATATCTCCTCCAGCGACGTCAGCGTAATCCCCGACTGCTCGGCCCGCTCCGGCGTGTAGCACGGATCGTACCCGATCACCTGCATCCCGAACGCTGTCGCTCGCGCGGCAACCTCTCGGCCGATCCGCCCCAGTCCGAGGACGCCGAGCACCTTGTGCCGCAGCTCCACGCCGAGGAACGCCTTCCGATCCCATCTGCCGCTCACCGTAGTAGCATAGGCCTGCGGGATATGCCGGGCTAGCGCCATCATCATCGCCCACGTATGCTCGCATGCCGTCACCGTATTGCCGTCCGGCGCGTTCGTGACGAGGATGCCCTGGCGTGTCGCCGACTCCAGATCGATATTGTCCACCCCGACGCCAGCGCGACCGATTACCTTCAATCGCACAGCCGCCTCGAGGATACGTCGTGTCACCCGGGTCTGCGAGCGGACGAGCAGTGCATCATACGACGCGATGATTGAGACGAGCTCCTGCTCGCTGAGGCCAGGCGATTGATCGACCTCGATGTCGTCGGCGAGCAGCAGCTGCCGCAGCCCGAGCTCGCTCATCGGATCGGCGACGAGTACTTTGTACATATTCGCCTCCTCCTTTACGTAGCCGACGGTTGGTACATTTTGTCTTCCTCCACGCCGTTCTCCTTGGCCGTGATCTGGTACGGCTCGATCCGAAAAGCCCGCACCGGGCCGCCAAATACCGAGGAGCGATACTTGTCCACGTGCTGCCTGGACAACGGACGGTTGTAATACCCCGGGACATACTTGTGGATCATCTCCTGCAGCAGCTGCGTCGCCTCATCCAACTCCTCGACCGGCTGCGCTCGACCGAACAGGATGACGCTCATATACGCCGTATCCGTCTTGGCCGGCACCGGATCGGTGATCGTGCCATACTCCTCGCATACCGTGAAGCACACCTCCGGATTGGCCGCCATCACTTCATTGCGCCTGCCGCCGCTCGCCCCGTGGAAGTACAGCTTGCCCTCCATCCAGACGAAGTTAAGCGGCACCACATAGGGATATGGCCCGTCCGCCATGCCCAGATGACCGATACGCACGCGCCGCAAGAATGCCTCGATCTTGTCCATGTCCGTCACTTCTCTGGATTGATACCGAACCCGAGCCATGTTCCTCTCCATCTTCCTTCACTCCTGATGTCTCTATTTGTTTAGGTCAGTGTAACAAGATATGGAATGGATGTTAAGGTCCATTGACCCGATAACAGGACAATCCATAATTACGCCAAAAAAACGCCCTGCCCCTCTCGCCATACAAGCGAGGGACAAGACGCCCGAAGCCATTATTTGCGCGCCTGCTGCGCCAGCCATTGCAGCAGCGATACTTCCTTGCCGTCCACGAGGACCGGCTTGCCGTCGTAATCGAGACGGCAGTCGTCATTGAGCATATAGATCCAGGAGAAATGCCCATGGTAGACGTAAGGCTCGCCCTGCTCCTCCGTGAACAGTCCATGCAGATCGACCACCTCGTCGAACAAGGAGAAATGCACCTCGCTAGCCCCCGCCCGCAGCAGCCGCTCGTACGTCGGGATCGATGTCTCCTCCGGCTTGACGACGTGATCTGCCCGGGCATGAGTGAACCAGATCGGCACATGCCGGATCGCCTCGATGTCCGCATCGCTGATCGTCTCATCGAACAACGCCTCGCATACCGGATAGGCGGCCGCGAAGAAGTCCGGATGATCGACCACCATGCGCATCGTCATGAAGCCGCCGTTGGAGCAGCCCCCGATGTAGATGCGGGACGTATCGATCGCCGCATCGTTGCGAGCGATAAATTCGTCGATGAGCGCCTTGAGCGCTGCGCTATATCGCGACTTGCCCGTCCGTCCGTACTGTCCGGAGCCGTCGTCCATCCAGAAGGTCGGCGTCTGCGGCGCCAGCACGAAGGCTCCGCCGAATAGCGCCTGGATGTCGTCGCTTGCCAGATGGACGACCTTGTTGCCTGCGTAGGCGACCGTCGGGTCCTGACCGCCCTCGCCGGCGCCGTGCAGCCAGATGATGAGCGGACGACGGCCTCCCCCGTGCTGCGGCGAATAATAGCCGTAGCCGAGCGGCTCCTCGGCGTAGGAGGAGCGGCCATGCAGGAACTTCTCCGCCTGGCTCATCGTATCTCCGGCGCATCGGTCGAAGACGAGACCGCTGAGCGGTCCAGCCGCCGACTCGATAACCGCTGTCTGGGTTATCCGGTAGTCGCAGAGGACGAATTCATTGAGCCCGTTCGGCGCGGCGAGCGGCGAGTTGACGCCGAATGGCTGCAGCTTCAACTCCAGCGTCACGTATTCGCCGCGCGACAGACGCTCCCCGCCCTGCGTGGAAGGATATGCGTCCTTGATGACCCCGTAGCCTCGGCTGGCGACCCGGATATGCTGCTCCTCCCAACTCTTGGGCAGCATGAGCGTCTCGCCATTGACCGCTCTGCGTTCCACATAGACATTAAAGGCGTCTGCGCTTACGGCCTCCGCGTCTACCTCTGTGCCCACCGCCAGTACCAGCTTCGTATGGAACGGCCCCAGGTCGGTGACGGTCGTAATCGTATAATAGATGTTCCCCATCGCTTTTCTCCTCCTCTGATCCTTACCTTAGTCTCCTTACTCTCTCAATGCCCGCAGCTCGGCGTACATCCGGTCATACTGGTCTCTGGAGATACCGCCGCCCATCGGGTGCTCTACAGTGGAGCCCAGCGTCATCCCGGCATAGGCGCCCAGCCCGGCGATCCAGCCTGGCGCATGGCGCTCGATGATCTGCCTCGCCGCCTCCCACTGGATCAGCTCCCCCAGCTGCGTCGCCTCGTGATAGAGACGATACGAGAGCAGCGGTCGCTCATAGCTGAAGGCGTACGTGCCGGAGCCGGCCACGAAGTGTACGCCGTCCGCCTCCTGACGGACCGCGAGGATCCCCTCCGCCTCCGTCAGAGGAGACTCGTCGCAGCGCACCTGATCTAGCTTCGCTCCCCGCAGCAGGAAGGATGCCGTCGTATTGGCCGGGATCGTAGCCCGCAGCTCGAGCGTATCGCCACGGAAGGCCCATCCTGTCTCAATCGTACCATACATGGATTCGAAAGCGACACGGGCATGGCTCAGTCTGCCGCCGGTGTAATCGGGGGCGATGTACAGGTGTCGGTAGCCCGGCCGCTCCTCATCCGGCGCCAGCCCGGCGACTCGGCGATACAGCCAGTTGCCGATCGCGCCGTAGGCGTAGTGGTTAAATGAGTTCATGTCGGCGCTCCAGAACGAGCCGTCCGGCTTGATGCCGTCCCAATGCTCCCAGATCGTCGTCGCACCCTTGGATACCGAGTACAGCCAGGACGGATACGTGTCCTGCAGCAGCAGCTTGACCGCCGTCTCGTGATAGCCGTTGTCCGACAGCGCAAAGCAGAGGAACGGCGTGCCCACAAAACCGGTCGTCAGATGGTAGTTATTGTCCACGATCATCGCGTTCAGATCGCGAGCGATCCGCTCGCGATCGCCCGGCTCGACCAGCTCGAAGACGAGCGCCAGGATATGGGCGGTCTGCGTCTGAGCCGCGACACGGCCATTGGGCGTGACGAACTCGGCGCGATAAGCCGCCGCGATCCGCTCGGCCAGCGCGCCGTACAGCCTGACGTCCTCCTCGTGCCCGAGCAGCTGCGCCGTATCCCGGACGATGCGCGTGGAGAGGGCATAGTAGGCCGCCGTGACCATATGGTTCGGCGTCGCGCCCATGTACGAGCCCTCCTTGGCGTCGAGCGCCAGCCAGTCGCCGAAGTGGAAGCCGGTATCCCAGACCTCCTCCCGCTCGCCCTGGCTGCGGATGTAGTCGACCCAGCCCTTCATGCTCTCATATTGCTCCTCCAGCACTCGCCGATCGCCGAAGGCGGTATACACCGCCCACGGCACCACCGTTGCCGCGTCGCCCCAGGCAGCGGCATTGTAGCCTTGCAGGATGTTGGGCACGACGAAGGGCACGCTGCCATCCGGGAGCTGATCCGCCTTCAGATCGCGCAGCCACTTGGCGAAGAACGGCGCAGCGTTGTAGTTGAACAGCGCCGTCTCGGCGAATACCTGCGCATCGCCTGTCCAGCCGAGCCGCTCATCGCGCTGCGGACAGTCCGTCGGCACATCGAGGAAGTTGCCCCGCTGACCCCAGACGATGTTGCGTTGCAACTGATTCACTCGCTCATCTGAGCATTCGAAGTCGCCGGTGCGCTGCATATCCGAGTGCATCACCTCGCCGATGAAAGCGGCCAGGGGCAGCTCGCCCTCTTGTCCTGGCATCCCTTCGACCTTGACATAACGGAAGCCCTGGAACGAAAAATGCGGCGCATACGTCTCCACGCCCTTCCCCTTGGCGATATAGCGCACCTGTTGCTGGGCGGTGCGGATATTGTCCCGATAAAAGTTGCCCTCGCGGTCCAAAACCTCGGCGTGGGTCAAGCAAATCTCGGTCCCTGCCTCAGCCTCGACTGTCAGGCGGAGACGCCCGACCATGTTCTGCCCCATATCCAGCACCGTGTCGCCTGCGGGCGTCCGCAGGATAGCGATCGGCTGCAGCGTCTGCGTCACCCGGACCGGCTCATTCTCCTGAGCGACCAGATGGCTATAAGGCAGCTCCAGCTTCTCCACAGCGCTCCAGGCGGCATCGTCGAAGTCCGGCTCGCACCAGCCCGGCCATTCGCGGCGGGCGTCGTAGATCTCCCCATCGTACCACTCGGAGAGCAGGATCGGCCCCGTCGCCGCCCGCCAGGTCTCGTCGGACACGACGAGCGATTCCCGGCCATCGCGATAGCGGATGTGGAGCTGGACGAGCAGCGCCCGGCGGTCGCCATAATGCCTGGACTTGTTTTCCCAGCCGAGCCGTCCCTTGTACCAGCCGTTCGCGAGCATCGCGCCCAGCGCATTGGCGCCTTGCCTGACGAGCGCGGTAACATCGTAGGTCTGGTATTGCAGCCTGTGGGTGTAGCTCGTCCAGCCGGGAGCGAACGCTTCATCGCCGACCTTGACGCCATTCAGATGCAGACTGTAGACGCCAGCCGCCGTCGCGTAGATGCGGGCCGACTCGATGTCAGCATGCTCAGCCTCGAACGATCGACGGAGCAGGAAGGCCGGCTCGGCATCGGGATCGATCGCCTCAGCTGCAGGCGTGATCCAGCTCGCCGACCACTCCTGCTCTGACAGCAGGGCAGTCTCCCACCATGCCCGTTCGCTCCACTCCGTCTCCTCCCTGTACTGGTTCCAGGCTTTGACGCGATAGGCATAGCGCGTGCGCGAGACGAGCGGCGGCCCCCCGTAGGGCACCAGGACGGAGTCGTCCGAGACGACGCAGCCGCTATCCCATACGGGAACCTCCGTCGTACCGGCGTACACCTGGATCTGATAAGCCGTCTGCAGCACGTGTCGGCGCTCCGACGTCAGCCTCCAGCTTATTCTCGGACGAGCCGTATCCGTTCCGAGCAGTTGCGTTTGATACTCCGCAGTCAAGTCGCACACCGCGAATAAGGTCATGTCGCACCCTTCCTTTCTCTGTCTCCTCTTTGTATTCATTATACAGAGACTGGCGGTGAAACGCTTTCATTATTCCGGCCTTTTTTTTGGTTTTGACGACTTCTTGCGTCCGACTACGAGCGGCTGAACAGCTCGTCCAGAGTAGCCCCGCGGTAGCTAAACGCATGTCGGCAGTGCCATAGCTGATCGACACCGCCGACAATCCCATTCATATTTCGTTTCCTTTCGTCGTCGCCCTACTCCAGTGTACGCAATAACGAATCTTTCACAAATTCAACTTGAGCGGTTGCAGAATAAATATCACTGTAGTAGCTCAACCCAAACGCCATTTCAATGACACGATTGTTTTGTACGGCAGGCAAGGCCGTCCAAATCTTATGGTTGGATAAATCCACCATACCTTCAAACGCATTGCGAATAATAAAGTCGCCTGCGTATTCCGGCAACACTTCAAAGGATACCGCTTCGCTGTAGCTGTCCTTGTCAATAATTTTGGTTTTCACCTTCTCCGGGGCATTTAATCCCAAGGATGCATATACGACTCCGCCCGCGCCATATTTATCGCCATGAACCTCCATAATCGATTCCTCTGTGCTTTCAAATACCGTTACGGTGTACTGATCAAATCCGGCCTGAGCCAGCTCCTCCTTTGCCTTGTTAAGATTCGCGTCATACGTTGCGATGACCTCCGCAGCTTCCTCCTGCTTGCCAAGCACTTCACCGAGGAAGGCGATGCGCTCATCCTGCGTCATATCCCCTTGAGGAATAAATACTGTAGGCGCAATCTTGGAAAATTTATACGCATCCTCTTCGGATATGACCAAAATCAAGTCCGGATCGAGCGCCATAATGGTTTCCGGCTCCCAATCTGCCCACCATCCCAAGGCTTCAGCCTCGGAGACCGACTCTGAAAAAGCCGCTCCTTCATAGACATCCGAAATGCCAATCGGCACAATCCCTAATGAAATGACGTCGCCCATTAAGTATTGGACAACGACCCGTTCCGGATTAAGCGGCACTTCTACATCCCCAAGTGTTGTCGAGACTATACGCGTCGGCTTTTCGCTGGCCTGGCCTGAATTCTGATTATCTTGAATCTGTTGAACCTGCGTATTCGATTGACTTTTTGCCTCCCCGTTATTTATAGCCCCGCCTGGCGCGCACGCCGACAGCAACAGCATCACGATCAACACCGCCGTTGCCAGCATGGATTTGTTTCTTGTTTGTCCGAACATAGCGAATTCCCCATCTCTATACGATTTGACCAGATCCTCCAGTCCTCTCTCATTGTATGGAGAATGATAATTATTATCAATGTCGCAATTGATGGAATGCATTGCTCTTTTGCGACGGTATTCGCCGGGCGATTCATGGACATATTTCTTGAACATCCGGATCATATTATATTCGTCCGTAAAGCCGCTTCCAAAGGCTATTTCTTGTATCGATGCATTCGTTTCTTCCAGACAGACTTTCGCTGCCTCAATTCGCTTTTTGATCAAGTACTCTTGCATGCTGCTGTTTTCTCGCTTGCGGAACAAACGTCCCAAAACACTCCTGTTCAAGGGAAGCATATCGGATAACGCTTGAATCGAGACGGGCTCTGTGAAGTGCCGATCCAAATACTCCTTGACCCACAAAACATAATCCGGCTCGATATAGCGGACATTGCCATTTTTTAGCTCGACATTAACGTAATGTACGATTTGATACAACAGAGTCTTGGCATAAAATTGATTCATATTTCCCTTTGTGCTCCAGGCGTCAAGCATCGCTTGAATCGTGTTCATAAAGAAAATAGGATTGCTCGGCGTAAATCCATACATCTGGTTAAAGGGATTTATCGTATTCACAAGACTGCGAAGATGCGGTTTGTATAAGGTCGGCGCTTCCGCTTTATATAAAATCATAAACGCCCTCACATCCTCCTCAATCGGAGCAATGGATATCAGGCTTCCTTTACCGGCATGACATAAACCGTACCGCTCCGTTTGATAAAACTCCTCATTCAGCAGTATGCTTGCCGGTGCGCCATGCGTGTATATGAACATGCTGGTCGGCAGCCGATAATTTTGCAATGGCCGGTTTCGTTCAATGGTGCTCTTTCTGATATCGATTAAAGCGATCGCAGAACGCATCCAAACTTGCATCGCAAGCTCTACCATCTCCGGCGTATAGTAACGTATCATTTTGGGTCTGTCTGTCACAACTATTCACTCCTCGAAAACTGTCCCCTAGTTCCTATCCTAATATAATTGAAAATGATTATCAATAAAACTACATAAAACCCGCCTAAGCCTGCAAACGCAGTGCCTAAGCGGGTTTACATGTCTGTCTATGAACCCTCATCGCAAGTTTTCAGAACGAATTGCCTTCCTTGCCGCGGAAATAGCTCTGCAGGAACGCTTCGGTCCGCTTCGACTGCGGCCGGTTGAACACGTCATCCGGCGTCCCTTCCTCGATGATCTTGCCCTGCTCGAGGAAGACAACCTTGCTGGCGACCTCGTAGACGAAGCTCATCTCGTGCGAGACGAGGATCATCGTCTGCCCGGAGGCGGCCGTCTTCTTGATCGTCTGCAGCACCTCGCCGACCAGCTCCGGGTCGAGCGCCGAGGTCGGCTCGTCGACCAGCAGCAGCTTCGGCTGCATCGCCAGCGCCCGGGCGATTCCGACGCGCTGCTGTTGTCCGCCCGACAGATGCTTCGGATAATAATGCATCCGGTGCGAGAGTCCGACCTGCTCCAGTTGCTTGGTCGCGATTGCCGTCGCTTCGCTGTCGCTCATTTTTTTGACGATCTTCAGCCCTTCCTTGACGTTGTCAAGCGCTGTCCGCTGCTGGAACAGATTGAACTGCTGGAACACCATCGCCGTCTGCTGGCGCAACTGGAGGATCTGCTTGTTCGTAATCGTCGTGAAGTCGACCTTGAAGCCGTCCAGATCGAGCTCGCCGCGATCCGCCCGCTCCAGACAGTTCAGCGCCCGCAGGAACGTCGACTTGCCTGCGCCGGAGGAGCCGATCAGCGCTACCACCTCGCCGCGCTCGATATCGAGAGACACGTCGTCGACGATCAGATTTTTGTGGAAGGACTTCGATAAATGCTTGATGCGGATCATTTACACATCCCCCCTTGTCGAAGAGAAAAAGGAGAAGAGGCGACGTTTTTTGAGCGGGTTGCCATCGACGTCGGGTATCGAGAATTTCTTCTCCAGGTACTTCAGTATCTGCTCGATAACTATCGTCAGCGCCCAATATATAATCGCCAGCGCCAGATAGACCTCGAAAAAGCGGAACGTGCTGCCGGAAATAATCTTGCCCTGCGCCGTCATCTCGACGACGCCGGCGACGAAGGCCAGCGAGGTGCCCTTGAGCAGGCTGATCAGCGCATTGCCGAGCGGCGGCACGGCGACGACAAGCGCCTCCGGGATGATAACCCGCTTCAGCACCTGGAAGTACGTCATACCCAGCGATTCGGCCGCCTCGATCTGGCCTTTGTTAACCGATTGCAGCGCCGCCCGGATCGTCTCCGAGTTGTACGCCGCTTCATTGCAGGAGAAGGTAATAAGGACGAAGAGCATCGCCGGGATCGCATTGATGCTATAGTCGGTGCCATAGGTCATATTAATATACTTCAACAGCAGCGGGATGCCGTTATACGACAGATAGAGCTGGATAATCATCGGCGTACCACGGATAAAGGAGATGAATAGCGTGATCAGTTGACTGAGCACAGGCACTTTTTTGATGCGGATAATCGCCAGCACCAGACCGAGCACCAGACCGGCTAGCATCGAGATAAACGTAATCTCCAAGCTTACCGGCAAAAACCGCAGCAGCTCCGGTATCGCCGAGAACACTGCTTCGATATCAAACAGCTTTCCGTTCAACAATCCGTTCAGTCCGTTCAATGCGTTCAGTCCTTTCGAGCGGAAGCGCCGCCGCTCCAGGGCCTCACGATCCAACGCCCCTGCGCCTGAGCGACTTCCGTCTCATATCTCTCGTTGCTGATGCGATTCAGTCGGCCGACCAGCGAGGCGGTCGCTTCCTCGGAGGCCATCACCGGCAATCCACGCTTCGTTACATGCGGATGAGTCATCTGCAGATCGATCGGGATCAGCTCATAATCGAAGCGGTTGTCGTCCCGGGACAGGTCGAAGACGACCAGGAAGTTTTCGGAGAACTTCGGATCGCTATAAAAGCCCGTCCAGTTGCCCTCGCTGTCCTTGGCGCGGTTTTTGTGCAGCGTGGACGGCGCCTCCCGCTCCTCGTAGCCGTAGGCGACGAACATCTCGGGCGGGATGATCGACTCGCCAGCCTCGAACTCCATGAACAGGCTGCCGAGGTTATAAAAGATCGGCTGGCCCTTGTACAACTCGACCCCCCGCGTGAAGTGGCAGCCATGACCGAAAATGCAGTGCGCCCCCGCATCGATCGCCAGACGAGAGAACGTCTCGATAAATTCGGCCGGATCGTCGGAATACCAGTTTTCATTACTGCCTTCGTGCGTATGCAGATTGACGAATACGAAGTCGCTGCGCTCCTGAGCGTCTCGAATCGAGCGGAGGATCGCTTCCTGATCTGCGGCATTGGCCTCGGTGCGGATATAGGAGCGATCGCCCTTCTCGAAGGTCAGATACCCTTCAAAGAAGGAACCGAAATCGTACTGATGCGCCGGCTTCTCCTGCGCCCGCTCGATCCGGCGGCCCTCGCGCATGCTCGCGTCGACGCCGATCCTGCGGCTGATCGCCTGGATCGTCTCGAAGTCCTGCTCCTCGACGACGTACGTCCGGCCCCAGCGCAATGGATTGACGCCCGGACGCCCGGGCACGCCATTGCCCGGATTGGAGGCGGCGAACACCTCGCTGCGCGTCACATCGACGGTGATGATGGCGATCCGGCCATCGGCCGTATCGATGAATACCGGCTTGCGCGCCTCATGGAGATCGTAGCCGATGCCGAGCGGCACCAGGCCGCGGCTCGCCGCCTCCTCGAGCGTATCGACGATGCCCTGCAGCCCGTAATCGCCGGTATGATTGTTGGCGAAGCCAACGTACTTGATATTCAGACGCGCGAACTCGTCGAGCGCCTGCGGTCTGACGCTCGTCGAATAGCCGCGTCCGGCGGCGGGCGGCGTCGATGGACGGGGCGTGACGAACTCGGCGTTCGTGTAGGCCTCATCTGCGCTATGCAGTAGCTCAAGCAGCTTTGGATCGATCGTCTGATGCAGATTGGCGCTGGAGAACAAGGCGTCTCCGCTGATGATGAATTTCATGACTGAACCTCCAGCTCATATAGGAATGAAAATGTCCCGCGTCTCAAACAGTCAGCGCGGACAGCATCTATAGCTTGTCCGCGCCGATGGCGTCATGTATAGCTGCTAGTCCCCGGTCTACTCGGTAACCAACAGTTCTTTTTTCGGAATATAGTTGCCGCCGAGCTGCTCCTCGCTAATCTTCTGCAGCGTGCCGTCGTCGTACATCTCCTTGATTCTCCGGTTCACCGCATCGTACAGCTCGCTGTCGACCGTTTTGGAGAACAGAATGTAGGAGCCGGGATCGCTGTTGGCGTTGGAGAATGGCACCACCTTCAAGCCGGTCAGACCATACTCGGCGATCCCTTTCTCTGCAGAGATGCGGGAGATGATGCGGACATCGTATTTGCCGGCCTCGATGTTCTCGAATTGCTTGATGAAGTTCTCTTCCGTATAGATGATCTCCGCCGGATTATCGGCATGCTCTTTATTATAGTTTTCCAGGATCGTCGCGCCCGAGTTGCCTACCTCGGTGATTGCCTTGTAGCCGCCCAGATCCTCAAGCGCCTTCAGCTTTTCGTCATCCTTGCGAACGACGAACACATTGGCATTTTCGATGATCGGGTAGGAGAAGAGATATTTCTCCCTACGCTCGCTGTTGGAGCTGAAGTTGTTGACGCCGAGCTGATAGCGGTCGTTGTCCAGACCATTGAGGATACTTTCGAACTCGGTCACTTCAACCTTAAGCTCATAGTCCGGCAGACCGTCGAAGATCGCCTTGACGACCTCGACGTCATAGCCTGTCAGTTGTCCATCCTTCTGATAAGTGAACGGGTTGCTGACCCCGCTTGTAGCAAGGACGATCGTTTTCTTTTTGGCGCCGCCGCTCTCTTGCGAGCCTTCCTCCGATGGTGTTGCTTTGCTGCCGCAGCCTGCGATCAAGGCAGCCAAGAGCAGCATGACCGTCGCTATTACGTATGTCTTCTTCATGATGTCCCTCCGACTTCAATGGTGTAAGGTTTTAATTCCGATAATACTCATTCGAATTGTATAGATTAATGTAGAAGATACACACCTTTCTGTCAACATTACCTTTCAATGTTTAAGTTCCCCCAATTTCTCCTTTTCTATAATTGCTCAACTTCGCCCGAATTGCTCCCCTTTTTCTTTCTTTTAAATAGCTGCTTACAAAAATCATCTCCATACAGGGGGCACTGAGCGCAAACGTTTCAGTCATGCTGAAAGCCCGGAAGGACGACGGTGACGGTCGTGCCTGCGCCGGGCACGCTCTCGATGCGGACGCCATACGCCTCGCCGAAGAGCAGACGTATCCGGGCGTGGATATTGCTCAGTCCGATGCTGCTGCCCGCGCCGTTGTCCATCGCTTCCGTGGCCGCCTCCAACTTGGCTCTGAGACTCGCCAGCCTCTCGGCGTCGATGCCTCGGCCGGTATCGATGATTCGGAGGACGATATCGCCTCGTTCATTGAGGCTTCCGCTCACCAGCACCCCCTCGCCTGACGCTTTGCTGCCGAGCCCGTGGTAGACGGCGTTTTCGACGAGCGGCTGGAGGATCATCTTGGGCGTCTTCAGCTCCATTAACGCCTCGTCGACCTGCACCTCCATCGCATAGCGATTCTCGTAGCGGATCGAGATGATCTGCATATAGTCGCGGGCGCACTGCGCCTCCTCATGGATCGAGACCAGCTCGTCCTGCTGGATGCTGTAGCGGAAGATTCTCGACATACACGAGGTGATCTGGGCGATCTCTCGGCTGCCATACTCCAGTCCGATGCTGCTGATGCAGTTTAATGTATTGTAAAGGAAGTGGGGATTGATCTGGCTTTGCAGCGCTGAGAATTCCGCCTGTTTTTTGCTGAGCTTCAGCTCGTATAGCTGGGCCTGGGCATGGAGGATATCTCGCGTCATATGCTCCATATTCTCGATCATCCGGTTAATGTCATAGGCCAGCGCGCCCACCTCGTTGGTCGAGCGGACCTTCACCCGATGACCGAGCTCGCGACCGCCGATCTTGCGCATATCCGCCACCAGTCCTATGACCGGCCGGGTCAGACTGTTCAGGAAATAATACCCGAGCAGCAGCATACTGAGCGTCATACCGACGCCCGCGATCATGCTGACCTGCTTGATCGCCTGCATATCGGTCGTCAGCTCTCGCACCGGGATGCGGCTGACGATGCTCCAGCCGTCGGCGAGCTTCAGTTCGGTCCGCTGCAGGATGACCTTCTCGTCGTCCTCCGCCGCCGAGGACTTGTCATCGAACTCACCCTGTCCTGCCAGCCGGCTGGAGGCAATGATTTCGTTGCGCGCGTTCAGGATCGACAGCGTCGAGTTTGGCGTCAGCTCCGTATTCTCCACCAGCTCCTGCAGCTTGCTCGTATTGACCATCACTGAGCAATAACCGGTTTTTTGCAAAAAATGAACGCCGCCGATCGATTCGATGATCGGCGCAACATAGAAAAAATAGGTCGCTTCGGTCTTGTCGTGCCTCAGCAGCGGCGTGAAGCTGCCGCTCGCCTCCGGCTGCTGGCTGTACTGTCGCATGAAGTCGTCAAAAGCATTCAAAAAAAAACCTCGCCGCTAGCGGGCGCCGAGCTGAATACACGCCTGCCCTTGCTGTCGCTAATGATAATGCCGCTCACATACGAGTTAAAGGCACGCATATCATCCATCAGTTCGACCACATCCGTGCCGATCTCAATATTTCGTTTGTAGTTGTCCTCGGATATGGTGAACGCCTGGACTTTTTTGTTGCTTACCACAATATTGGTGCTGACGATGATATCGTCGAATACCGAATCGATCTTCTGTCGCGTCTGCTCGATAATGGTATGGCCGTAGTTAGCCGCGCGCTTCTGCGTCAGGTGAGAGAAGCTGTAATAGAAATACAGCTCCATCATCATAAATAACACAATCGCGAGCACAAAAATAAGGACCATCTGATGCTTCAGTTTTACTTTGCTGAGCTGCAAGCGACTCCCCCCAGGCTCCTTTTTCGGTACTTGGCCGGCGTAATGCCGCATTGCTTTTTGAATACTTTATTGAAGTAATAATAATCGACATAGCCTACCCGGGAGGCTACCTCCTCGATCGACCATGGACTTTGCGTCAGCAATTCGCATGCATTGCGGATCCTCAGCTCGGTGACATACTCCGAGAAAGTCTGACCGAGCAATTTCTTAAACAGCTGGCAGCAATATACCTGGTTCACATGGAACTGGGCGGACAGCTCCTTCAGATACAAACGCTGATCGTAATGGCGATCGATATACTGCACCATCTGCAGGAAGCACGATTGGATCGTCCCGTCGTGGTCCTGCGGCCGGTTCATCTGCTTGATATACACCAGCACATCGTAGACGAAGCCGCACAGCGACTCGAAATGTTCGAACCGCTCCAGCAGCTCGACATAATTCAAAAACTCCAGCTCCATATCCTGGACCATCTCGGGGTAAGCGCCCATCAACACGCCGACCGTCTGATTCCACAAGTAGACGGCCTCGCCCATCCCAAGGCGATGATAGCGGAAATACGCCTGAAGACGATGGACAAACCCGTCGATATCCTCCAGTGTCTTCTCATGGATGAGTAAGGGCAGCTCATCGATAAACAGCTTGACGTTCGCCAACTGCGGCTCATAGACAAATAGACCATTATGCTCCCCAACAAAAAAATGCGAGGCCGCCAGGTCCGCCTCCTTGATCAGCTTCGCAAGCACATCCCGATGATCGGCGATGCTGCTGATCCCCGCTGCTCTGAGCGTTCCGTCTTCAAACGCCGCCTCCTTCACCTGCTCCAGCTCGCTCCGGCTTTTGCTCTTCAAGAGGTAGAGCGTCTTCTTCGCCCCAGAGGCCACGACGAGCATCCTCTCCCGGTCCCAGCCGGCAAGCCCGGGTCTTCGCTGCTGCTCGCTCTGTGCATGGACCATAACGGCGCGATAGCAGACCTGCCCTTCGTCCTCGAAAAACGTCGTCAACCGCCGCACCTCGGTTTGATCCGACGAAGTGAGCGCTTCGAGCATCAGATGATCCCGCATGCTTTGCTTCTCGCTGAGCTGCTGCGCCAGCTTGTCGATCAGCCGGTCCGTCATCTCGATATCGATCGGCTTCAGACAATAGTCGAGCGCTCCCAGACGCAGCGCCTCCTGTGCGTAGGCGAACTCCGAGTATCCGCTTACAACAACAAAGCCAACATCCAGCTCTCGCTCCCGTGTCTGCCGGATTAGCTCCAGCCCTGACATTTCGCCCATCTGAATGTCGGTGATGACCAGATCGGGGAGCTGCTCGCAGATCGCTTCGAGCGCTTGACGCGGGCTCGTATACTCGCCTGTAATTTCGAATCCGTATTGGCTCCAGTTGAAGGCATTGCGTATGCCTTTGATCGCCCATGGCTCATCGTCGACAATCAGTACACGATACATAATTGCCTCCCTTCAACGGCTTCTTTAGCGATTAGGAAGCCCAGATTTTATTGTACGTCTAATCCGGCATCAGTTCCAGATCCTTCCTTCCTGCTTTTTCTTGTCGGTCCACCTGAACTGGGTACAAAAAACAATTTAAGATTGTACATTTTTTAAACCGGGACCGGAAGGTAGAATGGGCAGCACAGCCAGAAAACCCGATGGGATGCTAGCTAGACGCGCCAACGATTACGATGCCAGGGAGGACTGTACATGTTCAACAATCGATTCAAAAATCTGCTGCTCGGTCTCGCGATGCTGCTGATGCTGCCTCCGGTGAGCGGAGCGACGGAATCATCGAATCCGGCGCAACATGCAGCCGGGATCTCCGGAGCGACGGAAGTATCGGACTTCTACAATACCCTGTTCCAGAACGGCGGCGACCCGTGGGTCTACAAGCATACGGACGGCTACTATTATTACACCCATACGACCGGCGGCAATATTACGCTGTGGCGGTCGAAGGCGATCACCGGACTCGAAGGCGGCGACCGGATGGTCGTCTGGACGCCCCCCAAGGGGACGATGTACAGCTCCAACCTGTGGGCGCCGGAGATCCACCATGTGCAGGGCAAGTGGTATATCTACTTTGCCGCCGACAACGGCACCAATGCCAATCACCGCATGTATGTGCTGGAGAACGACAACGCCAACCCGTTGACCGGCACCTGGACATTCAAAGGGAAAATTTACGATGCGTCCGATGATCGCTGGGCGATCGACGGGACCGTGCTGGAGGCGCAGGATAAGCTCTACTTCCTCTGGTCGGGCTGGGAGACGACGGACGGCAGCTTCCAGAATCTATATATCGCCGAGATGAGCGACCCGTGGACGATCAGCTCGCCGCGCGTCCTGCTGTCGGAGCCGGAATATGAATGGGAGAGCTCCCCTGCCCGGATCAATGAAGGTCCACAGGTCAACATCAAGGGCAACACGATCAACCTGATCTACTCGGCGAACGGGAGCTGGACGGACAGCTATTGCCTCGGCTTGATCACGGCTGACATCGGCGATGAACTGCTCGATCCAGACTCCTGGACGAAGCGGAGCGAGCCGATCTTCACATCCGCCAACGGCGTCTACGGTCCTGGCCATCACAGCCTGACGACGTCGCCCGACGGCAGCGAGGACTGGCTCCTCTATCATGCTGCGCGTTGGCAAGGCTCGGGCTGGACGCGCAGCATCCGCGCCCAGACGTTCGTCTGGAATGCCGACGACACCCCGAATCTCGGCGTACCGGTCAGTCCCAATACGCCGATCGGCATACCGTCGGGAGAGCCATCACGGCAGCGCTATGAGGCAGAACACGCGAGACTGGCAAAGGCTGACGACTACGGCAGCGGCCCTGTCGTCAGGCGCGAGAGCACGGCATCCGGAGGGATGAAGGTCGCCGCGATCGAGCAGCAAGGCGACTATACCGAGTTCACCGTGCAGGCGCCGACGACGGGCTTTTACACCGTGTCTGCACGCACAGCCAACGGCTCGCCAAGCGGCGGCACGGCCAGCTATACCTTGTCGGTCAACGGCAGCCCCGGCGGCAAGCTGAACGCGGTCTACTCCGGCTGGAATCACTGGGGCGTATCGACAGCCAGAGCCTATCTGCAGGCGGGCGACAATACGCTGCGATTCATCAAGGGCGAGCATTTCGTCGAGCTGGACGCGCTTGATGTGATCGGGCCAGTCGAGGGGATCGGATTTGACGCTCCGGGCTATACGCTAGGGCTAAATGAGGTCATGACGCTGCCGCCCGTACTGGAGACGGCGACTGATCCCGCCTCCGAGGACGATATCCTGCCTGTAACTGGCGGTGTCGTCTACTCTGTCCCCGTCGGCAACACCATCCTCGAGGTGGTCGATCCGGCTAACGGTACGATCAGAGCCATCGGCGCGGGCAGCACGGTCATCACGGCGGCCTATGGCGGACATACGGCGACAGCGACGATCACCGTCGCCGAGCAACCGGTATCGCTCCAGTCGCTCGCGATCAGCGGACTCGAGCATGTCCTCGTCAGCGGACAGAGCAGCGAGCCGCTGCGGGTGACGGCGCACTACAGCGATCATGCTGCCGAGGATGTGAGCGAGACGGCCGTCTTTACGAGCAGCGATCCTGCGACCGCTACTGTAACTCCCGGCGGTCAGGTGCACGCCGTCCAGCCGGGCGAGACGGTGATCCGCGCAGCGTTCGATGGCGAGGAGGCGCTGCTGAGCTTGACCGTCGCTGTCGATCCTGCGACGGCGCCGATCCAGGCTCCTCCGGTGCAGGCGAAGACGCCTTCGGGCACGACGCCAGAGCTGCCGGAGGAGATCCCGACGACCGGTCCGGATGGCGATAGCGGCATAGCCGCCGTCACCTGGAAGCTGGAGGGGCTGGACTTCAACTCCCTCGGCACGGTGCATGTGCCTGGCCTGCTGGAGTCATCCGGCATTCTGGCTACCGCTATCGTGGAGGTCGTCCCGAGCTGGGGATTGGATGAGCTCGTATCGACGATGCGCGAGCGGATCGCCAGCTTCTCCTACCCTCTGGGCGAGGGGCTGGGCAACTACAGTCAGGAGGCCTACGATGCCCTGCTGACCGAGCTCGACCTCGCCGAGACGCTGGCGACCGATGCCGAACTGAGCGAGTCGCAGTTCGAGGAGGCCGTGACTCGGCTGGAGACAGCCGAGACCGCGCTGCTGGACTCGCTCAATCTGGTCGAGGATGGCGTCGCTTACCATGCCTATCGGGACTTCTCCGGCGATGAGACGGGCAAGTACCCGTATGGCATCGCCACCGAAGACTTGACCAATGGCGCAACTGCGACCGTACAGCAGGACACGGACGGCAACAAGTTCCTCCGGCTGGTCACGACCGCCACATCCGGCAAAGCTAATCTATTCCTGCCCTTTGCCGGGGAGGTGAACGCCAGACCGGATGAGCGCATCGTCATCGCCTACCGCGCCAGGTTGAACAGCAGCTTCCAGTATGCCAACGGCGCTATGGTGCGCAATGACAGCGGCACGGGCAACTACAGTCTGGTGACGGCGTTTGATACGGGCAAGATCATCGTGCAAAACGGCCCCTCCAGCAAGATCAGGGTGCAGGACGCCGCCCTCCACCAGTGGTACGACATTCGGATGGTCGCCAACTGGGATGCCAAAACGTACAGCGTCTATATCGACGATGTCCTCGTCGCCACCGACTACAGCTTCCGCCATACCGGCGGCACACAGCTGACCGGCCAGCGCTTTGGCATCGACGGCTACGCCAACGCCTCGATCGACTTTGACGACTTCAAGGTGATGATCACCGGCAGCGCAAAGTTGGCCCCCGAGGGGCTGATGGCCAGCCACGAGACAGCGGAGGATGCCGAGGATGGACGTATCGAAGGAGTCAACAGCATGATGGAATGGTCTACGGACGAAGGCGACACCTGGTCCAGCGTCGAGGCGGGTGCAACCGCCCTCCCCGAGCTGGCGCCGGGCACGTATTGGGTCCGCTACCGCGCCACCGACAACCATCAGGCAAGTCCGCATGTGGCGCTGACGATCCAGCCGTATAACCCGGCCACCCAGCCGGTCCCGGTGACCGGCGTGAGTGTGAGCCCGACTAGCGCCACGCTGTATACCAACACAGGCAGCTCGACGCTCCAGCTCACTGCTCAGATCGCGCCCACCGAGGCAACCGACAAGACCGTCGCGTGGAGCAGCTCCAACCCCGCCGTCGCGACCGTGGACGCAGACGGGGTCGTGCAGGCTCTTGCGGTCGGCACGACCGTCGTCACGGCGACGACTGCCGACGGCAGCTACACCGCGACGAGTACGATCACTGTCGCCGTGTACAGCTCAGGCAACAGCGGCGGCTGGTACCCGTATCCCGTTCCGACCCAACCCGACGCTGGCACTGATCCGGTGGACTCTGCCGGGCCAGATGAGACAGATGGGACAGACGAGTCAGAGGAGGTCAGCAATGCCGACGGCAGCACGACAACCGTCGTCACCGATCCGACGATCGGCACGGTTACAGAGACGACGGTCTGGCCGAACGGTGACCGCAAGGTCATCACGCGAGACAGCGACGGCACGACAACCGAACGGTTCACCGGCCAGGATGGCAGCAAGCGCGAGCGGGTGAGCCGTCCCGACGGCAGCAGCCGTGCGCTCATCACGGACGCGGACGGCGTCCAGACGGAGCTGCTGACGAGCGCCCAAGGCGTCGTGACGGCTAGCGTCCAGTTGCCCGCAGGCGTTGACGAGGCTTGGGTGACCTTGCCCATCGATGCCCGGGACGCCTCCGCCGCTACAGTCGCCTACACCGTCAAGGCCGACGGCACACGGATGATCCTCGGCACCTCGGTATGGACCGAGGAAGGCTTGCGCTTCCTGGCTCGCGGCGATATGAAGGTACAGCTCATGGACAACCTGATCGCCTTCCGCGATGTGCCGGGCAGCCACTGGGCCGCCGAGGCGATCGCCTTCGCCGCCAGCCGCGAGCTGCTGCGCGGCACGGAGCCGGGCGTCTTCGCCCCTGGCGCCACGATGAGCCGGGCGATGCTGCTCACCGTGCTGGCCCGACTGGACGGAGCGGAGACCGAGGACGGCGCCCCTTGGTACAGCAAGGCGCAGGAGTGGGCGATCGCGAAGGGGATCAGCGACGGCAGCGCGCCGGGCGCAGTCATCACCCGGGAGCAGCTGATCGCACTGCTGTACCGCTATGCCGGAGCGCCGAAGGGCAGCGGGCTGGCGGCCGGAGCGGAGGCTAGCGACGTTCGGCGCTTCGCCGACAGCGACGAGATCTCGGCCTGGGCTAGCGACGCCATCGATTGGGCGATCAAGACAGGCGTTCTGTACGGCAAGACCGGGAATCTCCTCGACCCTGCCGGTGTAGTCTCACGAGCCGAAGCATCCGCGCTTCTGGCCCGATTTGTCGCTTGGTACAATCAAGCGTAGACGCACTTTGGAGGGCTTGGCGCCGCTACCTCAGGAAGAATTTATACCAGTTGTGCACCACCTATGGACAAAAGCATCACTACAAGATAATTTAGTATCAGGAAAGAAAGCCTGCGGAAGCAATACATTCCGCAGGCTTTCTATGTAATTCCCGCCGCAGACGATCCTCATCCGACAATCTCACGCAAGTCCATATGATCATAGCGCGTCGGCCTTCATGAATGGAATCGAAGAGGGTCGTATTTTGCTATTCTGCTTCCATCTGCGAGGAGGTAAATTGCTTGCGATACTCCCCCGGTGTTACACCCGCTATTCTTTTGAACATCCGGTTAAATGAAAAATAATGAGCATATCCTACCTGCTGCGATATTTGTTGAATCTGCTCCTCTGTATGGGTGAGCAAGTAGCGGGCTCGATCCATACGAACCCTCGTAACATAATCTACGAAGTTTTCACTGTACTCCTCCTTGAACAACCGGCTCAAGTAACTCTGATTCATCTGAAATTGATCGCTTAATAGCTGCAGGCTCAATTCCGGGTTGCTGTAATGCTGCTCAATGTAAGCCTTGGCTTCTCGCAGCACCTCCTGACTATTGCGGCCCTGGCGAGATTTGTTCATTTGATCAATCGATGTACACAAGATGACCTCAACATTAGACCTCAATTGGCTGACGGAATCAAAATTCTCTATTTCTTTGCTCAACTCACCCATTGCCCTCTCCCAGATTTCGCGATAAGACTGCGGTAACTCGGATACTTCTTTGGAAATGTGAAATAACATGAAATTCAATACATTCACAATATCATGGTGATGAAAATACTTCCCTTGTATGGTATCCATCAGACGCTCAAAATGCAGCTTCCATTCCATGTCGCGTCGCTTAAACAATTCGGCAAGATCACGGATAGACTGTAGTTGCTCGTACATCCCCGCGAAAACATTGCCTTCCAGCTCCCAATAGGCGATCACGCGGTTCCCGCCGACTGATTTTTTGTAAGACAGTGCTTCTTCAGCTTCTTTAAACGATCGGGCGATGTCGGTTACTGTTGATGCGGAATTACCGATACCTATCGACACCGCATAATCGAGATTGTTTTTGATCCACTCCCGCAAGGTCTCACAGATTGAACCTACCGTGTTTTCTGTCGAATGATCTTGCTCCATTAATTTGAATAAAAGGGTCATCCGCCCGCTGTCCAACCACTCCACAACCATAGGCACTTCATACGATTTTGCTACTTCTTGCGCAACATTAGACATCACATATTTCAACAGGTATTGGTCGCGAACAGGGTAGACCGAGCAAAATTCATCGTACCGATCGATCAAGACTACCCCTATATGAAACTTTGAGTATGTAACCAACTCTCTGATCCATTCGATTTCTTTTTCATGTTCTTCCACTACATTTCCACGTATCAGGTCAACGAAAATTTGTTTTTGCCGATGCAGAACATTCTCTTTATTCACATCGCTGATCTGGTTAGCCACATCGATAAGATGGTGCACGGCTCGATCCATATAATCCGGATGCTCATGAAGAATATCCGGCAGCTCATCGGGTTTGGATGTCAAATATTTCTTGATGCTATTCATCATCCGGTCAATGGGATACGTGTATCTGCGAGCGAAATAGATCATCACCCCTGTAAATAGGGCCAGGGAAGCCAGCCCCATAACCGTCCACACCTCTTTTAGACTGGAGACAATACTGTAGTTTACCTTATCCTGTACTCCGGTTTGTATATTCCAATGGGTATAATGCGATTGGACTGAAGCGAGCATGGTCCCGGAATCTTGCTTATTTTCAAAGAGGGGCACCCCGTTCTGATCATAGATTGAGGTCGAGCTGACATTTAACGTATTCATCCCGCGAACCATCTTCTGAATGGCGCCCACCGACACATTCGCTACGAGAATACCACGGGCCTGAGAGCCCAGCGAAATCGATTTGGCAAGAGAGACAACGGCATATTCGTTCTGATCTCCCGGGAACACCTTGAACGGACGGATACCGCTCCACTCCAGAGGGATCGCCCCTTCCAGCTTCGGTTCAATAAATAAGCGGTCCCCAAATTCTTGCAGAGGCGCAGACACACTCGTGCTGAGCACTCGACTATCTATAAAGCGCACAATATAGATCGAGTCGATCAAAGGGAAATCAGTCAGATAGTAATTAAATTTCCTCGATAAGCTTCTCTCAAGCATATAGCGATTGTTCATCTCATCCATTCCGTACACATATTGCTTAATCTCTGGATTGTTATGAATCTCGGTAATCATGAGCTGCTCTATGTTTTGCAACGAGGATTCAATCTGCTGCGTGACATATTTTCCATAGCTTTCGCTCATGTCCGTCATTTGACGCTCCATCAGTTGGTTGATGACCATCAAGAAAATAAAAACAAGCATACCTGCAGACAAATAAAAAATGGGCAGATAGGTGAATAGCAAGCGATTAAACCATGAACGCGTTTTCATTCTGTGGTCCACCTTCTTTCACCCTTATCAATCTTCGCAGACCATAAGGCTCCTGCCTGCAGCTGACGCTACAAACAGAAGCCACCTTTACTTGAATTTAGAAATTCATATCATACAAATCTTCTGTAAAAACCCATGTGTCTTTGTTTTCTCTATACCAGTCCAAATAGAATTGTTCAACTTGTTCACCATCAGATCTGGACCACAACGTCTTCGCCTCCTCTAGCGTCTTGTCGACCGTTGCATTACTACCACCAACGATGGCTCTGCTCCAAAGATCGGACATGGGCTCATTGACATTGGAGACGACAAACTGGATTTCATCCGGCAGCCCAGGCATATATTTGGTCACTTCCGGCAGTGGCCGTTCTTTGTCAATATAGAGGGAAAACGCCGTTTCCAGCAGGGTCCGAACCTCCTGATCAAATGGATCTGACGGGTCCAAATCCTCTACATATTTGGTGAATTCATTAATAATATGTTGTCCGCCCAGCATCCGATAGTCTCCCAGCCAGCTAACCTCTTTTTCATACTTGTCCTGATCCAGAGTTTGCTCTACGCCGTCGACCATCTCATAATGAACGCCTTCCTGTCCATACTTCAACGTATGAGCCATCGATTCACTGCTCATCAAATCCACATAGCGCATCACCGATTCCGGATCTTTCGCTTGGATATTGATCACCCCGGTCATCTGGACCGGATCGTTAAAATAGGGGCTGAACTGACCAAACTCGCTGCGTGGCAACGGGATGACAGCCAATTTCGCATCCGGTACATTGCTTCTCAAGGTTTCATAATTATTATAGACGAGTAAGGCATTCCCCGCGAATCCAAACATGAAGGTGTTGCCTTGCACAAAATCTTGTAACGCCTTCTCTCCATTTTTATCCGTCATGAAATCCCTGTCAACCAACCCTTCGTCAAACAGCTGCTTCTTGTATTGCGTAGCTGCCGCAACACGTTCCCAATCCTTCACCATGTCGCCATCCTCAAGCACCCATGTCGTATTCTGAAAAGCAACGTCCATCCAATTGTAACCGCTCATATTTGTGCCGAACGTGGCCAGCTGATCTGCTTTGACCTTCTTCATCGCTTCGTATGCTTCCTCCACAGTCTGCGGCACCTCTAGCCCAGCTGCTTCCAAAAGGTCCTCACGGATAAACAGATATCCACCCGGTATGTAGCCCAGCAATCGTCCAAACTCATAGAGCTTCCCATCCGATTTGGTGCCCAATTGCCGCAGCAGCGGGAATTCCTCCAGCAAGGCTTTGTATTCCACGCTATGTTGCTCAATCAGCTCTTCAATCGGCATTAATTGCTTTTGCAAATATAATTGATTCCGGTAAGCATTATCGTATTCAAGGATAAGATCAGGCGCATCGCCGGCGGCAAGCAAGGTATTGAACCGCTGCACAGACTCCCAGCGCGGTACGGGTACATATTCGACTGGGACGGTTTCATTAATCCATTGTGTCCATAAGTTGTTATCGACCGTCCCCACTTCCGGAGGGACGTTCCCCCGATCATACATGGATACGGTAATGGGATCTTTTTTTACGTTCGGATCGTTGTCACCTGTCGTTCCGTCATTGTTGCCACCAGAGCAGGCAGACAGTATGGTAACCAATACCATCAATGAAGCAAGCATGAATGAAACCGATTTTCTCATTGTCTTCATACCATAAAACCTCCTTGTGATGTTATCAACCTTTGACTGCGCCAATCAACATGCCTTTAATAAAGTATTTCTGCAAAAACGGGTACACCAGTAGCATCGGTACAACCATCACGATAATCCCTGCCGATTTAATCGATTCAGGCGTGATCGTTTTAAAATCTTCGGGGGATAAGTTGCCGATCTCCTGCATGATGGATTGACTCATAATCATCTGTTGGACCATGACAGCCAGATTGTGTTTATCCGGAGAGTGAATGAAAATAAGCATGTTGAAAAAAGCATTCCAGTGCCCCACCCCATAGAACAACCCGAGAGCAGCGATAACAGGCAGCGAAAGCGGCAGAAAAATTCGGAACAAAACCGTCCATTCTCCGCCTCCGTCCATCCGAGCCGATTCCACTAATTCCTCGGGAATCCCCTGAAAGAATGTGCGCATCACCAGCATGTTGTAGACACTGACCAGACCCGGCAGCCAGATCGCTCCGTAGGTATCGACTAGACCAAGTGACTTCACCAGCAAATATCCGGGAATCAGCCCGCCGGAGAACAGCATCGTAAACACGATCGCCAAGGTAAAGAATCGCCGGCCATACATGTAAGAACGGGATAGTGGAAATGAACACAAAATCGTAAACAGCAAATTCAAGGCCACGCCAATGATTGTAATGAGGACACTATTTTTAAAAGCGGTTATAATCCGGCTGTTTTCGAATAGTTTCTCATAGGCCTGTATAGTCGAACCAACCGGCCACAGCCCGACCTGGCCCGATACAATGGCCGATTGCGAGCTGAAGGACAAAGCAATGAGATGGACCATGGGCAGCAGGCAGCTCAAACTGAATACTATTAGCAAGATGTTATTGACGACACCGAATGTTTTATCCCCTTGCGATTCTCTCATCATCATCATCACCTACCACAATCCATTATTAAATCTGCGTGCAATTCCATTGGCCGTCAAAACCAGGATGAGGCCTATGATGGATTCGAAAAATCCTAAAGCAGCCGCGAGACTAAATCTTCCACCTGTTATGCCTACCCTGTAATTCCAGGTTGATATGACATCGGCAATCTGTGAAACGGCTGAATTCTGCAGCATATAGACCTGATCAAACCCGACTTCCATGATGCTCCCGATCGACAGGATCAGGATGATAAAAATGACAGGTCGAATGGAAGGAAGGGAAATATGCCACATCTGTCTCAAACGATTGGCGCCGTCGAGTCCTGCCGCTTCGTATAAGGACTGATCGACCCCGGCCAATGCCGCCAAATAAATAATGGCTCCCCATCCGGCACTCTTCCAAATTCCGGATCCGATGAAGATCGCAAGCCATGAACCCGTATTGTACAAATAAGCGTAGCTGTCTCCGGTCAACCATCTCATGATGTTATTGATAATGCCTGTTTCTTGCGCAAAAATCGTGACCACAATGCCACCGACAATGACCCAATTCAGGAAATGCGGAAAGAAGACGGCGGTTTGCACGGTTTTCTTGAACCACGATCGGCGTATTTCATTAATCATCAATGCCAAAAGAATCGGAAACGGAAAACCAAGCACCAATTGCAGGAAACTTAGCACCAGCGTGTTTCGCAAAATATTGAGCATATTCGGGTTGGTAAAGAGGGTATGAAAGTGATCCAGTCCAACCCAGCTACTTCCCCAGATGCCATCTGTAAAGTTGTAATTCTTAAAAGCAATCACCAGTCCACCCATTGGAGCAAACTTGAAAATGAGAAAATAAGCGATAATCGGAACAAACATAATAAACAATGGAATGTTGTACTGGAACCGTCTACTCTTGAACATGTTCCTTACACCGCCCCTTTCCTTCCAACTCAAGAACTCCCCATGCGTTAATTTAAGTGGGCTGCAGCCACCACCAATTATGCTTGCAGGCTGCAGCCTCCCGCAAGCAACACATTTTTTTCACAGCACAATCCTTTTCCAGTGCCGTCAAGCCGTATATAAGGGGGTGATGCAAGTGAAGATATGTGCCTTTAGTCAAAAAAGGTGCTTTCTAATTCATTTCATGCCAACACAAAAACACCCAAGTGGATCAACCTCCACCTGAGTGTTTAGCTCTGTTAGGATCATTTAGCTCTGGCAGTTCAGCACCGTTTTTCTCGCAAGGTGACACTATTAGCTGATGCGAACCGCCAGTACGATGACGCGGTCGGCGCGATTGCCGCCTGCCTCCATCCGGTCATTGGCCTCGATGAACAGCGAGACGTCGGACTTGCCCGCGAGTGCGGTCAGGTCGAAGGCGAAGCTGTCGCTCGCATCGGCGGTCGGCGGCGCCTCGAATGTCACCCAGCCTTGCGCGTTCTGGGCTAACAGGGCGACGGTGTCGCCGAGTTGGGCTGCGGACAACGCGACGGGGAGCGTAACGGCCGTATACAGGCCGTTGCTGCCGCGATAGGCCGCTCTGACGCGGAGCGCGCCGCGACCGGACAGATGGCTGTCTGCCGGGTTGCTGCGAGCGATTACCCGCAGGGCTGTCGCATCGGCTCGTCACATCGCTATTGACGGCTTGCAGCGATTGCCCCTGGAATCGCATCATATTGACGGCTGTCACGTCGCTGCCGCTGACATCGAACAGCCTGCCGGTGACCGGCTGCAGGTTGTCGCCCGCACTGTTGAATACCCGCACGTCACACGGCTCGAACGGCCGGATCGGATTCCCCAAGCTCGTCCGGGAAGCCGCGCCGTGGGAGCTTGGGCTCTATTATTGGGACGGGTGCGAGGCCTTGAAGGGAGAGGCGCTACATGGCGAATGGAAGGCGGAGTCGTTCGATAACAAGCGGCCGACGGAGCTGCTCCATGACGAGGGGCCGGCGGAACAGCTCGTCTCCCTCCGAGTTGTCGGCCAGGTGCCGTCAGTGGTGTGGTCGAGCGACACCCCGAGCGTTGCGGGGGCGGTCCGCTTCTCCGGTCTGGGCGGTGTCGATGCGATCGCCTGCTCAGGCGTCAGAGCCGGCGTACAGACTGCCGAGACAATCAACGACTTGCGCAATGGGCGAATCATCGAATATACGTTAACGGTGGGCTCGGGTACAGGCGCTGGGCTATGGTTCGGGGAGCAGAAGTGGTGCTTGTTCGTCAATGTGCGGGCGAAGCGACTGGAGCTGGGTACGGTGCGCGAGGGCTGGATGGCCTCGCAGGTGCTGGATATCGATACCTGGCGCGATTGGCAGCTCGATTACGGCATGCCGCTTGCGATCCGACTGTTTGTCCGCAATGAATGCATCGAAGCGTTCGTCGACGACAAGCATGTCCTCTGCTACCGTATCGAAGAGGACATGATCCCGTCTGGCATCGGCCTGTTCGCCGAGGATGCTGCTGGTACCTTCGAGGACATCCGCATCTGGCAGATGCAGTAGCTATTGTTGTGCGCAGCATACTAGCCGGTTGCGCTGCCAAGCGCACAAAAAAAACGTCTCTACGAATTTCATCTTCGTAGAGACGTTAAAATTGTCGATAACCAACTAAACGTATTGCTTACGTTCAAGAGGCTTGTGTCGCATACAATCGTGCATAAACGCCGCCGCTACGCAGCAGTTCTTCATGCGTACCCATCTCGGCAATCTCTGTGCCCTCCAGCACAACGATCTGGTCGGCATGACGGATCGTCGATAGCCGATGGGCAATCACCAATGTTGTGCGACCCTTCGATATTTCGTTCAGCGCCTGTTGGATCTCTTGTTCGGTCTTCGTATCAAGCGCCGATGTCGCTTCATCCAGAATAAGAATCGGTGCATCGCGAAGAATCGCCCGTGCTATCGATAGCCGCTGTTTCTGTCCTCCGGACAGACGCACACCGCGTTCACCAATCACCGTATCGTAGCCTAGCTCCATCTGTGCTATAAAATCATGCGCTTTAGCCGCTTTCGCTGCGGCAATCACATCTTGCTCATTCGCGTCCGCCCATCCATAAGCGATATTGTCATACACCGAGCCATCGAACAGGAAGGTATCCTGCAGCACCATCGAGATATTGTCACGCAGGCTGGAGAGCGTCACATCACGAATATCGATGCCATCCACTCGAATCAAACCAACCTGCGGATCGTAGAATCGGTTCACGAGACTGGTCAATGTCGTCTTTCCTACGCCGGTTGTGCCTACAAGCGCCACCGTCTTTCCAGGCTCAATGGTCAGATTCAGCCTTTCAAGTACAGGCGCACCATCTTGATACACGAATGTGACATCTTCAAAGGAGATCTGGCCTTGTATACGCGGCAAACGGACTGCGTTTCGCTTCTCCTGGATGTCTTCCTCTTCTTCCAGCACATCATATACCCGTTTAAGGCCAGCAGCGGCTCGCCCGGCCATTTCCACCAAGCCAGAAAAGGACTTTACCGGTTGATAAAATAAACCCAGGTAGGCGATGAATCCAATAATATCGGCAATGCTTACTTCGCCTGTCGCCATCAATCTGCCGCCCAATATTACTACAAGCACAGTCCCCAGCGCAGTCACAAAGGCCAACAACGGCACAGAGGTTTCATAGAACAAACTGGCGCGCAAATACGTCTTCGTATGTTTCATAGCCAGACGAGAAACGTTGCCCCGCTCCTCCTCCTGCCGATTGAAAATTTGGATTTCTTTCATGCCAGACAAGTTTTCCTGTACCTTGCCAGAGATTTCTCCCCTCACCTTGGAATTCTCTCCCCACAGCGGCGATAAGCGCTTGCTTTGCCATATCGTGATCGCAAGCAGCAACGGAATCGTGATCAGACTGATTAATGCCAGCTTCACATTGATCGTCAAGAGCAGAATGGCTACGCCAATAAAGGTCAGTCCGTTGATGATAAAATCAGGAATGACATGGGCAATGAAAATCTCCGCTTCCATCGCATCATTGACCACGCGCCCCGTCAAGTCGCCCGTCCGGCTTCGATGGAAATAGCGCAAGCTCATCTGCTGGTATTTGCTATACAATCTTGTTCGTAAATCCGCTACATAATGAAGGGCCGCATAATGGTTCATATAGCCTGCAAGAGAGGTTCCAATGGCTTGCAGACAGGTGGCTCCAAGGAGCAACAAACCAATCGTCAGCGCTTCTGCGGCAAACTGGCTGCTGCCTTCAGTCGCCAATTGTGTCAACGAGCGGAGCGCCCAGGGCAAATAAAACCCAGCCATCGTGGCTATCACAACCCCAATAAATCCAATCCCTAACTGCAACCAATATTTCCGTGCGCCCAGCAGGACGCGCCATGCAGTTTTCATGTAGCAATCGCCTCCTTCTGTTCCTTAGCTTTTAGGGATCTAATTGGCCTTCGCCAGTAAATAAAGAAAGTAGGGAACACTGATGACCGTAATGACGATTCCCGTCGGCACATCTCCCCCCAGACTAACGGTACGCGTAATCGTGTCCGCCAGCACCACGATGAACCCCCCGGTCAGGCTCGCAGTCGGAACCAGCAATTTGTGATCGGGTCCGACCAGCTTTCTCGCCATATGCGGAGCGATCAAGCCAACGAAAAAGAAGCTTCCACCCACAGCCACACTGCCAGAGGATAATGCAACCGCAGCAAGCGACAACCCCAAAAACTGCCGTTTCACGGAGAGACCTAGCCCTTCTGCCGTCTGATTGCCCAGTTGGAGGGTGTTCAGCATGCGAGCCTTGTAGAAAATATAGCCGAGTAAAATCAAAACCCATGGCGCCAGTACGGAAATATAGCCCCAATCATCGCCCCACAAGCTCCCCGCCAACCAATGCAGCATGAAGTTCATCTGTGAATCATCCAGCTTCAATGTCAGGAAGGTAGTCAATGCCCCGTACCCGCTTCCGAGCGCGACCCCGGTTAAGATCAAACCGATTGGCGAGATGTTTCGCCCACGGCGATACGATAATAAGAAGATCAACCCCGCCGCGAGCAGCCCGCCAACAAAGGCCAGCAGTGGCAGGGCAATAAAGGCGCTCCTTCCTGTCGATGAGATGAATACGACGAAGAAGAGGACAAACAAGCCCGATCCCGAACTAATCCCAAGTGTCCCCGGACTAGCCATGTCATTGCGCAATAAACTCTGCATCACGACGCCAGCCGCTCCCATTCCCAGACCTACCAGGACCGACAGTATGATTCGCGGCAGACGAAAATCGAACACGATCAGATTTTGCTTGTCGGTACCATTTCCCAGAAGGACGTCCAGCACTTCCAGAGGTGATAGATTCATCTTGCCAGCATTCACGCTAATGATAGCAAACAAAAGGATCAGTACCAGAAGGACTGCAATGACGATGATGCCCCGTTGCAACGTATAATGCTGCTTGATCATTCAGATTCCCTCCTTTGCCTGCGAGCCAGGAAGAGAAAATACGGCACACCAATGATAGAAAATATAATGCCAATCGGCGTCTCAAACGGCTTATTGATCAAGCGGCCAGCCAGATCGGCCGATACGGTCAGCAGCGCACCATATAGCGCAGACGCCGGAATAATGTACCGATAGTCGACACCGACCATGTAACGTACAATATGCGGGGTGATCAGACCAATAAAACCGACCGGGCCAACCACGACAACAGCTAACCCAGTCAGCACGAGGACGATAATCGTCGATAAACCTTTGACCAGTCCGCTGCGAATACCGAGTCCACTTGCCACATCATCTCCTAAACTGAGCAGTGTAACGGAAGGAGATAGCGCCAACGCCAGCAGTACACCACCAATAAATAGCGGTGAGATAATGAGCAGCTCTCCCCACTTGGCCCCCGCTGTACTGCCTGCCGTCCAAAATGCCAATGCTCGACCCAGATTGTAGTTGATCGCCAAATACTGACTGAGTGCGCCAAACAGCATCGAGATGGACAGCCCCGCCAGTACCAGGCGCTGAGGCGTCATCCCACGCTTGCCTAGTGATGCGATGAAGTAGGTCATCCCGGTCGCGAGCGCTGCTCCGAGACAAGCAAATAGTGTCATCTGCCCATACGAATAACCCGGCAGAAAAGCCAGGCAAAGCGCAATCGCGAATGCTGCCCCGGAGCTGATCCCCATCAGTCCGGAGTCGGCCAGCGGATTGCGCGTCGTCCCCTGCATGATAGCGCCACATACTGCAAGGCTGCACCCAACGATCAGATCGGCAACGGTACGCGGAAGACGCAGGGTGTGAATCACTTGATGATCAGTGAGTGTCGGATCAAATCGGACAATAGCCTCCCATACCGTCGCTAACTTCATGTCGGCGGCGCCGAAGATAATCGACGACACCGACATGAGAACCGTTAATCCAAGCCCTATCACCATGTACATGGAGAAGTTTATCGCCCCGCGGCGTTTTTGTTCAGGCTTTTTGTTCATTATTTTGCTAATGCCAGCATTTGATTGACAATATAATCAATCAATGCACTGGAAGTGATTACATCCGTGGACCAAGATAACGATGAATCCACCTTTACGATCCGACCATTCTGCACAGCAGGAAGCGATTTCCAAACGGCATTATCAGCAGTAATGTTTCCATCCCCTAAGAAGATCATGTAATCCCCCGTGTAAGCGGACAATACCTCCATAGAGATATCTCCCCAATATTTATCTGCATCAATGATATCCGTTTGAACTTTTGACGGCGCCTGCATTTGAAGTTGATTATAAACAAGCTCGCCAACCGCATGCTTGGATCCAGCAATGTAGTTGCTTTTATCACCGAATTCTCCAACCGTAATCGTCACATCTGAAAGACCTGCATTCTGAAAGGATAGCTTCGCTTCTTCGATTTTTTCAGTATAAGCGTTCAAAACAGCCTTAGCCTCTTCCTGCTTGTTCAAAGCATCGCCAATAAAAGAGATCCTCTCTTCTGTAGTCATATCACCATAAGGGACATAAATTGTGGGCGCAATTTTGGATAAATCTTCATAAGACTCATCGCCCCATGCCAAAATGATCAGATCAGGCTCAAGAGTCATGACATCTTCCGGCTCCATAGCTATATTTATGGAGTTGGTAATCTGGTTAGCATAAACAGCCTCCGCCTCGCCTCTTGCCGCTCTCGCCACACCTAGAGGTGTTACACCCAGGGCCACCACATCGCCAACCAAATAATCGACTACAACTCGCTGAGGGTTGTTAGGTACCTTAATATCGCCTTTTACTGTGGATATTGTTCTGGTCTGCGAGACTGCTTCTGAAGCTTTCGTCTCCGATCCTTCAGGTTGTGTCGTCTGTTGGGTCTGCGCAGGTATTGAATTCACCGTTCCCCCGTTATTCGCTGGCGTCCCCGACGTGCATGCTGACAACAACAGCATCACGCTTATCGCCGCCGTCAAAATCATTTTTTTGCTTCTTACTTGTCCAAACATGGTTGATTCCCCATCTCTATAAGACTTGACTAGACTCGCTAGTTCACTCATATTGTAAGGAAAATGATAATCATTATCAATACCATCAACCTGCATGGATAGTGCGTTTATTTTCCGGTAATAGCTTGGCGTCATCTTGTAATACTTCTTAAACATCCGAAACAGGTTTTTCTCATCTGCAAAACCAGTTCCTGTTGCAATCTCTTTAATGGTTGCTTCTGTATGCTTCAAGTCATGACAGGCAGCTTCAATTCTTCTTTGAATGAGGTACTCCTGTAAGCTTATCCCTTCCTTCTTTTTGAACAGCCGCGTCAATTGCCCTCCACTGATCCCGAACATATCGGCAATTTCTTTAAACATAATTGGCGCTCTGTAATGTTGATCGAGATACATTTTGGCAGCAGAAGCTGGGTCTGGCTGGAGATAACGAACCTCGCCACGCTCAAAATCTCTGTACACCTCGTGAATCAATTGATACAGAAAACATTTAGCCTGTAGCTGATCCATAGCCTTGCCGCAGTTCCAACTATTCATCATCTGTTGAAACAAATCGAGTAGCAAGATGGGATTGCTTGGCGTATAACCAAACTGTTGAACAAATGGATTCACTTGCTCCATCAATTGCTGCAGGTTCTTCTTTAAAAAAAGAGGTAGTTCTGCTTTATAAAACACCATAAAAGTCCTCACGATCTCCCCTTTAGGCGAAATACTAAGCACGCTCCCCTTCCCGCCGTGAACTAAACCGAAGCGTTCCATTCCAAATGTGGTTTCATTCAGTTGAATTTGCGCTTCTCCTCCACAGGCATACATAAACATGTTACTAGGCATTCTATACTGCTCCAATGGGGATTGGGATGCTACAATCTGAAAACGTACATCTATTAATGTAATGATCGAACGTGTCCAGATGCGGGCCATCGTATCAATCATCTCCGGTGTAAATATCTGACCTGCCTCTTCTCGTTCTTGCATATCCGCGCTCCTCCATCATACTTTTTTTCAATTTATCTATCACTGACAAGCTTGAATTTGATTATCATTATCACTTTCATAAATGATAAGGCAAGTATATCATCATTAAGCGACATTGGGGAGCCGCGCCAAACAAAAAGTAATCCGCAAAGGTAATCACAAATAAAGCAGCCCCCGTCATTGACGGAGGCTGCTGGTTCTGATGGTCTATTGTCCGACATTATTGTGTTGCATCAATGAGCGGCGCGCTTCATAGCGGCATTCCGCCAGGCCCGCCCTCGAAGGAGCCGCCGCCGTCCGTCCAAACTTGGGTGGCTGCGCCGATCACACCGGCCTGGCTGCCGATGGCCGCGGGCAGAATCGCGCAAGCCTCGCGCATCTTCGCCGAGGTGCGGCTGTGCGCGGCCTCCCGCACGGCAGCGAGCAGCGGCTCGCCCGCATCCGCCACGCCGCCGCCGATCACAATCGCCTGCGGGTTGAAGATGTGGATGATGCCCGCTATGGCGGTGCCGAGGGCTTGGACAACCCTGCACATCGTACGGGCAGCCAGCGCATCGCCCGCCTGCCAATCCCGCAGCAGGTCATGCGAGGTGTAGAGCGCCAGCTCGTCATGGTCAGCGTGTCCGGCTGCTTGCAGGGTTTCTCTGGCCAGCCGAGTCATGCCTGTCCCTGACGCATAGAGCTCCAGACAGCCGTAATTGCCGCAACTGCAGCGAGGCCCGTCGAGCTGGACCGAGAGGTGGCCGAATTCGCCAGCCCCGCCGAAGCTGCCTCTGACCAGACGACCGGACTCCACAATCGCGCCGCCGATGCCGGTGCCCAGAGCCAGGCAGATGAAATGCTGATAGTCCCGCCCGGCCCCATAATGCTGCTCAGCCAGCGCAATTGCATTCACGTCATTGTCAACCCAGATCGGCAGGTGGCCGCAATAGTCCCGGATGATGCCCCGGATCGGAGTTCCCTGCCAGTCCGGCAGCGTGTCGACGGCGAACTCCACGATGCCGGAGCTCGCATTAATCTGCCCCGCACTGCCAACTCCGATGCCCTGTACCTCGCGCTCCAGCAACCGCGCCTCCGCGATCATCCGGTGGATGCCGCCCAGCACCGTATCCACAATAGCCTCCCGGCCGAGCCTTGCGGGCGTGGGCTCTGCGTGATGCTTGACGATCACGCCTTCAGGGTCAACGAGGGCTGAGCGGATACCCGTGCCGCCAATGTCCACGCCGATAGCCAGGCTGCTCATGCCTGTTCTCCGGCTGTATAACGGACGAACCGTCGTGTGATGTCCTGCGGGCGCGTAATGGCTGTTCCGACGACCACCGCGTAAGCGCCTGCATCCAGGCAAGCCTTGCATTGCTCCGGTGTCCAGATTCGGCCCTCTGCGAATACCGGTTGGCGTGCCAGCGCGGCAAGCTGCCGCACCAGCCCGATATCCGGATCAGCTTCCTGGGGGCTGTAGGGGGTGTAGCCCGAAAGGGTGGTGGAGACCGCGTCCACGCCCAGATCCATCGCCGCCAGGCCTTCCTCGAAGGTGGAGATATCTGCGAGCAGCAGCAGGTCAGGGAATTCACTGCGAATCGCTGCAATCAAGTCAGCCAGTGCCGCACCGTCGGGGCGTGCTCGGCCGGTTGCGTCGAAGGCGACCATCGCTGCTCCGGCTTCGGCTACAGCACGTACCTCGGCTATCGTCGGTGTGATATAGACGGGAGATTGCCCGTATTCCTGCTTGTACAGACCGATGACTGGCAACGGGTTGCTGCGCTGAATCGCGGCAATATCCACCGGCGTGTTGGACCGGATCGCTACCGCGCCGCCAGCGGCTGCGGCGCGAGCCATCGCTGCCATCATCTCGGCACCGTACAGCGGCTCATGCTCCAGCGCCTGACAGGATACGATGATCCCTCCTTCAAGAGACTTCAGCGCCATCCTCATAGCGAGGTGCTTCCTATCGTGATCGGTTGTCCTTCCCGCGCGGAACGCTCCATGCAGTCAGCAATATAGACGGCCCTGTAAGCCTCTTCTACAGCTATTGGCAGCTCTGTGCCCGTGCGGACAGCCTGTACGAAGGAAGAGAGCTCTTCCCGCATAATGCCGCTCATCTGGCCATACAGCTCCACACCGTAAGCTGTGTCAGGATACTCCAGGCGGGTCCCGGTATGCACCTTGATATTCTGGTCCAGCACATGGAGATTCACGACACCCTCCGTGCCGACAATGTCCAGCTTGGCGTCGATTTCCGAATAATGATCGGGCAGCACCCAACCGCATTCATACAGGCCGACTGCACCGGATGCGAATTTCAGCGTGGACAATGAGGCGTCGGAGGTTGCATATTCCTGCAGGCGGTTGTTCACCTCGACGGTGTACACCTCGACAATACGGTCGCCCGTTACCCATTCAATCGCATCGATGTCATGGACGCCGAGGAATTTCAAGACGCTGGTCCGACCCTGAATCCGCTTGCCGTTGGCATAGGAATTCAGCCTTCTGGCGAACAGATGCAGCGGCTCCCCGATTCCGCCGCTGCGGACAGCCTCGTACGCCCGGTAATAACGGGGATCCCATCGCAACGTATGGCCGACCATCATCTTAATGCCGGCTTCCCTGACGAGCCTCATAATATCAGCGGCCTGCGAGATATCGGTTGCCAGCGGCTTCTCCATCAAGACATGCTTGCCATACTGACAGGCGAGCTTGGCCAGAGCATAGTGGTGCTCGTCCGAGGTGCAGATACTGACCGCATCCAGCTCCTCCATGGCGAAGAGCTGCTCGGCATCCGTCACCACATTCACGCCGTATTCTTCTCCAATCTTATGGGCGAACGCTTCATTCATATCATGCACGGCGATCAACTCGACGCCTTCCATTTCCTTATAGATACGCAGATGTTGCCGGCCCATTACGCCTAGTCCGATTACCGCCGTTCTCATCTTGTTCATATAGTATCCCTACCTTCCTGCTCTCTGGCAGGCAGCACGACGCCCTGTCTGCGGAGCTCCTGCTGCACCTGTCCCATATCCACCTCGCGAGGGTGAACCTTCGCCTTCACGGCAATCGCCGCGCCGACACCGGCTGCTTGTCCGAGCGCGAATGCGCAAGGCATCACCCGGATGGCCGCATGTGCTTCATGGGTAGCGGACACGCAGCGGCCAGCTACCAGCAAGCCGTCTGTCTCGATCGGTACAAGTATACGGTAAGGCAACTGATAGACGTTGGCCGTATGATAATTTTCATCGAATTCCACCGCACCGCCAGTCGGGCTGTGCAGATCGATCGGATACGAATACAGCGCGATCACATCATCGAACGCTTTGCCGGTAATCAAATCCTCCGCAGTCAGCATATACTCGCCAACCAGTCGGCGTGTCTCGCGAACCCCAACCTGGGAAGCGGTGTCCACCAGTGAAGCATTACTAAAGCCCGGTACATGCTTGCGGAAGAAATTCATCAGGAAGAATACCTGTCTTCTCCCCTCCAGCTCGGCATGCACCAGGTCCTCCACCTTGGTGCCGTCCTTGCCGGAGATGCGTGTCGTATTGACGCGCCAGACGCCGGGCTGAACGGTCTTGTACAGCCCGATCTGATCCTTGTTGACCTTCCACTCGCCCCGCTTTCGGGCGGCTTCCACAATATCGGAGAAGGGGCTGATCTCATCGGGATGATCGAGGATATACTGCTCCACCTTCTCGTCCTCCACCCCGGCGATACGGAAGAACATCGTCATCGGCTGGGTGAGGCCGTCGCCTGTGCGGCCTTTCTCGGTCTTCGCGCCTGCCCGGTCAGCCACGTCGGCATCCGCGCTGCAGTCAATGGTCACCTGAGCCCGGATCGCCTGGGTACCGGATTTGTTCAGAATGAGTGCACCTTCCACACCATTCTCACCTGTGATCGTCTCCAGGAAGAAGGAATGTAAGAACAGCTGTACGCCTGCTTCTTCCATCATCTCCGCCGCAACCAGCTTGACGGCTTCCGGGTCGAACGGCGTCACCTGGCCGTGGCCTTTGTCGAAGAAGCCCGCATAAGAGGTGCCAGCCTCCACATAACGCGGATGAATGGCTCCGCCAATCTGCTCCATCCGAGTAACCAGCTCATCGAATACCCCCTTGATCAGCTGCTGCTTGCTATCCCCGCTGAAGGCGGTCATGAAGGGGCCGACCAGTCCGGCTGTCGCATTGCCTCCGAGGAATCCGTAACGCTCCACCAGTGCAGTTCGTGCTCCGGCCTGGGCTGCAGCGAGAGCGGCGGCGATTCCCGCCGGTCCTCCGCCAATAACCAGGACATCCAATTCTGCCACAATCGGTACATCTGTCGAATAATGATACGTTTTTGTTGCCATAATGATGATTTCACTCCTTCGTTATTACTGCTCCAACAGGGCATCCGCACGTTGCTTCATATTCGCTGCCGAATCGGCCGTTGTCTGGTCGCCGATCAAGGCGCGCTCGCCTTCTTCATCTACGATGACCTGAATCTCAGGGTACTTGTCGAATTTCGTATCGACTACATAATCACTCACGCCGAATACGACAGCCTTGAAGGAATCAATGTCGAATAATGCTTCCGCGTTGTCGCCAAGGATCAGCTCGGCTACCTTGTCTTGGTCCGCGTGCTTCCATGCGGGAACGCGGCCGCCAGCGATCAACGGCTCATTGCCTTCTGTCACATACCACTTCATGAATTTCCATGCTGCATCTTTAGATTTGGATTTGGAATTAATCGTTACGTAGTCCAGATAGCCGGTGCCTCCGCCGAGATAGGTGCTTGCTTCCGTCATTTTCGGCGGCGGTGCAAAGGCGGTTACGAAATCATGGGGGAAGCTCTCCAGATTTTTAATATCCCGCAGACTTGCCGTACCGACCCAGTTCATGGCGACCTGGCTGTTCAGGAACATGCGCGAGCCTTCCATCTTGGACATCTTGGCCTCGGCATACGGAGGCTGCGACTTGTCCTCCCGTTCCATCTGGTACATCACATCGAGATATTTCTTGAACGCCTCATGATCGAAATTGCTGCCGCCTTCCGCATTATAGAGCGCATTCGGGCCCAGCTCGGTCTTGACCGCTTTCTCCATATATTCGAAGATCTTCGGCTGTGCGCCGTTCACATAAGAGCCCCATACCTTGTCGTTGCCTTCGCCTTGAGTCAGCTTGGACGCATACGAGACATAATCATCCCATGTCCATTCTGAAGGAATCGGCAGGCCTGCCGCATCCAGCATCGATTTATTGATCGAGACGAAATCATTCAGAATAATAGCCGGAATATAATAGCTCTTGTCTTCCATCTTCACGATGGAATTCTCGCCGAATTGATCGTTCAGGTCGAAGCCATCCGCAGCGATATAGTCATCCAGAGGCTCCGCCATACCGGCCTGAACGCGCTTGACCAGCTTGTCCATACGATAGTTGATGAACAGGTCAATTTCCCCGTTCGCCAGCAGTGCTGTCTCCAGCTTCGTATTGCCGGCCTCGTCGTTGACGAACCGCACATATTCCACCTGAATATCCGGATTCGCCGCATTCCAGTTGTCCACGGCTTGCTTTGGACCGTTCTCCTCCGGTACAGCCCCCCAGAATTTCAGCTTGATGACCTCCTGGTTGTCCCCTCCGTTAGTCGGTTTCTCATCCCCCTGATTTCCCGAATTGCCTGCGCATGCACTGACCAGCAATGCCATAGCTAGCACCAGCATCACGCCTAATCTGCTTCTTTTCATCCTTGTTCCTCCTCAACTTATTTTTTTATCCTTTCACGCCGCTTGAGGCGACACCCTGGATAAACCATTTTTGACCGAACAAGAATACAATAATAACCGGAAGAATGGAGCTGACTGCGGCGGCCATCATAAGCGAATATTCCGTTCCCATATCGTCAATGAAGTTGGTCAGACCGACAGGGACGGTATACAGACTCTTGTCCGGAAGAAACACCAGTGGATTGAGAAAATCGTTCCAGTGCTGGGTAAAGCTAAGAATGATGAGAGAGACGAGTGCTGGCTTGGCCAGCGGCATGATAATCGAGAGCCAGATCCGCACATGGCCTGCGCCCTCCATGAAGGCCGCCTCTGAGAAATCCTTCGGCAGTCCAATGTAGAATTGCCGTAGCAGGAATGTCCCGAATACCATGAAAAAGCCTGGTAGAATTAAAGCCCAATGGGTGTTGTATATGCCCATATAGTTGAACACGATAAATCTCGGAATTAACGTCACCTGATCGGGAATCATAAGCGTAGCCAGATACAGGAAGAACACCGCATCCCTGCCCCGAAAAGCAATCCGCGAGAAGCCGTAGGCTGCAGCGGAGCTAATGAATACCGTACCGACAACGGATGTCACCGCCACCTTGATGGAATTCCAGTAATAGATCCAGAACGGATCAATGCCAAGCCACACCTTCTTATAATTATCGAATTGAAGGGAGGGCGGAATCCACTGAATGGGATACTGAAACACCTCGAAGGGCCGTTTAAGCGAGGTGGACAGCATCCACAGGAAGGGCAGAATCATAACTATACCGGCCCCAAGCAGTATAAGTGTTACCAATAGTTTGACCGTTCTATCCCGTGTGTGTTGATGCATCACAGCCACCTCCTAATTGTGCGCCCATCGCTGCTGCCGCTGCCACTGAATCCATGTGATGAACAGAATCGCTGCGAACAGTACCCACGCCATAGCCGACGCATACCCCATATCATAGAAACTGAACGCAACCTGATAGATGTAGAAGGTAATCACGGTTGTTGCCGTTCCCGGCCCGCCCTGCGTCATGATGAACACCAGTGCGAACACCTGGAACGAATTAATAATCGTGGTGATCATAACGAAAAAGGTTGTGGAAGACAGCATAGGCAGCGTCACATTCATGAATTGCCGGAACGTCCCGGCGCCGTCGATGCTCGACGCTTCGTACAGATCCTGCGGAATCCCCTGCAGTCCTGCAAGATAGATAATCATGTTGTACCCGATATTAATCCATACGGTAATCAGGATAACCGCCGGGAGCGCCCATGCGGAGCTGGCCAGCCAGCCTGGAGGATCGGCGATGCCGACAGACCTCAGGAACGCATTGATCGGACCCTGGGATGGATTCAGCAGGATGCCCCATACGATAGAGATAGCAACGATACTGGAGATATAGGGCATAAAGATCATAAGCCGGATCGGCGATTTCAGATAAGATCCCTTGTTCAGTGCAAGCGCTGCCAGCAACGACAGCAGCATAACGGAAGGAACGACAGCCAGTGTGAATAGGGCGTTATTCCGCAAGCTGGCAAGGAACCGAGAATCATCCCACATCCGGATATAATTGTCCAGTCCGGTGAATTGAATGGAACCAATCCCGCTTAGAAAATTCCAGTTCGTGAAGCTGAGCAACAGGGACAGCAACACTGGAAGCAGGGTAAATAATAGAAAGCCGATCAGACTGGGAAAAATAAAAAACCAGCCAGTAATACTTTCCTTTCGTTGACGGTTAAGTTTGATGACATTCACCCCCTAATCAAGTCCCGTAAAGAAATTGTATAGGAGAAAATGAGAATAAAAAACACAATACCCTTCGAAATAGAGGAGTATTGTGTGGTGAGTCGGATGATTTTTCTTATAAAGGGGACAATTCTACGATGAAGGAGACGAATCTTTTGGGGAAACAGCATCAGCGTACTTGCGGTAATATTGAGCAGGCGTTAGAGCCGTGTGACGTTTAAACACCTTGGTGAAATATTTAGGATCGTCGAAGCCGACCTTGCCGCTTATTTCATACCACTTGATATCCCCCTTCTCCAGCAGCCTCCGAGCTTCAGCGATGCGGAATTCCTGCACATACTGGCTGAAGGTTTTGCCGGTTTCATTACTGAATACGTAGCTGAAATAATTCTCACTGAGCCCCACGGCATCAGCCACATCCTGTATGCGCAACACCTCGCCATAGTGCTGATGAACATAGAGCATGGCCTGGCGCACTTCAAGGCGGTAAAGAGAGGAGGGCTCCTGGGAAGAAGGGGCTTGCTGTGTCTGTACCGGAACAACCTCAGGGGTCTCCGCTGCCAGTGAACGTTGAATATCCAGTACGGTCTGCAGCAGGTTCTCGGGCTGAATCAGGAATTTCTGCACATAATCAACCACATTGAGCCTCAGCGCCTCGCGGACTGTCTCGAAATCCTCCAGCACACTCATAATCAGAATTCTGATCTCGGGAAATTCACTGCGCACAATCCGTGCCATCTCGAGCCCGTCCATCTGCGGCATCTTGATATCTGTCAATACAATATGCGGCCGGCAGCGGCGGATCAGCTCCAGTCCGGCGAGGCCATTGCTGGCTTCACCCACGAACTCGATATCATACTTGTGCCAGTCAATGCTGGAGGTTATGCCCTTGCGGACAAACACTTCATCGTCAATCACTGCAATTCTGGTCGTCATGCCTGATCTTCTCCTTTCCAGGGCAGGGTAATCGAGACATCGGTGAAGCCTTGCTCCTCATCACGCTCGATAGTCAACCCGTATTGGGGACCGTACATCATCTGGATACGCTGATGAACATTTTTCAGTCCGATGCGGGAGAAGCTTCCTCTGCCCGTGTCGTCCAGGTGCTGGCGTACCTCATTCAACCGCTCGGCTGCCACGCCCATGCCATCATCGATGACGGACAGGCGGACCGTTTCGCCCTCCAGGCTGCTGCGGATGACCACCTCACCGCCACTCTCCCCGAATACGCTGTGGCTGTAGACATTTTCCACGAGGGGCTGCATGGACAGCTTGGGCACCTGCGTATCCAAAGTCAACGGATCGATATCCTCGCGGACACGTATGGTTTCGCCGAACCGGTATTTCTGGATGACCAGAAACCGCCGCACATTCTCCAGCTCCTCGGCCACCGTAATTTTCTCCTGACCGCGGTGTATGCTGACATCGAGCAGGTGGCCCAACGCCATCAGCATCTCGGTAATAGACGTCGTCTTAGCCATAATCGACATCCACTTGAGCGTATTTAACGTATTCTGCAGGAAATGCGGGTTGATCTGCGCCTGTAGCGCTTCCAGCTTGGCCTGCTCCTTGCGTCGCTCCAGCACGACCTCGCGTTCCATGGAGGATACCAGTCGGCTGACCATTAGATTGAAGCTCTTACCGAGCAGGCCAATCTCATCCCGCGTGCGGACGTCATAGCGCTCTTCCAACTGACCGCTCTCGATTTTCTTGATGGTGGTGCGCAGCCGGTTCAGATGGCGCGTGAACAGGTTGGAGACGATGATGACGAGCAGGAAGAAGAACAGCAGGCTAATCACGAACACACTTACCATCCAGGCTACGATTCTCTTCGTATTGGCGAACAGATCATCATAGTAAAAGGCTTGGACAACCCGCCAGTTGGTCAATCCCATGCTGTAATTGCTGACCGAGGCCAGTCGATCCCCCAGCATCACCTCGGAGCTCCCGGAGCCGCGCAGCAAGACCGGCTCAATCTCCGGGTAAAGCTCGCTCAGCCGCTCTGGATCCTCACCCAGAATCGTATTGCGACTGTCCACGATGAAGCCCAAGCTGTCCAGCGACGGATCCTGTGTCTGCAATACCTTCAGGTAGGGCCCTACGGGCTGGCTGACCACGAGCACACCCAACTGGCGCTGAAAATATTGATCCTTGATCACCATGGATTGCGTGACCAGTGCCTCGCCGCCTGGCGTCATATAATTGTCGTGGTTCAACGTCCAGACGGGATAACCATCCTGCTCCAGCGTCTGCTTGAACCAATCCGTACGGCTTACCCGCTCGATGGACTGCCTGGGTTGGGACCAATTCGAATACATATGGCCGTGGAAATCCAGCAGCGTCACATATAACGGTTCATTAACAGCCATAGTGGAAATCTGAAGAAATTTCTGATCCATCAGTTGCACCGAGCGCAGCATGCTGTGCTCGGATGTGGCCGGGTTTTCCAGCACATCAGGAATACTGTCGTCGATGCGAATGAAATTGGTAATCTGCGCCAGCGAGCGCAGCTCCCGCTCAATATTCATATTGACCTGGTGGAGCCGCTCGGCCGTAATCTTCGTCACCTGGCGGTTCAATTCCCGGCTAATATAGTTCGAAGCGACCAGACCGCTGATCAGCAGCGGCAGCAGTACGACAAAAATGAAGCCAGCGATCAATTTGGTCCGCAATCCAATATGCTGCATGCGCGTTTTCTCCTCTGAACGGGTTGAAGCCTAATATAAAGTTTCACCTAGTATAGCACATTCATTCGCAATCGGAAGCACTCTGCCGGCAGCCCGTTAAATAGCCAAGGAAACGTTTACAACCTGCCGTTTGTATAATTAGGAGGAATCCAAACGTCGGAAGAGTTATCTTGAAATGCAATAAAACCCTCGGGATTTTCATCCCAAGGGCTTGATTTCACAACTGGTACCGGTGAGAGGACTCGAACCTCCACGGGTCTCCCTGATAATAAGAAAGTATCGTGAACCGCAGTCATTCCCTGGCCCTGTATCATGTTGCCGCTCAGTTCCCCTTCGGGAAACGAGCGGCTTTCTCTTGGCCTTGTTGAAGCAGGTTAGCGGTAGAAGTCAACCATATCCCCAAACAGCCGTTTAATAAATTCGAGCTCGCTTTCGTTATATCTTTCCAAAAATTCGTGCATTCTTTGCTTTTCCTTCGCATGAAGCTCATCATGAGCAGCAAATAGCTTTTTGCCAAGAGGCGTTAACCGAAAATACACTTCCTTTTTGTTGTCGTTGAGCTGGGCTTTTCGCACCCAACCTGCCTTTAGTAATTTATTCGCGATCTTGGAGGTATTTCCTTTACTTACATTTATGCTCTCTGTGATGGAAGTGAGATTAATCGGCTCCTGCTCTCCGATGCACGCAATGGTGTGCAGTTCCGTCATATTCAAGCTGAATTCCGATCCAATATGCTTCCGGATATCCTTCAGGTATGTAGCAGTTATTCGGGTTTCATATTGCTCTTTTTGCTCAAGAAACTGAACGTAAAATTCATGAATGGCGGTTTTGTTCTTACTGGCAGTATCCATGATTGTGCTGGCTCCTCGACTTATTTGTTTTATTATATCATAGATTATTCTCTAGGAAACAAACCGGCATGCTCCTATTCAGCTTGGGGTTGACAGGTCAAAGAGTAAAAAAGTACAATAGTATTGTTTCGTATGAAACAAAATATATCATCTGATTTTCAGCACACTTGTTTTAACAAGCAATAAAAAAGGTTCTAACGAAACAATAATTGATGAAGGAGGTCTGCCGGAAATACTTGTCCACTTTTCAAGAGAAGATTGATAAATATGGAAATGGAGCATGCCTACCTATGGAAATCGTGAATCCGAAGACATTGACGGATAAGGTTACATCTGTAATTTCTCATGTCGTGGTCACTACTGCCTCCAAACTGGCCTTCATCTCAGGTCAGGTTGCTGTAGACGAAGCAGGTGCATTGGTCGGTTCAGGGGACTATTACACGCAAGCGAATCAAGTGTTCACCAATCTCAAGTATGCATTGGAAGCCGTGCGAGCGGATCCATTGTACATTGCAAAAATGAATATTTTTGTGGTAAACCACAACCCGGAATTGATTTCGGTTATTTTTGACGCAGGATTTCATGTGTTTGGCCCTAACTGGCCGAAGACAGCAAGTACCTATATAGGTGTTCAAGCGCTAGCCGATCCTGAATGGCTTATCGAAATAGACGCTATCGTGATCTTCCCATAATGTATAAGAAGAGAGGTTATTGATATGAACTATGAAGTCATCCTGATCGGTGGCGGTCCAGTCGGCATGATGCTGGCTGGAGAATTGGCGTTAGCCGGTGTAAAGGTGTGCGTCATTGAGCGACTAAAGGAGACAACCCCATATTCACGTGCGCTTACCGTACATCCACGCACACTTGAAATACTAGATATGCGTGGAGTGAAATCACAATTAATCAAGCAAGGCCGCTTACTTTCGAGAGGACATTTCGCCGGATTAGAAACTCCTTTAGATTTCTCGGTGTTGGACTCTTCTTCCAATCACACTCTCTTCTTACCGCAGAGTGAGACGGAGAAGGTACTGGAGGAATGGGCTCTTAGCCTTGGCGCCGAGGTCTTGAGAGAGGTTGAGGCTCTATCTGTGCAACAGGATGAGAATGGGGTCGACGTCAAGATTGCGGGAACGCATAGAGAAACAACGTTAAGATCAGCTTATGTGGTAGGTACGGATGGAGCTGGAAGCTTGGTTCGCAAACATGCAAATATATCCTTTGAAGGTACTGATGCGACCTTCACGGCTATTTTGGGGGATGCCGTTCTATCTGATTTGGCTCCTATGAGTGTCATATCCCGAATTACAGAACAAGGATTGGTCAGCATCATGCCAATCAATGATCATATCTATCGAGTCTTGATGATCGATATGGAGAGACGTAACGTCTCCAAGGATGAGAGCGTTACATTGGAAGAGTTTCGTTCATCGCTCATCCGTACGACCGGAAGTGACCAGGGATTGAACGATGTGAAATGGATGTCCCGTTTCGGAAATGCGACGCGGCAAGCGGGACGCTATCGGAATGGTCGATTGTTCTTGGCGGGAGATTCGGCGCACATTCATTTTCCCGCTGGTGGACAGGGAATGAACGTCGGCTTGCAAGAAGCGATGAACTTAGGCTGGAAGCTTGCAGGAGCAATCAAAGGCTGGGCTCCAGACTGGCTATTGAACAGTTATCATGCCGAACGATTCCCATGGAATACGGCCTTGCTCCGGAATACCGAGGTCCAAACCCTGCTTCTGGACGTGACGCCTCCCATCACGGAAATGCGCAGCATGCTGGCGAATCTGATTCAAATACCGGAGGCTAATTATCAAATCGCCGCACAAGTTTCCGCAATGGATGTACATTATGCTCCAGACGCCGAAGCGCCTCCCCATCCTTTAAACGGGAAACGGTTCAAGGATCTCAACTTAAAGCTGAAAGGCGGGCATTTGATTAACTCCTATCCGTTACTACACAAAGGTACTTTTCTTCTGCTTCATTTCCATTCTAATGAACAAAATAGCGGTCAATGGGAGACGTATAGCAACCTTCAAGTTGTACATGCCTCTTTGGGTGAGGCAGACGCGGATTGGAACGACGTCCACACGGCGCTTATTCGCCCGGATGGACATATTGCCTGGGCGATTTCTCTATCCGATCCAAATCCAATGCAAACCATAAATGAAGGAATCATTCGCTGGTGTGGAAACATTACGGATTAGTAATTCGTCGGGAATCAAGTTCTTGTCCTCAGGGTAGGATAAAATTTGATTCCTTAAATCCCCTTTCCAATTCTGCAGAACGCATCATCACAGCCTTGATCTTGGCGCTTTACCACTACTGTCACGTAAGATGCGATCACTTAATAGCCAGGCTGCCGCTTTCGCTAGTTGCGCCACCCTGCTTATGAGCAATGGCGTCAAAACACAAAAAAAGCTCATTAGAATTATTCTCTAATGAACTGTTTGGTAATAATGCAGTACCGGTGAGAGGACTCGAACCTCCACGGGTCTCCCCATTCGATTTTGAGTCGAACGCGTCTGCCATTCCGCCACACCGGCTTGCTTACAATTGCTATCTCTTTTCAAATAAAAAAATGGCGCGCCCTAAGAGATTCGAACTCCTGGCCTTTTGATTCGTAGTCAAACGCTCTATCCAGCTGAGCTAAGGGCGCAAAAGGTTGTGGAGGCGCCACCCAGACTCGAACTGGGGGTAGAGCTTTTGCAGAGCTCTGCCTTACCACTTGGCTATGGCGCCAAAAATATGGAGCGGAAGACGGGAATCGAACCCGCGACCCTCGCCTTGGCAAGGCGATGCTCTACCGCTGAGCCACTTCCGCATAACATGGCTGGGGATTCAGGGATCGAACCTGAGAATGACGGAGTCAAAGTCCGTTGCCTTACCGCTTGGCTAATCCCCAACATTTTTTGTTTGTCGTTTAAGTTTGTTATATGGGGCGATCGATGGGACTTGAACCCACGAATGCCGGAGCCACAATCCGGTGCGTTAACCCCTTCGCCACGACCGCCATGATAACAAGATATTCAGTTGGCAGGGGCAGCAGGAATTGAACCCACACTAACGGTTTTGGAGACCGCTGTTCTACCTTTAAACTATGCCCCTAAGGTAAACTGGTGGAGGATGATGGATTCGAACCACCGAACTCGTACGAGAACAGATTTACAGTCTGCTGCGTTTGGCCACTTCGCTAATCCTCCAAGGTGGTGCCGGCGAGAGGACTTGAACCCCCAACCTACTGATTACAAGTCAGTTGCTCTACCAGTTGAGCTACACCGGCATATACAATTCCATGGTACTACAATGGTGGCTCGGGACGGAATCGAACCGCCGACACGAGGATTTTCAGTCCTCTGCTCTACCGACTGAGCTACCGAGCCTTATCATGAGTATTAAATGGCGGAGCTGACGGGATTCGAACCCGCGGTCTCCTGCGTGACAGGCAGGCATGTTAGGCCTCTACACCACAGCTCCACATGATTTCTCGGAAAGTCTCCGAAGGTAAGTTTGGTTGCGGGGGCAGGATTTGAACCTGCGGCCTTCGGGTTATGAGCCCGACGAGCTACCGGGCTGCTCCACCCCGCGTCGTTTAAGCAATTATGGTGGACGCTGACGGGATCGAACCGCCGACCCTCTGCTTGTAAGGCAGATGCTCTCCCAGCTGAGCTAAGCGTCCATATTTTAGAAGCGACATTTATTAGTATACCTCATCTTCGCTGCTAAAATCAAGCTTTTTTTCTCTTTTTTAAAGAAAAATTTGGTGACCCGTAGGGGATTCGAACCCCTGTTACCTCCGTGAAAGGGAGGTGTCTTAACCCCTTGACCAACGGGCCATGATATTATTCATTAGTAAATACTTTACTCTTTAGGTAAAGTGGCGGAGAGAGAGGGATTCGAACCCTCGAGACGCTTGTGACGCCTACACGATTTCCAATCGTGCTCCTTCGACCTGACTCGGACACCTCTCCAAGCTATGGCTCCCCGAACAGGACTCGAACCTGTGACAACTCGATTAACAGTCGAGTGCTCTACCAACTGAGCTATCAGGGAACGTAGATCAGCAGTAAGGTTTGCACCTTAAAAACTGGATGCGAAAGTCAAGCAAGGTTTCAATCATTAGCTGAGTTGTTAGGATAAGCCCTCG
>NZ_BFBX01000099.1 GCF_003851045.1 Paenibacillus sp. 598K | reverse complement strand
CCGTGACCGTAGGCTCCCTTTTGAGGGCAGTCTGGTTTTGCTTTTTAATCGCGTCTTAGCTGTTCTCAGCCTTCCATGCATCGAATTGTTTTTGCGCCTCGGCAAGGATTTTGTCCATGCCCGCATCGACCATCCGCTGCTGCAGCTCCGTGTAGTATTGCTCGAAGTCCGTCATCGAGCCGGTCGTCAGGATCGGCGTCGATTCCTTCTGGATCGCGCTGACCTGGGCGATTTCGTTTTTGACCGGCTCGGAATTGAAGATGAAGCCGAGGATACCCGACGCCTGGCCGTTGTCGTTATTGGCCTTCATCGCTTGCAGCGCGGCCGTCGAGTTCCAGTTCGAATCCCACTGATCCCACAGCGGTCCAAGCCAGTTATGCCAGATCGCCCATGTTTGCTCTGATCCGCTGGTCGCCTCAATCGTCGGATCGTCGTCCTGCGCCGTGCCGCTCTTGAAGGTGTAGTTTTTGCCTTCCACCCCGTAAGCCAGCGTATTGAGCAGATATTTGTCGCCCCAGATCAGATTGAGCAGCATCATTGCCCGTTCCGGATTTTTGGAGGTAGCGCTGATCGCCGATGCCGCCGAGGTCATCGAGTTCGTCGAGATCGTCGGATAGCCGGACAACGTCTCTACTGTCGGGAAGCCATACGTGGCTGTCGATTTCGAGCCGTCCTCGGTATAACCGCCCGAGTCCCGCATGACGGCGTATTTTCCCGATTTGGCTTCGGCGAGGTAGTCCGTCTTGATCGCCGCATCCTTGGCAATGTAGCCCTTCTGGTAAAACTCGTGGATTGTTTTGTAGTTTTCCTTGTTCTGCGGCACATCCAAAATTTTGACGATGGAACCGTCCTTCTCGCTATAAGAAATGCCCGGCGTAATCGTCGTATAGTCATACAAGGTGATGCCAGAAGCTGTCCCGTTGGCCGTCGCCAGCAGCGGGATCATATCCGGCTCGTTTTGCTTGATCTCGGCCAGGAAGGGCTCCAGATCCTGGATGCTCTTGACGCTCTTGTAGTCGAAGCCGTATTTCTCGACCATGTCCTTCTTGAACACATGCGCGCCAGCAGGCGAATACGGCGTCTGCGCGGGAATCGCCATAATTTTGCCCTTGTACGTAACGGCCTTCCAGGCCCGAGGGTCGACCTTGGCCAGGATGTTCTGCCCGTACTTCTCTAGCAGCTCGTCGAGCGGCAGGAAGGCTCCCTTCTGCACATTGTCGTTGATCCGGTTGGACGCGAAGGTGGTGAATACGATATCGTAAGGCTCGCCTGCCGCCGAGATCAACTTCATTTTGTCCTCCCAGCCGGCGTTGTCGATCAGATTGAGATGCAGTTCGGCATTCAGCTGCTCCTTGATGATTTTGTTCGCTTCCGCCTCTACCGCTTCCTGATCCTTCATGTTGTCGATCGGCTTGGGCATGTACCAGCTAAGCTTGACAAACTGCTCCGTTTCGTTCCCCGCTTCCGCTTCCGGTTTATTCTGCTCCGTTGCCGCAGGCGTGTTGACCGGATCGGATGTCTCCGCTTCCTGCGAGCTGCAGCCGACGACCAGCATCATCGCGGCCAGGACAGCCGATGTTCCCGCCGTCCACCTTTTGGCACTACTTTTCTTTGTTGTACTCACCGTGTATGCCTCCCTTTATGTGCTCATTCATCTATAATTGACAACCACTAAGCAACAAGCGCTATGGTTGTAATTATCACCCTTTAATCGAGCCAACGGTCAAGCCTTGCACAAAAAATTTTTGGAACAGCGGAAATACGAGCAGCATCGGCCCAGCCGCCAAAATACACATCGCCATACGGGCGCTTAAGGACGGGACCATCATCCCCGGCTTCACCAGACCGTATTCGATCGCCTCCGCCGAGTTGAGATACTCCATGTTTTTCAGGACGCGAATGAGCAAATATTGTAGCTTGATCAACGGGTCCCCTTCGACATAGAGCAAGGTCAGCCACCAGTCGTTCCAGTATTGCAGGGCGAAGAACAGTCCCAGCGTCGCAAGCGCGGGCTTGGAGATCGGCAGCACGATTTGTGCGAAGATACGCAGCTCGCTGGCCCCGTCGATCTTGGCTGACTCGATGAGCGCATCGGGGATCGTCTGCAGGAATCCCTTCATCAGCATGACGAACCAGCCGCTGATCAGATAGGGCAGTATAAGTGCCAGCATCGTATTTTTGAGCCCCAGCCACTTGACCATCAGGATGTAGGAGGGGACCATGCCGCCGTGAAACAGCATCGTAAAAAAAATGAAGAAGGCGAGAAACGAGCGCAAGCGATAATCCTTGCGCGATATCGCATACGCATAGGTGGTCGTCACCCACATGCCGACGAGCGAGCCGACGACCGTGGTCAGGATCGTCACACCATACGAGCGGAGGAGCATCGTCGGATCGTGCAGGATGACCCGATAGGCGTCGAACGTAAAGTTTTTCGGAATAACGGAATAGCCGAACTTCACAATATCGCTCTCGCTCTGCACAGAAGTTCCAATAATGACCAGGAACGGGAAGATGCAAGCTGCGCACAGGACGATGAAGATCAGGTGGATGAACAGCTTTCCTGGCGTTGCCTTTGGTTTGGGGAGCGTCGCTGCTTCGGTTGTCATTGTTTTTCAGTCCCCCTAGAAAAGAGAGTTTTCCGGATTTATTTTTTTGACGATGGTATTGGTCGCGAGTACCAGACAGAAGCCGACGATCGACTGGAAAAAACCGGCCGCGGAAGCCATCCCGATATCGCCGAGGTCGATCAGCGACCGATAGACAAACGTGTCGATGACATCCGTAGTGCTGTAGAGTAAAGAGGAATTCAGCGTCACATTGTAGAACAGGCCAAAGTCGCTGTAACAGATGCTGCCAATCTGCAAAATGACCAGCATGACGATCATCGGCTTGATGATGGGCACCGAGATGGAGAAGGCTTGCCGGAGCTTGCTTGCGCCATCGATTTTGGCCGCGTCGTAATACTCCGAGTCGATCCCCATAAGCGCCGCGTAGTAGATGACGGAGCTGTAGCCCAGCCCTTTCCAGACGGCTGCAATGACGATAATATATGGCCAATACTTCGGTTCGCTGTACCACAGGATCGGCTGCTCGCCCATGGAGATTAGTACGCGATTAATGACGCCATACTCCATATCGAACAACGAGCGGAAGGCAAAGCCGGCCACGACCCAGGAGATAAAGTAAGGGATGAACAGGATCGTCTGGTAGGCCTTGACGAAGCGGCGACTTAACTCGTACAGCAGCAGCGCAACGATGACCGAAAGCGTCGTCCCCAATACGATGAAGGTCAGGTTGTAGAGCAGCGTGTTTCGCAACACGCGATAGAGGACATCCCCCCTGAACAGGAAGCCAAAGTTTTCGAAGCCAACCCACGGACTATTCCAGATGCCCAGATTGTAGCGGTACGATTTGAAGGGCAGCAGCAGCCCGTACAGCGGCACGTAGTTAAAAATAATAATGAGCAGGAATCCCGGCAGCGCCAACATTGACAAGCCGGCGTTTTTTTTCATCATTCTGAGCATGCGTGCGTTCCTCGCTTCCTTGGATGTAGGTTGTGCCCGACGAGCGATACCCAAAATATAAGGCCTGAACGACCGCCTGTATATTTTAAATCCGGTAAATTCCTACGAAAAAGCGTCGAAAGGGCTTCGATTGCAGTATTTTCGCCCAATAGGAGCGCGATCGACTGCCATATAAAACACAAAAAAGGCTGTCCTCATAGCAGTGAGATTCACCGCTGGGGACAGCCCCTTCGCTCTAAGTTGTAGGGAGCTTATTTAATATTGTTCATGTTCCGCTGCAGGGCGTACTCCTTCGGCGTCGCCTTGTATTTCTTCTTGAACAGGCTAAAGAAATAGGTTTCGTTCGTAAAGCCGACACGATGCACAACCTCATAGACGCTTAATTCCCCTTGGATGAGAAGCTCTGCTGCTTTGGCCAGCCTGACGTTGTTAATCAGATCCGGAATCGACAGTTGCGTCGCTTCCTTGTACATTTTGCTCAGCTTGCGCGAGGATACCTTCATGATGGCAGCAATCGCAGGTAAGCTCAAGTCGTTATCCCGATAGTTTTTCTGCACATATTCGGTCACTGCGTCGACAAGGAAATAATTGAGCGATTCCGTATTGCCGACCGTCTCCTTGTTGATGGAATCCTGCAGCCCCTCCCGGACGATCCGCTGAATGTCGGCCATCGTCTCCTTCTCCAGGATGTGGCGGCTGATCGAGGCGAGCTGCAGCGAAGGCGCAGCAGCGGTCTGTGCTGCCTCCAGCGCTTCAATCGCTGCGTCGACGAGCCGAATGATCGAGACGAGGGCATTGTGATAGTTCAGCGTCTCCATCTCGCCGAACAGGTTCGCCAGCACCTCCTTCATGCCGGCCACATTGCCGGACTTGATCGTCTCTGCGAGCCATTCCTCCATTTCCTTGGAATAGCCGGTCTTTTTGTTTTCGACGTTTTTGCGAATGCGCGCCTTCGTAATCATCGCCCCGTGTCCGAGCTGCAGACGATACATCGCCTGATCCTGCGCCTGATTGTACAGCATATGCAGCTCGCTCAAGGAATCGGCGGTATCGCTGATCGAGGTCGTAAACGTCACCTTGAAGTAGCGGCTGAATACGTCCTGTGCCTCGGTCAGCGTCTCCGCCAGCTTCAGCGATCCGCCTTCGTCCCCTTCCGAGAGCGCGACGATCAGCAGCACATGGTCTTCCTTCATATCGATCCCTTCGCTCGGATAGGTGCGGGCGACGAGCTCGGAGGCGATATTGATCAGGGCAAACCGGAAGCTTGCCTTTTCCTTGGCGCTGTAGGCGTGCTGGAACTCCTTGTAGTTGTCGATTTTCAACAAGCATACGGCGTAAGACCCTGCTACAGGCAACGAGATTTTCATATCTTTGAACAACGTGGCAAGCTCCACGCGCGTAATGCTGAATCGTTCGTCGAGCAGCCGGCTGAGCCAGTAATGCCGCATGACATCCTTGTATTCATCCTTCTCCTTGTAGAAGAGGTCCAACTCCTCCATCGACTGCCGATAGACGTCATTTAGATAGGTGATCTCGTCGACAGCCTTCTCATCCCCTGAAGGGCGCGGCCGGTCCATACGAATGGAGTTGACGAGATTGCCGAACGGCCGGTAGATTTTGCGAGAGATCAGGATCGATACGGCAAGCGCTAGCAGCAGCGCAATCAACGTGATGAAGATAATGCTGGTCCGCAATTTGGCAATGTACTGATACGCCTCGGGCACGGGCTGCGTTTTGAGCAGCGTCATCCCGGACCCTCCGACATTTGTGTAGGTGACGAGATAGGGTGTACCGCCGCGCTTGCTTTCGAAGAAGCCGTCCGAATCCGCGCCTGAATGGGCGCTTTTGTAAGCAGCCAGCTCCGTTTTGGCCCAGGTCATAATGTCATCATCGCCCGTACCGTCATTCAGGTATTCGCCAGAGCTGTCCAGGATGAAGATGCCGTCGCCTTTGCGCTTGTCGATCATGTTGATCTGGGCGATATTGCTCAGCAGCCATTCCGACCGGACATTGACGATGATGACACCGTCAGGCTTCTGGTCGTCCTGCGAGGTCTCGTACATCATATAAGAGAATACATACTCCGGCCTCGTCTCGCGGTTCACCAGCTTGCGGATATTGCGGAAGATCGGCTTCATCTTCGGCGGCACTTGCTCCTTGTCGTACATGGCGTCAAGCAGCTCATCCTGAAAAAAAACCGGGCTGCCCGCATTGTAGGTCTGGTCCAGATTCCGATTGTAGATCGTAATGGAATGGATATACGGATTGGTCGAGGTGATCGAGCTGGTCACTTTATTCAGTCGGTTGGCCACATCGACCATATCCTCCTGCTTGGCAAACATAACCGCGCTCACATCGCTGTTCAGGTAAAGCCATTTGCACAGGTTGGCGATCGTGTCGTCCATAAACACCATATTATATTTCACCTGATACAGAAGCTTCTGATTGGAAGCGTATTCGTTTTGGACCAGCAGCTTCTGGGCGTTGATGTAGACGACCGTCGACAGCGCAACGATCAAGAGCAGGATCGCTACGCTGATCCATAACACCATCTTGGTAAAATAAACTTTGCCCCCAAATCGCTTCACACATATCTCCCCCGTCAAGAATGGCGAAAAGACTGGCGTTCGCCAGTCCTTCCCGGACTTGTCCTAGTATACCTCAAATTCCGCTGGCGCGGATATCCTTCGTCAGAAGACTAGCGATTACGGGGCTAAGCGTCCTCGCGATGCGAGCATAGCCAAGATCGGACGGATGGATGCCGTCTGTCGTACATTCCTGGGCTTCGTCAGGCGCGCCGCCGGTCAGCCAGCTCGACCCGCACGTACAACATCGGCGAGTCCGTGCGGAAGCGAACCTGCACGCCCGACGTATGGTTCGCCAGGCGGTCCACTTCCGGCCGGAGCGGGTAGTCCGGGCGCACCGGCAGTCTCCGGTACACGCCGTCCTGCTCCAGCCATGGCAGACCGGTGACGGACAGCGGCGCCTCCAGCGCCGACAGCCACTGCAGATCCATCGCAGGGGCTTCCCCTACTCTCATGTATCGGTCGTCATGCTCCGTCCCGGGCATCGTGCTCAGCCGTTCCTTAGATCCCATCGCTGTCACCCCCTATCTCATCGCTTGGACGATCATGCCGAATAGCTCGAGATCCTGGATATAGTCCTCCGGAGTTGTCTTGGGCGCAAGTCCGTTGACGGCGACCTGGTAGAAGTACTCCAGCTCGCATGTATAAGCATCCTTGTAGGTCGGACGAATGACCGTCTCCTCCAGCGCTTCTCCGATCGTCTCGCGGATATGCAGCGTCGTAGGCAATTGACGCAGATAAGGCGTATTGTATTGCAGCAGGATCGACTTGCTCTCCCCGAATACCTCGATGTGGGCGTCGAACCGTCCCTGCTGATCCATTCCTGTCTCGAACAGCACGTGATAGTCGTCGAATTCCAGGATCGCCGTTTTGAAACGACCGCCCTTCGTCGCTGCAGCAGCCCTGATGCTGCGAGGGACGCCCAGCAGCTCGCGCATGGCGGAGATATCATGGCTGTTCAAGCCAAGCAGGAGCGCGTAGGAAGCATACTCTTCTGCGGTGGCCTCCCCGATGGCCTCCTTCATGAGCCGGAGGTACCTTTCCTTGCGATCCTGCGCCGCTGCCGCTGGGATGTCGTTATACCGATAGGCGCGGATGCCTGATTGTGCCGTAAAAAAGGCGTTCGGCCCGACTATCCCCCGCACCCGCGCATAGTTAATCGGCCCTAAAGTCCGTACTTCGTCCAAAGCCCGCAAATAGGCCGGCGCGAATCTTCTCATATACCCGACCATGACCTGGGCGTCAGAGGCATCCCTCGCCAGGATGATCTCGCGCGCTTCGGCCACGGTAATACACATCGGCTTTTCGACCAGCACATGAATGTTCCTGCGCAGCGCGGCGACCACGCATTCGGTATGGTACTCCATATTGTTCAGGACCAGCACCGCATCCAGCTCTGTGCCCTCCAGCATCGCTTCGACGGTTGAGTACAGACGCTTCACCCTGTGTTGCTCTCCCATCTTGGCCAGCAGCTGCGGCGAGATGTCGCAGAACGCCGTCAGCTCGTAATGCTCCGGCATCGACTCCAGGATCGGCAAATGAATGAGCTGCGCTACTTCCCCAACCCCGATGACTCCAACCTTCAATTTCTTCATCCCATGCTCCCCTTATGCTTTACTCGAACTTTCGGCAAACCCAGTTTACCTGCCTTACTCGGGGAGTGTACACTTCAAATGACGTCATTTCCTTTAATTGATGACACGCAATGCAGCAAAATCGAGGAAGAAACGAAGATTGAAGTGCCACTGAGCACAAGGAGGAGTGACCAACGATAATCATGGATTAATATTCGAAAGCCTCCCTCATTTTGAGAATCCTGTCAGTCCCCTCATCTATAATGGAAGGATCATCGTTGAAGAGGGGGGACCGCCATCGAACCGCCTAAGAAAACAATAGCCGCTCCGTCGTCCCCTCTGCTAGAATGGGAGAAGCTAAAACTTCTGCGACGAGGAGACTCCACCATGCAAGCGTTACGCCCATATCGACTGCTCGGGGTCGGACTGCTCTTCCTGCTCTCCATCGCGCTAATCATCGGACTGGGCACCCGCATACAGCCCCAACCTGACGCTCCGACGGCCGAAGGTGGCGTGCTCGACCTGTCGAGCTGGGATATCCGCACGCAGGGAATCGTGCCCCTGAACGGCGAGTGGGAGTTCTATCCGCACACGCTGCTCTCTCCTGTCGAGCTGCAAGAAGACGGCGCTGCATCAAGGCGCTCGCTCATCGAGGTGCCCGGCACATGGAAGGGCGAGTCGGACGTGGGCATGAGCAAGAAAGGGATAGGCACGTATCGTCTCAAGGTGCTGCTGCCTGACACTGGTGACGTATCCGGACTGAAGATCAGCAGCATCCGCATGTCGCACCGCTTGTTCGTCAATGGCGAGGAACGAGGGGCCAGCGGTCATCCCGACATCGATCCGGCGATGAACAAGCCAGGCAATACGCCGTATACCGTTTTTTTCAGCTCCGACACACGCGAGCTTGAGCTGGTGCTGCAAGTGGCCAATCGAGACTTTGTCAATGGCGGCATCGTCAATGCGATATCGTTCGGATCAGCGAGCGACATCGCCAGACTGGACAGTATCCAGATCGGCATTAATATCGGGATTATCCTCATCCTCGCCCTATTCGGCGCCTATCATCTGAGCCTCTACATCCTGGGACAGCGAGAGCGGGCTTATGTGTACAGCGGGCTCTATCTGCTCTCCCTTATGCTGTGGCATCTGCTCTATGGGGAGAAGCTGCTGCAGCGCATGCTGCCCGGTCTACCGTTTGAACTGGCGTACAAGCTGTTCGATCTGACCGGGTTTGCCGGAATGATTGCGATTGTGCTGTTTTTTTGCGCGGTGGAGCCTCGCTTGCTGTCGCCGAGAACACGCAGGCTGCTGTTGGCCCCGGTCCTCCTCTATATGGCGGCCGTCGTCGCGCTGCCCTACCGGATCCATATCGAATACAAGTACGTAGTGGTGCCCTATGTGAGCATCGTGGTCATCTGTCTGACGATCAGGATGATGGCGCTGGCGATCCAGGCTCGTCACGAGGAGACGGTGCGCAAAGAGCTCGTCTGGCTGATCGGCGGCAGTCTGTCGCTGATCGTCTACCTGATCAATGAAGGGCTATACGCCGAGAGCGTACTCTCATCGGCTTTGGCAGCCAAGTGCGGCGTTATCGGCTTCGTCATCTTCATGAACATCCTGCTGGCGATCCGGTATACCCATGCCTTCGAGCAATCCGAGCGCCTGTCTCTTCAACTGATCGAGCTGAACCAGCTCAAGGATGAATTCCTGCTCAATACGTCGCATGAGATCAAGACGCCGCTGCACGGCGCCATGAATATGATCTCCCATGTGCTGCAAGACGAGGAAGGTCAACTGTCCGATCGGCAGAAGCAGCAGCTGTGGCTGGTCAAGGATACGTCGATGCGGTTGTCGATGTTGATCCATGATCTGATCGACGTGACACGGCTAAAGCATGGACAGCTGCGACTGCGGCTGACTGCGGTCGATGTGAGGGTTACCGTGCAGATGGTGTGCGAGATGATGCAGTTCGAGCTGACGGGCAAGAGTGTACGGTTCGACAATCAGGTCACGGAAGGCGTGCTCGTGCTAGCGGATGAGAATCGGCTGCGCCAGGTGCTCTACAATCTTGTCTATAATGCGATCCGACATACGGAACACGGTTCGATTCGCATCTTCTCGTCCGTCTCGGGGCAGACGGTGGCAATCTCGGTCGAGGATACCGGGACAGGGATCGCCAAGGAACGGCGAGAGGCGATATTCACCTATTGGGAGCAGTCGGCGCGGCCGATGCCAGAGGACGGCTATACCGGGATGGGGATTGGGCTATATATTAGCCGCAAGCTGGTCGAGCAGATGGGAGGGGCGATCGGCGTGGCGTGGTCCGAGCTCGGACGAGGGACGCGGATGACCTTTACGCTGCCCCTTGCCGAGGCCTCAGCGAGCAGGCAAGAGATGGCAGCCGCGTCCGAGAGGATGCAGCGGATCGCTTATCCCGATGAGTCTCTGGATATTACCGGCGAGCATGAGCATACCGTGCTGATCGTCGACGACGAAGCATCCAATATCCATACGCTGCTGGGCCTGCTCCGGCAGCACCGCTACAATGTGCTGACCGCCTTCTCGGCCAGAGAAGCGATGGACAAGCTCAGCTTGCATCCATCTGTCGACCTGATCATCCTCGACGTCATGATGCCGGGGATGTCCGGGATCGAGCTATGCCGGACGTTGCGCAGCCACCATTCGATCCTCGATCTGCCTATCCTGTTCGCGACGGTCAAGGACACGCCGCAGGACATCGCCCTTGGCTTCCAGGCGGGAGCCAACGATTATGTGACCAAGCCGTTCGAGGGCGAGACGCTAATTGCCCGCGTCCAGACGCTGATCGCCATGAAGACGTCGATTCGCGAAGCGTTACATAATGAATATGCGTTTTACCAGGCGCAGATCAAGCCGCATTTTTTGTACAACGCGCTGAGCAGCGTGATCTCGTTTTGTTACACGGATGGTGAGAAGGCGGCGCATCTGTTATCCGTTCTCAGCCAGTTCCTGCGCCATATCCTCGATCTGGACCGCTCCCACCTGTATTTCAGCCTGAGCCGGGAGCTGGAGCTGATCGCGGCGTATATCGAGATCGAAAAAGCGCGCTTCGAGGATCGCTTCGAATTCGTATGCGAGGTGGACCCGCAGCTGCACCATCTGGAGATCCCCGCTCTCTGTATCCAGCCGCTCGTGGAGAATGCGATCCGTCACGGATTATTCGAAAAGGACGGTCCCGGCACTGTCTCCCTGCGAGTCGGCAAGACAGCCGTCGGCATCGAGATAACTGTACAAGACGATGGCGTCGGCATGTGGCCAGAACGACAGCGGCGGCTGCTGGAGGAGGAACTGGAGAAGGATCGCCAGGAGAATCGAGGAATCGGACTGGCCAACATCCGCAAGCGGCTGGGCAGCCTGCCCGGCGCTTCACTGCAGCTCGTATCCGAGCCGGGACGCGGCACGACCGTGACCGTCCTGCTGCCTGCGGTATCAGTCGTCGACAGAGGGCTCGACTTGTCCCATGACTCGTCATAACTCACTAATTTTTCAACATGACTCACTCTGGCTCACCCAGCACTCACCATCACTCTTCGGGGAGGATCACCTTTGTTTCGTACAGTTATCGTCGAAGACGAAAAGCCGATACTCGAGCTGATGAAAGTTGTCGTCGGCCGCAATCCCCACTATACGATCGTCGGCGCCTATACGAGTCCGCTCGAGGCGCTCCGCCACATCCCGGAGCTACAGCCGGATGTTGTGTTCCTCGACGTCGAGATGCCGAAGATGAGCGGATTGGAGCTGGCTGAGCAGATCAGCCGGATCTCGGATCGGACCATCGTCGTGTTTACTACCGCTTACAAGCATTACGCCCTCGAGGCGTTCCAGGTCGAGGCGATCGACTATATCCTAAAGCCGGTCACGCCGCTCGCTATCGAGCGCGTTGCTTCGCGCCTGCTCAAGCAGCATCGTTCATCGACGTCATGGATGCCGCAGGAATTCCGCATCCGATGCTTCGGCGGCTTCGAGATGATCCAGCCGGACAACAGCAGGCTCCGCCTGCGGACGCGCAAGACCGAAGAGCTGTTCGCCTATTTCCTCTGTCACGCAAGCAAAGAGTTCGACAAATGGCATCTCGTCGAGTTGCTCTGGCCAGACACCCCGGAGGAACGGGCGCTACCCAGTCTGCACACCTCGATCTATTCCTTAAAGAAGGGCTTGAAGGCGCTGGAGCTTGGGGTCGATATTCGCAAAACGAGCGAGGGCTATCGGCTGGAGATGGGCGATCAGGTATGCGATCTGATAGCGTATCATCGGTTTGACTTTGCCGCGCGGGAAGAAGGATGGGATACGAGGCAGGCGGAGTATCTATGCTCGCTGTATAAGGGGCCGTTGCTCGAGGGCAAGCCGTATCTGTGGAAGTCCGGACTGGAGATCGCTTATGAGAAACAATATACGGCGCTGGTGCGCGAGCTGACGCGACGCGACAGGCTCGCACAGGCATGGGACCGCGCAGAGCATCGTCTCGATACATGCCTGTCCATCTACCCTCTGAGCGAGGAGATGAACCTGGGACTGATCGAGCTGTACGCGCAGCGCGGCACGCCAGGGCGGATAGGACGTCACTTCGCAGCCTTCGAGGCCGCGTGTCTCCGCGAGCTGGGCGTACCGCCCTCTCGCGAGATGAGAGAGCGGGTCGCGGCTTATATTCAGTAAGACAAGCGCTATCTGTTATAGACTGGATATCAAAGCCTCTATTGCGAGCCCTTCAGCAGCTTCAGCACTTCATCAAGCTGCATCTCTACGGCCAGGGGATCGTACGGCCAAAAGATGTCCGTATTCAACCGGTATACGCGGTTATTTTTGACGGCAGGTATGGAATTCCAGAGCGCGCTTTTCTCGTCAAATACCGCACCGTTGGAGACATCGAGGAAAATATGATCGCCTGCGTAATCCGGAATCACTTCCATCGAGATTTCCAGCGTTTCTTTGCCAGCGTCCATTACTTGCTCCTGGATGATCGCTGGCGGCTTTAAGCCGAGGTATTTGTACATGGCCTGCCCCCCTCGGTAGATGCCATCTCCATAGATGAAATAGGTTTTGTCAAACGCCCCAATCAAGGAAAACGTTTCATTCTCCATATTCAAGGTCTGGAGCTCTTGCTTGCTACTCTCCACCTTCTGGTCAAAGTCTTCGAGCCATGCCTCCGCCTCGGCCTCCTTGCCTAGCAGTTCCCCGAACAGTCGCAGATCTTTATGCGCATCCCCGATGCTCTCATACGGGATGACCACGGTCGGTGCGATCTTACTGTATTGCTCGTACATATCCTGAGCGACAGTTACGATCAGATCAGGCTGCAGCGACAGGATCTTTTCGACCGAACCGCCATCGATTTGTCCGATATCTTCAATGCCGTCCGTTAATCCAGCCAGATGAGGATACTCAATCTCCCAGTAGGGGGCGCCGATCGGCTTGATATCAAACAGCAGGAAGTAAGGCAAGAAGCCCTGTGTAACGACGCGCTGCGGAGCGGCAGGGATGACGATGTCACCCTTAATGGTGTGGAAGGTTCGGGTAGAGGACTGGGCCTCGTCCTCCGACGATGGTTCAGTTTCGCCGGATGTGTCATTTGTCGGGGCTGAGTGCTGGGAGCCCGTCGCATTCGACGCTTCGTTCACTTCTTTTTGATCTGCATTGCCGTTGCCGCAGGCAGCGATAACTGTGAGGACGATCGCGATTATGCCGACGAGGAAGGCTCGTCTGTAAAATGATTGCAAGGTATGAAACATGTTTTGTCCGCTCCTTTTAATTGAGACTGATTCTCGTTATTAACTAGCACCAGCCTATTATATCGAGTTGCGGACGCCATCGATATTTCATCCTATCGCGATATTTCTATGGACTTTGGTTGCATCGTTACGTAGCCGGGCCAGGACTGGCCATCCCGTGAGCCTTCTCCACAGCCTGGAAAAGCAGCGGAAGTTGTTCCGCTAGAGCCATCCCGTCGTCCGACCAAAAATCCGTCAGAGCCAAGTAATAGATTCGGGATTGTCGAAAGGCCTCCAACGAAGACCAGACCGGATCACTGCCAATTCGCGCAAGGAACTGTACTGGTCCGTCTGCCGACTCCCCCACAATAACAAACATATGATCTGCGGCATACTCCCCCAGCCGCGCTATCGGGATCGTGAGCGATTGCCCCGCCGCCAACACCTCCTGCGCTACTGCCGCAGGCGGCTGGAATCGCATCGCTTCAAAAAGATTGGAGGCCCCGCGAAGCTGAAGCGACCAGAGGATGACTGTATCGTTGCCTCGCAGCTCGTAGAGGGCAACGGTCTCGCCGGGCTGAATATAGTCTGTCAGCCTGTCTCTCCAGATGTCGGCCTTCCGCTGATAGCGAATAATCCACTGCTCGGCCTCCTGCCTGCGACCGAGAATGTCCGCCACAAGACGCAAGCGCTCAAGCGGCGGGTATCGATAGGAAGGGAGGCACAGCACGGGAGCAATTCGTTCAAATTGCTGCAGTCGATTAGCATTCTGCAACAGCAAGTAATCCGGAATAAGAATAAGATCCGGCTGAACGGATGTTAAAAGCGCCACATCCTCCAGCCCGTTGCTGACAACCGTCCCGCCTTGGATCAGCCTGTCATGCAGCAGCGGAGACGTATGCCAGGGTGCCAGGGAAGCCGCCACCGGTTGAACACCGAGCGCTAGCAGATCCCCGGCATGATGCATTGTGGCAATCCTTGTCTGAGTGCCTTGCAACAGCGAGCGATAAGTCGAAGGCGGTACGCCACTATCCCGCTTGAACCTGCGACTAAAATACAGTCCGTTCTGAAAACCGGTCCTGCTGGCAATCATATCGAGCGTCAGATCGGTAGTGAGCAACAGAATACGCGCATGATTCAGTCTCACCTTGCTCAGAAAGCCGGAGAAGCTGTAACCGCTATACTGCTTGAATGCCCTGGAGAAGTGACTGGTATTAAAGCGTGCTTCCCGCGCCGCCTGGTCGCGATTCCAGTCTTGTTCGCAATGCTCCAAGATGCCTTGCATAATGGAGACCACCGCTTGCTCGGACGAAGAACGATTAGCCAACTGCTTGTCCATCTGTGACAGAATGAGCCCGACTAATTCGTCGATTCCGTGATCGAAGTGATAATCGCTCGCAGATTCCGGTTGTTGGAGCCTCGCCAACCGAAGCACAAGCGCCGAGATTCGAGCAGCGAGCGGTCGAATGACATAGCCATTGTAAGGCAACTTGGAATAATCGAGGCGATAGACGAGGGAATCGACTGTGGTCTCCTGTAAGACATAGCTTTGGAAAAACAGCCCGATTATCGGATGACTATCACATTCAGCCGGTTCCAGCCGGAGTTGGGTCTCGGGCTGGACATAAAGGATATGCTTGTGAGTCAAGGTGTGCCGCTTGCCATTAAAGCAGACAACTCCCCTGCCTTCAGTGTAAAGCAACAACGCACAGTCCGTGGCGAAGGTGACGGGAGTCGCATCCTGCTCCCATCGCCACACACGCAAAGCCTGAAACTTGTTCACAACGCATCAGTCCACCTCTTTGGGATACTGCTGTTTCTGCTCAATAGAAATTTTATAGGTTCTCGGTCGTTAACGTGAAGCCTTCGATGACAACCTCCTCATCCACCTCGATGAGGATACATCGTTTGCCCCGATAGTTAACTTGCTTGACGTACCTCAGATCCTCCGGGCTGACGGCAATCGAGGCAACCTTGGTCTGGATCTTGATCGACTTGGAGTTGAACTTGGGGATGACGCTGCTCGCCTTCAGCTCATAGTTGCGGTCGTCGGCGACGGTGCGGAACGCTTCCTCCACCCGCTCCGTCGTCACATTCTCCACCCCGCTGACCGTAAGCAGCTGCTCCACATCGCGATAATCCAGCTTCGGCGGCTCCTCCTCCTCATGGTCCTCGATGACCCGATGGATCTCCTCGTAGACCTGGGCAATGGTGGCTGCATCCAGCTCATCGCCAGCCACCTCTTTTACGATCTCTTCGAAGATCGTTCGTTCCTCCAGCGCCGTCACCGTCCGTTCGGCATTGAGCACCTGTGTGATGAACTGGGTATTCGGCTCATTGATCTTGCCGACGCAATACAGCACGCGGTTCACATCCGATACATTGTCGGTGACGCTCGGATAGAGGAAGCCTTGCTCCGGCGTGCTGAGCTTGATGATCGGATCGACGTTGACGTTGTACTTGAACTCCCGCTCGACATAGTCGAACAGGAGCGACTTGCGCTGCTGCTCGGTCGAATTGACGCTGCACAGGATGAACGGATGGGAGAACATCTCGTCCTTCTCGCTCACCTCGGCTTCGTCGTTGCGGCTCTTGGTCGGACGGTAATAATGGCCGCGGACGAACGTGACCACCGTATCGCGCTCATACGTGTTGTCGGTCAGCATCTTCTCGACGAGATGCAGCATCAGATTCATCCACTCCTCGGTGTCGCCGGTCACCATCCCCTGATGCAACAGCACGCGGGTCGGGTCCTCCGCCTCCTCCTGGAATTTCAACTCGAACAGCTTTTGATCGAGCTCGCCGGTCAGCAGCTTCTTGAAGTTGAGCATGTACAGCTCCTGCTTCTCCCGATCTACCAGCGCGAACGGCTGGCACTCGTAATGGTAGATTTCATCGCTTTCCTTCATAATATAGACGTTTAGAATGTCGTGAATGGTGAGCATTTCGTGGTCCAGCTTGAACTGCTTGCGAATATGGGCGACTTCTTTTTTGATCATCGTTGTATAGACATCTCCTAACTTGACTACTATGTCTTGTTCCACTATGCGAATACGCGTTCTAATAGATTGTACCTTCGCTGCACCAAAAAAGAAAGCGCAAAGACTAAAGCGCATCTACTCTATGAATCGTCCGCATATCGCGACGGCCGGAACAAGGCGAACCTATAATTCAGCAGGTTTTTATATATTTACTTTTATGTTAATTTATAGATTGAAAGGAGGTGGGCAACGATGAACAACAACAACAACAACAATAACAACAACTAAGACTGGTGAGCGAACATGCATAATGACATGATCGTCTGGTACTTACCTTCGCGCAAGCCAGACAGAACCATAAGGAGGCAGAGTCCCGCTTCCGCAGGACTGTGCCTCCCATTGTGTCGATTAGGGGTGCGATCGATTATAAGTCCGTTTGCAATAACAGTCTTGCAATAAACACCAGATCCTCGATATCGATTTTGCCGTTTTTGACGACATCGGCCGCTTTGATGGCATCCCAATCCGGATCGGCATAGGTTTTGCCGTAATGCTTGGCTGCCAGAGCGAGGTCGCCTACCGTGAACTTGCCGTCTGTATTGAGATCTCCAGGTCTGTAGGTGATGACCGAAGCCTCAAAGCTGCTCAGTGCAGAGCTGAGCGCGGCTACGGCCTGCTCGACCTGGACCTCAGAAGCTCTCGGATCGGCTGCAATCGCTGCTGCCTGGTTAATCGCCGCCTGCAGCGTCGCTTTGGCGCCGACAGGGTATTGGCCTGGCTGTGTGCCCTCGATAGCTGCATCGTGCTTGGCCTGCGCCGTCTCGATGAGCGATTGCAGGTCTGCTTTGTCAACGGTTGTAATGGCGATGCTCGTCGAGCCTCCCGGCACGACAGTCTCCTCGCCCCGCTGATTGGCAATCACGACATTGGCGAGGGTCAACATGGTCGCTGAAGCCTTGCCAGGCCTGATGCGCCAATGCAGCGTCAACAGCTCGCCGTATGAATCGCCAGCCTGCCCCAGTTGGGCGACGAGCAGCCTGACGTTCCCGTCGCCCGTCTGCTCCCCTACGATATCGAAGCCTGCGCGCGCCGAGTCCGCCCGGACGAACTCGACTACCTCTGGATCGTAGGCGATCGTCATATCTTGCGCGTACACGTCATCCTTGCCATGGTTCAAGGCGTACGTCGTCGTGAACAGCTCGCCGGTGAAGACATGATCCGGGCCGCTCAGGGTCGCTGCCAGCTCCGGCGCGTAATTGAGCATCATGTAACGGTAGTCGCCGCCCCACGTTCCGCTCGCCACCTCCACGACTACATACAGGTCATGCACGCCCTTCAGCGACTTGTTCAGCGGCAGGGTATACTCCATTACATTCGTATCGACCAGACCGCTGGCGATCAGCTTATCCTCGTCGATCGTCAGACCGGAGAGCTGGTAGCGTTTGTTGGCCTGACCATTGCCCTGGCCTGTCTGGTAGTTGTTATAGTAGGCTTTGTCATCCGCCTCTTGCAGATCGGCATAGAGACTGATTTTGGCCTCGCCTGGGAATACCCGCGTGAAGCTGATCGATTCCATACCCTTGAAGTCAATCTTGCCATACTTCCAGGCGGCGCGTTGCCCGACGCCGTTGCCGACATAATTCAACTTGTCAGCGCTCAGGACATAGTTGCCAAAGCCGTAATCCAGCTCCAGCATGTCGATGACGAGCTCGCGGGCAGGATTGGCAATAATTTTAACCGTCAGTTCATTAGACTTGTAGAGACCGTCCGTCGTCATCGCGTACACCTTCACCGTCTTGCCCACGATGGCGTCCGCGCCTCGTTTGGCTGCGGTCAGCTCGCCAGAGGCCGAGATCGTCACGCCTTCGATTGGTTGGCCGGTAGTCGCATCCTCCGCATACCATTGGATGGCAGCCTGAGGATCGACAGTCGCGTTAAAGGCGATCGAAGTCCCCGCCATCAAGCCTTTGTGAAGCTCAGCTTCCGTCGAGATCTCGATGTCCACCTCCTGCAGCTCGAACACGACCGTTACAGGCACGCCTTTGACGAGCGTCACCTCAATGTATTTGCGACCCATCTCATCGGTCTCGACCTTCTGCTCGACGCCGTTGATCGTTGCTCGCTTCCAGGCCAGCCCGTTCATCAGCCGGATGACATTCGTTTCCTCATCCGTCGTCATCGTCACGCTTGCGGTTCTGCCGTGCAGATTCCACTCGATCGTGTCGACTAGCGTGTTGTTTTTTGCCCGCAGACCGCTAACACTTCCCTCGTTGAAGCCCGGCAGCAGCGTCGGCACGATCTCGATCTCACCGAAGTTCGAGTAGAGCAACGACTCGTTGACCGCGCCCATCATCCCAAACGCCATATCCGTCACATAGCTGGAGGTCAGATTGCTGTTATGTGACGTCATCAGCGAGGAGTAATGATATCTTGAGGTCATCAAATATTTCACCGCATGCTCAAAGCCCGCCGGCCGCTTCAGCCTCGCCTCCACCAAGGCTTTGTGCATCGCGCCGTGCGACTCCGCAGCCTCCGAGCCGTTGTACGCCGCCGATCTGTAGTCCATAGCCAGCGCGATGCCTTCGGCCAGCGCCGGATTGTTGCGCGATTCTTGACCGGGCCAAGCCGCATAGGCGTGGCTTTCATGCCGGTGCGCATGTTGCTCGCGCAGCCGCTTGTCGGCCCATTCCTTCAGTTCGCCCGTTCCCTCTTGATACACGTAGGCCGGGATATATTTCTCGAACGCGGCCCATTCCGCCAGAACCTCCTCTTTGTTGGGGATGTTCATGCGCTCCAGCAACGTTCTGCCCATCGACAGTGTATTCCGCGTCGCTGAGATATCCATCGTCGAGTTATAGGCCAGGGCGTAGATGGAATTGCCGCTTTGTCCGGCAGGCGTGTTCTCCGGCGAATACGTCGGGGTGTACAAATATTGCGCGCCCGTGTCGCCTTTGGCCACCGCCTCGGATAGTGTCGTACCGTCATCGAGGTGATGATTGCCGTTGCCGTCGGTGTAAAAACGCTCATCTACAAATTGCAGCCAGAAGTTCATCGTTTTTTTGACAAGCGGGTAAAGAATGTCGTTTTCGAGGTCCATAAAGCCAGACTCTTCGATTCGCGCCACATCGGCTGCGCTCAGGTCCAGCACATGAGCGATCGTCTTGCCGGTGGAGCGACTCGCCTTCTTGAAGTCGATGTCCTTGCCGACAGGAATTTGGCGATTGCCATAGCTCTGCCAGAACTCGAAGATCGGCAGGATGAGCCAGTCGGTGATGCCGTTGACATACGTGTGCGGATAGCCGTTCAGGAAGTGATAGCTGCCCGACTCCCCGGTGCCGTCCACACGCGGCGGCGCCTTGATCGCATCGACCATGCCGTACAGATTGTGGGCGTCGTCCTCCCAGTCGGCCACCATCCGTACGATGAAGTTGATGTATCCATGGCTCGCGCCCTCCATATTGCCGACGTTCATGCCGGACACCTGCAGGTTGTTGTTCGCATTCAACGTAAAGTCGCCTGACCATTGCGGCTTCCAGGTGCCAGTCCAGATCGCGCCCAAGCGCGACGAATGATAGCCGCTGGCTGCGATCAAGCCGAAGCGAGCGTTATTGTACACGCGCTCCAGGAAGGCCTTGTTAATGATCGCTTTATTGCTGTTCTGCTTGGCGATCAACTCCGTATTCGTAAGCTTGCGGTCGGCCTTCTCCTCCTCCGTCTCGGCCAACTCGATTCGCACATTGTTGAACATTCCGCCGTGGATCGCCACATGCGGCTTCAACAGCTCCTCATACTCGGTTATTTTAGCTGCTTTGCGGTCGATGCTGTATTTGTCCAGGACGCGCTCGATGTCGGTCAGCAGCTTGTCGTACAGCTTTTCCTTTACATCCTTTACGTTTTGCGTCCCCGTATCGATCCGATCTACCTTGGTGACCAGCATGAGGGTGTTCGTGCCGGTGACGGTCACCGTCGGGTCGTTCGCCACCACGGGAGCGCTACCGGTCACAAAGTTATTGACCCTTCCATTCGATCCCGGGGTGAAGGTGCGTTTTTTATCCTCATAGTCGATGTTGCCATCGGTCAGGATGCGGGTAGCGGTACCCCAGCCGCCCTCGGCAAACAGTCGTTTCTCCACATTTTTGGTGCCTTTGCGATTGAGGTTCGGGGATTTGCCGACCATCCCCATCGCAATGATCTTCCCTTGATCCTGCGTCACGACGTAATCGGTATCGTGATACTCCGTCTCGCCCCCGTTTTGCATCTGGAAGATGTGGTCGATGGTCATCGTCAAGTCTAGCTCCATCCCTTGCGGAGCCTCGATGTACGTGACGATCACCTCGTCGCTGCGGGAAGCAAAGGAAAGCCGGTTCCACTCATTGCCTTGCGCATCCTTCCACTGGACGCCAACTTCCCCGGTCTCGTAATTCGTATAGCGGTTGTAGCTGGTTTTGTTCGCTTCCGTAAAGCTGTTGTTTTTGATCCGGAACTGGGAGGCCGGCTGATAGTCGCGAGGCCAGGTCGTGCCCCAGTTGGCTCCATATTCCGCTTGGGAATATTCATTGACATAGGACGTCCACGGAAAGTCGTTATTGCCGCTTCTGAGCACCGCGCCTTTCCGCTGCGCGTCCAGGATCGGGTATAGTTTGGGCGTTTCATAGAAGTTGCCGTTATCGGTGACGATTTTGGTGTTGTTGAAGATGAAGACATCCTCATCCGGGTCGGCGCTCTCGATGAAGCCGATCTCGCCGTTGGCCGTGACTGAGCCGTCTCGCCAATTGTTGTTAGGCGCGCTTCGGCTAATCGACTTATAGGTGTTTTCGTTGAAGCCTAGGGCGTCGCCAAGGCCGTATTTCCAGCTTGACGAGCCTCCAGACTCCTCGTTGATTGCGGCCTCGGCGGTCTGCACCGCCACAGGGCCAGGCATTGCCGGGAACGCCGTCGCTACGATTGCACAGCTCGTCAGGATCGATAATACTTTTCTCCTCATGCCGATCTCCATTCCGCTGCGGACGCTGGCAGCATAATTTGGGCTTCTTTACTCGTACAGGACAGCTTTGATATCTTCTTCGTCCATATTGGACTGGTCGTACCAGACGTAACCGCTGTCGATATGCTCCGGCACGCTTTCGCCTCTGGCTGCCGCTACGGCTGCCTTGACGGTCTCGTAGCCGATGCCGACCGGATTTTGCGAGATCGCTCCTGCCATCAGTCCGCTGCGGATCGCATCGAGCTGCGCTTGCCCGGAGTCATAGCCGATGATCGTAATGTCGCCCTCGGCTTTGAGTTCGGTCACCGCATTCAGGATGCCGATGGCCGAGCCTTCGTTGGCGCCGAAGAAGCCCTTCAGATTCGGGTAAGCCTGGATGATCGCCTTGGCCAGGTCGGTAGACTTCAAGTGGTCGCCGCCGCCATACTGGATATCGACGATCTTGATATTCGGGTGAGCCTCCTCGATCCGTTGGACGAATCCGTCGCGCCGGTCGATCCCGGTGCGGCTGGTCTGATCATGGACGATGATCGCCACTTCGCCTTCGCCGCCGATCAACTCGGCCATCTTGTCGGCTGCGCTGCCCGCAGCCGCGACATTGTCTGTCGTCACGAGGCTGATCGGGATGTCGCTGTCGACGCCAGAGTCGAAGGCGATGATCGGGATGCCCGCATCCTGCGCCCGCTGCAGCAGCGGGATCGACGCCTGACTGTCCAGCGCAGCGAGTCCGATCGCGCTAGGCTTTTTGTCGAGGGCCACCTGCAGCATCTCCAGCTGCTTGTCGACCTGCGACTCCGTCTCTGGACCCTCGAACGTGATCTCGACGCCATATTCTGTTGCCGCCCGCTCCGCTCCCATCTTGACCGCTTGCCAGAACTGATGCTGGAACCCTTTGGAGATGAGCGGCACATAGATTTTTTCGGTCGGCTTAGCCGTACCGCTATCGCCTGACGATGTCGCCGGAGGCGTTGTTGCTGGCTTATTGCCGTTATTGCTGCCGCCGCTGTTTGTGCTGCAGGCCGCGAGCACCATGACGAGCGCAAGGATCGTCAAGAGCATTCTTTTGTTCATGGTGGGTTCCCCTCTTCTATGGATGATCACTACATAAGGTCAAGGATGAAGGTCAAGCCTTCCGCCGACGCAAAATATCCCCGTATACAGCAAGCAAGATGACCAGGCCGACGACTACCGTCTGCCATTCCTGAGGCACCGACAAGATGCGCAGTCCATTGGTCAGCACGCTCATGATCAGAGCCCCGATGACGGTGCCGACGATCGTCCCTTTGCCACCGCTCAGCGAAGTGCCGCCGATGACGACTGCCGCGATCGCTTCCAGCTCATAACCCATACCAAGCGACGGCTGCGCCGAATTCAATCGGGAGGCCATCAATATGCCGGCAATGCCTGTGAATAAACCGGTCATGGTATAGATAGCCACCTTCCAGTTCTTCACATTTACTCCCGACAGGCGCGTCGCTTCCTCATTGCTGCCGATCGCAAAGTTGTAACGGCCGATAATCGTGCGAGACAGGATGATACTGCCGACGATTGCAGCCAGGAAGAAGATCAGCACCGCATTAGGAATGTTAAAGCCGGGAATGAGCGTGCCGAGCAGCGAGCCTTGGGAGATCCTCATAAAATCGGGCGTGTTCGTAAAATAAATCGGCCTCGTGCCCGAGATGACGAGCGCCAGCCCTTTGGCGATCATCATCATCGCCAAGGTCGCGATGAAGGGAGGGACGCCCAGCCGAGCGATCGCCATTCCAGAGATGAAACCGCATACACATCCAGTCAGCAAACCGCCGACAATTCCGACCCCAATCGGCAATCCCCACATCGTGATGAATACGCCCGTCATCACAGAGCTTAACGTCATGACGGTGCCGACCGACAGGTCGATCCCGCCAGAGACGATCACAAAGGTCGAGCCAAGCGCCAGCACGCCAATGACTGCCGTGGAGAGCAAGATGCCCACCAGGTTCGAAAAATGAAAGAAATTGCTTGAGGCAATGGAGAAGAAGGCAACCAACAAAATCAAACTGCCAAAAGCCAAAAGCTGCTGCAAGCCCGATTTGAACACAAACTTTGAGTTAGCGGGCGCAATCGCCGTATCCCTCATAGGCCTCCTGCCTCCTTGTGCCCGCCTTTATACAATTCGTTTTGTAGCATAGTTCATAATCCTTTCCTGAGACGCATGCTCATCATTCATCAGCTCGCCTGTAATTCGGCCCTCGCACATGACCAGAATTCGGTGACTGAGGCGCAACACCTCCGGCAGCTCCGAGCTGATCATAATGATCGATTTGCCCTCCGCAGCCAGACGCTCGAGCAGCCGGTAGATTTCGCTTTTGGCGCCGACATCGATGCCGCGCGTCGGCTCATCGAAGATCAGGATCTCGCAATCCCGGGTCAGCCATTTGCCGATAATCACCTTCTGCTGATTGCCTCCCGACAGATACTTCACCTGCTGTCCGATGCCTGGCGTCTTGACCTTCAACTCTTCTACCCTCTGTTCAGCCGCTTCGGCGATCCGCTTGTCATTCATAAACAAGGCGCGGGCGAAGCTGCTCATGCTCGCAAGCGCCAGGTTCGTCTTGACATCCATTTCCAGCAGACAGCCAAAATGCTTGCGGTCCTCCGACAAATAGCCGATCCCGCCCTTGACTGCCTGATGCGGGCTCGTAGTCTGCAGCTTGCGCCCATTCACCAAGATCTCGCCTGCATCGATCCGATCGGCGCCGAAGATCGCCCGCGCCAGCTCCGTGCGGCCTGCGCCTACCAGTCCGGCCACCCCGAGGATCTCGCCTTTGCGCAGGCTGAAGCTGATATCGTGCAGCTTGCCCTTGCGCGTCAAGCCGTTCACCTGCAGCACAGGCGCCGCCTGCTCCGCTTGCTTGCGCTCCGGCCGGCTCGGCTGGTAGATCTCCCTGCCGACCATCATAGCGATGATCTGATCCATGTCGACTTCCGCAGTCGGCACCGTATCGATATAAGCGCCGTCTCGCATGACGGTAATCCGGTCGGTGATGCGCTTCAGCTCCCCCATCCGATGGGAGATGTAGACGATTGCGACGCCCTTGCTCTTCAACTGCTCGATCATGCGGAACAACTCGTCGATCTCGGAGTCGCTGAGGGAGGCTGTCGGCTCATCCATGACGAGCACCTGCGATTCATACGAGATCGCTTTCATAATTTCGACCATTTGCTGCTTCGCCACCGTCAATTGTGCGATCGGGGTAGCGGGAGCGATATCGAGGCGCATTTGCCGGAGCAACGCTTTGGTCCGGTTGTTCATCTCCTTGTCGTCTACGAACATGGGCAATGCTTTTCGCGGCTCCCTGCCGATAAAAATGTTTTGGGCGACCGTTAAGTCCTTGGCCAGATTCAGCTCCTGATGGATCATCGCGATGCCGAGCCTCTGAGCCATTCGCGTATCCGCGATGCGGACTTCCTGGCCTTTGTAGACGATCCTCCCTTCATCCATGCGGTATACACCGGTCAATATTTTCATCAGTGTGGATTTGCCGGCGCCGTTCTCTCCGACAAGCGCATGCACCTCGCCCGACTTGAGATCGAAGCGCCCCTGTTTCAAGGCATGCACGCCGGCGAAGCGTTTCTCGATCCCTTCCATACGGACAACCCATTGCTCCATACTGTATCACCCCCTATATGAATCCACTGTTCCGGTGGTGATTCAACTATACATCATCATATTTTTTACTAACATGTGATTTTATTCTATAAAAGTGGAATACATTTCGAAGTTTGCACCTGCTCAATCATTAACAAACGGAAAAAGCAGCTTTTGATTTTCTTCTTCGTACATATTTTGCTTAGTGATCAGCAAGGAGCCGGTATCGATCGTATCGGGCACCTTTTTTCCTTGTACAGCCTCCAATGCCGTCTTGACGCTCAAGTATCCCATCTGAAAAGGGCGCTGGATGACTGTCGCCTTCATCGCCCCTTCGTCCAGCAATTTGATCTCATTGACCGAGCTGTCAAAGCCGATCAAAACCACGCGCTCCTTTAGCCCAAGCTCCTGGATCGCCCGTCCGGCTCCGACCGTTGTCGGCTCGTTTAACCCGATAATACCAACGACCGCCTGGTCTGACTTCAGAATCTCCAATGCCTTGAGATACGCATTTTCCTCCGACCCTTCGACGTAGTAAGCTTCCACCCTGTTCTCCGGCATTTCCTCCAGCACGGCGCGAACCCCTTTTTCGCGATCAATATGGGAGGCGGCGTTTTTCACATAGCTTAATATGACGATGCTGGCAGGCCTGGCCAGCTCCTGCTCCATCGCTTCGCCAGCCTTCCGGCCTGCAATGACGTTATCCGTCGCAACTACGCTATGAGGCGCATCCGAGTTAATGCCCGAATCGACGATGATCAGCTTGATCCCGCTAGCCCTTGCTCGATCCGCCGCAGGCACCAGCCTGTCGAAGTCGTTGGCGGCCAATACGATCGCATCTGGCTGCTCCTCGATCGCTTGCTCTACCAGCGCGATTTGCGCCTCCACATCGGTCTCCGACCGGGAGCCTGTTACCTGGAGCTGCACGCCGAACTCCTCGGCTGCCTCATAGACGCCGTCGATCAGTACTTGCCAAAATTCGCTCGAAGCCGCATCGGACTTGATAATGACAGTGATTCGGACCGCTTCCTGCTGCGAGAGCCCTGCTGCGTAATAGGACAAGCTCGCCACAGCGACAAGCAACAGAGCTATCGCTGCAAGGGCTCGTGTATATTTCCAGCTCATCGGTTAGCTCCCCCCGCTTGCGGTACAGGCTCTGGCGGCTGCGATGTCAGCTGCTTCGGGAAGCGGATATATACCGCTGTGCCTTCGCCCGGCGTACTCTCGAATCGGAGACCGTATTGCGGGCCATAGTACAGCTTGAGCCGACCGTGGACGTTGCCGACGCCTACGCCCCGGCCATCCTTGGTTGCTCTCCCGGAGCGCTCCAGCAGCGTCGACACGTGAGCCGGCTCCATGCCGCAGCCGTTATCCGCGACGATGATCACGACGTCGGTCTTCGTTTCCTCGGACTTGATCGTGATCAGACCGGGCCCGCGTTTCATTTTGATGCCATGATAGATCGCATTCTCGACGATCGGCTGCAGGATCAGCTTGATCGTCATATAGTTGCGGACAGATTCGCTGATTTGGATTTCGTAGTCCAGTTTGTTTTTGTAGCGCATCTTCTGGATTTTCAGATAGTTGGTGATGTGCTCCAGCTCGATGTGGATCGTTACCAGCTCCTCGCCATTGCTGATCGACGCACGGAACAGCTTCGCCAGCGCAGAGGTCATCAGGACCACCTCATCCGATTTCTTGCTTTCGGCCATCCAGATGATCGAGTCCAACGTATTGTACAGGAAGTGCGGATTGATCTGCGCCTGCAACGCGCGGATCTCGGTGGTGCGCTTCAGCTCCTGATCCTGCACGACTTGGGCCATCAGCTCCTTGATTTTGCCGACCATCATATTGAAGGCGCGGGCCAGACGGCCGATTTCTATCGTCGTCGGCACCGGCACCTGGATGTCGAAGTTGCCCTTCTCCACTTCCTTCATATAGCTCTGCAATTGCTTGAGCGGCTGCCCGATCCGTCGGGACACAATAAACGAAATAATAACCGCAAGGACAATGCAAACGAGGCCCAGCACGATAAACGACAACCTCATCTCATCGAGATTGCCGACCAGCTCGTTCATGTAAGCGACCCCTACAATTTTCCAGCCAAAGCCGGAATCCTGTACGGTGTACATCTTTAATCTGTCCCCCTCGCCACTCGTAAAGGAGCCGTTGTTCACCTGGAGCACCCTCGTGATCTCCTCGGTCTTCAGATTGCTGTAGATCAGCTGCTGCTGCGGATGATAGACAATCTTGCCCTCGGCATCAATGATGAAGAGATACCCCTGCTGCCCTAGCCGGATATCCTGCAGCATATTGTTCATGACGCTGAAATTAAGATCGATGAGGAAAATGCCCAGCCTCGTACCGTCGCTCCGGCTCCTGAGCTCCGTGCTTAGGGAGACGACCCACGGGTAACGATCCTTGAATACCGGCTGGACATGCGAAGAGGATATAACGTAGGCGCCGCCTTCTTCCTGGGCATTGCGGTACCAATTGAGCTGTTTATAATCTACATAGGGATTAAGCTCCAGAGACGGGTGTCCCGTGGCAAAGCGCCCGTTGTAGCCAAACACACTGACGGACGAAATATCTTCTCGTGATACGGCCATCGACTCCAGGAACATCGCAACAGCCATCCGGCCATGATATGCCTCGCCTTCGGTCTGATATCCCGACGGCGCAAGATATTGCTGCACATACGGATTGCCGTCCACCATGTCGGTGATGTACTTCATGCCATTGACGTACGCTTTGATGTTCGTGTTCACCTGCTTCACCAGCTCGGTGGTATAGGCCTTGGCATTGGCCTGCGCCGCATCCTGGGACAGCATGTACGAGACGCCGATCATGATCAGCACCATCGTCAGGATGAGCAGCACGAAGGCAAGCGCCATGTTCGTCTGCATGCTGCGAAAGCGAAGGAAGGCCGGCGGCTTCATCATTGACGCGCCGCCATCTTGCCCCGGTATTCCTTGGGGGTGCAGCCTACGGCTTTTTTGAAGGCGCTGCTAAAGTACTGCGGGTCCTTGTAGCCGACGGCATAAGCGATCTCATAGCTTCGCATCTGCGTCAGCTTGAGCAGCTCCTTGGCCTTTTCCATGCGCTCCTCGATTACATATTCGACGAACGTTTTGCCGGTGACCGACTTGAACATCGTGCTGAAATAGCTGGTGCTGATCGCCACATGCCGACATACGATCTTGAGTGATAACTCCGGGTCCATATAATGCGTCTGGACATAAGCCATCGCCTTGGCAACCTGCTGCATGCTATGAGCCTCCCGTGTATTGCGGATCAGCGTCATTGCTTGCTCGCACAACGACCTCACCCAACGCTCCATGTCCGCCAGTGTAGCTAGCCGCTTGATCTCCTCTAGCGGTGCCGCAGCATCGCCAAATGTCCGATCGATGTCGCTTCCCATCTCGTACAACGTGTGCATCAGCGAGAGCGTAAATCGTTGCAAATAGAGGGTGCATACATCAATCGGGAACCGCTGCTCTCGAAAGGCCGCAATCAATCGGTCGACCCACTCCGCCATCTCCTGCGGCGCCCCGGTCTTTAATCTAGTGATCAGCTCATTCTCCCACCTGACGACAGACAGCAGCTGCGGCCGCGCGTCTTGCTCCATATCCGTAATGCGTATGATACTGCCGCTGCCTGCGGCAAACCGGTAATCCAGCGCCGACAGGGCGGTCCTGTGGATGAGACCGAGGTTATCCTCTTCCCTGTATACATGCCCGATGCCGATGGAGCACTTCAAGGGCAAGTAATCGGCGAGCGCGCGATGGATCTCCTCGGCTGCCCGGCCCGCCCGCTCCCGCAGTTCCTCCTGCTCGGGGGAGGTCATAATGACCAAGATGCGATTTTCGCGATCCCGATACGTTTCCACGCCAGCATAGGGCTTCAATACCTCCTGCGTGATATTGTAGATGGCAAATCGGAACAACGCATCATCCGAAGAGGATAACGGCTCATGCACGGCCCATTCGTCCACATCGATCGCCAATTCGATAAACCAGGGGCCGCTCCAACGCAGCCCATAATACGTACACCCTTCCCGCATCTGCTGTGCCGTCATAGAGGAGGCGACCATACGTTCCAGATAACGCTCCTTGAGCAGCGGCATGCTCTCGTGCAAGCGTCGCTTCAATCTCTCATAGTCGCGTTTTTGGGTATGCTCCTGATCCAGTTGCCCGCCAAGCCGACGCATAATCGTCTCCATCTCGGCAGCGGTGACCGGCTTCAGGATATAATCGGTTACCTTCATCTGAACAGCTTGACGGGCATACTCAAAATCATCGTACCCGGTCAGGATGACGACCTTGACATCCGGGTAACGCATCGAAAGCTCATGCGTCAGCTCGATGCCGTCCATAAAAGGCATGCCGATATCGGTCAGGACGACATCCGGCTGCTCGCGCTCGATAAACGCAAGCGCCTCGACGCCATCCTCGCAGGCGCCTATGCACACAAACCCCATCTTCTCCCAGTCCATCTGTTCCCGGATCGCTTCGCAGACCAAGGCCTCGTCATCGACAATTAGCAGCTTATGCATCCACCCGTCACCTCGCCGTCGATATAAAACGCTTTCAATTATGAACGCGCCTCATTCAAGAAAAGTATAAGCCTCTGCTGCGGTCGCGAATAGCGACTATTCTCCAAAGTTCATTGAATATTGTCTTGTCTTGGTGTTCCTGAAGGAAGAAAGATCAAACCCAGTACCTGAGCGGTACTGGGTTATTCACTTTGAAGTGGGTAGACACGCTAGTCAGACGCCAGAGCCAGCATCCTCAAAATCAAGACGACCGCCTCGGCGCGAGTCGTGTTCGCTGCGGGCACAAACTGGTTGTTGCCCCTACCGTTGACCAGACCAGCTTCGGCTGCCGCAGCCACATATGGCTGCGCCCACGCTCCAATGCTGTCGGTATCGGCGAAGCTTGGCTGCGCGCCTTCGTCAAGCGTCAGATCCAATGCCCGCACGACCATAGCGACCATCTCGGTGCGGTTAATTAAGCTGTGCGGACGGAAGGTGCCATCCTCGTATCCGGTAATAACGCCCGCCGCCTGCGCTTCGGCGATCGACGGCTTAGCCCAGTCCGGGATTGCCTCCTGATCGGCGAAATCGGTCGCTGCAACGCCTGAAGGCGGCAGCTCCATCGCCCGGGCGATCATCGCGATAAACTCCGCTCGGGTGACAGCGTTTTGCGGTCGGAAGGTGCCGTCGGGATACCCGTTCACGAAGCCAAGTCCGGCTGCCCGCTCGATCTCTTGCTTCGCCCAGTGACCGTCAAGGTCAGTGAAGACGACCGCCGGTTTCTTGGCAACCGGTGTGACGCTAAGCTTGGCATTCGTTACATGATTCGTAGCCGTCAAGTCGCTTTTCACCAGCTCTACTTCGGTAAGAGCGACAGCGGCCGGTTCTGTGCTTGTCCCTGTAGCTTCAAACGTAATCGTAGCCAAAATCACTTTGCCGCTTTCGCCGGCCACCTTGCCAACCTTCGTATGGGCAAATACAAGGTCGCCGCCCTTCGGCTCGAGCGGCACGGAGAAGCCCGGCACCTTGGTTTCCGCTTTGACATAACGAAGCTGGCTTGTATCGAAGGTCAGGTTTATCTCATAGCCATACATATCGGTCAAGCGGTCTCCGGTTACAGTAACCTGGAACGTCTGTCCGATGGCCGGGCTATCATTGTCCACAGTCAGGGAAAAGGAAGCCTCCTCCGCATATGCTAGAGAAGGAAGGAGCGAGAAGGACAGCATTAGCGTTAACCATAGGTGCATGATTTTTCGTCTCATTGTCGGAACCATCCTTTTTGTAGGTTAGAGGAACGGAGGTCGGCAGGAGCCGACCTCCGGGTGGGGCGGGTTACTCGGACAACCAGTTTTCGACGATCATTCGGGCCACTGCCGACAGCTCCCGAATTGTAATTTCTCCGCTGCCGAACAGGTCGGCCTTTTCGACCTTGCTCCAGTTCGGATCGGTGGATTTGGTGCCATAGTATTTCGCCAAGTACGACAGGTCGAGGATGGTGACTGCGCTCTGACCCGGTACGAGGGTGATGATGCCAGAAGCGAAGGCCGTTACGGCTTCCTTCAACGTCGTCACGGCCTGATTCACCGTAGACTGCGAAGCGGAGCCGTCATTTCTCACAGCCTCTGCCTGCTGTACTGCTGCTCTGAGCGTCTGGACGGCGCTGGAGGCGTACTGACCGACCTTGTTGCCTTCAACGACGCTGTCCAGCTTCGCTTTCGCCGCTTCGATCGCTTTGATCAGCTCCGACTTGTCGATGCTCGGATCGGCGATGACGCTGCTACGGAACGTCGCGATCGCTTGGCCCAGCGCCGTGATCGCTTGGGCGATATCATTCTCAGTAGCGCTCGGATTAGCCAGGACGTTGGTCGCCACTTGGATCGCAGCTTGCAGCTTCGCTTTGGAGCCGACCGGATATTGTCCAGGCAACGAGCCCTCGGTCGACGTACGCAGCAGTTCTTGCGCTTGCTCGATGACGGCAGCCAGCGCTGCGCCATCAGTCAGTCTCACCTGCATATCCAGGACAGCATACTGGGTGTTGATATTGCGGGCGTTGGCTTGCGCAGTGACTACGAAGTCAGACAGCGACACGCTCGTAGCTCCTGCAGCAGCGCTGCTCGACGCATGGCCATTCAGCACGAACAGCTCGCCGCTCTCTTGGTACAGTCCGCCCTTCGTCGAAGCGATGACGAGGATCTTGCCTGTGCTCGGCTTGACGGCTGTAGCCAGGATGTTCAAGCCAGGACTCACTTCGGTGATCGCGCCTTCTGCCAGGCTGACGATACCGCTATCGTCGGTTACGGTCTGGTACTCGATTTTCGCTGGATCGTAATTGACTTCCACGGACAACGCGTCGATCCCGCTGACCAGATTGTCGATACCGACGGACAGCTGAACCGGATGTCCTGTGACGACCGTAGACGGACCGTCAAGCTCGGCATTTTCCTCCAGGTCCACCGTACGCATTTCTTTGACGATGACGTTATCGACCAAGCCGGATCTTGTATTGCCGTAGAATTCGAAGCTCAGATGTCCCTTGCCCCGCTCGATGGCATTGTTGCTGATCGCGCCGGACATCGTCGCTTGCGTCGGCTCCTCGCTGCCTCTTGGCCAGATCTTCGCTTGCAGCTGACTGCCGTCCATGACGATCTTGGCGGTATACCAGCCTTCCCGCTGGATCGCTGTACTGCCGCCAGACAGTTGAGAGACGAGATTGTTGTTCACATGCTCAAGGATTCGCAGATTCGGATTGAAGCCAGGACCGATCGCCAATTCAAAGCCGTTGCGATTGGACAGATTGGCCGGAACGTTGCGATCCGTCGTCCGGAAGTAGATATAGAAGCCTTGATCATTCGTCCCCGAATTGACGTTGAAGTCAAAGGTCAGCTCCATATCGCCAAAGGTCTCGACCGTCTGGGCTCTAACGTTGCTGCCCCCGGTTGGCGCGAAGCGGAGCGCTTTGTCCTCGGTTACGGATACCTGATTGTTTTGGCCCTGCCATTTGGCAGTGTCCAACGTACCTGTGCCTGCAGCATACGCGTTAAAATCTTCCCGGAACACTTCGACAAGCTGCTTGGTATCGAGCAGCCGCAGTCCCTTCGTTGCGTTGCGCAGCGCATAGTAGGCGCTGTCTGCTGCGTCTTGCCCGATCGCAGGATTGGAAGCGGCCGTTTTCGCTTCGTTTAATGCCCGTGCAAAGGCATTCCAGGTCGATCTTGTGTACAACTCGGCTTGCTTGGTATTGGCGTCTTCGATCAAGGCGCTCAGCAGCGCTTTGTCAACGGTCGGGTCTACCGGCGCCGTCTCGCTGACGACGACGCGGGCATGCGACTGGCCGAGCACTTGACCGTCCTCCGCCAGCACATAGATGACATACGGCCCCGGCAGCATCGGCGCCTTCATCCCGAGCGCGTCGCCCGAGGCGACCGTCTCGTCGTCTCCGCCGTCGAAATGCCCGCCGCTCGACGAAGAGATCCATACCTTCTTGGTCGCGTCGTCCAGATCATAAGCGAATCTGACGGTCCCGCCCGGCGCTACCGTCACGTCAGCCTGGAGCAGCTTGTTGGCCTCCGATACAGTCGTCGTGAACTTGATCGTCGTCTCCGACGTCGCAGCGCGCACGACCAGCGTCCAATTGCCTGCGGTGCTAATCTCGTAAGCATCCGCTACAGTCGTGCCGTTCAGCGTAAAGGTGTATTCGGCGTTTAAGGTCAGCTTAAGCGGCTGCGCCTTGGACACCTCGTAGCTTTTGCCGTCCTCCACATTGGTTGGCGGCTCGCTCGCATCGACATAAGCCGTATACTTGGAGGTCGCTGTAGCTCTACCGTCGGCATAGACGATGTACAGCTTGTATTGTCCTGCGGCAGCTGGCGTGCTGATGCTTGTCGCGTTGCCGGCTGCTTTGGTCATCGTTGGACCTTCCTTGAAGGTCGTTGTGTTCGCAGGCGCGAGCCACACCGTATCCTCTGCCTTGAGCAGACCTCTGCGGCTGACCTTCTCGCCGCCGACGCTGACGATGACGTTCGACGCCAGCTCGAACTCGGTATCGGCGATCAGGCTTCTCGGGATCATGTGCGTATACTCGTTTTTCAGACCCGAGTTCAACACGATCGCATTGCCCTCTACCGGCCAGATGCGCGCTTCGCTTTTGTAGTTGTCATACGTAATTCTTGGCGCGCCATTCTGGTTGTTGTTGCCGTCAACGTAGCCGTTGGTGGCGATCATATCGCTTTTGCGCTTCCAGTTGTTAAATTCGAACAGTCGGCTTTGTCCGGGAGCATGCGACAGCTTCGACTGTACGACGTTGCCGATCATCTTGATGAAGGTGCTGCCCTCGTCCGGATGGAAGCCGTTGGTCCAATTGTTGGAGGTCGTCGGCTTGCCTGTCGGATTCGGGTCCAGGAAGTTGTAGTTCATCTCGGTATAGTTCGTCCAGTTGTCTGGATGCCAGTTGCTGCTCTTGTCGGTGACCGGGTTGTTGGTCAGCGTGCTGATCGAGTCCCATGTGCCGCCGTTCGGCAGCGTGCCGGGATCGCCCTGGCGTCCGAGGGAGTAGATCGCGCCGGAGTCGTTGACGACCGTACAGATTTCCTCGACCCGGTTATAGCTGATCTTGTTATTTCTGGACGTTGTCGTGATCTCTGGAGACCTGGCGAGACTCGTCTCGTGCGTGCCATGGTAGGGACCGCCAGTCTTGTTGGTGCCTTGGGCGGTAAAGCCGAACCCATCGTACTCGTCCCAGCCCCAGCCGATGCTCATCGCGCCATACGTCGAATCATAGAAGTAGTTGTGCAGCACCTGCATGTTCGTCGTGTAGAAGGAGGCAAGCGAGTTGGCCCCCGGGAATCCGTAACAGTTTCTGAACAAGAAGTTATTCGTAATGTAGATGTTTTCCGGGACGGCTTCCGTACCCGATTTGAATTTCTCTTTATCCACTCCGGCCCAATTTTTAATTGGCGTGCCCGAGACCGAAACTCTCGATTCATGTACATCCGGCTTGTCGTTTTCGTAAATATGATGCGGATGGCCGATGACGACGCCGGAAGCCAATGTATCCGCAATGTAGTTGCCCGTTACCTCGATGTCCTTGACATCGTTTTCGATATGGATGCCATTAAAGCCGGTCAGCATGATCTCTCCGTCGAGCACCTTGATATGTCTGGCCGCATTGATCATAATCGCTGCTGGCGGGATATCATAGCCCCGGTAGAACGTCTCATGCCAGTTGATGCTGCTGGGGAAATACACCGTGTTGACGATCGAGCCCTGAACAGACGCATAGCCGCGGGAGCTGCTCGTCACTTTGCCCGTGCCGTCGCTAAGGGTGTACGTGCCCGTCAGCTCGAACAGCTTGTAGTCGGTATGGGCGAACTTCAGCCCCTTGAATGTCACGTGATGGACGCGTCCATCATCCGAGCCTGCTACAGGGTTCAAGCGGTCGCCTACCGGGATGCCCCGGATATCGAGGACCGTCTCCAGCTTAGGGATGACCACGTCGGCTTTATTGATATCCTCGCCCTCGAGCGGGATGTAGTACAGCGTACTCTCCGCCTGGTCGAAATAGAAATCACCGCGCTTGTTGAAAAACTCGAACGCATTGCGGATCACCTGATTGTTGCCTGGATTGTATTGCGTGTTATTGCTTAACGACTGCGAGATTGCCCCGTACGGCATCTGGAAGCGGAGCATAACGCCGCCCGGCTTGCCGCTTGCTTCCGGCGCTTTCTCGATCGACGCGAAGGTGACGAACGGTCTCGCCCATCTGGCCGTGGAGCCGCCGACGCTTTCGGCTTCGATGTTTTGCGGGTTTTTGGTGTCGGCCTTCAGTCCTACGCTGGCATCGAATACGATCCCCGCGCGGATGTTGCTGCCGTCCCGCCACGCCCAATCGTTATCAGCGGAGGAGAAGCTGACGGTAGGCGTCCCGTTGACGGTTCGGTTGGCCGAAGCGACAGGCGCGCTCAGCGTCATGCTGGCAATCTTGTCGTTGACGTAGATCGCGCGCAGCTTGTCGTCCCGCTTCAGCGTTGTTTTGTACGCTTTCAAGCCGCCCGTCTGGGTAAGACCCACCGCTTCGGTCCATACGCCCTTGTCCAGCATTTCGCCAGCGCTGACCACGGGCTTCGCTCCCGGAGCCGCTTCGTAGCGGATCGTGCTGCTAGCGCTGCCGGAGTCCTCCTTGCTGAACACCAGTGTCTCATCTAGCGAATAAAAGCCGTCTGCAATTTGTACGACGATGTCGCCGTCTGTTTTTGGCAGCGTTCTCACAACTTCCTTTGCTTTGCCAATCGTCTTGTACGGCTTGGCTTGTGTGCCGTCGCCCGTGTTATCGTCGCCTGTCGTCGCCACATAGATTGTTTTGCTTACCGGATTGCTCGTCGTGTTGCTCGTTGTCTCGCCGGTCGCTTGGTCAGCCGCAGCTGCCGCTGCCGTCAGTGGCAGCATGGAAAAGACCAGCATCAAGCTCATCATCCACAGAAATGCTTTTTTCCTCACGCTCATATAACCTCCTTGGATAAGGTAAAATCTAAAGCAGCGAAAAAGAAGCCTACGGTCACGGGATCGATCTTTCGATCGCTGTTGTCCCCAGATTCGATTCCGTGCCTCTTCGGCCGTTTTTCTCTTTTAATCAGATTTTAAGCGCTTTCACAAGCGCGCTGCTTCTACATGCCCGATCACCTCCACAATCGAAAATCAACCCTCGCTATTTCAGAATGGCTCCTGCCGTCAAGGCGTTCTCGATCTTCTCGTTGCCGATCATGTAGATCATCATCGTCGGCAGACTTGTCATCAGCATCGCTGCCCCGATCAGCCCCCAGTGGGACACGCCGACACTGACGAAAAAGCTGTGCAAGCCTACCGTCAGCGGCCGGAATTGGTCTCTGGCTCCCAAGATGAAGGCTAGCGGGAATTCGTTCCACACCCGCATGAAGATGAGGACGGTCTGCGTCATCAGCGCCGGCATGACGATCGGCAGGATAATCCGGAAGAACGCTTGGTATACATTGGTGCCATCGATACAAGCCGCCTCCTCCAGCTCCTTGGGCAACGACCGTAGGAAGGCATAGAGCATGAGCACGCAGGCTGCCAGCGAGAAGCCGGTATAAGGCAGGATCAACGCAAAATGCGTATCATTGATATGGAGCGACTTGACCAATTGAAACAACGGAATGACGACCACCTCAATCGGCACGATCAACCCCAGAGAGACGTAGAAAAGCATCATGCCGTTCAGCTTCCACGACATCCGGCTCAAGCAGTAGGCAAGCATCGTCCCTGCAAGCAGCGTAATGGCGATCGTGCCGCCGGTGTAGATGAAGCTGTTTTTGAAGTACAGCACAAAATCGTATTTGGTCAATACCTCGGAGAAGTTTTGCCATTCCCAGGTCTGAGGCAAGCCAAACTGATTTTCATACGCCTCCGATTTGGACTTCAAGGAGGTCGTGATCATCCAGTAAAACGGGAACAAAAAGGTGCAGCCGATAATAACCCAAAAGATGCGCAAAAAATAGTTCACTGTCCCATGCCTCCTAGAACTCTACTTTTTCTCGGGCGACGAAGCGTTGAATCAGGAAGGAAATCAGAAGACATTGCGCAATAAAAATGACGGCAATGGCAGTTCCCTTGCCAAATTGAGACGTATCAAAAGCCGTGTAATACATCTGATAGATGACGGTTCTTGATAAATCGCCTGGACCGCCAGCCGTCATCACCCGAACATGGGCGTAGAAGGCCATCGAGCCTAAAGTTGAGAGAATGAGGACATATTTGATCACATCCTGCAGCAACGGGATCGTGATGCGCATGTTCACTTGAAAAGGAGTGGCGCCATCGATCAAGGCCGCCTCATAATAATTTTTGGGGATCGTCTTGATCCCGGTATACAACAGGATCGCGTTCAAGCCGATGTACTGCCACAGGAACGTCAGGCCGATGCTGACCATCACCGTGTTCGAGTTGGTCAGCCAGGAGCGAGTCAGGCTCTCTAGGCCGACACCTCTGAGGATGGTGTTGAACAACCCCCAGTTGGGCTCGTAGAAGGCCACCCAGATTTGAGAGATAACGATGACCGAGAGGATCGCCGGGAACATCGCAGCGGTCTTGAAAAACCTGCGCAACCTCGGGGTCTGGGCATCGATAAAAAGTGCCAATATCATGGAAAGCGGCAGCCCGATCAACAGCGACATGCCGACGATTAAATACGTATTTTTGTGAGCCACCCAAAATGACGATTGCTGGATGACGCTCCAGTAATTATCGAGTCCGACGAACCCCTGGTTCTGAAAGCCGTTATGATTATGAAAGCTCATCCATAATTGCGGCAGCAGCGGATACACACAAAACAGAGTAAATAGTATGAGAGCGGGAGCAGCAAAGACGGTTATCGACAGCTTGGTACTGAAGTACTTATTCATAAGTCACTCTCCACCATCCATAGTTCTATCGCAGGCGTGGACCCGCCAGACAAGCGCCCGGCGGGGACCACCTGATCTCTATTGCATAACGCCGAACGATTGATTAATCAAACCATGTATTGGCTTCCCACTCCTGGTTCATCACTTTGATAAAGTCGGCTGCCGGATATTCGCCCGTCAGCAGTCTGGCGCCTTGCGTTGACATCTCCGAGGACATCCGCGCATCCAGCGAATTGAGAGCCATCGAAGGAATCATCACTTCTGCCGCATTGTACCAAGTCAAAAATTTCTCCATCAGTGGATCCAGATCCGATACCGTGTTGCCGGTCTCTAGCGCGATCGCAGACCCAACAGATTCGAAGTACAACGCATCCTGCATTGCCAGGAACTCGGCCAGTTGGACCGCTTCATCGGGGTGGGCTGTTTTGGCGCTGACAGCATAGCCATTCAAAGGCGAGCCCCAGAATTGCACGACTTTATTCTGATCATAAGCCGGGCCTGCGCTCGGGAACGGGAAGAAATCGACACCTTCGATTTTCGCCATATTCGGCAACTCCCATGTGAACATCCACAGCATCGCTGACCGCTTCGACGTGAACATCTCCATCGCTGGACCATAGTCGAGGTTGGCGATGCCTTCTGCGAAGACGCCTTCCTTAACCAGACGTTCCATCCGTTCAACCCCTGCAATGACAGCTGGATCATTGAAGTCTGTCTCATTGTTGACCAGCTTGCTCATCGCCTCGGGATCTGCGATCTGAACCATCTGCTGCAGCATGAACAGCTTCGGTGCCCAACCGTCCTTGCCCGGCGTCGCCACAGGCACGATGCCGTTATCCTTCAGCTTCTTCGACACCTCGATCAGCTCATCGAAGGTTTGCGGCACCTCCGCGCCTGCTTGCTCGAACAGATCTTTATGATAAAAGATAACCGGCGTAAAATACGTATCCGCGCCAGAGGCAATGCTGTAAATCTTGCCGTCAAAATGCTCTAAGGCTTCAGGCACTTTATATTTGTTCAAAAAACCGTCTTCGCTGATGTAAGGCTTCAAATCCATAATATTGCCTGCCTGGTTCAAGGAGGTAAAGAAACCGGCATCGTTCCAGAAGACATCCGGCATATCTCCAGAAGCATTATAGGTTTTGATCTTATTGGCCATATCCTCGCCACCGCCGCCTGGCTCGAACTCCACCTCCAGGTTGGGGAACGCTTCGGCCAGATTCGGTTTAATAAACTGGTCCATAATGTTGTTTCGGTTTTCATCCGTCGTGAGGGTCATGACACGAAGCTTGATTTTTTCCTCCTTCGTTTTCCCCTCATTGGTCTTCTCTGTTGTGCCCGTCGAAGGCGTGGACGAGTTCGAAGGCGAAGGTGAAGGCGAATTGTTGGATGAACAAGCGGCTCCAGTCACCATAGTGCAAGCCAGCAGAGTCGTTAAAATCAGTTTGCGATTGGATTTCAAGGTTCCGACCTCCCGTTATTTTTGTAGGATGATTGCCGCATACAGTAAGCGTTACCATCTACATGCTTTATTTTAGCGAGCCGCCCCGTCCACTTACAGAGACGATTCTAGGGGAGGGAGGAATATTGTCGGTACTTGCTTGCCCATTATCCTTTGCCAATGTTGGCGATATATTTGCTAGGCGTAATCCCCGCATACTTCTTGAAGCATTTTCCAAAATAATTGGCGTCAGAATACCCGACCCGGTTCGCTACGTCCTGGACGATGATATAGCCCTGATCGAAAAGCGCCTTGGCCTTTTGCATTCGGACCTGGGTCAAGTAATCATTGATCGTCGTGGCGGTTTCTTTTTTGAACACATAGCAAAGGTGGGTATAATTCATATGAACGCCTCTGGCAATATCCTCAATCCGCAGCTCTTCATTACGATAATGGGTCTGGATAAAGCACTGTACCTCCGCCACTATGATCGCTGAGCGGCTTGATTTTTTGGTATGCACATGCTCCATCATGTTATGGATCAGGCTCCGTATCCACGCCTCAAATTCGCTAAAGGAATCCATCCGTTCGATAAGTCCTTGCAGATCAGGCTCGGCTTGCGCATGGACGATGTTGTGGATATCTGGAGCGACCTCCTCAAGAAACTCCATGCAGGTCGAATAGATTTCAAAGCCGGCTACGAGCAGCATGTCCAAGGACGCTTGAGTTGCACGGGCATGACTAAAAAACTCGCTCAGCCATGCCTCTACCTCAGATGCATTGCCGGTTCTCATACTTTTCAAAAAGCTGCTTCTCTTGTCCATCGAATACAAGCTGACCTTCAACGCGGAACGCGTCACCTGGACATACCCGATCAGCTCCTGCCTGGCATGCCTCTCCTGGTTGATCACATCCTTGATTTCGTTTAACGAATGTTGGATTTCTTCCGTATCGATTGGCTTCAACACATAGTTAAACACGCCTAGCTGGATGGCCTGTTTAGCATACGTAAATTCGCTATGCCCAGTAAGCAAGATGAATTTAGCGTTATAACCTGCCGATCTGGCTTCTGCAATAAAGGTTAAGCCGTCCATAATCGGCATATTGATGTCGACCATAATGATGTCCGGGTGCAGAATTTTCATCTGCTCGAGCGCATCCTCGCCATTTTTCGCTTCCCCTATGAGCTGCAGCTCCAGCTCGGCCCACGGCAAAGATACTTTTAACGCTTGACGGAAATAATACTCGTCATCAACAATAAGCACTTTATACATGACCCTGCCCCTTTCTCCTATAGCTCTATGAGCGGAAGACGAACGGTAACTTTCGTATATGAGCCGGAGACGCTTTCGACGTCCAGTCCAAATGGCTCCCCGTACAGCATTTTGATGCGTCGGTTCACACTGCGAGCCCCGAAGCTTGCCTTTTGCCGGTCCTCCACTGCGGGCTGCAACAGGTGATCGATCTGCTGTTGGTTCATCCCGACGCCGTTATCCTGCACCTCGATGATGATCTGACCATTGTCCAGATAACCGACGACTCGCAATTCCCCTTTCTCCTTTTTCCATTTGAGTCCGTGGTAGATCGCGTTCTCCACGAGCGGCTGGAGCATCAGCTTGGGGGTGGCATAGCGCAAAATCTCTTCGTCGATCGCCATGCTGTAATCCATATACTCCACATAGCGCAGCTTCTGGATTTCCAGATAGCTCTCCGTTAATTTCATTTCCTCCCGGATGGAGATGACATCGTTGCCCCTGCTCAAAGAGATATTGTAAAAGTCCGCCATATACTTGGCTACGGCCATCGCTTCGGTCTTCATATCCAGCTTGATGAGCGAGATGATCGTCTCGACCGTGTTGTACAGGAAGTGAGGCTTTACTTGCGATTGAAGCAGCTTGAATTCAATTTCGCCTTTCGTTCGTTCCTCCTCTGCAATCTTGGCCACCAGCGCCTCGATACGGTCCATCAGACTATTGAAGCCGTCGCTTAGATGTCCGATTTCATCCGTAGATTTGTATGTGCTGCGAACATTCATATGTCCGTTTCGGATTTTCCGCATCGTATTGGCAAGGATAAGCAACGGCTTCGTAATCGAACGGGACAGGAAAAAAGAAATCCCCAGCGCAAATACGAGACATAAGATACCAGTGCGAATAATAAGCGCATTGATCTCCTTATTTTCCGCCGTGATTACCTCGAGTGGAATCACGCTAATAATCGTCCAGCTTAGCGGTTCAAACCGCTGCGTAGATACGAGCAGCTTGCCCTGACCCTTGCCGAGGATGAAGCTCAGCTCGCCTTCATCGAGACGAGGAAGGGAAATCGCAGTCATTTCCGTAAAGTTTTGATACAGAAACGACTTGTTTCGAGATGAAATGATACGATTTGTATCATCCAAGACATAGAATTCCCCGCCCTGGTAGTTTAAACTGTTTTCGTAAATCGCCGCAATGGCTGATTCTTTGATATAAAGCGCGACCATGCCGATCGTTTTTCCCAGTTCCTTGTGCACGACTGCTTTGGATACAGCGAAGACATTGCTCTCTGATGCATCGTAGCGGAATCTAAAAGGGACCAGTCCCGTCCAGATGGGTTGATTGTTATTGGCGAGCTCCATTGCTGTCGGCTCCGCACCGAACACTTGCGTCGCGTAGCGATTGTCTCCATAACCGGCATCTGCCCACTGCATGCGGGACGACAATACACTGGCCGCTTTGACGATCGTATTGGGCTCCACGAAGTTGCTGATGATCTCCGAGATTTTTGTACTCATCATTAAGCTTTCCAGTCCGCCCTCCGACTTCTCCATGGACATGTCCTTGTACAATACCTCCTGCAGACGATAATCCGTCGCCAGCATTTTCGAGTAATCCTCGACATAGGTGATCAACGTCTCGATGTTATTGTTGATGAGGACAAGCTCACGCAATGAATTGTTCATCGCTTTGTCGATGATTGCTTTTTGAGAGACGCTATTCGAAAAAAAAGCGATGACGGCAATTAAAATCCCTACGATAATGATAATGGTCGCGAAAATTTTATTTTTTATCGAGATGCTTTTAAAGTAATTCATCCCTAAAAACCCCTCTTCCCCCTGCTGCGATTCTGATATTTTATTAATCAAACGCTTTCATTTCGACAATGAACATTCGACATGATAAGCGATTATTCCTGCTTGAGGGTTTTCTTACTAGATTTCTTTGCGCTACATAGATCGCCATTTGGATGCGGGGAGGAGCAGCTTGAGCTTGGTTCAGCACCATACTATGAAGAGCGACAGAAGTACTTGCATGATGAGGCTTCTATGATTGAGTGGGCGACAGAAAAGGGCATGGTTGCTGGGGAACAAAAGAAAGCCATTCAGATTGCCAAAAATATGCTTGAATTAGGATTGGAAGTTGAGGTCGTTGCAAAAGCAAGTGGTCTCTCTAAAGCAGAGGTTGAATCACTGAAGCCAGTGAACTAACCGGACTGTCTAACGCACAAGGCTGCATGAGGATCGGCCTCACGCAGCCTTTTTTCTATCTCACGCCTTAGCACAAACAAAGGCCGGATAGTGATAAATGTAAAAATACATTTATTTGCGGCGAAACGGGGGAGAAACAGGTAAATAAATGCAAATGCGCACTTAAATGAAGCGGATTCGCCTGACGGTGTATCTTTTCTCAAAAACAACTGCACTTTTGCATTAAAATCCTGATTGCACGCGCTTTGGAGCATAATTAGAGGTATTATTGCAGTTAAGCAATGCCAGCGACCTCATGAGAATCGCTCCTACACAGGCCTACTAGACCTCTACAGGCTCGATTACTTCAAACAAAAACGGCTTGTTGTTCAAGTAGGCCTTGATGTATGCCTGAGCGTACTTTTGCTCCTCGATCAGGCTGGCGGCCTCCCGTGGATTGGAGGCGTGGTGACAATAGTTTTCGATCATGAACATAATGAGAAAGCAGGGCAACTGTTGCGCATAGTCCGACTCCAGCCTTCTAATGCTCTTATAGCCTTGAATGAAAAACCATCGATGTTTCGGCCATAGCTCGAGGACAGCTCCTGCCAGGTCGTAGAGATAATACCCGTAGCCGCATCTGCCGAAATCAATCGGATACGGCTCCTCCTCCTGAAACACCACATTCCCGAGATGCAAATCGGCATGAATCAGCCCATAGTTATGCTCGTTGGGCTGCATAGCGGCAAGCTCGGACATGACCTTGCGGATTGCAGCCTGATACAGCATCCATCCCTCATCAGACAAGAAGCGTTCATAATATTGCTCCAACTTGGCAATCTCTCGATAAAAACTGTCGAGCCCCCAGTTGGGTCTTGCAAATTCGGAAGGCGGAGTGAATGTACGGGCTGCTGCATGCAACTTAGCCATCAACACCCCCATGTTATAGGCAGAGCGATCTGTAAGCTCGCCCTGGACATGCTCGCCCTCTACCCACCGCATCATCGTCACGTAAGGAGATTTATACCCCGCTTCCGTTTCGATCTCCAATATATCGAGCCCCTCCCGATTGACTATCCCTTCCGGGACGTTCAGCTCCTGCGATGCGTTCAAGGACTGGAGCCACAACAGCTCGGACCGTATCTCCTCACGGCTCAGTCGATCGGAATGAATGCGAAGCAAGTAATGAGGGGCGGTATCGCACTCAATTTTGTAAGTGATGGTATCGGATAGCTGGATGAACTGAATGCCCTTCCACTCCACATCGAACGCTTGAAGCGCCTTCAGAGCCCCTTGCCTGGCTCGCGCTAATAGCGCACGCCGTTCCACTTCGGTATCGAATCTGAAAAAACCCCGCATATGCTGTTATCCTCCTGCACCTTTCATTCGGCACGACCTCCTGCCACATCTATTTTATCGATAGCAGACCGCTGATTATAGGGAATAAACGGTTCAAACGATAGTGTACCTAAACAACTCGCACTAAAGCACAGCTCGTTCCCCGCCTCTATACATTGCGACTTCTGTAGCCGCCGGGCGTCATCCCGACGACCTTCTTGAACACCCGGTTAAAAGATACCGCATGCATATAACCTACCTGAGCCGCAATGTCGGGAATCAAATCATCCGTAGATTCCAACAGACGTTTGGCCTGCTCGACTCTGACGTCGGTCAAATAATTGACAAAATTAATCCCAAGCTGTTCTTTGAAAATAAAGCTGATGTACTTGGGATTGGTCTGAAAGACCTCTCCCAAATGCGTTAGCGAAATATCCGGGTTCGTGTAATGCTCGTCGATATACCTGCGTATCTGTTCGACGATGGGCGCGTATTGCCTGGCTTCCCGGGACGCTCTCGTGTCGTCTTCAAAGGAGCCTCCTGCATGTAACGGCGCTTGCCGCGCATCCTGAACGATCTGCTCATAGACCAGGACCTGATTCACGTCCGTTATCATTTTGTTCTCCAGCGCTTCCTCCGCCTGCCCGCAGGTCGCCAGGATATCCTCGGACGACTTCACGCAGGAGCCTAGACCGATCGTTACCGTGTACTTCAAGTGATGCTGCACCCACTCGCGATAACGCTCCAGCATGTCGAGTACAACAGAGCTAAGCGCCGGGTCATCGTCAAGGAACAAAATCCCCATCCGGCTCCCCTCCAGCCACTCCACCCAGATCGGGAGCTTCGCGGAGGCGGCCAGCTCTATCGCAACATTGCCCATGGCAAACTTCAGCAGATTCTTGTCGCGTTGGGGATAGTCCGCATACAATCGGGAGTCCTGATCGATGTCCGCCACCGCCATTCGAAAGCCATGCGATCCCGGAGCCAGATGAAGCTGCTCCATTTCCTTGCGCCACGCCTCGGTGGATACGATACGATGGCCGCGCAGCACATCATGAAAAAATACGCGTCTGCGCAGCGTCACATCCTCTTCGTGCGTCTTCTCATAATCCAGCGATTGCTGAACGAGATTGTCGATAGCCGCCTCAATGATCTGCAATTCATGACTGCCTGTCCGTGGCGGACCGTCTTCCTTGAGCACCGTCGCCGCCTGGAGTCGATTCATAATCGAACCGATCGGCCTGTCATTCATTCGGATCGCGAATATGAACCAGAGCGTCCCTGCGACAATCGTGAGCAAGCCCACGGATACCATAGTAATCATACTCATATCTAAATAGTCGGCGAATGAAAAAGGAGCGCTGCCGCTGCGAATGATCCAGCCGGTGTAACTCGATTGAAGCTCCGTCAGCACCTTCAGGCTGCGCTCTGGCGACTGAGGGTTAAACGCTGTCCCGTTCGTATCGTACAATTCGACCAGACTCGCAGCATCATCCGAGCCGGGGCGAAGGATTTGCTCCAGAGCGGAGGTTTTGACATTGACGACGAGCAGACCCAGCTCCCCGTTGGTGAAGGGTACGCCTTTGACCAGCGACACGACCCGCTCCGTTTTTTCCTGGAAGGAAGGCTCGCGATACATACGGGGATTCGTCCATCGCCCGCTTTCCGTACGCTCCATCTGCTCCTGTAGAAAGTCAACATCGGTAAAGGCGGAGAGCGGGACATGAAGGCTATTGGTCAGTACCCTATCGTCTGCTGTCCGATAGAGGTAGACCGAATGGATAAACGGATTGAGCATCGTCCAACTGCGTATCGTCTCCGATGCCTCGCTCTCTTCGAGGTCGTTGCCGGCATAGAAGTAACGAAGCAATGGAGCGTTGCTGTTCAGCTCCTTTATGACTAGCTTGTCGATCTCCTGCAGGGAGTAATCTACCAGCTGCAGCAGACGCTCGGTCGCCAGCGCGTTGACCTGCTCTGTAGAATGCCTGGCCATCTCGGCGAGCGAGAAAAAGGCCGTGTACGCCAGAAACGAAATGATGAGCATAACTATCGGCACATAAGTAATCAGTTGTCTTACTAACCAGCGTTGGTTCATCGGAATCGCCTCTTTAGGTTGAGTTGCTCAGCACTTCCTTGCTATCCATGAAATCCAATCGAACAATGCCTAGCGCATTCGTGCTTGCATTGTTGTACGGATCGCCATATGTAAACGCATTCAAAAACATCCTTATGCCTGCTCGTCCTCTCCCGTCGCCCCTCATTCTAGCAGAAGCGAAATGTAAGAAACAATACACTTTTTGTCGAATGAAAAAGAATTTCAAAAAAAAAGAGAGGACAGCTTCCTGTCCCCTCCCTTGCAAATGCGTCATCTGTCGACGTTGTCTGTCCGTCTTATCGTTTATTCGTTCGACCAGTCAAAAATCATTCGGGCCAACAGAACCAAATCCTGGATGTCGATGACGCCGTCATGATTGAGATCCGAAGCCTTCACTGTATCCCAATCGGCATCGGTAGACGTTTTTCCGTAGGATTTGGCTACGAGAGCCAAGTCGCCGACACTAATCCGATTGTCCTGGTTGAAGTCGCCAGGAATCGACGTAATGACTAACGCCTTGAACGTCTCCATCGCCTGTCTCAAGTCGCCCGCCGCTTGGTCCAGTTGCGCTTGCGAGGCAGCCGGGTTGTCTGCGATCTCAATGGCTTTGGCGATAGCCGCCTGCAACGGCGCCTTGGAGCCGACAGGATATTGCCCGACCAGCCTGCCCTCCGTTGCGTTGGCATACAACGTCTGCGCCTCCTCGATGAGCTCCGCGAGCAAGGCCTTATTGATCGCGCCAACATGCAGCGTATGCGAGCTGCCCGCAATGGCAATCTCCACAATATCGTTGTCCGCCAACAGGACGTCGGAAGCCGCAATTTGCACATCGCCAGAGGTCGCCTCGCGTTTGGCTTTGAATTGAAGCTGCATCAGATCCCCGACAGGCGCGGCCTGCAGCTCGCCAAGGAATACATTAAGAATCCTGATCTTGCCTGGCTGCTGGTCATCGTAACCGACGACCAGCAGATCGTCATCGAGCGCGAGAGGAGCGACAAACTCCAGCTTCTCGTGATCATAGGTTATCGTCGTATCCAGGGCCATCCCGCTTCCGTCATAATTGACGATGCCGAAGGTCAGGTCGAATGACTCTCCAGCGGCGACCTCAGCCGGACCGCTCAAGGCGGTTGCTGCCTGCCGCTGCGGAGCGAGCGCCTCTGCCAGCAAGGCGGCCTTGGCGTCGACCGTTGCCTGATCGGCCTCCGGACTGGCGACCGATGCCCATCCTTCATCCACCAGAGCCATAAGCGCCTGCCATTCTTCCTCTGTATATTGTTCTCTCGTCGGGTTGGTAGACAGCAACGCGATCAGTTCCGCTTTGTCCACATACGGGACTAGAGCGACCTCATCGAGGTACAGCTCGCTTGTCTCCGAGTCGCTGAATACAATTTTGAGCGTCGCGAAATCGACGGTTGGCGCTACGTACGTAAAGATAGCATCGACCTGCGACCATACCATCGCTTCGAGATTGCTGCGCTCGGCAACCGTTGTACTCGATACAACCTTCCCATCCGCATCAAGCGCGATCAATCGGATGCTGCCTGTCGCTCCTTGAGCGGATGGCATAAAGAAACCATTCGTCTTATACTTCGCGCCCGGCGTCAGCTTGCCGGTAATGACCTGGGACGCGCCATTAGCCGCCTCCTCCCGATCCGCCACACGGATCGAGTAGGCCGTCGTCGAGTTGGCTGCGGTGACAGGGGCCGAGTAGCTTTGGAGATTCGTACGCTCCAGCGTCGTCCCGGAGTTGCCATATGCCCGCTCCCATGCAGGTCCCGGCACCGCTTCGAAGCTGCCATTGGTCAGCAGCGACCCGGAAGGGTGGACCGTCTGGTTGAATTCGAAGCGGTCGATGTTGAACAAGGCGTTGTCCTTGCCTCGGAACACCATGTAGACATCGCGGTGGCCATACGCCGCATTGTCCCCCGTATCAAGTTGGATCGAGTAAGACTGATACTGATCGCCGTTGCGATTGCCCGGGATCGTGAAGGCGCCTACGACCTTGCCCTTCTCGGGATCGTCGACGCGAACCTCGATGATGCCGCCGTTCACTGACGCCAGGATCGCATTCATGCCCAGGATGTGGCGTCTGACGATACCGCCGTTTGCCGAGCCGTCGGCAAAGTTGACATTAGCGAACTTGATATAATCTCCATTGCCGACCCCGGTTAGCGCATGCCCCTCTCCGACAGGCACCGCCTTGAAGTCAGCCGATGCGCCGTCATGATGCTCGGCTTCGAGGGTCGAGAAGATATCCCGCCTGTAATCCAGTCCGGGGAGATTATCCTCCTTCTCCGGCACGAAGGTAATGACGCTATGCGCCGGAAGGTTCGCCGTGAAGGCGCCATCGACAACACGGATCGGTTCGAGACGCTTCTGGTTCTCGCTGCCCGTCGTCCGATAACCGACCACAGCCTTGACCCCTTCCGGGAAATTGTCCAGCTTGAAGGTGACCTCTTGCCCTGTTGTGCTGCTGTTGACAGCAATAATCGAAAACTCGTTGCGGTCCGGATTTTTGTAGGCCGTAATGTTCGTCCCGCTTACCGGCACCCGGGTCGCGCCGATGCGGACATCATTGGGCTTGATGAACCGCGAGAAGTTGCCAAAGGTGTAGAACCGCTTGAAGATCCGGTATTCCCCGGTCACCGTCGAGCCGTTCCCCTGCGGGGAGCCGGTGTGCGCCAGCCGGATCAGGTCGGAGCCGTCGGAGCCGTTATTGGCTACCGGCCACCACCAGAGGAAGGCGTTGAAGCCAGGATCGCTGGCGAACATATGCGACAGCAGATTGCCCCAGTAGACGCCGTCGGTTATCGTCTGATTGGCATATGTCTGCGTATTCACACTGGCGGAGGAGTTGCTGTTCTGCGTCATGTACTCCGTCTGCCACAACGGGAATTGGCGTAGCAGCTCCGGATAACTGCCCCCTGTCCCCGTCGAGGTCATCGGACCGTTGTTGAAGCTGGACGTCCCATAGAGATGCGTCGAGAAGACATCGATATATTGACTCGAGGCCGCATCCTCCAGCATTGGGCGGAAGAAGTTGACAGAGGCGCCCAGGTTCGTCCCCTCCGGCGCGACGATCTTGGGCGGGGCTACATCGAGTGCAGCGAACGCCCCCTCATCGACCGCTTTTTTCAAGGTAGGGCCCAAGTAATTTTGCATAAAATCCTTGTACTCCGCTGCAGTAATGACAAAACCGGAATACGAAGCATGGGCCGCTTCCGACTCATTCGCCGGGCCGATGTGGGTAATTGGAATTCCGAATTCCCGTTTGTACCCGAGCGCGTATTGCACTAGATAATCCGCATAATTCTGGTAATGCTCAGGTCTAAGCTTCGCCCCGGATTGACCGAGTACGCTGTTGTTTGTCTTCATCCAGTACGGCGGAGTCCAGGCATTGGCATAAAAGGTGTCTACGCCATAGGCCATCGCTTCCTTCATAATCCACACCTGGGCCGAGTCGAAATCGGCTTTTTTCGCTGCCCAATCCGGTTGATCCCATACGAAGCCGCCATCCTGCTCTGGCCAGATCGAGTCGCTCGGTCCGTCGTAGTAGCGGTTGCCCCATTCGGCCTTGGTCTGGGGGTTGACGATGCCTCCGTCTCCGATGATAACCCGTACGATCTCCAGCCCGATCCCTTTCTCGTCGCTGAACATCAGGTCCAGCAGCTCTCTTCCTCTCACAGGGTCCTGGTCATAGATTTGCTTGATGCCGTCTGCCTTGTTGAAGGCATAGGCCCCGCCAAGACCGTCCATCACCTGCTTTTCATCCTTCCAATCGACGACACTGACGACCGTTGCCGCTTCAACCTCGTGCGCCGGCAGCCAGCCTGAGACTAAGGCAAGGCTGAGACACAAGCCTGCAATCCGATTTCGATTTTTTTTGAACAATGCCGATCGCTCCTTTGGAATCACAGTGGTTATCCGTAACTAGCAGAAGCGTAGGGATACAGCCGCTCAGACGGGTTGCCCGAGCGGCTGCATCACCTGCGGCTTGCTGCGCGTAGACTGTTATCCCCGCATTCAAGCCTCTTGCATTCCGCCTGAGCCTATTGGATGATGAGCTTCGCAATCATCACCAGGTCAAGCAGATCGATTGTGCCATCCCCGTTCACATCGACAGCCTTGAAGCTATCCCATGCCGGGTCCTGATTGTTTTTGCCGTAGTGCTTCGCTACCATCGCGAGATCTCCGACCGAGTAACGGCCGTCGTTGTTCAGGTCGACCCGATCCGTGACATTGACCGATGCTCTGAACGTAGTCAAGGCTTGATTCAATTTCGCTGCCGCCTCGACAATTTGCGATTCGGTAGCTTCCGCATTATCTGCGACTTGCTGGGCCGCTTGAATCGCTGTCAGCAACGCTTGCTTGACGCCTGCCGTGTATTGGCCTGGCAGATGACCCTCTACCGCTGCGTCATACGCGGCTTGGGCAGTCGCGATCAGGCTGATCAGCGCCGCCTTGTCGATGACGTTGATCTGGACCGTATGCACCGTACCGCCATGGACGGTTTCGATGCCGGCACTATCCGCCGTCACGACCCCGGTCACCTCGATGTTGGTCAGTCCGGCCGCTGCTTTCTCTTTGGCCTGGAATGCGAGCTTGATCAGATCCACATTCGGGTTCGTCTGTCTCTCTCCCAAATGAACGCCCAAAATACGGAGTGTGCCAGCAGGCTCGGACTTGTAATCGACGACGAGGAACGACTCCTCGTCTGTCGAGAGCGGCGGAGCGGCCAGCTCCAGCTTGTCGGCATCATACGTAATCGTCACATCCTGCGCCAGCACCTCGCCCTGCACGCGGCTCAAGCCGTAGACGAGATCAAAGGCGCTGCCGGCAGAGACATGATCTGCGCCGGTTAAGCTGACCGGCGCTTTGGGCCCGCCGACTGTATAGGTTCCCAGATCGCCGAGGTCAATCGCATAGTCATCCTGGAGCTTCTCATATTCGCCCGCATAGAAATCATCCAGGTACGAATGGCCGAGAATAAATCGGTCTGGATTCATGGCGCCGTAATAGCCAGCATTGGCATTAGCCTGACTGTCGAACAGCACATAGCTGCCCTGCCATCCCGAGCCGGTAACCCCCCAGCTGATAATATGATCGACGTACGGGGCGAACTTGGTGAACAGCTTATACATAAGCGCGTACTGATAGCCAAGCGCATCCGACTGTCTCACGTTAAGTACAGCAGGAGCGATCGCTCCGCCGCCTGGAGAGCTGGTCGGAAGCTTCAGGTCGAACTCGGAGAACGCAATACCGGACAGCAGACCCTCGTCAACGAGCGAGGCATAAAGAGCCATCGCATATTGATTATCGCTCGCTAGCGTTTCTTTGACCGCATCATGCCCTTGAATGCCCATATCTTCGATCAGCGGTCTGCCGTCATACAGCGGATCGGAGAGCCATGCCGTGTTCAACTCGCGGATCATGTTGTAGGCAGTCCTTGCCTTGGTCCGGGAGGAGATGTCGTAATCGTTGTAGGTCAGCTTCGGCGGACTGTCCACGATATAAGCGTCGATGCTGCCGTTCGCGTCGTGTCCGTCAAGCTTCATATACTCGGGAAGATCGGCATAGTTGGCTTTGTAAGCCGCCGCCATCTTGGCGTTGGGCGCCGCGATATGGGCGTACTTGAACAGCAGGTACACATAATGCTCCTTGATGTCGCCATCGATCTGATCATCCGACATGGCAACCAGCCAGTTCGTATGCTTGAGGCTTGCTTTCCAGCTGTTCGGGTCAGCCGGGATATTCTCGCTGTGGCGGCTTTCGTGGACCTCTTCGTTCAGCACATCCCACGAATTGAAGGGGATGACCCCGCGAGATTCGCTGGAGCCGTACTTGGCATCCGTCGTCAGGAAGTGCCGCATCACCGTCATCGTGTGGTTGTACTGCACCCTTCTGGCGCTTTCCTTGTCTACCTTCACTGTCGTAGTGACGCCATTGCCCAATCCGTAAAACTTGGACGTGCCGGTATAACCGGAAGGCAGGTTCGCGGGAATAATCTGCCTCATCCATGAAGGCGCCTGGTTGTACCACGCCAGCACATGGCCGTGATTTTTGTACTGCCCGGGAGTGCCGGAATCCCGGATCGCTTGATAAGAACCGGTCGGGAAATTATATTCCGCCAAGCCAGGCGTCGTCGTGGCGCCGCTCAGGGGCTCGCCAGTTACGCTTTTCAGCCAGTTTGGACCGCGGGGATGGGTGGGCTCGGCCTTAAGATTGTTGCCGTCGACGAAAATTTCATAGTGGCGAGCTCGTGTTCCGGTTACGGCTCCGGTGCCGATCGAGCCGACCATAAACAGGCCATTTTCCTTGTTGTATACACTCTTCAGCGGCGCTACTGCGCTCTGGTTTTCCTTGTTGACTACATTAGGGAGCGCCTCGCCGTTAGGATCAGGCTCGGTGATTTGGATGTTCGCGACCAGCAGCATGCCTGTCTCTGCCGTACGCCCATTCTCGCCGTGCAGCTCAAGGATGAAGCTGGACGAATTGCCTGCCGTCGCGTTAATGCTATGGTGGGCCTTCAGCCAGGTCTCGCCGTTATAGCTCCCCACCCAGTCAGGATTCAGATTGTTGTATTGGTAATCCCGAAGGTAGCTATCGAGGTCGGAGTTCGTGTTGCGTACTCTCCATCGCATGAATTTGCCCTGCGCGCTCTTGGGGTAGTACACATCAAATTCAATCGTTGCGCCTGCGGCCACATTTACAGCCGGAGACAGCGGAGATACCAGGGTGATGCCGCCAAACGTGCTCTTTCCGTTATGCACATAATTGATCTGGAGTACATCCGATTTGCCCTGCGCATCTGCGAAAGGATACGGAATCATCTTGTGCGTGCTGCCAGCAAAGTCGGCGGGCACACGATTATCGAGCGGCGCTCTGGTCGTCCAGACATTGGTCGGCGCAGTCACTTTTACAGGCATTTTGCCAGGACCCGGATCCAGACGGAAATATGGATCTGAGCCATCCGCTTTGATCGTTGCGCTGAATTTCGCGATCGCTTCCTCAAGACTCGCTATCGCTTCGTCAACTGGAGTGAGCGGATTACGTGCGAGCTTCAGCGTCTGTTCGAGCGCTTCGAGCTCGCTGGCGCTTACCCAAGGAAACGCTTGGTTCACATCCGCCCCATCCCCTTTCTCGCTAACCTGGAGCGGGAATTCCTTATTGCCGGCTTTTAGCGCTTCGGCTTGCGCGATGAGTTGGTTCAATGCAACCGTGCTCTCGCCATCAGCCGAGGCCGAAGCGGACGGGACGGGGACAAACGACAACAAGGAGAGCAGCATGACGACGACAAGAATGCGCGATACGTGGATCGATAGCTTTTTACTTTTCATCCTATTTTGGCTCCTTTCAGTGTTCGAGCGGCGATTTTTGTCAACAAGGTTATCAATACAACGTTTCACCTCCTAAATTTCCAAGCCTGACGCCTGCTTTCCAAGCCGCAACGCCATCATTGTAGCCATCGCTTTGCAAAAGCGTCTATAAACATATTTCCTTGCAAACACAATATTCGCGTTAACCATTTTTAAAGAGCTTACTATTTTCATCTAACATAGACGGAGGACTTAACACCTTTAAGCATATTGCGGGATGAAACGCTGCAAAGCGCACAAATAAGGCGCTCCTCCGTGTGAAATGAAGGGCGCCTTAAATAGTAAGCAATAAATTTTTTGATAGATGCTCGGGAATGTTGGGTTTCGTTATCGCTTGTTTATCGTTAGATTTATTGACAATATATTCCTCGCGCTTTATATTAAGCTGTATTGATCGTCTGAAAGGGGGCTATGCCATGCAATTCAAATTGTACGAGGATGTCCATGCGTTTTATAAGGAGACCTATCCGGTGTTGATGCTTCATGAAGCCCAAAACTTGATTCCTCTTGGCAACATTATAATAGGGCATGAAGGCACAGACCTATCCGACTGGCGCGATCCTGCGAACTGGCTGATGGCAACGGTATCCGATGCCAAGGGCATTCTACTTACCGCCATTATGACGCCTCCGCACAATATTACGCTGTATGCCACCGGCAATCGCATTCATCCTGAAGCAGTGGACTGTCTGATCGAGGGATTGCAGGAGTATGACATTCCAGGGGTCTTGACCGAGAGGAGCTTGGCCGAGTATTTCGCCAAAGCCTATACTTCACGCCATGGACTAACCTGTTCAACGACGATGAATCAGCGTATTTATGAGCTAACGGCAGTCAATCCGGATATTCCAATGGTGGGCACCTTTCGCTTGCTGGATGAAAAGGATATGCACTTTTTCCCCTACTGGGTTGAAGCCTTCTATGCTGCGGCGAGTTATGGCAAAACCGAAATGAAGATCCCGCAAGATGCGGCCCACTATCTTCATCGAATCGCAGCAAAGAAGCTTTATGTTTTAGAGGTCAACGGGGTACCCGTCTCGATGGCGGGATATACAAGGGTAATGCAGACGGCCATTGGAGTGGCATTTGTTTATACCCCTCCTTACGAGAGAAATAAGGGCTATGCCACTTCAATTGTGGCGCAGCTAAGTCAGTTGGCTTTGAATAAAGGATTTACCAAGTGTGTCTTGTACACGGACCTGGCAAATCCCACCTCCAATAGCATTTATCAAAAGATAGGCTATACGGCTGTTTGCGATTCGCTTCAGTTGAAATTTGAATCCTGATTTAACGGTTTGCCAATTTGTAAAATTGGGATTGAAAGGAACATGACTAAAATGTTATAATATATTCTAATATATTTGATTCAATTCAAAGGAGACTTTTTAGTGTATGTCCCAATCCATGAATTCGGCAAACCAGCCTCTATACTTACAAATACAAGCAATGCTCAAACAAAAAATCGAACAGGGAGAGCTTAAGCCGGGCGACCAGATCCCTACCGAAGCTGAGCTCGTCGATCAATTTAATGTCAGCCGGGTCACGATTAAGAATGCGATGAAGATATTAGTGGAAGACGGACTCATCTATCGGATCGCGGGCAAAGGCTCCTTCGTCTCGGATGGCCATACCAGCCTTCTATCCCGGCAGAGCAGCGAGCACGCCGAGCTCGGCTTGAAAATCGGCCTGCTGCTGCCGCTCGCCAATGACGAATTCGTCATCAAGCTGCTTCAGGGCATCGAGAAGGAATGCCGCGAACGCAATGTGCTGCTGTCGATCCGCTTCGCTATGGAGCAGCCGGAAGAACGCAGCGGGATCCAAGCCTTCCTGCAGGCGGGCATGGACGGGCTCATCATCTTCCCTGTCGATGGCGAAGCGTATAGCGATGCCATCCTACAGCTCAAAAATGACGGCTTTCCTTTCGTGCTCGTAGACCGCTACTTGCCGGGCATCAAAACCAATGCCGTCTATTCGGACAACTACCGTGGCGGTTATATCGGCACCGAATATTTGATTCAGAAGGGCCATAAAAAAATCGGCATTCTCTCCGGCACCAAATCCATCACGGCCAGCTCGGAAGACCGTTTCTCCGGCTATCTGGATGCAGCCAAGGCGGCCGGCTTGAAGCTCGAGCCGTCGCATTGGCTGACCAGGCTGGATGAGGTCTGCTTCTCCGACATGGAAGCAACGAAGCAGGCGGTCAAGGAATGGATGGACGCCCAGCAGGACTTGACCGCCATATTCGCTTTCTCCAACGGCATGGCAGTGGTTGTCGCTTCCATCGCCGCCGAACGCGGGCTGGCTATTCCTGAAGACCTGGCCATCCTCTCCTTCGATTGCCCGCCGTTACGAGATTTGCAGGGCTACTTCTTTAGCCGCATCGAGCAGCAGGAGCTCAGCATCGGCATGCAAGCCGTCCGGCTGCTGCTCGACACGATCGCTGGCAAGACAGACCTCCAGCAAATCGTCGTGCCCGTGCAACTGGTAGAGGGCCGCAGCACCTAAGCTCGGCGGACCGGTTGGCCAAGCGTAACAATAAACCTGAAACGGCGCGTCTGCCCTTGCGAGGACAGATGCGCCGTTTCTTGTGTTAGTTGTGCATGATTAGCAGGCTGCTACTCCAAGCCGATCAGCAAATTATAGATCATCTGCGCTGCCTCAACAGCCACCGGGCAGACCATCGGCTTAAGGCATGGCAAGCAAAATCGACCGCATTCGATCTATTTTGCACTGGAGGCGAATGATGTTGTTTTATGGTAAAATGATAGGATTGATGTTCAGAAGTTGTTGAGATATTAGTGGTATAGTTTTGTAAGAGTCCGCACATAGCTTTCATACATACAACAATGAACAGGATAATTTCTGCTAGGAGGATGGGCATCATGTTTCGCCTTGTACAATTGCTCGCCGCACTGTTTTTCTGTCTCTATACCTATTTGACAGCCCCCATGTTCCAGCACAGCTATATTTGGTTGGCGCTCTCTCTGCTCTTGCTGCTTGTCGGCGTTTTCCGCCGTCCTTCTGAAACGTTGCTTGGCTCCGGCATAGCTATGCTCGGATACGGCATTTTCCAGCTCTACAGCTGGTATCAGCAAGGCGCCGAAGCATCTTTGGGTTGGAACGAGCTTGTTTGGCTGGCCATTTTCCCGTTTGCCGGACTTATCGGCTCGATCGAAAAGCTGACGCGGAGCGCAAACATGCTGACGGAGAAGCTTACGCTCTATGAACAGATGCAGGCTGTCGAAGACCCGTCCAAAATTGAGCTGAACAGCGTCGAGCAGCAGTTAGGCTTTTTGGGAGGTCCGGCATTTGTTTACAAACTGGAAGAAGAGGTGCTGCGTTCCTTGCGGGAGCGGACGCGATTTTTCCTTGTTATCGCCGAAATCGATCATTTCCAGGCTTACAAAGAGCTGTTCGGCTACGAACAGTCGCAGTTCCTTCTCAATCAAATCGCAGGTTCCATCAATGATCTGGAGAATCTCCCTCCTACCAAGGGCCATCTGGGCCTCGGGTCCTTCGCGGTTATTATTCCTAAACGCGATGAAGATGAGGGTCTGGAGCAGGTATCGCAATTTATGGACAGCCTTAACGATTCCTTTACCGAGCTGATGCTGGTGCGCCCTCGCAGAGAGAGCCAGGTAAAAATACGGATGAAGTATGGGGTCGCCGCCTGTCCTGCTGACGGCATCGAAGCCCGTAGCTTGATGGACAGCGCACAGAGCAAGCTGGAAGGGAATGGAGTGATCCTATGAGATTTTTTGCCCGATACTCGCCAAAATATATCTTGTTGCTCCTTATCGTTCTTATAGGGCTTCAACCTCTATATTCCCCTGCTGCCGTGCGGGCGGAGCAGTCCGGAGCAGGCCAGCTGCCTGCCCCGACGCCAACCGCGGAAGCTCCGGCAGGAGATCAGCCTGCCGCTGCCTCGGCAGTGGAAGTCACGCAAGCCTCGCCCTCCACCAAGCGATCCGCAGAGCTTTTCTATGGCGAAGTGACCCTTCGGGGCTCGCTCGTCCAGCAGGACGCTTATTTTGAGATTGGCAACGGGGTTAAACTTGGCGCTGACTCCTATATCGACATCTATTATACGTATTCGCGACTCTTGTTGAAGGAATGGTCATCGCTAACCGTATTGCTGAATGATATCCCACTCGAGACTGTCGCCTTGGACGGCGCCGCAGACAGCAAGCAGCGGCTGCGCATCGACCTGTCCAAGCTGGCCCTGGGGCCAGGCTACCATAAGCTGACGCTGAAAGGATCTATGAAGCTGTCAAATAATTATTGCGAGGACCCGCTTAACGAAGCGCTCTGGCTGCGAGTCCTTGCCGAGAGCACAGCCAGCCTGAACTTCGTGCCACGTTATGCGGCCTATGATCTCAGCCACTATCCGAGCCCGTTCATCGAGCGCGGCCTGGAGACAACGATGCAAGCCATCCTTGTCGTTCCCGATAACATCAGCCAGAGCAGCTTCTCTGCCGCCGCCAGCCTCGCTCAATTTGTCGTCCAGCAATCGCCGGACAGCAAGGTCGCCATTCCGGTCTACACAGAGTCGGATGCCGTCGCGGGCAAGCTGCCAGCGTCCAGCCATTCGATCTGGATCGGCGAACCCGGGCAATGGGGCAGCGCGGGCACTGAGCTACTGGCTGCCGCCGCCAAGGTGAGTGCCAGCGTCTCTGCTGATGCTAAGCATGCCATCACGATCTTGGCTTCTCCATGGAACGGAGGCAAGACAGCGATGCTCGTCTCCGGCGACGCCGAGCAGCTGGCGGAAGCGGCCACGATTCTGACTTCCCAGCAGCTATACCGCCAGCTCCGAGGGCGCGTATTGCCGCTACCGCAGCAGTTCACGCTCCCTGCAGAGGCACAAGAGCTTACGGTGGATGAGCGTTATACGATTACCTTGCAAGAGATGGGTTACAGTGATCTAAAGATTGAAAATGCCATCGAAGGCGCAACCCAGTTCCAATACATCATTCCCGCCGACCGGGATATCACGGACGGGGCACAGCTTCAGCTTGCCTATTCCCATTCCGATGCCATCGATCACAATAAATCGATGCTGACGGTAACGGTGAACGGCACGCCAGTCAAAAGCATTACACTTAGCGAGTCTGCCAATGCCGAGGAAGTGCTGGATGTGTTCATCCCGCCTGCGGCTATCGACGTCAACCGTACGTTGAACATCGATATTAAAGTCCAATTTGCCAACGATGGAAGCGGCGAGACTGTGGGCGGCGAGCTCCGTTGCCAGGACAACAACTTGGGCAATTGGGCTGTTATAAGTAAGCATACGACGTTATCTTTCATCCCGACTGGCCGCAAAACGGCTAATTTGCAGAGCCTCCCTTACCCGTTCGCCAATGCCGCTGCCTGGGAGCCGACTACACTGGTCGCACCCGTATTGGGAACCCGCGAGCTCCAGCTTGCACTAGGCCTGATCGGGCAAATCGGCGCTAGCCTTCCCGACGTATCGGCACTGCAACTGGTTCAGGACCTTAGCGGAGAGTGGCAGCAAGAAGCGAAAAACCGGCATGTGATTTTTATTGGCACGCAAGCATCCATGCCTGAGGCATTCAACGGTTACGATACCAGCTATGTCGCTTTTGCCGGGGACAAGATGAACTCGCAAACGCCTGAGGTGCAACTGCTGGACCCGCTGGCACACAACTATGCTGCTCTGCAGCTTACTCGCTCTCCGCTCAATCAGGAGCGTTACCTGTTGCTCGCAGCAGCAGCAACGCCAGAGCGACTGCAGGACTTGCGGACGGCCATCGCTGACGGAGAGCAGAGCGGCCAACTCAGCGGACGTCTCGTTGCTCTGGATGCAGAGGGCGAGATGTTCAATTTTCCAGAGACAGAGGATGTCGTCGCCGCCAGCCCGATCAGCCAACCAACTGTCAATGAGCGTTGGCAAGACTTCACCATATCAGGGATTGCATTCGCCATCATTCTCTTGCTCGCTCTCATTGCCGTATTTGCAGGCTACTGGCTTCTGCGCAAACGCGGCGACTAGGGGGTATCTGCACACCCTAATGAAATCCAGGGGGTTTTGACTATGAAAATCATCCTTCTATCTGGAGGCTCGGGCAAACGGCTGTGGCCATTATCGGGCGACATTAATTCCAAGCAATTTTTGAAAATCATGAAAAACTCATCCGGCGATATGATGTCCATGCTGCAAAATACCGTTGCCCAGCTCGGCAGGCTTGGATTGCTGGAGGACACGCTCGTTACGGCTTCCGCGCAGCAAGCGGACTTGATCGCAGAACAGATCGGACAAGCCATCCCTTGCCTGAGCGAGCCGGAGCGACGCGATACGTTCCCTGCGATTGCCCTGGCTTCCGCCTATTTGCACAGTATGTCTGATGTGAGCGGCGACGAGGTCATTCTGATCATGCCTGTCGATGGCAAAGCGGATATAAGCTTCTACGAGCGCGCTGCCGAGCTGGAGCAAAACCTGGATGCCCATCCGCATATCCAATTGGGGCTGGTCGGCGCCATCCCTACCTATCCGTCCGAGCAATACGGGTACATCCAGAGCCATGAGCCGGCAAGCGACGGCTTTCGCAGCGTGTCAGGCTTCAAGGAAAAGCCGGAGACAGCGGCGGCAGCCCGGCTGATCGAAGAGAATGCCCTGTGGAATTGCGGCGTTTTTGCATTTCGCCTCCGTTACATGATCGAGCACTTGCAGGAGCGCGGCTTCCCGACAACGTACGGCGCTTTGCGCAGCCAATATGCCTCTTTGCCGATCCGCAGCTTCGACTACGAGGTGGTCGAGCATGAACCGAATATCGCCTGCCTGCAGTATGACGGCAAATGGCAGGACATGGGCAATTGGCATGCGATAGCCGATACGATGGATGAACCGGTTACCGGGAAGGGATTAAAGGATAACGCCAGCAGCAATACGCATATTCTGAATGATTTATCCATTCCCGTGTTAGTATCCGGCATTGAGGATGCCATTATCGTTGCTGGCTCAGAGGGCATACTCGTCTGCAGCAAGGAGCGCGCGCCTGCGATTAAGCAGTTGGTCGAGCAAGTGCGCCAGCTATCCGACGATCCCGAGCATGCGAGAGTCACCAACGGCTGGTCTAAGCTGGTAGATAAAGCGGTCGATGCTCCCTCCATCCAGACCATTATTACCACCCTGCACTACTTGCCGGCTGGCGCGGAGCTGTTGCCCTACGAGAGCAGCTTTCATTCGAATCTGATCGTAACATCTGGCGGGGGCTTCATCATCTCCCAGAGCCATTCGACACCCGCCACGGCTGGGATTGCTTATTCTGACAATGGCAGCCTTGGCTTCATCGCTTCTGTGGACACTCGCTTGCTAGAGACGGTCACTATCGGGGTCGAGGCTACGAAGCCGAAGGAGGCTAATGTATGAACGAGCTTGCAAAGTTACGGCTTCGCCAGGCCATTGAACTCGTAGATGCCGCCATTACCCAGGAATGCGAAGCGTTCCTTGGACTGTATTCCCAGAAACAGCAGGAAAACGAACAGCTTCGGGAGCAGCTGGCACAGCTTCAGGAGCTTGAGGCGCAGCTTATTGCAGCGCGTGATCCGTTATGAGCCTATTCAGCTCCCTTTATCCAAAACATCGCAAGGGCAAGGGTACTGGCAAGGTGGAGGCTCCCGCAACGGATGACACGACATATTTGCAACGACGGCAACAGATGCTTGAGCGGCAACGCACGGATCAGCAAGCGCTGCTGAGGCAGCTTGACGAGGAAGCAGAGGAATTGCGCCGTCGCATCCTGGCCGCCAAGCAGCGAATCAGCATTCTGCAAAGCAAGGAAGCGGACGAGAGCGCCAGCTATCTGGCGGCGAGTCATCCTTATACAGCTGTAATTGCTGAGCGAGCCAAACAGACGGAGCGACTGCAACAGGCAAGTGCAGCAGCGGCAGCTGAAACGCCGACGATCGAGCCGCCCAAGCCAAGGCTTGGCGAGCAATTGCTCGCCAGCGGGCTTATCTCCCAAGAGCAGTTGGATCATGCATTCGAGATGCAACAGCAATACGGCGGCAGGCTAGGGGATATCGTCGTTGAGCTGGACTATGTGTCGCCAGAGCAGCTTGAAACGCTCCTGGCCAGCAACCATCAGGACAAGCTGCGCCTTGGCGATATGCTGCTGCAGCACAATTTGATTACCAAAAGCCAATTGGACAAAGCGCTGGCTTTCCAGAAGAAAAGCGGCGGCATGCTCGGCGATATTCTGCTCTCGCTGCGCTTCATTGAACCGGAGCAGTTGTACCGCGCCATTGCAACCCAAAATAGCATAGGCAGAATCGGCAGTTATGTAGATCTTGAGTCACAGACGAGGCTGCCAGAGGCGCTCGCCCGAAACTACGGGATAGTCATTATCCATCAATATTCCAACCGCTATGTTGCTGCGGTCACCGCTCCGCTCGAGGGCGCCCGGCTGGCAGAGATTGAAGATCTGCTGAAGCTGCCGATCGAGCAAGTGCTCGCGACGCAGAATGAGATGGAGATGTTCTACTCCAGCGTGTACGGGGAGGAAATGCTGGAGGAGAGCACGTCGAAGCTGGCGATTGAGCAGCCGCATAACTCGGCCAGCACGACGATTACCCGAAGGCAATATACAGCGTTATGGATTATTTTAGCGCTCCTTGCCGGTTCGTTGATGCTGCATCCGCTCGGAACAGCCATTACGCTCAATATAGGCGTGCAGTTGGTTTATTTTTTCATGACCTTTTTCAAGTTTGTCATTATTATGTACGGGTCGCGCAGCGGGGCCCAATACCGCTTCACGCCCGAGCAGCTGGAAGCGGTGGATGAACGGGAGCTGCCCGTCTACACGATTCTCGTGCCGATGTACAAGGAGAGCGCGGTAATACCGCATCTGCTCGCCAACCTGGAGCGCCTGGACTATCCGAAGGCCAAGCTGGATGTGCGGCTGTTGATCGAATACGATGATGTCGAGGCTCAGGAGCTGTTAAAGCATATGAAGCTCCCCTCCTATTACACGGTCATCGTCGTACCGGATAGCCTGCCCAAAACCAAGCCCAAGGCGTGCAACTTCGGTCTCATCCGCGCGCGGGGCGACTATGTGGTCATCTATGATGCCGAAGATCGCCCGGACTCGGATCAATTGAAGAAGGTTCACCTGACCTTCCAGGCTTGCTCGTCCAATACGGTGTGCGTTCAAGCCAAGCTGAACTACTTTAATAGCGAGCAGAACTTATTGACCCGCTGGTTTACCCAGGAATACAGCATGTGGTTCGAGCTTCTGCTGCCTGGCATTATGCGGCTGGACATTCCCATTCCGCTCGGGGGCACCTCCAATCACTTCAAGACGGAAACACTGAAGGAGATGGGCGCATGGGACCCCTATAATGTCACCGAGGATGCGGATTTGGGCATACGGCTCTACAAGGCAGGCTACAAGACAGCTATCGTCGATTCGCATACGTGGGAAGAAGCAAACAGCCGTTTTGGCAACTGGATACGCCAACGTTCCCGATGGATCAAAGGGTATATGCAAACCTGGCTGGTCCATATGCGCCATCCGCTCAAGCTGTGGCGCGAAGTCGGCACACGCGGCTTCTTCGGCTTCCAGGTTGTCGTGCTAGCTACACCGATCATTCCGATGCTCAACCCGATTTTCTGGATGCTGCTTCTGCTCTGGTTCGGTTGGCAGATGTCGTTTATCCCCAAGTTTTTTCCAAGCGTCATTTATTATTTGGCAGCGATTGAGCTTTATCTGGCGAACTTCTTCTTTGTGTACAGCAATATAGCTGGTGTCTATTGGGTTGTCAGTAGCCTGGAGAAGCAAAAACAGACCTACGTATCCTATCGCCTCGTCAAATATGCCTTGTTGACGCCTTTGTACTGGATGATGATGAGCATTGCAGCCTACAAAGCAGCCTGGCAGCTAATTACCAAACCGTTCTATTGGGAAAAAACAACCCATGGGCTTGATGCCAAGCCTGATCAGAACGGGCAGTCACACTCATCGACGCTATAGCGTACCCGGTCGAGTCGCAACAAAGGGGGGGTTGAGGTGAAGCGTATCGATCGCTGGATTTTGCTTTCTCTATTTGTCGTCGTATTTGGGGCTCCATTTGCTTATGGCTTCTACCAGACCGTCAATTTGAATTATATGCACTCCGATGCGATGAGCCGGGTGGCGAATGCCTTCTATGTGATGTTTAGCCGGGATCCCCACCTAGCTGCCATTGGATTCGTCTGGAATCCATTGCCTAGCTTGGCCAATATGCTTTTTTTGACGTTATATCCCGTTTTTCCGGTCATGGCTACCCATGGCGTCGCGGGTGTTCTGATGAGCTGCACCTTCACGGCGCTGACGGCGGTTTATCTTTACCACGCGTGTCATGCCCAATTCAAATTAAATCGCGGCATCAGCGTAGCGATCGCACTTCTATTTTCGTTCAATCCGCTGACCTTTTATTTCGGTTTTACGGGGCTCAGCGACGCGCCATTTAACTTGTTTATTATGATGACCGTCGTCGAATTTGCCATCTGGATGAGCTTCAAGCGCATTAATGCCGTCATTGTCGGCAGCTTTGCACTGGCGCTAGCGTTCTGGACGCGGTACGAGGCGGTACCGCTTGGGGCAGCTGTCGCTGTCGGTATCGTGCTAGTCATCGCTGCAGAACAAGTGCGCAGGCAGGGGACCGGAGTGCAGCGTGAACACCTCAACAAGATGGAAGGCACGCTGATCCTTTTTTTGATGCCTGCTGTAGTTTCTGGATTGCTGTGGATATGGTTCAACTACATTATTATGGACAATCCGTTTTACTTTTTGAATTCCGAGTATTCGAACCAAGCGCAGATGGCGACTTTCGACGGAGGCGATAAGCTGTTCAGCGACCCCTTGTACGCGCTGGGCGTCGTGATGGAGAAGAGCAGTTACTTCGGCGTGTTGTTTTACCTGTTATTGCTGCTGCGTTTGTTTGAGGGTCGGCTTTTTCGCAAAGATGTCTTGATTATGGCGCTCACGGTTTTCTCCATCCCGGCTCTCCAGTACTTGCTTGTGCTGCAGGAATCCAGCTTTGTGTGGTTTCGTTATTTTTCATACGTGTTTCCGATTACGGTGGCCTGGCTCCCCTATGAGATCAGCCAAGCACGGGCGCGCACGGGCTATGTGATTAGCTGTATGGGCGCGTTGCTTATCAGCGCAGCAGTACTTGGGTATGCCTTGTCCCAACCGCAGATTGCGCCTGACGAATACACGACGATTACGCGCGGGGCCCATACCGAGCAGCAGACGCGGGACCGGGCCTTGGCCGCATACCTGGATGAGCATTACCCGGATGCCACCATTATGGTCGATTCTTACTCGGCCTATCTGATTATTGTGAGCAGCGAGTATCCGCGCAAGTTTTTTATCACCAGCGACTATGAGTTCAAGGCATCGATCTCGGCACCTTGGGAATATGGAGTCGATTATATCCTGCTCCCCCGCCCTCGTGAGACGGCGCCCATGAGCATCTTGAATAGCGTGTACCCCAATTTCTTTGCCAACGGATCGGAATTCAGCGAGTTGGTGTATGATGTCGACGGGGAATGGCGGCTCTACCGGATTATAGACCCCAGCGGAAAGGACGAGGAGCAATGATCGGCAGGAAGCACGAAGGCGGGCGCGATGAAAAGGAAATCTCTGTGGTGATCCCCGCCTATAACGAGGCGGAAGGAATCATCGCAACGCTGGATGAAATCGGAGCGAGATTGGCGTCAATCACGGACCGTTATGAAATCATCGTCGTGGATGACGGCTCGACTGACGGCATGTGGGAGCAACTGGCGCAATACGAAGGGGCTAATGTGCACGGGTACCGACTCAGCCGCAACTTCGGCAAAGAAGCTGCGCTATGCGCAGGCTTGGAGCATGCGCGGGGCCAGGCGGTCATCATCATGGACGCCGATATGCAGCATCCCCCGGCTATGCTGGAGCAGATGGTGGCGATCTGGCGCGAAGGCAAGGCGGATATCGTCGAATGTACGAAGCGTATGCGGGGTACGGAGCCGCTGCGCAACCGTCTGGGCTCGGAGCTGTTCTATAGCCTGCTGAGCAAGCTAACGGGCTACAATCTTAAGGGCGCATCGGACTACAAGCTGCTCGATCGCCGTGTCTTGTTAGCGTGGCAATCCATGGGCGAACGCAATGTGTTTTTTCGAGGCATGACCCAGTGGATGGGCTTTTCCAAGGTGCAGCTGGAGTTCGACGTGATGGAGCGGAAGACAGGCGTAAGCCGCTGGGGGTTTTACAATCTGATCAAGCTGGCTGTGGGCGCAATTATCGCTTTTTCCTCGCTGCCACTGCGGTTGGTCAGTCTGGCCGGGATCGGCTTTCTGATCGGCGCGCTTGTCCTCGGCGGGCAGACGCTGCTGCGCAAGATGACTGGCGATGCCGTGACGGGCTTCACGACGGTTATATTGCTCCAACTGATCATTGGCTGTATCATCATGGTGAGTCTGGGCATCATTGGCGAGTATTTGGCTGCCATCTACAAAGAAATCAAAGGCCGTCCGCGCTATCTGATTAGCCGCGAGCTGAAAGCTAGAGATGACTAAGCGTATCCTGAAATACGGTCTTGTAGGCATACTCGGTACAATAGTCCATTGGGGGACGCTGATTGCGTTGGTAGAGGGACTTCGGGTCGATCCGGTGCTGGGCTCGACGGCAGGCTTCATCCTGACGCTGATCCTATCCTTCTATCTCAATCTACGATGGACGTTTGCCCTTCCCTCCGGAGAGGGACGGATGAGCCATCGCTTCGTCAAGTTCAGTGTGATATCGCTGATCGGACTGCTGTTGAATTCGGGCATTATGTACGTCGCCGTACATTGGCTCTCATGGCCATACTTGGGCGGCCAAGTGGTTGCGCTGTTCGTCGTGCCCCTTAGCAATTATTTGCTGCACGCCCGTTGGACGTTTAAATGAGTTTCGAACATGAAAAACCGCCAAACACTAGGAATCCCTTGTGTCTAAGCGGTTTTCTTTTGTATGGAGTCTGGGTAAGTCCTGACCTTATCGCTACCACTGTGGTTAGCGCTGTGTCCTCATATTATCCATCAAACTCCTTGGAGGAAAATATCAACTGAAGCGCTGTGCGTCATTATGCAACAGAACTGAAAATCATGGTATAATATTGATAAGGATTGGAGTTGATTCGGATGCATGATCTGCTTGACCCCAAGAATGATTTCGTATTCAAACGCATCTTCGGTAGCGAAGAAAATAAAGATATATTACTCGCTTTCCTTAACAGAACTTTTATGGAAGCTGGGGAGCCACCACTAACCGAAATCGTCCTGTTGAATCCATACACAGACAAGGATTCGCCGCGTGATAAGCAATCGATATTTGACATTCAGGCCAAGACAGCCGAAGGCAAGTTAATCAACGTAGAAATGCAGCTGTTCAATAAGTACGATAATGAGAAGCGCACGCTGTTCTACTGGAGCAAACAATATTCAGGGCAATTGGAGGAAGGCCAGTCCTACAAAAAGCTCAAAAAATGTGTGACAATTAATATCCTCAACTTCACAATCTTGCCCAATGAGCGTTATCATAACGTCTTCCATTTACGTGAAGATAATAGCGGACTAACGTTAATCGATGACATTGAAATACACATCATGGAACTGTCAAAGCTGAATAAGCACATCATACCAAATGAAGGCGGCCTGCTAAACTGGCTGTTGTTCCTGAAAAGCGAAGACACGACCAACTGGGAGGTGTTGAAGGTGAATGAGCCAACCTTGGGCAAAGCAATGACAGCATTAGAATATTTAAGCCAAGATGCAGAAGCACGCCGCATGTATGAGATGAGACAAAAAGCCCTGCATGATGAAGCTTCGATGTTGGAAGGCGCTAGAGCAGAGGGCGAGTCCATTGGTCGCTCTAAAGAGAAACTAGAAGTGGCGCAGAACATGCTGGATAAAGACATGGACATCAAGACTATAGCCGAATTAACGGGACTTTCCGCCGAGCAAGTTGGTAAACTGAAACGAACGCATTGAATGCATAAATTGTAATTGTTTAAATTCACTTTATAAACTTACTTATCGGTAGAATTAGCCCCTTGAGTGTTGCGTGCAACACTCAAGGGGCTAAT
>NZ_BFBX01000098.1 GCF_003851045.1 Paenibacillus sp. 598K | reverse complement strand
GGTCATCATCTATCGGATGCTCGATCTGCTGGAGAGCTAACGGTGTAGCGAAGGGGCAGTAGCGAGCAGGACAAGGCAAGACAAGGCAGACAAGACAGACAAGACAAGAGACACGACGCAAAGG
>NZ_BFBX01000097.1 GCF_003851045.1 Paenibacillus sp. 598K | reverse complement strand
GCATCCGATAGATGATGACCGCGCCCTCGGCGCGGGAGGCGTCGCGATTGGGGTAGAAGCTGCCCTCGCTGCCGACGATCAACCCTTGTTCTGCCGCGTAAGCAACGCCTGGCTTCAGCGTCTCGTGGATCTGGGCGCTGTCTGCGAATACGCCATCCAGCTCCGATCCCGCCGTCTCTTCCGTCTCCTCCACAGTGTCGAGCTGCACGCCCCGCGTGATCATCGCTGCCATCTCGGCGCGAGTGATCGGCGCATGCGGCGCAAAGGTGCTCGCGTCACGGCCCTGGATGATGCCGTAGGCATAAGCCGACTCGACGAACGGCGCGTACCAGTCGCTCTCACCGACATCGGCGAAGCCGGACGTGCGGCCCTGACCCTCAGGCAGCTCGAGGTCGAGCGCCAGTGCGAGCATCTTGGCGAACTGCGCCCGCGTGATCTTGGCTTGCGGCGCAAAGCTGCCGTCGCCCATCCCCTGGATGATCCCCTTGGCTGCGATCGCCTGGATCTGCGCGCCGGCCCAGGAGCGGACGCTCTCGATATCATGGAAGCTGACGCCATTGCCCGGCCGGCTGACGATCGCATAAGCGATGTTGCCGCTCAGCGACTCGATGACGGTGC
>NZ_BFBX01000096.1:26332-26485 GCF_003851045.1 Paenibacillus sp. 598K | reverse complement strand
CGCAGCGGCATCAGCGTCGCGCGCGCTTCCTTGAGCGCCTTCTCCTGCTCGGCGAGCGCCTTGCCCTCCGCCACCATCGCCGCATAGAGCGCGCGCGCTTCATCGACGGCGAGCCCTTGGCCGCGCAGCAGCTCGGCCTTCTCCTCCAGCTGC
>NZ_BFBX01000096.1:25610-26123 GCF_003851045.1 Paenibacillus sp. 598K | reverse complement strand
AGGCCGAGCTGCTGCCGGAGCGCGCCGAGCGCCGCCTCGGCCTCCAGATGGCGCTTCTCGGCGACGCTGCGCTCCTGCCGCCGCGCCTCCAGCGCCTCGCGGGTCGGCGCATCCTCGGTCAGCTCCGCCTTGTGCGGATGCTCGGCGCTGCCGCACACCGGACAAGCCTCGCCGTCATGAAGATGGCGAGCCAGCCAGCCGGCTTGCGCCTCGAGCCATTGATGCTCCAGCTCGGCGCACGCCCGATCTGCCAGCTCATACGCTTGCTTCAGCTGTCCGGCAGCTCCGGCCTCCTGCCCTTCCCGCTCCGCCAGCGTCACATAGTCGCGGACCGTACGCGCCTGCTCGCGCAGCGCCGCTACGCGCTCGGTCAGCTCCGGCAGCTCGGCCGTCCGCGTCTCCAGCGCCTTGGCCTGCGCCGCCTTGGCGCTGCGCTCCGCCTCCAGCCCGTCGCGCTGCCGTCGCGCCGCCGCCTCCTGCTCCGCCAGCGCCTGCGCCTCGCGGGCCAACTGC
>NZ_BFBX01000096.1:25108-25430 GCF_003851045.1 Paenibacillus sp. 598K | reverse complement strand
CGTCGAGGCCGCGCACCGCTGGCAGCAGCTGCTCCAGCCGGTCCAGCTCGCGCGCCGTCTGCTCGCGCAGCGGTCCCCGGCTCTCCTCGAGCCGCTGCTGCTCCTCGGCCTGCGCCAGCGATGTCGCCGCTGCGCTCGCTGCCTGCTCCGCCCGCTCCAGCTCCGAGCGGCGCTGCGCCGATGCAGCCGTCGCCTCGGCGTCCTGGCGCTCGTACACCTCCAGATGCACCGCCCGCTCCGCCGCGGCCAGCTGCGTCCGCAGCTCGCTCATCGTCTGCTGGCGCGCGGCCAGCTCGCGCTGCTCCGCCAGCTTGCGCTCCAG
>NZ_BFBX01000096.1:23460-24975 GCF_003851045.1 Paenibacillus sp. 598K | reverse complement strand
CCGCCAGCTTGCGCTCCAGCAGCTCGAACCGCTCATTGAGCGCCTGCGCCTGATGATACGCCTCCGTCTGCGCCCGGAAGCTCTCGCTCTCCTCGCGCAGCCGCCCCTGCAGCGCCGCAGCCTGCTCGGCGATGTGAGTCAGCTCCTGGTCCAGCGCCTCCAGCACCTGCTGCGTGTTGTAGTGCTCCTGCTCATGCAGCACGCGCCGCAGCATCGAATCCTCCCGATCTGCCAGCGCCCCCTTCACCTGTCCGATGTGATACTCCAGCATCCCGGCCAGCTCAGTGAGCCGCTGCTGCATCGCCTTGCGGCGCTCGCCGAGCCGATCCGCCACCACCTTGTACAGCCCCGTCTTGAAGATGCGCCGCAGGATCTCCTCCTTGTCCTCCGTCTCCGAGGTGAGCAGCTTGCGGAACTCTCCTTGCGGGAGCATGACGATCTGGCTGAACTGATCCTTCGTCAGACCGATCAGCTCGCGCAGCTTGGCATCGATCTGCGAGACGATGAAGCGGTCGGTCAGCGGCCGCTCCTCGGTCCCGTCCTGCTCGTACAGCTCGTACCGCTCGCCGGTCGCGCTCTTGTTGCCCGCCTTCACATGCGAGAGCTGGCGCAGCACGCGGTAGACGCGCCCCTTCAGCTCGAATACGAAGTCTACAGCAGTATGTACGTCATCCTCGGCGAACTGGCTGCGGAGCATCCGGCTGTCGCTGCGGTCCTCGCCGCTGGCGTCGCCGTATAGCGCAAAGCAGATCGCGTCGAAGATCGAGGTCTTGCCCGCCCCGGTATTGCCCGAGACGACGAACAGTCGATGATGCAGCAGCTCCCCGAAGTCGATCTCCTCCCGGTCCTTATACGGACCGAATGCCGTCATCGTCAGCTTTAACGGTCGCATCGCGCTCCCCCTCCTCCCGGTATACATCCTCCATCGTCTCGATGAACAGCCGTTCCGTCTCTGGCGACAGCTCCGTTCCCCGCACATCCTGATAAAACGCCTTGAACAACGACAGTCCGTCCATCCGCGCCCGCCCCTCCGTCATCTCTGCCTCCTGGCGCAAGCCGGGCAGCGTCAGCTTGCGCTCGACGTGCATCGCGTTGGGGTAGACCGAGCGGATGCGCTCCATCGCCGACAGCACCGGCCCGTCATCGAGCAACCGGACGAACACATAGTCCTCGTCGATCGGATGCCGCTCGATATCCGCGATCCGACCCTCCACCGTCCGCATATCGCGCAGCGGCGCCAGATGCCGCTTCTCCACCGCCGCCGCCCCCGTCGCGTCCAGTTCGACGACGAGGTAGCCCTTGCGGTGATGCTCCTCCGAGATCGAGTACTTGAGCGGCGACCCGGCATAGCGGACGCGTTCGTCGCCGACATGGTGGGCCTGGTGCAGGTGGCCGAGCGCCGTGTAGTGGAAGGGGGCAAAATACGCCGCATTGACATGCTCCGCTCCGCCGATCGAGAGCGGGCGCTCGGAGTCGCTCGTCCCCTCCTGCGGCTCGCCGCGCGGCGTCACGAAG
>NZ_BFBX01000096.1:18491-23370 GCF_003851045.1 Paenibacillus sp. 598K | reverse complement strand
CGCCGCGCGGCGTCACGAAGGCGTGTCCGACGAACACATGGCGCGCCTGCGGGTCCATCCCGGCAGCGATATGCGCGACCAGTCCGCGCATCGCCTCGTCATGAGTGCGGATCTCCTCGTCTCCGAGCAAGTAGCGGACCTTACCCGGCTCTGCATAGGGGACGAGGTGGAAGTGTACCTCGCCCGTCTCGTCCCGGAGCACGATCGGCGCGATCGGCAACGTCAGCTCGCCTGCGATATGTAGTCCGGCCGCCCGCATGATGCGGCTGCCAAAGTCGAGGCGGCTCGGGCTGTCGTGATTGCCCGCCACGGCAAGCACCGGCACCCGCAGCCTCAGCACCAGCGCCTCCAGCGTCCGGTCGAGCAGCTGCACCGCTTCCGCAGGCGGCACTGCCCGGTCATACAGATCGCCGGCGATGATGACGACGTCCGGCCTCTCCTCCTCGATATCCCGCAGCAGCTGCTCCAGGACGAATGCCTGGTCGTCCGTCATGTAGACGCCCTGGACCAGCTTGCCGAGATGCCAGTCCGCCGTATGTACGATTTTCATTGGATCCCGTCCTCTCTGTAGCTATCAGACTATGACCCTATTATAGCAAACGAACCCCGGCAATGGTTTGCCAGAGTTCGTCATTCGCACTATTTTTCGGAAATATTAGGCCTGCCCCTCCCTTCGTCTCCCTCCCCTCTTGAACATCGTTTACATATTCAGTAGAATAAGAGAGTATATACCTCGCACAAGCTTTTCTTTCCTTCATGAGATGACCGACGCCTGTATAGAGGCTGAACCCTTCCTAAGATTGACCCCCGACATCGATGACTTTTCCTAACATGATAGTAGCATCCCTTAGCATTACGCTTGAATTCGTGAGCATACAGCGCTCATTGTCCGTTCATCGCATAGCGACGCCTAAGACGAGGACAATATCGGACCCCCTGTCTTGATCGCATCTTACCCTCCGTATGCGTTGGATCGGAAGAGTATGATTCCTTTCCTAGCAAGCGCTTCCATGAAGATCTGCACGCTGCCTGAATCAAGTATTAAAACCACGTAACCCCAATATATATGTGGTTGAATCTAAAAAAGAGGAGGATTTTCATTTATGCCAAAACGTTTTAGCCGAATGCTCGCGTTCCTCTGTTGCCTGGTCATGGCGATGTCGCTCATTCCTGTCACCTATGCCGCCGACACGGACAACCCCGGGGACGCAGCAACGAATGAAACACCGACCGCTATGTTCGGAACGCCCGAGCTCGGGTCCAATGATCCGCTCTGGGACCAGACCATGGAGCATCACATCAACAAAAGCACAGTGCCGACCGATACCAGACCCCATGCCACGGGCACAGCCAGAATCCTCTGGAATCAAGACTACCTGTATGCCCGCGTCGTGGTGAATGACAGCAATCTCTATCAAGGCGCTGGCGGCGATCATACGTACGACAGCCTCGAGTTTTATGTAGGCAGCGGCTCCAACGGCTCCAACCAATGGCGCGTCAGCTCGACCGGCGTGTTTTCGGGGCAGTCTGCTGCTGGCAGAGCTGCATGGACTCAGACCACGGAGACCGGCTATATCGTGGAGATGAGAATACCGAGGCGAACCTTGGACCTGCAGGAGGGCAAGATTACATTCGATGTGTATATCAACAACTCCACGGCGCAGGGCGGCGACCGCTATGAAGTCGTCTCTGCCTTTGGAGCGCCGGATGCGGGGTACTCCAGCTCGGCTTCTTTTACAGACAGCCTGCAGCTCGTGGCAGCCAGTGAAGAGGACACCAGATTCTCGATTCTCGCCACGGCAGGACCCGGCGGCAAGCTGGACTCGATCCCACCCGGCGATGTGCTGAGAGTAGCCAAGGGCTCGGACAAAACCTTTACCTTCACCCCCGATTACGGCAAAGTTGTCGATACCGTAACGGTCGACGACCAAACCGTCGCTTTATCGGAAGGCAAGTATACGTTGACGAATATTCAGGCCAACCATACGATTCACGCCACCTTCAAAAACGATCCGGACGCAGGGGTATTGCCCTTTACCGTCTGGAATGATAACTTCGCCAGCGGCGAATATACGACAGCAGTCATTATTGACTTAGGCGAGGGGAAAGCGGCGTTAGGGTCCGCGCTTAACCCGGACTTGTTCTCCCTGTCGGGCAAGGACACGACCTTAAATGGCGAAGCCGTGATTACCCAAGGCCCGCGCAAGATTACAAGGGTATACGCCAACGACGAGCCGAAGGTTCGCGGTTATAAAGGCCCGATGAGCAACTCGCCCGACTATCGGGAGGGACTGGCGAGCGGCCGTTACATCGTCGTCGAGGCGGAGTTCTATACGTCGACCGGCGGGAAAACCACGCTCGATGGCAGCAGCAACTCGACCAAGCAGGTGTACACCGTCGTCCAGAACGGCGAGATCGTGCTGACCGAAGGAAGTCCGCTTCGCAACGTGGTGTTTGAGCAGGAGAAGGTGGTCAATCCGATCCTCGACAAGTTCACGACGCATACGGACGACTCGGTCAATCACTCGCTCTACCTGCACAAGGACGCTGACGGTGAAGTGGTTAAAGGACTGCCGCTGTATGTCTACACCCACGGCATGTCGCGCGGCGGCACCAACCCGGCGACAGACCAAAAGGCAGCCATGAAGTCCGCCAACGGCTCGGTCGCTCTGATGAAAAAAATCGAACAAAACCCGGGCAAATACGCCAGTCATATTCTGAATATTTCCTATAGCGGCTTATCTGCTCCTTCAACAGAGAATGTCAAGAAGGTCATAGACGCGCTTGTTGCCAGCGGCGAAGTAAACCCGAACCGTATCTACGCAGCGGGCTTCTCGTGGGGCGGCCAGTATACGAACAACCTGGTCAATAGCTTCCCCGGCTTCTTCGCGGCTGCCGCGCCGATGGCGCCGGTAAGCGGCTCGCCAGAGGCTAGCACCAACGAGCTTCATGCCAACTTGGCGTATTGGATGTTTTTGAATGCACATAACACGGGAACGTACCAGTCGAACCTCAATACGTACATCACGACCAATATGCCGAAAATGACCAATGCGCGCGCTTCGCTCTTCGAGAGCAACGAGGCGCTGACCTGGCCGTACAACCAATTCGACCAACCGAATCTGAGGCCGAATCCTGTTCTGCAGGATTATATCGCGCACGAGGTTGAAGCGGCCGTTCTGTACAACCAGTTCACAGTGGGAACCTGGAGCATGGCTCCGACGGCGCAGTCCTCGAACCTTCCAGCCTGGAACAATGACTACACCGACGTCTTTGACTGGATGTTCGCGCAGAGAAAGCCAGGCGCGCCGGATGCCCCTGGCAGCTTCAAGGCGACGGCAGGCGACGGTCAGGTCACACTAAGCTGGACGGCTCCTGCTGACGACGGCGGCAGCGCCATAACGGGCTACAAGGTCTGGCATGGCGACATGACGCCGGTCGAACTGGGCGCGGAGGCGACCCAGCATACCTTCACTGGCCTAACCAACAGCCAAGGCTACACCTTCAAGATTGTCGCGGTCAACGAGAAAGGCGAGAGCGCAGAGATCAGCGCGACGGCTACGCCGACAAGGCCGACGACGACATATCCTATTTACTACCCTCCTGTAGACAATAGCGGCACTCCAGGCGCCGGAACCGGCGAGGGACCGTCGAAGGCAACCTACACGGTGAGTACGCCGCAGGATAAGCCCGCGGTCACTGACAAAGACGGTAACGTCACCCTGCCCGGTGGCGGCGAGATCGCGACCGAGGGTGGGACAACGATCAAGGTACCCGAAGGCACAACGATCGACGCCGATGGCAAGGTGACCATTCCGGCGGATAAGAGTGCCGAAGCGGCACTCCCAGGCAGCAACAGCACAATGACCCTTCCGGGCGGCTCGACGATCGCTGGCGACGGTACGGTCACAGTCGTCGGCGGGGACGCGCATGCGAAGCTGCCGGGCGGCATCCAGGTAGATATCCCTACCGGATCGAAGCTTCAGAGCGATGGTACGGTTGTGGTAGGAGCGGGCGGCGCGAAAGTCGGCCTGGACAACGGCATATCGCTGAACGTCCGCGAGGGTACGGAGCTTGTATTGGATGACGCAGCCCCACTGGGCCTCCGCGTCCTGTCGGCCCATCCTTTCAGCGATGCCAGTATGGACGACTGGTTCAACAGTTACGTTCAATTCGCCTACACCTACGAGCTTTTCAATGGCACGACATCCACGACTTTCTCGCCGGGAGCCTCGATGACGCGCGCCATGTTCGTGCAGGTGCTGTCCAATCTTGAAGGTGCAGACCTCTCCGGCTATACAAGCTCCCGCTTTAGCGACGTCGCGGACGGACAGTGGTACACGGCGGCAGTCGAGTGGGCGGCGGACAAAGGCATCGTCAATGGCACAGACGCGGACCGCTTTGCCCCCGACACAGCGATCACACGCGAGCAGATGCTGACGATCCTGTACAACTACATGAAATACAAAGGCTATGAGATACCCGAGAGCGAATCTCCATCCTTCGCGGACGAGAGCCAGATCCGCTCATGGGCGTTGGAGGCCGTTCAGGCGCTGCAGGGCATCGGCATCGTATCCGGCAAACCGGGCAATGTTTTTGCTCCCCAAGCCACCGCCACCCGCGCCGAAGTAGCCGCGATCTATGTCAGGCTCGTCGAGTATCTGGCTAAGTAAAAACGGTTACAGATCTAAAGAAAATCGATTATAGAAAAAGGAAAAGCGAATACAGAGAAAGAAAAAGCGAATACAGAGAAAGAAAAAGCGAATACAGAAAAAGGCAGCCCCCTCCAGCTGGACAGAATCCAGCCCGAGGGGGCTACTTCTAACTCTACTTTCTAGAGTTAACGCACCGCTCCGCGCCTCCGCGACGTCCTCTAACT
>NZ_BFBX01000096.1:0-18294 GCF_003851045.1 Paenibacillus sp. 598K | reverse complement strand
TACTTTCTAGAGTTAACGCATCGCACCGCTCCGCGACTCCCACGCCAAAAGAGCGTTCCCCCGTTCAATCACGGGGCAACGCTCCTTCATTACCAAGACCTCATACCAGACTAAAAACTAAGACTACTGGGCCAGCAGTCGGATGCGATTGCCAGACGGATCGACGGTCGCAAAAGCTTCGCCATCCGGCTCGACGACAGCGCCAAGCGCCTGTACCCGCTCGATCGCCTGGGTGCGCGCTGCCTCGCCGGGATAGACGATCTCATACGAACGCAGACCGACGCTGCTCGCTGGCGGCTGCGGCGCGCCGACGCCATTCCACGTGTTGAGTCCGATATGATGATGGTAGCCGCCGGTCGAGATGAAGGCCGCTTGGTTGCCGTAACGCGCGACCACCTCGAAGCCTAGCCCCTGCGTATAGAACGTCAGCGTATCGCCCAGCTCCGCGACATGCAAATGGATGTGCCCCATGATCGTTCCGCTCGGCAGTCCCGACCAGGGCGCGCCATCGTCTGCGGTCATCAGATCGTCAAAGTCGAGCGGGTCCACCGCCATCGCCACCTGGCTCTCGTCCCACGTCCACGATGCCGCGTCGCGGTCGCGATAGATCTCGATGCCATTGCCGTCCGGATCGGACAGGTAGAGCGCCTCGCTCACCGTATGATCCGAGGAGCCGAGATGCAGACCGGTAGACGCATAATGGCGGATGAATCGCGCCAGGTCGCGCCGCGTCGGCAGCAAGAGCGCGAAGTGGTACAGCCCCGTCGTCCGCCCCGCCTTCGGCTGCGCCGGCGCCTCCAGCGTCAGCAGCGCCGTTCGGCCATCTGCCGTCAGAGCCGCGTGGGTAGCCGTCTGCTCCAGGACACGCAGTCCGATGATCTCCTGATAATAGGCGAGCGAACGCAGCAAATCCTTTACCTTCAGGTTTGCCTGTCGCACATATGTTTGCGGCGCGCGATGAAAAGTCATGGTCAGTTCCTCCCGAGGACATATTAGTGTTGCAAGTACTTTAACCTATGGCTCGCCTTAATGTCAAGTAACTATATTTTTTAAAGTTAAATTCAAAAGCTTTACATTCGTTGAGCGCTGGCAACGGCGTATTTCGGACCTGTAACGAAAGAAACTTTCATTGGAGCACAGGCAGCGACGCATTGGGGACCGGTAACGAAAGAAACTTTCGTTTGAGCGCAAGCAGCGGCGCTTTTCGGCTCCTTAACGAAAGAAACTTTCGTTGGATCACCAGCAACGACGCCATCCCGACCCTTAACGAAAGAAACTTTCGTTGGATCACCAGCAGCGACGCCATTCCGACCTTTACCGGACATTAAGCCGCGGCCGCTGACGGCCCAGCCGCCCCCAGCCGGCCCGGCCCTACACGCACGACGATCCTCAACTTTCGTTCAACGAACCTTTACCACTTTGGGCTCGATAGCCGGATGAATCCGTTGTCATGCTATACTAAAGATCAGCTACATTGCGGGAGGAGCGAACAGCTATGCGCATCGGCAGACTTACCTTATTCCACAAGCTGTTCCTGACCTTCCTGGTCCTCATCCTGCCGCTCGTCACCCTCAGCCTGATCGTCAACGTGCGCAGCGAGCGTCTGGTGCGGGAGCAGATTACGAGCGCCGCCCAGGACAAGCTGCGAGACTATCTGCATGCTCTCGAAGGGGACGTCGGCACGCTGGTGACGCTGATGCAGCAGTATGTGCTCGACGACGAATTCAACCACTTGGCCTACTCCTCCGTCATCCTGTCGGACGAACAGTTCACCTTTATGGTCAAAAGCGTGCAGCGCAAGCTGCTCATCCTCAAAAATATGAGTCCTTACGTCAAAGACGCCTTCGTCAATGTACCGGCGCTGAATCGCAAAATCTCCGCCGTCGCCTACAACGAACTGCCTGTAGAGGAAGCGGTCGCGCTCAATCGGATGGTCGACCTGTACGAGTCGCCGTTCACGCGCTATGACGGCAGGCTGTGGCTCAGTCTGCCGGTGCCCAACAGCAGCCCGGTCGGCCAAGGCTTCACGATCGCGCTGGAGCTGTCCAACGAGGCGCTGCTCGCCTCGCTTGGCGGTCTTAATGTCAGCGGCGACGGCGGCGCTCTGCTCCATGACGGCGAGTGGGGCTGGATCGTCTCCAGCGGCAGCCTGCCTGAGGAACGGAGCGAGACACTCGAGTTCCTGCAGAATAGCGTATCCGATGGCGAGCCCGAGCTGTACTCCGAAGGCAAGGCGCGCTATTACGCCTTCCACCAGACCTCGCCTCGGCTTGGCCTGTCGCTGGCGATGTTCCTGGAGGAGAAGAGCCTGATCGGCCCGCTTCGCCAGTACGCCGTCTGGCTGTGGAGTCTGTCGATCGCCGCCGTCGCGCTGGTGCTGCTGTTCTCCTACCGACTCTACCGGATGATCCATGCCCCGATGAAACGACTCGTCGGCGCGTTCCGCAGTCTCGAGAGCGGCAATCTCAATCAGCAGCTGCGAGCCGAGAGCGACGATGAATTCAGCTACCTGTACCATCAGTTCAACCGTACGGTCAACCGACTGCGCGAGCTGATCGACGAGGTGTATGTGCAGCGCTACCAGGTCAAGGCCGCCGAGCTGAAGCAGCTGCAATCGCAGATCAATCCGCATTTCCTGTACAACAGCTTCTTCAACCTGTACCGTCTGGCCAAGCTGCGGGAAAACGACAAGGTCATTGCCTTCTCCTGGCATCTGGGGGATTACTATAAGTATGTCACCAAAAATGCGGATCATGTGGAGCTGGAGCAGGAAGTCGCCTTCTGCCGCTCCTATGCGGCGATCCAGAGCATCCGGTTCGGAGACCATATCCTCATCCGCTTCGGCGAGGTACCGGAGTCGCTGCGGCATCTTCATGTGCCCAAGCTGTTCCTGCAGCCGCTGATCGAAAATGCGTACCACCACGGGCTCGAGGACCGCGCCGATCAAGGGGTGATCGACATCGCCTTCTGCCATAGCGACAGCGGCAAAGCCGTCATCATCGTCGAGGACAATGGCGATGCACTGGACGAGGAAGCGATGCAGCGAATCCGCTCGCTGCTCGAGGATCCGGAGCGGCCAGCCGAGAGCGAGGGCCTGCGCAATGTGCTGCAACGCATCCGACTTCACTACGGCGAGCAGGCGATGCTGGTCGCCGACCGCAGTCCGCTCGGCGGTCTGCGCATCACTATGACGATACCGATCAAGGAGGATTTTGCCTGATGTACAGACTGCTGATCGTCGACAATGAACCGAATATCGTGCGCGGGCTCAAGCAGCTGTTCGCGGAGGAAGCGCCCTACGAGTTGGAGGTGCATGGCGTCCTGTCCGCCGAGGAGGCGTTGCGGCTCATGCAGGAGACGCAGATCGACATCGCTCTGCTCGACATCCGCATGCCGGGCATGAACGGGCTCGAGCTGCAAGCTGAGATGGCGAAGCGCTGGCCGCGCTGTCGCGCCGTCTTCCTGTCAGGGTACGACGACTTCGCCTACATCCAGACGGCGATGCGGGGCGGCGGCACCGACTATGTGCTGAAGATGGACGGCGACGATGCCATCCTGCGGGCAGTGGGCAAAGCAATCGCCCATCTCGAGCAGGCCGATGATCGCGAGCAGCTGCTGGAGCGAGCCCGCACGCAATGGAATCAGTCGCTCGGGGCGCGGCAGAGCGAATACGTGCGAGAGCTGCTCCACGGTCTGGCGACCGCCAGAACGACCCGCTTCGAGGAGCTGGAGCTGCCGCTCGATGCGGACAGCGCTGTGCTGCTGCTCGTCGGACGCATCGACGGCTTCGCAGCCGAGCACAGCGAGTCCGACAAGGCATTGCTCCGTTATGCCGTGCAGAACATCGCCGGCGAGCATTGGCAGGGCTATCGCCAGCTCGCCGCCCAGCCGGAGCCGACGCTGCTCATGACGCTTATCCAGGCGGTCCGCAGCACGGACGATACGCCTGTCGATGCGTCTGTCGGTACACCTGTCGATGCGCCAAACGATACGGCAGAGGATGCGTCTGTCGATGCGCCAAACGCTGCAGCAGACGAGGCGCCGGTAGATGCCGAGTGCTGGCAGGAGCTCGTGCACACACGACTCGAGGCCATCCAGTCGGCCTGCCGACGTTACCTGAAGCTGTCCGTCTCGTTTGCCGCCAGCGCCGGACCGATCGCCTGGACGCAGCTGCCAGCCAAGCTCGCCGAGCTGAAGCGGATGCTGTTCTTTGGCTTCGGCGCGGATGACGGGACACTGCTCACCGACGCTTTCAACCGCAACTTCGACGCCAAGCCGCCGTCTCAGCCCGACGAGACTGTCGCCCGCCACAAGCTGCGGCGTCTGTTATCGACCGAGCTGGGCATGGAGCAGCGGCTGCTCGACGACTTCGACGAGCTCGCCGAGCTGTCCCGCCAGACGATCCGCAGCCGCAGGTTCCACGCCGAGCTGTACCACGGCGTCTGCTATCTGCTGCTCTCCTCGGAGGAGAGCTCAGCCGGAGACGAGGGCGCTCCAACGTCAGCAGAGGAGCCGCTGCTGCGGCTCCTCTCGCTGGATGAGCATGAGTCATGGGACGAGGCGCTCGCCTACTTGCGCGGCGCGCTCGTCCGGTTCATCGAGTCGCGGCATCACACACAGGAGGAGGGCGCGGCATACGTCGTCCAGAAGCTGAAGACCTTCATCGAGACTCATCTCCACGAAGATCTCTCGCTCGTCCGCCTGGCCGGCATCGTCTATCTGAATCCGACGTATCTGTCCCGGCTATTCAAGCAGCAGACCGGCCAAGGCGTATCGGAGCATATCGCCAGACTGCGGCTCGACAAGTCCAAGGAGCTGCTGCGCTACTCCTCGGTCAAGATTCAGGAGATCGCCGGCAAGGTCGGCTTTGACTCCGCGACCTCGTTTGGCCGCTTCTTCAAGCGGGAGGCAGGGCTGACGCCCCAGGACTACCGCGATGCCGAGTCGACAGGGCGGGTGTGAAGACCTGTCAGGTCTCGCTTGACGCGCCAGACGAGACAGGCCCGCCGTCTAGGCGTACACACCAGGCAGCCAGACGGGACGAAGCCGACGGCGCGCGGGCCAGATTCTAAAAGGCCCGACGCTCACACCGCGGACCTGTTGGGCCATATCAGCAGGCTGGCTCTCGCCCAGACTGCGTAAGTGTATTACTAAAGCGGTCCATGCCATCGCGCAACTGCAATAATACAACTATTTATGCTCTATAACGTGTGCAAACGAGATTTTAATGCAATAGTGCAGTTATTTTTGGAACTAGAGGCATAATGAAGCGATTTGAGTTCCATTAAGTGTACATTTGCATTTATTTACCTGTTTCTATTCCATCTTACCGAGAATAAATGTATTTTTGCATGTATGTGTTTCTATCCTGCCAAAAACAGCAGGAGTTTAGCGTCCCTATTCCTCCGCCGCCCCATCTGCCGCACGCGTCTGAGGGCCGTCCAGCCGCTCCAGCCCCCACGCCTTGTTGGGGCGCGGCCCCATGCGCAGCAACAGCTCCCCGCCGCCGACCATAGCCTCATGTGGCAGTGCGGCGGCGTGCCACGGCTCGCCGTTCAGCGTGGCCGACTGGATGTACTTGTTACGCTCCGATACGCCCTCCGCCCGGATGACGAAGTCGCGGCCCTCTCCGAGCGCGATCCGCACCTCCTCGAAGATCGGACTGCCGATATCATAGACGGGCTTGCCGGGGCAGACCGGATAGAGGCCCATCGCCGACCACACATACCACGACGACATCGCGCCGCAGTCCTCGTCGCCGCAGATGCCGTGGGGGCTCGCGGTGAACCACAGCTTCATAATCTCGCGAAGCTTGCGCTGCGTCTTCCACGGCGCGCCTGCATAATTGTACAGGTACGGGATGTGGAAGGCCGGCTCGTTGCCTTGGCAGTACTGGCCCATCAGCCCGGTCGAGTCGGGGAACTGCGCCAGGAACTCGTACTTCGCCCCGCCGCACGTCGCCGCGAACAGCGCGTCGAGCTTGGCCTCCAGGCCCGCCGGGCCGCCCAGCAGCCTGCTCAACCCGTCGATGTCGTGCTGCACATGGAACGTATAGATCCAGGCATTGCACTCGGCGAAATAATCCCGTCCGCCCTGACCGCCGTCCCGCGTCGGATCGAAGTCCGGCACCCACGCGCCGTCTGCGGTGCGCGGCGCCATAAAGCCGATCCGCTCGTCGAACAGGTTGCGGTAATACGTCCCGCGCTCCCGCAGCGAGCGGGCCTCATCCTCACAGCCTGCCGCCTCGGCGAGCAGCGCCGCGCACCAGTCGTCGTAGGCATGCTCCAGCGTCACCGACACCGCCTGTCTGCGCTCATAACCGTCCACCTCCGGCACCCATTCCTCACCCCCGCGCGGCAGCGCCGGCATATAGCCGAGCTGCGCATGGAGTCGGTCCAGCTCCGTCAGCGGCCCGTTGTCCGTCCATGGCAGCATCGTCGCCTCCAGCGCATTGCGCCGCACCGCCTCGTACGCCTTGGCCACGTCGAAGTCCCGCACCCCCTTGGCATACGTATCGGCGAAGAAGGCAGCGGCGTGATTGCCGCTCATATATGGCCGATCCCCAGCCAGGTCCGGGAACTGCGGCAGCCAGCCCGACTGCTCGTACATCCGCAGATACGAGGCGATCATATCGACCTGTCGCTGCGGCTCCAGCAGCAGCTGCAACGGATGGAGGCAGCGATAGCTGTCCCACAGATTGTCCATCGTGTAGTGATCGCGACCGTCATGATCGTGCACCTGGCTGTCGAAGCCGCTATAGTGCCGCCCGTCCGCCTCGGTGATGTTCATCATCGGCAGCAGCGAGCGGTAGAGCGCCGTGTAGAACGCCGACCGCTGCTCCCGCGTGCCGCCGCTCACCTCGATCCGACCGAGCGCCTCGTTCCAGACGTCGTGACTGCGACGCTTCAGCGTCTCGATATCTGCGTCGCCCAGCTCCAGCCGCAGATGCGCAGCCGCCGACCCGGCGGACACATAGGAGATACCCGCCTTCAGCTCCAGACGCTCGCCCGCCGTCTCGCCGAGCAGGATCTCGCAGATGCTCTCCTCATCCTGCTGCCACTTCTTCACCTCCTGCCACGGTCGACTCAGCTGCAGCTCCATGTAGCACGGCACGCCGCGCTCGCGCGCATGGATCGCCAGCCGTCCCTCGCCCTGCGTCTCCACCGTCGCGCCCGCTGGCAGCCGGAGCAGCAGCCGCGCCGCAGAGCACGCCGGGAAGTTGATGCGGAAGATCGCGCTGCGCCGCCCGACAGCGGCCTCCAGCTCGATCTCCTCATCCTCCAGCAGCACGGCATAGCTGTAAGGCGTAGCCGTCTCGTGGTCATGATCGTATAGCGATGCGTTGGCCAGACGATCGGCGCCGCTCTTGCCCGCCGTCGCCGTCAGCGTCGCCCAGCAGAGCCGGACGCCCTCCAGCAAGGGTGCGGTGTAGCGGTCATTGCCACCGGTCACGATGGGCCACAACTGCGCCATGCCATGCGGCAGCTGCGCGAAGGGCGTCGTCGCCAGCAGCAGATGACCGACCGAGCCGATATACGGGTCGACCTCGTCTACCGGCGTCGCGGTGTTCGTCGCATGGTTAGTCGAAGTGTTCATCGCATGGTTAGTCGCCATGCTCGTCATGACGCCTCCCCTCCCTCTCCGTCCAGCGACCTCGTCGCCAGCGCGATGCAGCGGTACTCGCCGCCGCTGTCGGTCGCATCGCCGTCCCGGACCGGCCGCACAGCGCAATAGTAATGATAGAGCGTCCCCTCCCAGCAGACGACCGACGACTTGTGCGCATGCGTCTCGTCCAGCTCGCCTGCGCCGCCTCGCGGCAGCCAAGGCTCGGGCAAGATGTCCCAACGCTCCAGGTCGCGCGATACGGCGAGCAAGCCCTGCGAGTGCGCGCCGTCGAAGCCAAAGCCAAAGTTGACCCAATAGCCGCTCCGCTCGTCATAGCGGATGCATGGATCGCTGAGGAACGAAGAGTAGAAGGTCCCCGGCGCAGCGGCCATGACCGGATTGGCGGCATGTCTGCGCCAGTGCCGCAGATCGTCCGACACCGCCAGTCCCGTCTCCTCCGTCCACGGCCACTCCGGCCGATTTTTCGCGTTATAGTACATCCGGTACTCGCCTTCATGCGCGATGACGCAGCATTTGTACAGGCCGCCCGCCTCCCAGCCATCGCCGCCCTCGTAGGCGAAGATCGGCTCCTCGAGTCGATGCCAGGTGAGCAGATCCTCATCCTCGCACCAGGCCAGCCCCATCTGAGCGCCCCCCGCCTCATAGCCGAGCTCGGGGTAGGCGTGATAGACCATCCAGTAGCGACCGTCCACCTGCCGCAGCGTCGGCATCTCGTACAGGTCGTTGGAGTCCAGCAGCAGCCACGAGCCCGCCGCGCCGACCCAGTCCCAGCGCAAGCCCGCCGCGCCGCGCCCGAGGATGACCGCCTCATGCCGCCAGTCCGTCAGATTGTCGCTGGTGGCGAGCGCCGTCTGGTAGCCGTCTCCGTCGAAGCCGACGTGCATCATATAGAACCTCCCGCCGTGGCGGAATACGAACGGACAATCGACCGCCAGCGCATCGAACGCGCCAGCCTCCCCCGAGCCTTGCAGCACCGGCGCGCTCCGCTTGTCCGTCGTCCGCAGATGGCGGAAGGTCTCCGTATCTATATCGTTCATCGTGTTCTCTTCCCCTTCCCAACCTTATCGTTGTCCCTGATGCTGTACCTGTTCCTCTTCTTCCTGTCCTTATCCGTACGCCTATTCCTTGACGCTGCCCATAACGATACCCTTGATGAAGAAGCGCTGCAGGAACGGATAGACGCAGATGATCGGCAGCGCCGCCAGGAAGATCTGCGCGCCCTTCATCGTCCGGTCCGATACCATCGCTAGCGTCTCTGCGTCCGCCATCGTGATCAGACTGAGATCGCGGTTGATGACGACCGTCTGCAGGTAGCTCTGCAACGGATAGTCCGCCGGCGAGTTCATCAGGATCAGCCCGTCGAACCACGAGTTCCAGTGACCGACCATCGTGAACAGGATGAGCGTCGCCAGCGCGGGCAGCGACAGCGGCACGTAGATGCGCCAAAGGATCTTCCAGTGCCCCGCGCCATCGACGAAGGCGGCCTCCTCCAGCTCTCGCGGCAAGCCCCGGTAAAAGTTAAGCAGTAGCACGACATTAAACACATTGACCGCGCCCGGCAGCACCAGCGCCCAGATCGAGCCGAGCATGCCGAGCTGCTGGATGATCAGATACCACGGGATAAGGCCGCCGCTGACGAGCATCGTGACGACAAAGAACCACACATAGAACAGTCTCCCGAAGAACGCCGTCGGCTCCTTGGACAGCGGATAGGCCAGCGTAATCGTGAGCAGCATATTGAGCACCGTGCCGATCGCCACCCGCTCCAGACTGACGGTAAAGGCGCGCAGAAACTCGGGCTTCTGCAGCACATATTCATAGGCCTTCCAGGTAAATTCGACCGGCCACAGCTTCACCAGACCGGCGCTCGCAGCCGTGCTGGAGCTGAATGAGACGGCCAACACATTGACCAGGGGCAGCAAGCACAGAATCGCCAGCACGAGCAGGAAGACCGCATTCGCAGCGTTGAACAGCTTGCCAGACGTTGAATTGGTAACCATGCTGCTATCGCCTCCTCTTTAGAATATTCTGTAGTTGGCAAACCGATAGGCCAGATAATAAGAGCCGGAGATCATGACGAGCGACACGACCGATTTCAATAAGCCTACAGCCGTTGCCAGCGCATATTGCGCCTGCTCCAGACCAAGCCGGTACACGAGCGTATCGATAATATCGCCGGTCTCGTACACTTGCGGACTGTACAGATTGAATATTTGATCGAAGCCGGCATTGAGCACATTGCCCAGACTGAGCGTCGCCAGCAGGACGACGATCGGCAGCATGCCGGGAATCGTAATATGCAAGGTCTGCTTCCAGCGATTCGCCCCATCGATGACCGCCGCTTCGTACAACGCCGGATTGATGCTCGTGAGCGCCGCGAGATAGACGATCGTGCTGAAGCCGAATTCCTTCCAGACGTCCGAGATGACGATGACGCCCGGGAACCAGGAGGTGCTGCCAAGGAAGAAGATCGGCTCGATGCCGAACACGCCGAGGAATTGGTTGACGATGCCGCTCGTCGGGGACAGGATATCGATCAGGATGCCCCCCAGGATAATCCAGGACAAGAAGTGAGGCAGGTAGATCAGCGTCTGAATCCAACGCTTGAATACGCGAGCGCGCAGCTCGTTGAGCAGCAGCGCGACGACGATGGGCACAGCGAGTCCGGCGACAATCTTCATCGAAGCGATCGCTACGGTGTTGCGGATGACGAGCCAGATGTCGGGCAGGGCGAACATGTACTCGAAGTTGGCCCAGCCGACGAAGTCGGAGTCGAACAACCCTTTGACAATCGAGAATTTCTGAAAAGCGATGACGAGCCCGCCGATCGGACCATAGCTGAACACCAGAACCAGCAGAAATGAGGGCACAACCATCAGATGAAGCGGGAGCTGACGTTTGAATCGGGCTCTGAACATAATGACTACTCCTTTCTGGGCATAACAAACCGTCCGAAAGCCGGCTTCGGCTCCCGGACGGTCGCGTGGAAGATGCGATTAGGACTTGCTAGCGTACCATTCGTTAACTTCCTTCGTGATCTGCTCGCCGCCCAGCTTGTGCCAGTCGGAGACAAAGCTGTCGAAGCTGTCGATCGGCGCGCCGAGGATAATCTTCGTGAACGTCTCGAGCACGAGCTTGTCGAGGATCGCTTGCTTTTCGGTCATTCCTTCGGTAGGCGCGCCGTAAAACTCGCTTTTCTTCAGCAAGCCATTGTCCGCATAGTTCGCGCCGATGACTGCCCAGGAGCCGTTCGCGCCGAATACCTTGTTGGTGCCCCATTGCTTGCGGTCGCCGCCGAGGAACAGCTCGATGTTGTCATAGTAGCTCTTCTCCTCCGGGATCAGTTGCGACGGGTCCTTCGACTCGAGCGCGGCGACGACGTTTTTGTGGACGCTCAGCAGACCTTGCGGTGTGCCGAAGCCGTTGCTCATGAGCGCATATTTGAAAAATTCGAAGCCATCTGCGCTATGGAAGTTAGCCGGATCGGCATTCTCGCTGACGATCTTCTCGTTGTACAGGTTAAACAGCTTGACGATCGCCTCGGGATGCGCCGCGCCCTTCTTGACGACCCAGAAGGAGTTGAAGTCGGCCTTGGCCTGCGCGCTCGCCGGCGTGCCGTCCGCCGACGGGATCGGGAATGCGCCCCACTCGGCATTCGGGTCGTTGTTGACGGAGTCTTGCAACGGCCACAGCGGATTCCACATCGCGCCGAAGTTCATGCCGACCTTGCCTGCGGTCTGCAGCTCGGCTGCCTTGCCGCCGTCCTTGACGCCGAATTCCTTGTCGATCTGTCCCGCCTTGTACATCTCCTGCAGCTTGCCGAGCGCCGTCTTCATCTCCGGCTGCACGCTGCCGTTAACCAGTTGACCGTTCTCGTCCTTGATCCAGATGTTCATGTAGGCGTGGTAGCCGTTCATGAAGCCGGAGAGGTCCGGGTAGCCGCCGATCAGATCCTTGGAGGCCGCCAGTCCGTACGTGTTGTTCTGACCGTCACCGTCCGGGTCGCCGTTGGTGAACGCCTCGGAGATCTTGAGCAGATCGTCCATCGTCTTCGGCTCCGGCAGCTTCAGCTTCTCCAGCCAGTCGGTGCGCACCCACAGCAGCGGCGCGCCGCCGTAGTAGTCCTCGGCAGGCGGGATCGCCAGCAGCTTGCCGTCGTACGTGGCCGCCGACTTCGCGTTGGCGCCCCGCTCGATCATCTCCTTGGTCAGCTCGGAGCCGTATTGCTCGACGAACGTCGTCAGATCCTCGAGCTGCCCGGCCTCGGCCAGCTCGCGGAACTGCTTGGCGTCGACCATGAACATATCGGGCAGCTCCTTGGAGGCGATCGACAGATTGACCTTCTGGTTGTATTGTTCGCCGTTGACGACCCACAGGTTCTTCACCTTGATGCCGAGATCGCTCTCATAGGCCCGAGTCCAGACGTTGCTGTCGATCGAGTCGCCCTCCGGGAAGCGGAACGAGGAGTCGGTGTAGCGGACCGTCGTCACTTCGATCGGCGGATCGTATTTGGCGTTCGGATCGATCTGCGGCGTCTCGTCCGTCGGCGTGTTCGTATTGGTCTCTGCTGCCGGCGGCGGCGTGGCCGCGCCGTTGTTCGGAGTGCCCGCGTTGCTGCAAGCCGAGGTCAGAGCCAGCGCGGCTGCCATGGCGACGATGGCGTATTTGTTGCGACGTGTTGCTTTCATGTGTATTTTCCCCCCAGGCGATGATGTGTCAAGGAAGCGCTCCTCATGGCTTTATGATAGCGCACGCCGCGCCTCGTTCCTATCGTCCATTATTGACAACCGCTCTACTGTTCTCTACCCTCGCGCTGCCGATTTTACTGGAAGACGCGGATGTAATCGACGTACAGATCGATCTGATTATTGTAGCGCTCCAGATCGACCGGCCAGCCGCCGCCGAGCGCCAGGTTGACCATAAAGTACATCGGCGTCTTGGCTTGCTCGAACGTCGCATGACGCCATACCTCGACGTTGTCGATGTAGTAGATCGTGTCTGTCGGCGTAATCTTCGTCCCATAGATATGCCACGTCGACGCGTTGTCGCCAAAGGCAAAGCTCGACGACGAGCAATACGTCTCATGCATCTCCGGGCTGCCCTCCCACCAGTGCTTGGCCTGGCATGCGCCTTGCGGATTATGGCCGTACGCCTCGATCGTATCGATCTCCGCCGTCGAGTGGACGCCCTCGGAGATGCTGTTCTGGCTCATCAGCCAGAAGGCCGGCCATGCGCCTTTGCCCGCAGGCATCAGCATGCGCGCCTCGAAGTAGCCGTACGTCGCCGCGATGCCTGTCCCGTCTGTCCGCATTGAGGAGAGCAGACCGCTCGTGAAGGTACGGTTCCAGCCCATCGGATCGACGGTGCCGGCAGGCGCTTTTTTGGCGCGGATGCGCAGGTAGTTGTCGCCCAGGATAGCGAATGGCTGATGCGTGCTGTCGGCGTTCGCGAAGATCGCTTCGCCGAACTCGGTGCCGCCCGGCGCGTCCGGCTTGGCCGAGGCATAGGTCGCCCCTGCGCCTGTACGGGATACCGAGAGCGGACCTGTGAAGTCGTCAGCATAGAGCACGCTCATACCGGCGGCTTGCGGCGGCGCAGACGGCAGACCGCGCTTCCAGACGACGCCGCCTTCATTGAAGAGCTGGACATAGCAGTTGTCGGAATGCGTAAAGTTCGGATTGCCCTCTGCGGAGTCCCACGCGCTCAGGATGACGGTCGTCGGACCATGCGGGAACTGGGCAGCCGGAAACACCACCTCGGCATAGCCATTGGCATCCGGCGTCACGCGAGCGAACCAGGAGTCATAGCCATTGACGCCAGGGTTGGCGGCATCCGGCTGCTTCCAGGCGCGGGCCCAGACGTTCTGCATGCCTGGCGCGTAGAACTTGATCGTCACATCGCCGTTCACCGTTGCTCCATAGCTTGGCGATACGACGCTCACTTGATGCATCGGGTAGTTGCCGGGCTGGGTCACCGGCGGTTCTCCCGTCCCCGGACCAGGATCTGTGCCGCCTCCTGTAGCTGTGCCGTACGCGATCTCGGTAATGCCGGTGCGTGCCCCTGCCGCATGCGTGAAGACAACGCGGAATTTCGACGAGCTGACCGCCGTAAAGGTGATCGTATGCTTCTGATTGGCAGCCGGAGCGGTCGGCGTCATCGCCGGGCTCGCTACGTTGGCCCATGCGCTGCCGTCCCAATATTGGACCGCCATCGCGCTGGGCGCCCGGACACCGCCGCCATCGTCGAATACATAGATATCGGCCGAGCTTTTGCTCACCGACGTACCAAAGTCGGTCTGCACCCAGTCGGTTGCGTTCGGCGACTCGTACGCCGTCCAGCGGTTGCGCGGGTCGTTGGTGTAGGAGACGATACCGTCATTGACGTGGCCGACCTGATCCATATAGAACGTGTAGGAGGCGCTGACCGTAGCCCCGGTATCATAAGCGGATACGCTTACGCCAGGGATCATCGCCACCAGGAATGCGCTTACAATCGCAAAAGAAATCATCCGCCTCCATCGCTTGCTGGCCTTGCTGCTGAATCCTGTCATCGTCATCTTGTCACAGCCCTTCGATAGTTTGGGTGATGCAATTTCGAGTATACGGACTCTGGGCAATTTCGCCATCTGCCGTTGCCGACTTTCGATCTGCATTTATTGACATCGTGCCTGAGCAGCGCTCTCGGTCCACAAAGGTAGACAATGGTAGAGGCAATGTCATCATTAGACGATGTTCGGCGCGGGCGGCTTTCGGTATCGTATAAGGCACCATCTTCGCAATCCGGGGGGTTGCGTCGTGGAATACCGACTGAACCGAGGTGCCAGACTCACATGAATCGATTGCTCCATCAACCCGGCCTCCTGCTCGCGCTCGTCTTCGCGCTCTGCGCGAGTCTGATCCAGCTCCCGCCTGCCGCTGCAGCCGCAGAGCCGGGGCCGGATGAGACCGTAACCGCCTCTTACACGTATCACGGCGACCAGCTCGCCCACGTCATCGACGGCATCATCTCCTACAGCGAGTCGCCCAAAAATCGCTGGACCTCCTACGAATCGCCCAACAGCCAGGACTGGATCCGAACGACGTATGCGTCCGCACGTACCAAGGACGCGGTCGGCGTCTACCTGTTCGCCGACGGCGGCGGCATCCGCGAGCCTGCATCGATCCAGGTGCAATATTGGGACGGTCAGGGCTGGGCGGACGTCTCGTCGCCGACGGCGGCGCCTGCCCAGCCGACAGGCAACGAGCTGAACCTGATCCGCTTCGATCCGGTGGCCTCGACCGACTTCCGCATCGTGCTGACGCATGGCACGGCCAAGAGCGGCGTCACCGAGCTGCGCTACTGGGACTCGGCCGTCGAGCCGCTGCCCGGCGCCGAGCTCGTGCCGCTCGGCATCGTGTCGGCGTCGTACACGTTCCGGCTCGACCAGGTCGGCCATCTGAACGACGGCATCATCTCCTATAGCGACGATCCGAAGAACCGCTGGACGGCCTATGAGTCGCCCAACGCGACGGACTGGCTCCAGAGCAACTTCGGCACTCCAGTCGTCAAGGATGCCGTCGGCATCTATCTGTTCTCGGACGGCGGCGGCATCAAGACACCCGCTTCCTTCGAGGTGCAGTATCAGGATGCTCTGGGGCAGTGGACTACCGTCACGGGACAAGTCCGTTCGCCGCAGCAGCCGCAGGGCAATGCGCTCAACCTCGTCACCTTCGACCCTGTCGAGGCGCAGCGCTTCCGGGTCGTCCTCGTCCATGCCGGGGACGCCAAGTCGGGCGCGACCGAGATTACCTACGTCGACTCGACCCGGCATACGTTGCCTGCCGAGCCTGCTGCCGGGACAGCTACGGCGTCCTACGCCAATCCTGGCGATCCGGCAACCGTGATCAACGACGGCATCGTCTCGTTTACCGACTTCCCGCGCAACCGCTGGACCGCTTATGGCACCGCGAGCGCGACCGACTGGGTCGAGACAGCCTACCCGCAGCCGCGCTCCGTCAATCATGCGGGCATCTATCTGTATGACGATGGCGGCGGCGTGCAAGCGCCGACCTCGGCAGAAGTCCAATACTGGAACGGTACCGCCTTCGTCGCTGTGTCGGGTGCCGTCTCTACTCCGGTCCAGCCCAAAGGCAACGATCTGCTGCTCATCGCCTTCGACACCGTCATCTCCGATCGCTACCGCGTCGTCTTCACCCATAAGGGCGGAGCCGCGACCGGCGTGACCGAGATCGTCTATGTCGACGACCAGATGCAGCCGCTGCCTGCGCCGCCGGCGGCGATCGCGCCAAGTCCGTACATCCTCGTCACTTCGCCCGAGCTGGGTACGACGGTCTCGGGGGAGACCGAGCTGACTTTCTACTCGCCAGATGTGACGCATGTGCAGGCATCGATCTGGCGGCAGCCGGACGAGGCGCATCCCGATCCGAACGGCTACGCCTACGAATTCCCGGAGATTGCCCTCGATGCGAGCGGTTATGGCAGCCTAGCGTTCGATGCCGACGACTTCCCGCGCGGACCGCTGACCGTCGTCCTCAAGGGCTGGGATGCCACGCCGGCTGAGGATGAGGAAGCGGTCACCGCCAACTCCTATGTCCAGCTCTATAATGAAGGCGGCGTCGCCTGGCGGATCGGCTTGCCTGCCGCTCCGCCGCAGGCGCAGGGGATGGTCGTCAAGTTCCAGGATGACTTCGGCGGACCGCTCTCCGTCTCCAAGACCGGCGTCGGTACGACCTACACCTCGACGAAGCCGGACTGGCCGAACGGCTCGCAGTTCGGCGAAGCGATCTTCAACGATCCGACCGATCCGGTCAACCCGTTCTCGATCCTCGGCGACAGCTTCCTGCGCATCCGCGTCACCAAAGCGCCAGACGGCTATGTCGATCCGATGGGCTGGAACCGCAAATATATCGGCGGTCTGCTCTCCTCCGTCCGTCTCGACGGCACGGGCATCGCCGCCACCAACGGCTACTTCGAGGCGCGCATGCAGATGCCTGCGGGCAAGGGCGCCTGGCCCGCCTTCTGGCTGATGAGCCAGAACAGCTTCGGGCCCAATCGCCTGCCATCGTCGGCAGAGCTGGACACGATCGAGGCCTACGGCCACGACCCGCAGGGCGCGTGCCAGTCGACGCACTGGTGGGTAGGCAATCCCGAACAGCACGAGACCAACTGCGCCTCGGACAACTTTGCTTACGGCGACAATGCGTCGACCTGGCATATCTACGGCACCAAGGTGACGCCTGAGGAGATCATCTATTACATCGATAACGTCGAGGTGTGGCGTCATCCGACCTTCGAGCAGGCCAACACACCGCTCTTCTTTATGATCAACCTGGCGCTCGGCGGCGGCTGGCCGATCAAGCTCGAGCCTTACCACGACCAGCTCGACCTGTACGTCGACTATGTGCGCGTGTTCGAACCGGCGTCCGGCGGAGGGACGGATGGCTCTGGGGGGAACGGCGGCAGTACGGGTGGCAATGGAGCCGGGGGCGCTAATGGCAACAACGGCTCCGGGACGGTGACGCCTGGTACGAGTGCCGGGACAGGCGGGTCTGGTGCCTCTGGCGGGACGTCCACGGAGCCTGGGCAGCCTGGGCCTGGGAATGACGGAAAGTCCGTCGTCATCACACCGGCCGTCTCGCGCCAAGGTCTGTCCGTGACGCGCTCGACCTTCGACGCCGATGCCTGGACGACGGCGCTGGAGCAAGCTCGCGTAGACGGCCTCGACACGATCGTCGTCGATGTGCCGGCCCGAGGCGCAATCGAGCAGGAGCTGCCGCTCGCTGCGCTGGATGCCGCTGGCGGCGTCGCGCTTGAGCTGCGCACCCGCACCGGCAGCGTCATCCTGCCAACCGGATGGCTGAAGGTAAGCTCTACCGATGCGAAGAGCGCGACCGTGCGCTTGACCGGGACGGGCAGCAGCCTCTCCATCGCGGTGTTGATCGATGGCAAGCCTGTGCCTGCGGATGCGCTAGCGCTCCCGGTGACGGCCGTGCTACCTTACAAGCCGACGGCTGCACAACTCAGCGATCCGGAGTTTCTTGTCATCGCTCACGCTGCTCAGGACGGATCGACGGGCATCGTCGCCAGCGGACGTTACGATGCCGAGCTGGGGGCGATGCGATTCAGCGCCCGGCCGGAGGGGACGTTCACTGTCGCCTACCGCCAGCCGAGCTTCGCCGACGCGCCGGCGCAGGACGAGATGCGCCATGCGATCGAGGTGCTGGCGGCCAAGGGCATCGTGCGCGGCGTCTCTGCCGAGCGCTTCGAGCCGCGCGCATCTCTGACGCGCGCCGACTATGTGACGCTGCTGATGCGGCTCCTCGAGTCGGAACTGAGCGTAGTCGGTCGGATGGGGGGCGATGGACTGAACATAGACGACGCCCGGGCCATTGACGCCCACCTATCCTTCGTCGATGTCGACTCGCAGGCGTATTATAGCGATGCCGTCGCTGCCGCGCAGGCGCTCGGCATCGTCCAGGGCAGCGGGGGCAATCGCTTCGAGCCTGCGCGCCCAATCACCCGCGACGAGATGACGCTGCTGACGTACCGCGCCCTCCAGGCTGCGGGACTGCTGGAGGCGAGCGGCGCTCTGGCCGAGGGATTGCTGGAGGCAAGCGGCGCTCCGGCCGAGGGATTGCTGGAGGCAAGCGGCGCTCCGGCCGAGGGATT
>NZ_BFBX01000095.1:86002-113412 GCF_003851045.1 Paenibacillus sp. 598K | reverse complement strand
ACTTTTTACTTGACAGTCTCCTTCATTTGCTTAAAGCAGCGCATAATGTAGACTCTCTTCAGGCAAAAAGAAGCGTCCAACAGAAGCCGATGCCCGATGCTCCTAAATTGAACGCTTTGATTCGAATTAGTCTACTCTATAAATGAGCCACTTCTCGTCTTTTTTAAATAACACCAAGGATGCGGTCCCTCCCAAAGAACCGTCGGCAGCTTCCAAATGAGCAACTACTGCGGTCGCCATCCCTTCACCCCGCTCTTCCTCTAATAGAGCTGATCGGTGATGATCTATGGTCAATTCTTTGACCGCTTGAATAATTTTATTTTGAAGACCTGAAGTGATGAATTCTGGATTATCCGATTCAGGATGAATCAGTTTTTCAATACTGTCTATATCCTCATCCCTTGTAGCAGTAAGGTACTTCATGATAGTTTCTTTTTGTCCTGGTTGGATCTCCTCGACCATAACAATTGAATCTATCTCTAGCTTTCCCACTCTTTCCTTTGGGTCAACCCTGATAGTATCCTCATAGACAGCAGGATCATCAGGATAAAGCACCCTCACCTCTCCAGACTCAGTGCCATTTTCCTCAATACCGTTAATATCTCCGACGACAGTATCCTTTTCTTCATCAGACGGATTTGGATTCGGCGTCTGTTCTTCTTGATGAATGGATGGCGATTCAAGAGGTGGCGAAGTATTCTCAGCTTCTTCATTCCCTGCACAGGCCGTCAACAAAAGGACTAAAAGACTGAAGCTAATCCATCTAACCATCACTTGTTCATCTCCTTCCACAGCGTTTATCTTACTTGTAATTATTTATTTCAAATGGAGCATGTAACTGTGCAGGTTTTTCCTTAAATGCTTCTGTCTTAAGGGTCCTCTCTGTGTCAATCAACCAATGTTGCACGCCGTTGACATCTTGCTGTTTTAAGGTGTAAATTATCGTGTATTTGGTGTATCGGGATTCTGTCGTTGATAATAGCCAATAACTTGCAGCAATTTCTGCTGTGTCTCCTTGAGCAGATTTAAGTAAGCGTCCATCCAGGATTTCATAATTCGCAATATAATTTAAGCTTGATCCACCATAGCTGGGCATAAATATTTCATTTTCGCCCGTCGTAAATTTGATATACTCATCCGGGTTATTTAAGGAAGGGTCATATCTCGATTGTAGTAAGACTAGGTATGAACTTACTGTATTTGAAGCTGCTCTTAAAGTTCCCTTGTCCTCTTCTGGAATCGTTTCTTTCCAAATCTCATGATCAATTGTTACCTGTTGTTTGGACTCATCCCACTGAATGTTATATCCTAACGCTTCAGAAACAAAACGAATGGGGACCATTACGCGTTCTTTAGTCATGAATGGCGACACATCTGTCTTAACAGCTTGCCCGTTCACGATCAATTTGATTGCACCTGCTGCGTAGATACTTCCCACTATAGCCGACCCTGCAATCATGATACCTAATGCGATAGCAGCAATTTTTTTCTTCATTACAAACCCTCCAACTTATATTTGGATCTTATTATATAAATTCAGGAAAAAAGAAGCGTCTAAAGAGAGCCTTTGCTCCAATTGAACGCTTCGCGTCTAGTTGCTGAAATTGCTGAAGGAGAGTCGCGAGGAACAGGAGTGTATTTTGTTTCACTGGACTCAGGCCGAGGTTAGTCTTCCCCGAATCCCTGTTTTACGTTACTATAGTGGCAGCCGCCTGCACCCGTGCAGCGGTAACGATAGTGAAGGATAGAAGGAGTATTGCCTGACATGAGGCCAAAATCTATTTTAGAACCGTCGCAGCCCGGCAGCAGCCAGAGCTCAGACTCCACCGCTGTGCCGGATAGCAATGATACCTTCCTGCAGGGGGTCAAGGATTGCCTGCCTACCTTGCTAGGATATTTGAGTATCGGCTTCGCCGCAGGGGTGGTCGGGAAGACCGCCGGACTTACCCTTGCCGAGATTGCCATGCTCTCCATCATTCTCTATGCAGGCTCCGCCCAGTTCATCGCTGCTGGCATGATTGCTGCTGGAAGCAGTTCCTCCGCCATTGTCATCACCATTTTTCTGGTCAACCTGCGGCATCTGCTGCTCAGCGCAGCCTTATCGCCTTATTTCCGTCACCTGACGCCGCTGCGCAATCTGTTGATCGGTTCGTTGCTCACTGACGAGACCTTCGGCGTAGCGATCCAGAAGAGCGCCTCCCGGAAGAGAATCAGCGAGCGCTGGATGCACGGGCTTAATATTACCGCATATCTGAACTGGTTCCTGGCCAACCTCGCAGGCGCCTTCTTCGGCCAGTGGATTGCAAGTCCCGAGCAATGGGGGCTGGACTTCGCCCTGCCGGCCATGTTCATCGGGCTGCTTGTCCTGACGATGATGGGACGGCGCAAATACCTGCTTGACATCACTGTCGGATTGATTGCCATGGCGGTAGCTGTTCTGGTCTCTATTCTATGGTCGCCCAGCATGGGCGTTATTGCCGCTGCCATTATAGCTTCAACGATTGGACTGGTGATAGAACGATGGAAGTAAGACCTGATATCTTCCTGATTATCTTCGGAGCTGCGCTCGTGACCTTCCTCCCCCGGGTACTGCCGCTGATGCTGTTAAGCCGCATCGCGATCCCGGAATGGGGGATGCGCTGGTTGAGTTATGTGCCGATAGCGGTCATGGCGGCCCTGGTGGCCCAGGAGCTGTTCATCGAAGGCGGCAAATTCGCCGCATTGTCTACCAATGTCGAGCTTATTGCGGCTTTGCCCACCTTCTGGGTAGCCGTCAAAACTCGAAGCCTCCTTGGCACGGTAGTGACCGGCGTCGTGTCGCTGATGCTGCTTCGGCTGCTATTCTGAACCTGCACTCGCCTCTCCGCTGGCTGCGGAGAGGCGGGTAGCCAGATCCCGATATAGGAAATGTCTTTCACCTTTGCCTCACTTGCGTGGCTGTGTTACTCTTTCACCGGAGCTAAAGTTAATCCAGGAAAAACAGTATGGCTATCCAGTGCTTTCGGCTTACCTGTAGGCCTCTTAGTCAACATCGTAAATTTTCCATCCATCATCGGTTTGTGTCAGTGCGAAGGATAGCATCTCATCGTTCGTAAAGGTAACCGTTACTACTTCATTTTTCTCATCGCCAGAGCCGTAGGCGAGCTTCTTTAACGCGAGGTTTTTGGGATCATTCCAAAGAGAAAATGCTCGCTCTTCAAAACCAATTTCATCTAACACGGTGGATCGAATCAGGCCCTCATCTTTTGTATGTGTAGCTTGCATATAATTTTGAATAACCTTTACCACGTCAGCGTTGATTTTGTCATCGATTTCTACTTCACCATTATCGGGAGTGGATTCCGGTTTTGATATTGTTCCTCCATCAGATGGAGGCGGGGCATTATCCCCTCCATTTTGACAAGCGGTTAATAAAAGCGCTGACATTGCGATAATAAGAATAAATTTTGTTTTCATTTCAGCATATCTCCCAACAGGCAGTATTGGAGTAGCACTTGTTCAAACGCCCCTGCATCCTCACCTCTTTCAAAAATTTACATTCATCGTATAAGACGTATAACGACTGGTAATGGTTGCTGTATCCAGCATATCTGCAAGCGTACCTCCCACACTTGTTTTTTTCCTGATTATAGCAACCTTTTGTTAATCAAAGCGTCTATTGCATAGTAGATAGTTTTACGATTCTGGGAGGTTCCGTATGCTAAAAAAAGTCGCACTGTCCTTTCTAGCCTCGGCCATGTTGTTTATTCCTTCGTTCTCTGGCAACAGTTTTGCCAATCCTCTACATGAGGGCAAGTTGGAAAACGGACGTGTGCTTATCCCTTTGCGTCTTGTATCTGAGCAATTGGGCGCTAACGTCGATTGGAATCAGCAAGATAAAGTCGTAACCATCACGAAAGAAAATACGACGGTTCAATTAACCCTTAACTCTCCGAACATGACGGTTAATCAAACGCAAGTCACTCTGGATGTACCGGCTAAGTTGTACAACGGATCTCGCACATATGTCCCTTTACGTTTTGTTGGCCAGGCGCTTGGAGCTGAAATCAGCTGGGACTCACAAGCGAAACAAGCGATCGTGACATCCGGCGCCCAGCAGGTCATCATCGGCATGGAGCAAGGCGTTGTGCAAGTGCCTTCCGCACAACGTGTCACTGACCAACGAGCGAAGGTACTCGTAGACAAGGTTAATGAGGCTACCGACCTTTCGTCTATTAAACAAATTCGAACGCATTTTAGCCCTTACTTCACCGACAGTATGATTAATTCCGTTATTCAGGGTAAAGGACTCAAGTATAATTATAAAATCACAACGATTTACCAATCTGCGATCACCTATACAAGCCAAACAAAAGCCAACTTGCGACAATCGTATGCACTGCAAAATAATCAGACGTTGTATCGTGATCTTTCTCTCGTTTCCAGTTCAGGAGTTTGGAAGGTAGATGCCATATCCTTTACGGTTGTTGATGAAATACCGAGGCCTTAAAGAAAAGCCCACAAACGGGCCTTTTCTTTTATTACGGTTATTGCAAGATTGCGACATCGTTCCATTGGATTCAAACGAGTTTTTTTTCGTTTTGCCTGATCTCCGCCTTTTTATTAATCGCAGCGCAACTCCCGCCTCTTTTTTGGTAGATGTTTGTTGGAGGTGCCGTATTCTCTTGGTCAAGTGTCCTCGGCTTTTGTCTCCATCTCACCTTGTTGGTCCTTGCGTTGTGGGGAGCTGAAGGCAAATGATTCGAAGGCTTGTTTACTTTAGGAACGTTCTTTTTCAATTTCATCAATAATAATTAAGTGTTTTTTAACTAAAGATGCTCTTTGATGAGCAAATCCAAAGTGCATAATAGCACAAATTGTTGCAACACCAACGACAGTAAGGATATTACCTGATTGAGATATCATGATCTTGTATGTAGAAATAATCATATTTACATCTTCAATCCAATTCAGAACATTGGGGTAACTACATTTATTGATCTTACACCAACTTTCACGAGCCTGAAATCGGGTGTGCTAGTCTGTATTCTGTTGTATAAATCGAACTTTTAGTGGAAGGGATAGTTAACGGTCTGTTGAGTAATCTTTGGTCCTTATATGTCCAGTGTATTTCAAAGACAAGAAATAAAAAAATGACAATTAACCCAACAACCAAAATATTCGAACTTATATTCATTTTGCCCCACCTTTCCTCTGATAATTTGTATCGGAGATTGCTTCCGAAACTTTATATTTAAAACAAAGGGCGCCCCGCGCATGTCGACGTGAGGAAGTGGGTGTGCTGCCGGAAGGCGGTTTTAAAAACATCGCCTCTGTTCATAGTACGTATACATGACCCAGAGTCACTCAACCATGCGTGGCTCTTTTTGTTTCCAAAAAGATGAAAGGAGCGATTTAGATATGAAGTCGCCCAACGGATGGCCATAGACGAAAAGAGCCCAGCTTTCGCCGGGCGATGTAAGTCATGTTCAGTTTGTTCTGTGCGGAAACCCGAGCTTCTCTTTTAAAGCATATTGAAGTGTCTGCGAGAAGTTGAGGCCGGCAGCTTCAGCTTCATCGTTGAGCCATTGAGGGATCGTCAGTGTCTTCTTCACGGCCCGATTTTGCAGCTCATCACGGATCGGAGCAGTTTTAGCCGCGACCATGTTCACGAACGCGCCCTTCTCGGCGTCGTCTGGAATCAGGTTCGTGTATGGGCTTGATGGACTTGGAATGACATCGCCGTCTCGCTCCATTCCGTACAGGTGAAGCGCCATGGCTTCCTGGGCCATGCTGAGTGCCTCCTCCAGGTTGTCGCCTTCAGTGAGGCAGCCTGGCAAGTCAGGGAAGCTGACTGTAAAGCCGCCTTTCTCGTTTGGATCAAACACCGCAGGATAGAGATACAGAATGGACATTTATATTAGCCTCCTTGGGGGTAGGGCTCTTAGAGGAGCCCCGCCTGTTTAAGTATGGACTTGATTAGCTTTTGGGAAAATTCTCTTCTAGGATGTGGGATGGTGACTTTGCCGGGAATGGTCGGATGTTTGAACTGATGATGACTTCCTCTTACTTCGACCAACTTCCAGCCATGAGCTTCGACCAGTTTGATTAACTCACGGGAAGTGATGTTTCTCATGTCCAGCTCCTTTCTGATTTCATTATAACACGTATAATAAGTACGTGCCAATAGGTAGCACGTATAAAATGTACGTGTATTTACGGTGAGGGGGTGCCCGCAGGTCCTTCTGAGGGTACGAGCGAGGTGCGGGTGCTGGAGACCCCGAAATAGAGCTAGTTTTTGATTCGAAAACTTTGTTCCTGTTCCTCTGCCAGCAGCAGGGAAAAAGGCAGCTTCAATCTGTATGTACATTGCCGACAATTCAAGGCGAATCAAGGATCGAGGAGTTGTATCAGGATAGCACGATGGAGCGGTTGAACCTGCCGTGCCCGAGTTGCACTGAATTGCACCCGATCGAATGGGCTAAAATAAACGAAATAACGAAAGATTTTCTTCAGACCCAAGATACGCTATTCTCTACCTTATGTAAACGCAAACATTGGAGCAAGGGAGGTTTTGATTATGAGCTGGTTCTATTGGCCAGAGTTTATCGTTACCATCGTGTGTACAGTACTTTTACTGTTCGCTATTTATTACAGTGTTCGCAAATGGTTCAGCATTCCCCGCAGACTAAAAAAACTGGAGAGTACTGTTTATAAAAAACAAAGTGGAGCACAGTAATTAAAAGCGGTTCTCGTAATGAGAATCGCTTTTTTTATTAGCACGGGGTGCCAGGCCTGTCCACTCCTATGAATAGACGAAGATGCACTGTCGCCTCGATTTATTTCCGGGGCAATAAAGCCAAACGTCTGCCTCCTCCCGTCTAATGCATAGAACGGTCGGAACAGGCCGACCACCCGCATCCCAAGATGCGGATCATAAGGACGCAAGGGGTGTTCATCATCGATGCATTAGTACAGCAAGCGCAGAACGGCGACGAAGACGCGTTCCTGGAACTGTTCCAGCGCTATGAAGCGGATCTGTACCGAACCGCCTACGTGTATATGGGCAGGCAGGAGGACGCGCTCGATGTCGTGCAGGAAACGGCTTACCGCGCCTGCAAAAATATCAAAACCCTGCGCGAGCCGCGATATCTCAAGACATGGCTGATCCGCATCGCGATCAGCTGCGCGATCGACATGCTGCGCAAGCGCAAGCGGGAGATCGCGTGGCAGCCGGAGTATGCCGAGATGCTGGCGCTCCCGGAGACGGAGGATCTGCCGCTGAAGCTGACGCTGCGCCAGCTCATCGACGGGCTGAGTGCCGACGAGAAGCATATCGTCCTATTGAGATTTTATTATGACCTGACGATCAGGGAGGCCGCCGAGCTGATGGAGCTGCCGCTAGGCACAGCCAAGACGCTGCTGTATCGAGCGCTCGGCAAGCTGAGACAGCAGATACGGGAGGAGGACCACGCATGAAGATCAACACCAACGAGGTCAAAAAGCAAATGGAGACGATCGAGATCCCGGCATCGCTCTCCGAACGGAGCCGCGCCGGCATCCGTCAGGCAGTCGCCGAACGACAGGCCCCAGCCCAAGAGAAGCTCCAGCCGCAGGCTAGCGAGCGCCCCCATTCCGTGAAACCGACGAAACGAACAAATCGGACGAAGCGCACGCGACGGATCGCCGCCGCCTCGCTGATCGGGGTAATCGCGCTCGCCGTCGTGCTCTCTCAGCAATCGCAGGTGTGGGCGACGTTGGCGCGTGCCCTTCAGTTCGTGCCGGGCCTGGGGATCGTCCAGCAGGAGACGTCCCAGTTGTATGTGCTCCAGGAGCCGGTGCGGCTGGCCGTAGGTTCAGGGACGCTGACGATCACTGGCGCGATGTCCGATGAGCGGATGACCGTGCTGTCGACGAGCTGGTCCGACAGCACGATCCCGCCTGCCTCGATCACGCTGACGACCGAGCGCGGCATCCGGCACGAGCTGACGCGCTCGCTGGCATCCGGCAGTGGAGGCGATTGGTCCTCTATCTACTGGATCGATGGGCCCATCGACACTGGCGAGGCGATCCGCCTGACGCTGCCGCTCGATCCGCCGCTGGACATCCCGCTCGCGCTGCAAGCAGCCGAGAGCTACGCAGACTACGAAGCGCTCGGACCGACGCAGACGCATCACGGCCTGTCCATCACCGCCGCTGCACGGCGCATCGACGATCAGCTGCGGGTGACGCTGCTGTCGCTGCCGCAGGAAGATTATCGGCTGTACGAGTACGACCTCCACGGGTTAATAGGCGCCGGGGGCGGATTGCAGATCGCCGATCACCAGGGCAACGCCATCGACATGCACGCCGATCGGGCGGTCGCCGCGCCGGCCAGCGAGTTTTACTTCACGGTGACGGATGGCGGACGATATCGAGTCACCCTGCCGGAGGTATTCGTCGAGTACCCGGACACTGCCAAGGTCAAGCTGCCGACAGAGTCGCGCGACGCGCTGCAAGAGACGGTAGAGCTAGCTGGCTTCCCCGTCACCTTCACGCGGACCGAGCGCATCGGAGACAGATTGCGCGTATACATGGATATGGGCGATCCGGCGGCGGCAGTCGCGCTGCAGCGGTTCTCGCTGCGAGAGCTGAGCTATGCGGCAGAGCAGGACGAGACGACCGGAGCCTACATTTGGATGGAGTTCGAAGTCCCAGACGGCGCTCGCAGCATCACGCTGCAGCTCGAGCGGCCAATCGTCGTCGTCCGCGGACCGTGGACCTTCGATCTGTCCTCGTAATCCCATAGCAAGACGCCCGCTGCCCGAGATGTCATCTCACATCGACCGGCAGCGGGCGTCTTGTGTTATCATAGAAGCTAACGAGTACTCATCGATTCGCCACATGGCAGACAGTAGAGAGAGGAAGCTTAAGATGGAACATAACAAATCCTGCTGCGCAGCCAGCCGCGAGGCTGTCAGCCCCAGTCCGTCCGCCGCGCCCCATGAACCAGAAGTCGCTCGCTCGACAGCGCCTTCCGCACAAGCAAGCCCACCGCCCACGCCAGCCAGCCAGCCGCCAGACCATCTATGGATCGAGCTGGGTGGCGGCAGCTACAGGATGGGCACCGACGACCCCGACGGCTTCCCCGCTGATGGCGAAGGGCCCTCGCGCGAGGTCGAGGTCGGGCCCTTCCGGATCGCTGCGCACGCCGTCACCAACGCCCAGTTCGCCCGTTTCGTCGAGGCCACTGGCTATGTCACCGAGGCCGAGCGGTTCGGCTGGTCGTATGTATTTCATTTGCTCGCTTCGGAGGAGACGCGCCAAGCGGTGGCCGAGGTGCCGCAGCAGACGCCGTGGTGGCTGACGGTGCATGGCGCGTATTGGGCCCGGCCGGAGGGACCCGACTCGCATATCGAGGATCGTGCCGATCATCCGGTCGTCCATATCTCCTGGCACGATGCGATGGCATACTGCGATTATGCGGGCGTCCGCCTGCCGACGGAGGCCGAGTGGGAGTTCGCTGCGCGCGGCGGTCTCGCCGGACGACGCTATCCATGGGGGGACGAGCTCAAGCAAGACGGCATCCACCATTGCAACATCTGGCAGGGGCGCTTCCCGATCAAAAACTCGGCGTCTGACGGCTATGTCGGCACCGCGCCCGTCGATGCCTTCCCGCCCAACGGCTATGGCCTGTACAATGTCGCTGGCAACGTGTGGGAGTGGTGCGCCGACTACTGGAGCCCCGCCTACCATCGCGAGACGTCAGCGGTGCGCCCGTACTACAGCCGGCCGACGGACCGGCGCTCGATGCGAGGCGGCTCGTATCTGTGCCATCGCTCCTACTGCAATCGGTATCGGGTCGCTGCCCGCAGCTCCAATACGCCGGATTCGTCTACGGGCAACTGCGGCTTCCGGGTCGCCGCGGACTGCTGAAGCGAGCAGGCTGCTTCGCCTCCGCCTCCCTCTCCCCTGCGCGCCGTATCCTCCGTTACTTTCGAGTCCGCTCGGACTAGCCTTACGCTAGTCCTCTTCCCGCTCCAGGAGCCGCTCCAGCTTCTGGAGCCGTTTGCGTTCGCGGCGACGGGCGTCATGAACCTCGCGCTTGAGCGCCTTGTAGAGCGAGTACATCATGAGCAACAGGATGATCGTGAAGGGCAGCGCGATGACGAGCGATGCGGTCTGCAGGCCGCCCAGCCCTGTCTCTGTGAAGAGGAGCGCGCCGGCGATGCCCGACATCAGGATGCCCCAGATAATCTTGATCCCTGTACGCGGATTCTCGGTCCCTTGCGAGGTCAGCATGCCAAGCACGAAGGTCGCCGAGTCGGCCGAGGTGACGAAGAACATCGTGATCAACAGGATCGCCACGATGCTGATGATCATCCCCCACGGCAGCTGCTCGAGCGTCACGAACAGCGCCGAGGTCATATCCGACGACACCGCCTCCGCGATCGGCAGCCCCTCGAAGATCTCCATATGTAATGCGGTCCCGCCGAATACGGAGAACCAGAACATGCTCAGCACGGTTGGCACGAGCAGTACGCCGACGACGAACTCGCGGATCGTGCGTCCCTTGGAGACGCGTGCGATGAACGAGCCGACGAACGGCGCCCAGGCGATCCACCAGGCCCAATAGAAAATCGTCCAGTCGCCGACGAATGTCCCCTGAGAGAAGGGCGTCATCAGGAAGCTCATCGTCACGAGATTATTCAGATAGGAGCCGACCGTCGTCGTCAAAGCGTCCATGATGAATAGCGTCGGGCCGGTGATCAGCACGAATAATGCCAGCAAGCCGGCGATGCTAAGGTTCAGATTGCTCAGGTAACGGATGCCGCGATCCAGCCCGCTGATGGCGGAGAGCAGGAATAGAGCCGTAACGATGACGATGATGATCAGATTGACTGTCGTCGTGTTCGGGATGCCGAATACATAATCGAGGCCGCCGTTGATCTGCAGCGTACCGAGCCCCAGCGAGGTGGCGACGCCGAAGGCGGTGGCGACCGCTGCCAGCGTGTCGATGCCCTTGCCGAGCAGCCCGTCCACCCGGTGGCCGAGCAACGGGCGGAAGGTCGCGCTGATCAGCCCGGTGCCGCCCTTGCGGAACTGGGTATACGCGATCGCCAGCGCGATAACCGTATAGATCGCCCAAGGCTGCAGACCCCAATGGAAAAACGAATAGCGCAGCGCCGCTCTGGCCGCTGCCGGAGTCTCTCCCGTCAGCCCCTCTGGCGGATCGATATAATGGTAGATCGGTTCGGCGACGCCATAAAAGACGAGCCCGATCCCCATGCCAGCCGAGAACAACATCGCCAGCCAGGTGAAGAAGGGGTAGCGCGGCTCGTCATGGTCCCGTCCGAGCTTGATCCGGCTCGCCGGGCTGAAGATAAGGAAGATCGCGAAGAGCAGGAACAAGAAGGTTGCGGTCAAGTAAAACCAGCCGAACGTGCTCGTCACATAAGCGTACGCCTCTTGCGCCGCATCGGCCAGATGATCCGGGAACAGAAACCCCCAGACGACGACGGCAACGACAATAAATATGGAGAGATAAAATACAGTGCCTTTCTCGCGGTCCTTTTTCATGCTGCGCCCCCTTAACTATCTACTTCGTATTGTAACCTCGGCAGGGGCCTGTCTAAACAAAAAACCAAAATGCCGCAACGCCCGGACCGGGGGCGTGCGGCATCCTGCGCCAGACAATCGTTAACGGACAAGGACTACATAGTCAGTCGATCGCAATGCTTGGCATGCTTGATGATCGACTCGTATTGCGACTTCGCGATGCGTCGCTGGGATAGCGGGAGTCGTACGTTTTTGATGATACTGACCAGCTTTTTCAGCTCTTGCAGCTCACCTTGCGTTACTTTGACGGTCATCCGCTCCATCCTTCTCACCTCTTATCCAGTAAGTCTCGATTGCTCTGCTTTCCTGGACGTCCTGCCGGCCCCCTCCTCCTCCGCCTCCAGCGACTCGATGACGGTGCTGGCGATCTCCTTGTCTTGCTTCGCCTTCAGATAGGAGAGGCCAGCATAGCCTGCCAGCAACGAGCTGCTGATGACCGCATACGGGCTGTCGGTATTCGCCATCGCGAGCGCCGTCTTCGCCAGGATCCCCGTGCCGATCGCGATCAGCAGGTCTCCGAGGATGCCGAGATCGAAGAATACTTTGGCCGAGGCGTTGCGCTCGTTTCTGTAGCCGAGCAGGAACAACAAAAATCTGCCGGTCCGCTGGAGGACACGGAGCGCCCAATTGGAAGACATTGTCTCCGGGTCCTCGGTATATTCTATGACAACCTTTGGTAGTTCGATAATCCCATTTTTGACAAAGTGGCCGATCAGCCCGCCGATCAGGCTCATCGCCACCGGCAATCCAAACCAATGCATGAATTCCGACACGGTCGAGATCTGCTCCATCTAGACCACCTGCCCTATTCTGACATGTGGTACTATTGTATGCGACGCCCGACCCGGCCAGAACCTGAGCAGCAGCTACCCCGCGAATCGCAGGTGGAGCAGGACGATCTCCGAGCGGCTGCCGATCCGGATCGGCGGCCCCCAAAAACCGTAGCCGGAGGTAACGACCGAGTGGAATGAGCCCTTCTGCACATGGCCCCAATCATTCTCGTAGAGAGCCCTCGTGATGAGATGCGCTGGCGCGATCTGGCCGCGATGCGTATGGCCGGAGAGCATCAGGTCGATGCCGTTGTCGGCAGCTACGCCGAGCTCATACGGCTGGTGATCGAGGAGGATAAGCGGCTGGCTGGCATCCGCCTCCGCGACCAGCGCCGAGACGTCTCGCCGCTCCGGCTCGGTGCGATCCCTCCGCCCGATCAGCGTCAGCTTGTCCTCGATCGTGACGACATCGTCATAGAGCACCTCCATGTTGCTGCGCTCGAGCGCCGCGACGAGATCCTCGATCGGACCATCGAACTTGTCATGATTGCCGAGCGAGGCGTATACGCCCATCGGAGCCTCGACGCCGGCGATGATCTCCGGGATGCCGCTGCGCTCGTAGGCCTCCAGATCGTCGTCGATGATATCGCCGGGGTAGATGACCAGATCCGGCTGCAGCGCGTTGATCTCCTCGACCATGCGGCGCGCGTGCGAGGGGCCGGACAGCAAGCCGAAGTGCATGTCGGCCGCCATGACGACCCGCAGCTCCTGCAGTCCTTGCACCGGCTTATCGATCTCGATCGTGTACTCTCGCACAACCGGGCTGTATGCATTAAAAGACCCATAGCCAATCAGCGCGATCAGCGCCGTCAGCGTGATCCAGCCGGCCCACTTCTGCGTATGATGACGCGGCAGCCGCGTCAGGCGCGAGAGCCACACGCAGAGGTGGACAATCGGCAGCATGATCAGCAGCAACGAGAACACCGCCAGCCAGTAATTGCCGATAATGCTCAGCAGCGAAAAACTGCCCAGGAATCGACCGAAGATAAAGGATGTCGACAAAAATACCAGCAACACGATGTACAGCACCTTAAACCGTCTGGATACCTTGGGCCGCATCCAGCTCCAACCGCTCCAGCCGATATAGAACACCAAAGAGGCATATACGAGTATGACTCCGATTCCAACAAACACCCACATAAAAAAGCTAAACCCCCATCCTGTATGCCATCGATATTCCACCTGATTCGAGCCAAATCACCCGCTTGGTTACCTCATTTATTATGAAGTTTGCCGAAACGTTTCGCAACTTTACTCGTAATGAAGCGCAAGGCAAGTAAAGAAACGAACGACGCTGTTAGATACCTGAGATGGGGGGCAAATCATTTGGAGTGGTTAATTGAGGTCCTTGTTGCGCTTGGGGTTGCAGCTGTCTTGCTCATCGGTGCAGGGGTCTATCAATACCGAAAAGGCGTACAGCATGCACAGTACAAACGGCGCGCCAGCGCCGCCCGGGCGGTCATTCAGAGCATCCAGCAGGTGGGCGGCAATGAGCTGCAGGCGCTTGTCCAGCTTCGGCTTCACTTGGACTATGAGTCCGGGGAGGAAAAGTCGGCTGCTCTGACCGTCAAAATGGCGATTCCCATTGTAAGGCTGGCCGACTATCAAGGCGGCTGTACGGTGTCCGCTCAATATGACGGGAGCCGGAAGATCATCATCGGCGGACTGATGGGAAAGGTCGTGTAACGACGGACACAATAAAGCGGGTTATAGGCGTTTGGATGTGCCCGCTTCGCAGAGAAAAGCCCTCCGCTCATAACATCGGAGGGCTGCTGCCCGAGCTGGCGCGGCGCTGCTCCTGCAGCTTGCGGCGCTCCCGGCGGTCGGCCCATGTGCCGAGCCGGATGAAGACGAAGGTGATGGCGATCGTACAGATGACGATGCTGTAGAAGCCGGCCCCGAAGCCGATGCCGACGCCCCCGGCGAACAGGATCATCGCCGCCGAGGTGAGGCCGACGACACGCTCGCCGTTTTTGAGGATAATGCCCGCACCGATGAAGCCGAGGCCCGTGACGATCTGGGCCGCCAGCCGCATCGGGTCCATCATCGTATGCTCCTGCATGCCGCTGTACACCTCGACGCTATGGATCGATACGATCGTGATGAGCGTCGACGCCGATGTGACGAAGGTATACGTCTTGACGCCTGCCGGCTTGTGCTTATGCGTCCGGTCCAGACCGATCAGGAAGCCGCACAGCGCGCTGACGAGGATACGCAGCAGCAGCTCGAAGTCGCCCAGCCAGCCAATCAGAAGCTCGTCGAGGTAGCTCACATCACACGCGCGGCTTCCGCGCCGCGAGCTTCTCCGTCATGATCCGGTAGCTCTCCTCGATCTCCTCCTCCGTGCATGGCGCGCGAAGCTCGTACACCTTGATCGGCGCGGCGTCGATGACGTCGAGGAAGGCGTCGAACGTCTCGTTGTCCTTGCTGTGGACATACGGACACCAGTGATCGACCAGCTCGACTGTCTCGTGGATGTGCACGCCCAGCACCTTATCCTTCATCTGCTGGATCTCGGCAGCGTTGTCGTACAGCCCCATCCGCTCCATCATCATGCCGTGGCCGATATCGTACCAGAGGTAGACCGGCGCGCCCTGCAGTCCTGTGATGATCTGGTCCGCCTCCTGCAGCGTCGGGATCTGGTAGCAGCGGGAGCGCGTCTCGATGCCGATCTTGATATCCAGCCCCTTGCGAGCGATATAGTCGCATACGATCTCCAGACTGTCCTGGATGCGCTGCACATGGATCGGCGCCAGCTCGTTGCGGCGTTCCAACATCTCGTTCCAGAGCTTCTGATAGGCCGGCGACGCCTTGCCCTGCTCTCGCCACAGCCGCTTCAGCTCGTTGTCGATATTGTAGGCGAAGGGCACCTCGCCCGGATGGACGACGACGCCTTTGGCGCCATAGCGATGCGCATAGTCGATCGATTGGATCAGCAGCTCGACCGAGCGCCGGCGCTTGTCCAGATCGTCGAAGCCGAGCATGACCGAGTCGGTGTCGTAGTCCTTGTCGTTGATGAACGGGAACACATTATGCACGCTCGACACGCGGATGCTGCCCTGCTCGATCATCGGCTCGATCGTCTCGAGGAATTCTGTCGTCACATTATAGTTCAGCTCGACCTGCTCGAAGCCGAGACGTTGTATTTCCTCGATCATCTCATGTCCGCGCGTATGCTTGCGCAGGTTCCACATCGTCGAGAAAGAATAGTCGGGTTTGTTCAACATAGTCGGAACCTCCATTCCAGTTATCGTCAGCCACGCCGCCGCACATGGAGCGCCAGCAGGACGAAGCCTGCTGCGCCCGAGAGCGCCAGCAGCGCGCCGGTCCGGTAGAGCACCGGGAAGCCATATTGGTCGAGCAGCCAACCGCCGCCGTTGCTGGCGACGATGTTGGCGAGATTCATGTAGACGAGGGCAAATACGGTCTGACCCGTATTTTTCATCCCCTCCGGACTGCGCTCGAACGCATAGTTGATGCCGGCTGCCATGAACAAGGCAAAGGTCATCCCATGCAGCAGTTGGCTGGTCATCAGCACCGCAAAGGTCGGCTCTAGCGACAGGCTCCACCAGCGGAGCGCCCCGGCCAGCGCCGTCGCGCACAGGATCGGGTAGTAGCCCCAGCGGCGGATCAGCAGACCCGAGAGCAGGAAGAACGGCAGCTCGCTCAGCGCCGAGATGGAGTTCAGCCAGCCGATCTGCTCGGCAGCCTGCCCGCCCTGCCTCCCGATGAAGACGGAGAAAAACACATTATAGAAATGATTGCCGATCGAGACTACAAATACGAACAACAGAAACCAGCCGAAGGACGGCTGGCGCAGCAGCTGGCCCAGCCCCGAGAACATCCGCCCGGGTCGGCGCAGCGACACGGACGGACGCTTCACCTGCAGCAGCATGAGCGCTGCGGCCAGCATCGCGATGAGCTGCATAACGAACATCGTGTCGATGCCGAAGCGATCATAGAGCAGACCAAACGGCGTGATCAGCAAGGCGAAGCTCAGCGAGCCGAGGAAGCGGATGCCGCCATAGCTCTGGCCGTGCTCGCGAGCATGACTGACCGTGATCGCATCGGTGATCGGCATCAGAGACGAATAGAACACCGCATAGACTACCGCCGTGAGGATGAACAGGGCGAATACGCCATCCGCCAGCACGTAGCCGAAGGCGAGCAGCGGCGCGGCGAGCAGGCTGATCGCCAGCACCCGCCTCTCGATGCCGAAGCGATCGCAGACGATGCCCCACAGCGGCTGCACGAGCAATCCTACCAGCGGCCCGATGGAGAACAGCAGACCGATCTGCCGGCTCGACAGCCCCTGCTCTGAAAACCAGAAGCCAAGGAACGGACTAAACGACGCATGGGTCATATAGAAGAAGGCTACATAGAGATGAACCGAATATTTGGTTGGGATCATGATGCTGTCTCACCTTTCTGACGGGTAAGACGGCTAGTCCATACTGACGCGGGCCCCCTCGCGGTCCGAGCGGACGGCCGCTTCGATGACGCGGGTCAAGGCGAGGTAATCGGCGGACGTGATCGTCGGCTCCGTCCCTTCCCGGATCTGCGCCGCCCACTGCGCCATCGCCGATGGCAGCGCGGGCGGCATCGGCGGCGTCTGCCAGCTGCCGTCGCCGAGCAGACGGCTGCGGATCCTCGGCGTTCTGCCCTTCTCGATCTGCAGCATCCCTTCCGAGCCGTGCAGCTCCAGCTTGAACGTGCCGCTGGTCACCAGACTCGCCTCGATGACGCCAAGCGCGCCGGAGGCATACTCGACGACGACCATCGCACTGTCCTCCACCTCGCGGTCGTACATGCGGTGCAACTGGGCGAACAGATGCTTCGCCGGGCCAGCGAGCCGGTTGGTCAGATAGACCGGATGGGCGCCCAGATCGATCAAGGCGCCGCCGCCGCTCACAGTCGGATCGAAGAAGGACGCAGGCAGGATGCCGGTCGGACGCTCCGGCTGCGGCAGACCGCCGTTGTGGGCGAGGTGGCAGCGGATCAGACTGAGCCGTCCCAGCAGCCCTCGGTCCAGCACCGACTGCGCGTACACATAATAGTCGTCGGTCAGCCGCTTCAGCGACAGCATCAGATGGACCCGATGCGCCTGCACCGCCTCCAGGATACGCTCGCATGCCGCCGTCGTCGGCGCCAGCACCTTCTCGCTGAAGATATGCTTGCCGCTGCGAGCGGCGCGGAGCATCAGCTCCTCATGCATCGTCGTCGGCGCGGAGATGATGACCCCGGACAGCGTCGGGTCGGCCAGCACCTCATCCAGCTCGGAGACGAACGGCACGCCGAGCTCCGCCGCCCACGCGCGCCCGCGCTCCGGCTCCTCGTCCCAGACCGCCCGCACCTCCAGATCGGGATGGCTGGCGGCCTGCAAGGCATAATCGTCGGCATGGACATGCCATCTGCTTAACATAGCTACCCCTATCATATCACGCGTCTCCCCTCGCTCCTATGTCTGCTCACAGTCGGATCGCCTCGCCCGTCTCGGCCGACCGGTACAGCGCATCGACGAGCCGCTGCAGCAGCACCCCCTCTTGCGGCGTGCTCGCCGGCAGCTCGCCGCCCAGACAGCCTCTGACGAATGCCGCGATCTCCGCCTCGCGCGGCTTGCCCGCCTGCTGATAGACCGGCGTCACATCGACCAGCGTCTCATGCTTCTCCTGATAGATCTTGAGCGGGAACACATCCGCGCCGCCCTGATCGCCCAGGAGCGACACCTGCATCTGCTTGTCCTGCTCGACATTGGCCGCGAAGGCCGTCTCCAGCATCAGACTGGCGCCGTTCCTGAAGGTGATCATCCCGACAGCCGTATCCTCGACGGAGAAGTTCGCCCAGTCCCAGCTGCCGCCGAGGCCGACGCCCGGGCGAGTGCCGAGCTTGTTGTAGGTGCGGGCCAGCACCTGCTCCGGCTCGGGATAGCCCATCAGATAGAGCGCCGCATCCAGCATATGCACGCCGATGTCGATCAGCGCGCCGCCGCCTTGCAGCTCCTTGTTCGTAAATACGCCCCAGCCCGGGATGCCGCGCCGCCTCGTCGCCGTCACGCGGGCCATATAGATATCGCCGAGCTCTCCGGCGCGGATGAATCGCCGCAGCGTCTCCACCTCCGTCGCATACCGGTAGTGAAAGCCGTACGTCAGCAGCCGATTGTGCCGCCTCGCCGCAGCCGCCATCGCCTCCGCTTCTGCCGGGGTGATGCCCGGCGGCTTCTCGCAGAGCACATGGCAGCCCGCCTCCAGGGCAGCGATCGCGGCAGCCGCGTGGAATTTGTTGGGCGTGCATATGCTGACCGCGTCGAGCCCGCCGGCAGCCAGCATCGCTTCATAGCTGTCATAGATGTGCGGGATGCCGAACTGCCGGCCGCAAGCTTCCGCCTGCGACCGTACGACATCCGCTACCGCGACGAGCTCCACTTGCTCGGTCAGCTTCAGATACCCCGGGATATGCGCGCCTCTGGCGATGCCCCCGGCGCCGATGATCCCTACCTTCATACGTTTTGTCATATCGCTACTGATTGGCGCGCGCATACGCTTCCGCGTATTCCGCTGCGATCTTGTCGCCGCCGCGCGAGCGCCACAGCTCGACCTGGGCTCGCCACTGCTCTTCATTGATCTCGCCCATGACGAACTTGACATGCGCGTCCTCCAGGATCGTTTCGATCTGCGCGCCGCTCTCCAGGTAAGTCTCGGAGATGAGCGACAGCGTCGGATCGGCGACCATGAAGCCTTCGTTTTCCAGCTCGATTTCGGCTGCGAGGACGTCCAGCGGCTTCTTGTCGCCTTGCATCGCGTTGGTAGCTGCCGGCAGCGTCGACAGCGGAGCGGAGTACGAGGCGCCTACCACTTCGCCGTAATTGCCGTCCTCGAGATGCTTTGGTTTGCCGTCCACCAGCTCATAGTGCGTGCCCTCGATGCCCCATGCGAGCAGGTTGGCGCCCTCCTCGCCAGCCAGCGTGTCGAAGAAGGCCAGCGCCTTCAGCAGATCCTCCTCTGTCGGGAGCGAAGATTTCGGGAACAGGTAGAAGCCGTTGTGTCCGCCCTCTGCGAATACACGCTTGCCATGATCGCCCTCCAGTACGCTGAACATGCCGATCCGCGCATTCGGGTTGTTCTCCTGGATCGCTTCCTCGATGCCAGTCGCCGAGCCCGTGACGTCATTGCGGACGCCGGCGCGGCCCGTCTCCATCGCAGCCGTCCATTCCGGACGATCCATGATCGCGAAGTCGCGGTTCAGCAGGTTCTCGTCATACAGCCGCTTCTCGAACTTGAGCGCCTCGAGGAACTCGTCGGTCATCGCGTCGCGGATGAACTGGCCGTCCTTGAGCTCCCACTGGTTCGGCGCGCCGAAGAACGGGGTAAAGTAGCGGCCGATCTGGTTTTGCATCATGACCAGCCCGCCCGTGTCGTCCTGACCGTTGCCGTCCGGATCGTCGTTTTTGAAGGCGACCAGCATGTTGTAGAAGTCCTCGAGCGTCTTCGGCTCTTGCAGGCCCAAATTCTCGACCCAGTCGGCGCGGTAGTGGAAGGCGCGACGGGCGAGCGGACGCACGCGGGGCAGCCCATAGAGCTTGCCGTCATACAGGATGTTGTCGTAGATTGCCGGATTGATCTGCGACAGATTCGGGAACTGCTCCAGATACGGACCGATCTCCCAGAACAGTCCGGTGCTCACCGCATTGACGACGTAGGGCAGCTTCTGATGACGACGCGGGATCGGCACCGCGCTAGGCAGATCGCCGGAAGCCAGCATAACCGGCAGCCGCTCCTCGAATGCCGAGCCCGGCAGCGGCTCGATGCGCAGCGTCGTATTCGTCAGCTCTTCGATCCGTTTGTGCACCTCATTGCCCGCAGGCGGGAACTCTACGCCATCGAAGTTGTACATGAGCCTCATCTCGAACGGCGCTTCGCTTACGTTATCCTTGCCGCCGTTGTTTGCTCCGCTCGCCGGCGCGTTGCCGCTGCCTGCGCTGCCGGAGCTTCCTTCGTTGCCGCTTGAGCAGGCCGTGACTGTCGCCATGACCAGCGCCAGCATCCCTAACGTCAATCGCTTCATCTGTCTCTGTCCTTTCTCCATACGTGTACCCCTCGCTTCATCGTTTTTTGGTGATGCTATCAAATGACCAGCTCCGGATTGCCCTCAAAAGGGAGCCTACGGTCACGGATCGTTCTTCCGATTGGGTGACCGTCTGAAGCTCGTCATTCAAATCAAAGGTTCAACAGCACGCCTTGCATCCCTTAGCCTTTGACGGAGCCGATCAGCACCCCTTTGGCAAAATGCTTCTGCAGGAAGGGATAGACGACCATAATCGGCAGCGTGGCGACGACGATAACCGCCATCTTGATCGACTTGGCATACGCTGGTACGCTCTCGATCTCCGTCGAATCCCCGATCGAGCCCTGCGTCAGGATGATGACCTGCCGCAGCAGCACCTGCACCGGATACAGGCTCGAATCCGTGATGTAGAGGATCGCGCTGAAGTACTGGTTCCAGATGCCGACGGAGTAGAAGAGGCCAAAGGCGGCCAGCGCTGGCAAGGACAACGGCAGGATGATCCGGAACAGGATGCCGACCTCGTGGCTGCCGTCGATCTTCGCCGCCTCCTTGAGCTCGTCCGGGATCGCCTGGAAGAAGTTTTTCAGGATGATCAGGTAGAAGGCGCTGATCGCGCCGGGCAGCATGAGCGCCCATAGCGTATTCATGATGCCGACCGACTTGACGACGAAGTACGTCGGGATCATGCCGCCGCTGAACACCATCGTGAACAGCACCATCAGCAGGATGAGCCGCCGCCCGGGCAGATGCTTGTAGGAGAGCGAATAGCCCATCAGCACGGTCAGGAGCAGCTGGATCGCCGTGCCGAGCAGCGTGATGTAGATCGAGATCAGCAGACTCCGGACGAAGGTCGGCGCCGAGAAGATGTAGACATAGGCGTCCAGATTGAACTCCCTTGGGAACAGTGTTGGCGTCAACGAAAACGAAGACGTGACAACGTACAGGAACGGCAGGAAGGTTATCAGGGCAAAGCCGCCCAGGAAGATGTAGTTGAACGTATCGAACAGTCGACTGCCGAGACTGGTTTCTTTGACCATCTTCTAATACACCCCTTCCTCGCCGAATTTTTTGGCCATCCAGTTGGCCATGACGATCAGCACCAGACCGACCGACGACTTGAACAGTCCAACTGCGGCGCTGTAGCTGAACTGGCCCTGCTGCATGCCGACCCGGTACACATACGTGTCGAACACCTCGCCGACCTCGCGATTGAGCGCATTGACCATCAGGAAGATCTGCTCGAAGCCCAGATCGATGAAGTTGCCCAGCCGCAGGATGAGCAGGATGACGATGACGCTGCGGATCGACGGGAGCGTCACATGCCACATCATCCGCATCCGGCCTGCCCCGTCGATGCGCGCAGCCTCGTACAGGTGAGGGCTGACGCCAGCGAGCGCCGCCAGGAAGATGATCGTGCCCCAGCCCGCATCCTTCCAGATCATCTGGAGGATGATCATCGGTCGGAACCACGACTCGCTCATCAGGAAGTTGATCTTCTCGAAGCCCATCGACGCCAGCAGCTCGTTGATCGTGCCGCCCTCTGTCGTCAGGAGCAAATAGCAGATGCCGACAACGACGACCCAGGAGAGGAAATGCGGCACGTAGATCAACGTCTGGAACGTCTTCTTGAACATCTCCCGGCCGATCTCGTTGAGCATCAGCGCCAGGATGATCGTCAACGGGAAGAAAATGCCCAGATCCAAAAAGGCAATATACAACGTGTTGCGGAACAACTGCCAAAACTCCGGCTCGGTGAAGAAACGTTCGAAATGGCGAAAACCGACCCACTTGCTGCCGAACAGGCCAAGATGCGGCTGATAGTTCTGAAACGACATCAGCACGCCCCACATCGGCATGTACTTGAAGATGATGAAGTAGATCAGACCCGGCGTCAGGAACACATAAAGCCATCGTTCCTTCCACATCCGTATTGCAAGCGGTTTCTTTTTCTCTTGTATCGTTGTCTGGCTAGTTTGTGTCATCGCTACCCCTCGCTTATTGGATTTTCATACAAAGTAAACGCATTCAAGTTAATCTATGGGGAGTAACCGCTTACCTAAAAAGGATAAGATACCTTGCCCCTATTCGTCAATAATTTTTTTTGATTGGAGCCGAAAAACAATCCATTCGCCTCCGGAATGCGGAAAAAATCCAGCCTCTCCAGCAAAAAAACCGTTCAACAGAAGTTAAACGGTTACTTTCAAAAATAAAGTATGCGCTTACAAATATCGGCGTGTTGGGACGCCCAGCGCCCCATAATCCCTACTAACCGTTCTCCACCGGCATCGCCTTGTCTATTCCGACCTCGCGGCCGTCGAGCCGCGCCGGATCAGCTCTGGCAGCAGCACGACCCGCTGCTTGACGACCTGCTCGCCGTTGATCTCGCGCGTGATCAGATCGACCACCTGATGCCCAATCGCCCGGATCGGCTGCGCGATCGTCGTCATCGGCGGGTCGGTGATCGTCGCCAGGATCGTATTGTCGAAGCCGATGACCGACAGCTCCGATGGGATAGCCAGCCCCGCCTCCTTGGCCGCCTGCATGACGCCGATCGCCAGCAGGTCGTTGCAGGCAAAGATCGCCGTCGGCTCCTCCCGCAGCAGTCCGGCTGCCGCCTCCTTGCCGCCGGCGACCGAGAAGTCGCTCACCGCCAGCAGCTTGTCGTCATACGGCACGCCTGCCTCCTCCAGCGCATAGCGACATCCACGGACCCGCTCCTTGCTGCTCGACACCGTCATGCTCTCGGCGACGAGGCCGATCCGTCGATGGCCGAGCTCCAGCAGATGCGAAGCTGCATTGTAGCCCCCGACAAAATCGTCCGTCAGCACCGTGCTGACGGCCAGCATCGACATCTCGCGCGCGACCAGAACGACTGGCACCTGCTGATGGATCAGCTCCTTGAGCGCGTCGTCATCGCGCACGCCAGTGGCCACGATGATGCCGTCGACGCTTTTTTGACGGAGCAGCTGGATGTACTGAATCTCCTTGTTGATATCGTTGTCCGTATTGCAGATGATCAGGTTGTAGCCGAGCGCATGGGCCCTGTCCTCGACATGCCGCGCCAGCTCGGCGAAAAACGGATTGACTAGATCGGGGATCAGCAGACCGAGCGAATATGTATTTTTGCCTGCCAGCGCCGAGGCGACCATGCTCGGTTGATATTTCAGCTCCCGACTGATCCGCAGCACCTTGGATCGGGTCGCTTCGCTAATATTGCCGGTGCGGTTGAATACTTTGGAGACCGTTGCCGTCGAGACGCCCGCTAGCTTCGCTATATCATAGATCGTTGGCTTCATCCTACTGTCCTCTTCCCTGTCCGCAGGCATACCGGCACGCCTTCCGGCTGCCGGTTAACCGGTTTATTGTACCCGCATTATAACATAGGCTTGGCGCGTGTTGTCTAGGGTATGAAGCGTTGGGCGTCTTTGACGCCGAGCGTTGGCTAGGGTGTGCAGACACGCCCTAGGACTCCAGCGTGCTCGGAGCCCCCGGCTGTATCCGGTCGCGCGGATCGCGGCCCACATTTTCATACTTGTCCATGAACTTCACATATTCGACCACCTGCGCCATCTCCTCATCCGAGAAAGCGCCAAACGCCGTCCCCATGCTTTTGACATAGCCGCGATAGCTCTTATCCTCCAGATCGGTCGCCAGCGGCACGCCCGTCTCCGCCTTGTACTGGCTGGCGATCAGCCGTATCGCCTCGTCATGAGTGATTAGCGCATGCGCTCGCAGTTCCTCTTGCACACCCTGCAGCACCTGCGACCTTGGTTTGTCGTCAACACCGTCGGCCTGCCATGCCAGGACCGCGAGGAGCAGCAGCAGCGTTGCCATTGATAGCACAGATCCGACCATTATTCGATGCATCGTCATTTTGATTCCTCCCTCAGACAGCTCTATTTATCCAATTAAATAGACGGTTTAGCGGCATAATAAGTTGGATGATAGGTTTGATGGCTGACGATGTAAGAGAAGAAGATATTTGACCTCATTCGATCTATAGCCTCGACATCTGTTATGATGGACATATACTATTTCCCTGCAAAGGAACATGCATCATGAAGACCAAGCTTCTGAGACGATCCAAGTATTACGCGCTTCGCATTTTGGGCAGCAAAAAGGGCGACCATCAAGTCGCCCTCGGCGCAACCATCGGCTTCTTCCCTTGCTGGTTCCCAACCTTCGGCATCGGCATGGCCTTGTCTGCGGCGCTGGCCCGGCTGTGCCGGAGCAATATGCCCGCAGCGATCGTCAGCGGGTCGCTGGGCACGATTCTGTGGCCGGCCCTTTTCTATATGAACTACAAAGTTGGCCATTTTTTCCATGTTCTGCTCTGGAATACCCCCTTCGACCTGGATCGTCTCCTGGACAAGCAGATCCCTGACAGCGACTACCACGAGACGGCCTGGCATCTGAAGAAGCTAGGCGATCTCGGCATCGACTTCCTGCTGGGCTCGACCTTCAACAGCCTCGTTTTCTTCGGCGTGCTCTACGCGATCATGCGCTGGCTGCTGAAGCGGTACAAGCAGCCGCTGCTCCGCAGACTGCGCCAGGGCGTAACGCAGCGCTAGGATGGCAGGCTAGGGCAGGTTCGCGGTGAACCGCTATCGCTAATCGACTTACGTGCCTCACGCCTATTCGTGGCGCAACTGGAGCATGCCTCCTGCAATCCCGCTGCTAAGCGCGATCCCGCTGCCGCTGCCGCAGCCTGCGCTCCAGCGCGGCCGTATACGTCTCGATATCCGCGAGCCGCTCGGCAGCGCCCGCCGGGTCGAAGACGCCGATCGCTTCGGCCTCCTCCAACTCCTGTGCGATCCGCTCCAGCTCCTCGCTCACTCCGGACAGCCGCTGGGCAGCCGCCCGGCTCCGGAGCCGGTGCAGCTCCTGCCGCCGCTCCTCCTGCAGCAGCTGCACCCGTCGCTCCAGCTTGCGCAGCTGCTCCAGCTCGGTCTGTAGCTCTGCTGCCGTCCGCTCCAGCCGATCTGCCGCTCGCTCCCAGGACGTCGTCTCCCTGGCAGCGCGCCCTACCTGCCACGGACTCTGGACGCCGTCCGTCATCTGACGCATGAGCGCATGAGCCGCTTCCAGGACACCGCTCAGACGCTCCTCAGCAGTCAGGGCCTGCCTGCGCGTCGCCCCTTGCATCAAGCTGATGTATTGCTCAAGCGCCTCCCCTGCCCCGCTCAGCTCGGCATGCAGACGCGCCATCCTCCCGTAGACGCGACGCAGCCGCCCGCGCACATACCCGCCATAGATCAGCCATCCGACCAGCAGCGCCAGCACTGCCAACAAGATCATTCTAGCCATCGTACCAGCTCCTTGCTGCGACGGCTCGCCAGCTATCCGAGCCACCGCGTGATGTTCGAGCATTTACCTCCTCTATACTACGCCCGAACATGGCTCTGCGTTGCACATGCGCCTCTCCGGCCCTTACCGGTACTGGCTCTGGGCGAGCTCCGCGAGCTGCTTGCGCTCCAGATAGCGGAGCGGCGCGAGGAAGGTCACAGTGACGACGCCCGGATTTCGTCCGATCTGGATCGCCCCGTTCACCGTCGCCCGATTCATGATCTCCGGCACCGTCACCTCGAAGAAGCGCGCCGCCCGCTCCAGACCGTTGGTCGTCGCATCGTTCAGATTGGCCCCTGTGCCGACAAAGGAGATCGGCAGCAGCTCCTCCACCTGCGGGATATGCCACTGATGAGCCATCTGCGCCGCCTGTTGCTTTTCCTGCTCGCTGAACGGGCGGGCCAGATACGGCAGATCCTCGACCAGCGGCAGCAGGATCGGCCCCTCGAGCTGCAGACCCTTGATGACCTGCACCCGCAGCTTGACCACGCCCGACACATCCGTCGTATGGCCGGCGATCTCGCCGTCGCCTTGCATCGCGTGCATATCGCCCAGATAGACGCCGCCGCCCTCGACCTTGACCGGACAGAGGAGGATCGCTCCCTCCCGCACCCGGTTGATATCCATATGACCGTCCGTCCGGTCCTCCAGCTGCTCCGCCGTCAGGGCCAGACTATGGGGCGCTCCGATGAGGAACTGTCCGAAGTCGCCCGCGTTATGCGAGTCCGGGAAGGCGCGGGCTGGCGTCGTCCCGAGCTGACCGAGGAACGGCCGGACCCGGGCGATCGTGCCGGGCATGTCCGCAGGCGCAAAGTGCAGGATCGGATTCTGGATCGAATGCTCCGGCGTCGCCATGTAGTGACGGGCGTTCTCCGCGATACGCTCGGCGGCAGCCTTATCCAGCGTCAGCCCGAGCTGCCGCTTGTCGTCAAACGCCATCGTATAAGCATGCGTAAGCTCAAAAGGGGCGACTGGCTCGTCGCATTGCGCGCAGCGGATCGAATGCGGTCCGATACCTTTGACGACCGTCTGCGGGTTGGCCGTGCCGCAGTGCGGACACTTGGCGGCTACGAACGGATCGCCATCGAAGCGGCCGTCGACCGGCCGATCGTTGCCCGATGCCGTGACCATCGAAGTGACCGCGATCGATTCGATATGGATGACGATCGCATCGCCAGGCTCTGCCCCTTCGACATAGACGGGCCGCGTCACCTCGTGACCGCCCTTGAGCGCCGGGGTGATCATCGGTCCCCAGCAGCCCGGCGCCGTATTGGCGATGATATAGCCTCCGTCCTTGACCCGATACTCCATCGGTCGCGCAGGATCGAGCACCCCGTCTGTAAATCGATCCACATACACCGTCATTTTCGCTTCCATCTGCGAACGCTCCTTTCAGCCTAACTATTAAATTTCAGGCTGCCCTCAAATTGCCGAAGAGGCACGGAATCGATTCTGTAGAAGCGCAGCGTCCGCCTCAGAGCTTTTCGCAGAAAAGCTAGCTTCGAAAGCATACGCTGTCCCCGGATTTTGACCGCTACAGCGGTTCAAACAAAAAAATCTGGGGACAACAGCGATCGGAAGATCGATCCCGTGACC
>NZ_BFBX01000095.1:41348-85826 GCF_003851045.1 Paenibacillus sp. 598K | reverse complement strand
ATCCCGTGACCGTAGGCATTATTTTGAGGGCAGCCTGAGCTACACTTATAATTGTACAATCATTCATATAATAATTCAAAAATTCAGACATTAGAGGGCGAGGCAAAGCCGCCTCACACTTGATGCATGCGGCGGTATACCGAGGGGTTCACCCCTTGGCGCTGCTTGAAGCTTTTGCTCAGGTGATGCTCATCCGTGTACCCGCACTGCTCGGCGATCCGCCAGAGCGGCAGATCGGTGCGGGCCAGCAGCCGCCTCACCTTATCCATCCGCAGCGCGGCGGCGTAGGCGCTGGGCGGCTGGCCGAGCTGACGTCGGAACAGCCGCGTCAGCTGCACCTGGCTGATGCCGAGCCGCTCGGCGATCGCTCGCAGCTCGCCGCCCTGCTCCGACTGCTCGTGCATCAGCTCGATCGCCTGCCGCAGCAGCGGGTCGTCGATATGCGGAGGCGTCATCCGCGGCGCCCGGCGCTCGGCCTGGCTGATCAGCAGCAGATCCCGCAGCAGATGCTCCTTGTAATCCAGCATCTCCCCTGCCGGATAGAGCAGCGTATCGCGCAGCAGCGCCAGCGTGGACTGAAGGCGCGGCTGATTGAGCAGCCGATGCCGACCGATCAGCGCTCGGGTCTCCTCTGCCTCCGCTGGCTCTCGCCACTGGAAGCCGAGCATATGGAACGACAGGCCGTCCGTCCGACGATGGAAGGTCGTATCGGGCGGACAGAGCACCATGTCGCCTGTCGCCGCCGACTGCTCCTCTCCCTCGTCCAGACGATAGACGAATCCCCCCTCCTCGGCGACGAACAGCACCCAATGATTATACCGGTCATGCGTCTTCTGGAAATGAAGCGCGCCTCGAACATGGACATGGTATTGCAGCTGCGGCATATGCCATTGCAAGACTACCACCTCGCGATGTGAAATTATATACAAGAAAGTTGATTGATGTGTACATTTTATCACACCCGGGACCACTATATAATTCAAATTAAATACAACTCTCAGGCGCTCACCGCGAGCCGTCCTGAGCCATGGAGGTAGATCACCGTGACACCATCCGCTGCGTTGCAAGAAGAGCTGTCGACGTACATCAACCGATTCCGGACCGAAGGGTACCTGCTGCTCCCCTCCGTATTGTCCGACGAGAAGGTCGCGCGCCTCAATGCCGCCATCGACGAGGTGCTCGACGGCGAGGAGCCGTCGCTTGCTTACAATGTGTACAACAGCGTCGCGCGACATCCCGAGTTCGCCTCGCTCATCGACCAGCCGGCGATCCTGCCGCTCATCGTCAACCTGCTCGGCCATAATATCCAGCTCCACATCTCGCATCTCACCGTGCGGCACCCGAATCCGGCCGATCTGCAGACGACCTCGCAGAGCTTCATCGACTGGCATCAGGACGGCCCGCATCCGCAGTTTCCTGCGATCGGCGGCGTGACGCCGACATACTACATCAAGGTATGCTACATCCTCAGCGACATGTCCGAGCCGGACCGGGGCAATACCAAGATCATCCCGCGCAGCCACGACAAGCCCTATAATCCGAACAGCCGCGACGTCCGGCAGCAGATCGAAGGGGAGCTGCAGGTATGCGGCAAGCCGGGCGATGTCTTCATCTTCCCGCAAAATCTGTGGCACGCCGGCTCGCCGAACAAGTCCAACCATACACGCCGCCAGCTCTTCCTCGGCTATAGCCCGCTCTGGATGCGCCCGATCGACTACCACGCCGCTACCGAGGACCAGCTGCGGGAGGCGACGCCGAGCCAGCGTCAGCTGCTCGGAGCGATCAGCGACAACAAATTCAAGTACTATGTGCCGGAGGAGTCGATGGTGCCGCTGAAGTCACTGCTGATCCCTTCCTCATAACCGCCAGCGGGCCGAGATGCGTATCTCGGCCCGTTTCCTGTAACCCCCGAACATCCTAGCCTGACTAACGCCTTTCAATTGATAATGATTATTATTATTGATATAATATAAGGCATGAATCCGGCAGCCCTTGACCGCGTAGAATTACAGGATCAGGGCGCCGCAAAAGGTGTGTATGCGATGACAGCCAGACTCCCCGCTCCGCTGAGCGAGACGCCCCGGCACGATCCGCGCCTGGATGAAGTCAGGCGCTTCATGGAGGATCACTTTGATCAGCCTCTGACGACGCAGCAACTGGCAGAGCTGGTCCATATTAGTCCCAAATATCTGGCCGAGCTATTCAAGAAGGCCTACAGCCGCAGCATTACCGAGCACTTGACCGATCTGAGGATCAGTCGGGCCAAGCGCTATCTGTCCGAGTCCCGCTACCGGCTGCGCGAGATCGCGCGACTGGTCGGCTACAGCGATGAATTTTACCTGAGCCGCAAGTTCAAGCAGGTGGTCGGCGTACCGCCCACGGCTTATGCCGAGCGACCCAAGCAACGGATCGCCGTCACCTCTCCAGCCTTGATCGGTCAGTTGCTGCCGCTGGAGATCGTCCCGGCTGCCGCTCCCTTGCATGCCAAGTGGACGCCTTATTATTATCACGATTATGCGGACCAGATCGGGTGTCACCTGTCCTACCCGACGCCGGATGGGGACCACGTTGCCGACCGGCTGCTCCATGCCCGGCCAGATGCCATTATCGTCTCCGACCTGCTATCCGAATCGTCTCGCCGAGCCTGCGAGCGTCTGGCTCCGACCATGACCGCGAACCGAGCTGCCGACTGGCGGGCCGGCCTGTTGGAGTTAGCCGCCTTCGTCGACCAGACTGCCCGGGCCGAGGCATGGCTGCGCCACTATGATGCCAGGCTGTCCAGAGCCCGCCAACAGATCGCCTCCCTGATCGGCCAGGCGTCAGTAACTGTCTTACGCGTCCACAGCACCGGTCTATTCCTGTACCATAACCGGCCGATCCGCGAGCTGCTCTATGGCGAGCTTGGACTCCGACCCCAATATAACGTTGAGCATCAACCCAACGAGCCCGTCACCGTCGAACGGCTGGCCCAGCTCGATGCGGACCGGCTGTTCGTCCTCGCCTGTCCCGAATCGGCCTCCCGCAGGTTCTGGCTGTCGCTCCAGCATCAGCGTGCCTGGCGGTCGCTCCGGGCCGTCCGGGAGGGATGCGTCTATCTCATTCACTCCGACCCTTGGTGCGAATATTCCGCTACCGCCAGCAGCCGGATGCTGGACGAGCTCCTGCTGCATCTGTCCGGCGATTGTCCAAGCGCAGATCCGCCGACTATCCATGGCCTGACATGATTTCCTGGACTATAATCACTTCTATTGAGAACGATTATCACAGGAGGGAATTGTACATGCATTTACCAAGCATCCCATGGATACGCCAACGGACCGTCGGCTTGCTATCGCTCGTCATCGTCTGCTTATTAACCGCCTGCGGCGGAGCCAGCCCGGCGGCGCAATCCGGCGCCTCGTCGCCTGAAGCTGCAGCCCCAAGCGGCGCCAATGCGCCAGCGGAGATCGCCCCATCCAATACGGAAGAGCCGGCAGCGCCTGCGCCCCGTATCGTGACTGACGAGATGGGCCATGAGGTGGAGCTGCCCGCCGAGCCGAGCCGGATCTTCGCGCCTTATATGGAGGATTCCCTGCTCAGCCTCGGCATGAAGCCTGTCGCGCAATGGGCTACCGGAGCATCGGGCCAGGCGTATCTCCAGGAGTGGCTGCACGACGTGCCAACAGTTGACTTTACCGGCGGGCTGCCTCCCGCACCCGAAGCCGTGATGAGCTTTGACCCGGATCTGATCATTTTGCATAATGTCCACTATGCCAACAACGGCGTTTATGAGGCCTACTCCAAGATCGCCCCGGTGTATGTATTTGAGAATGCGGCTGGCGACCTGAAGCAATCGATCCGCAAGCTCGGCGAGCTGCTGGACAAGCAGGATGAAGCTGAAGCAGCCTTGCAGGCGTACGAGCAAAAAAAGGAAGACGCCCGGGCCAAGCTCGCACCCGTCGTCACAGGCAAAAATGCGGCGCTGATCAACTTTAACCACAAGGGCTTCTATATGATCGGCGGCAATTACTTTGGCGGCTATGTGCTGGCGCAAGAGCTCGGCATCGGCAAAAGCCCGCTCGTCTCCGAGGGCAATAGCTTCGACATCTCGCTGGAGGCGCTGCCTGATCTCGACGCCGACTTTATCTTCACCATCAACTACGGCGGAACCGGCACAGCGAATATGGCGGCGCTGATGGATAACGGCATCTGGCGGAGTCTGCCTGCGGTCAAAAACGACCAGGTCTATGAGGTGAGCGACGCCTACTGGACGGGTAGCGGGCTAATCGCCTATGGTAAAATTATCGACGATGTCGTGGAACTGCTCGTCCCATGAGCACAGGATCCTCCACTGCCCGCCAGGTCCCGCACAGCGCGGAATATAGAGTGATCGACCCCGTCCGCCAACTGGACTACCGCATACTGATCGCTCGTCCGGCAGAACCGCCGCCGCCCGAGGGATATCCGGTGATCTACGCTCTGGACGGAGACGCCGTCTTCGATACGCTGGCAGAGGCTGTCCGGCTGCAGACCCGCAAGCCGCGCGGCTACGAGCCTGCCGTTATAGTCGGCATCGCTTATCCGTCCGGCGAGCCCTTCGATATGCCGCGCCGTTGCCTTGATTTTACGACTCCCGCGCCCGCCGAGCGCCTTCCTGTCCGACCGGATGGGAGCCCTTGGCCCGAGCGAGGCGATGCCGCGCGATTCCTCGACTTTATCGAGCGCACGTTGATGCCGTTCATTGGCCGGGAGCTGCCCGTCGACTCCTCTCGGCAGGCGATATTCGGCCATTCGCTGGGAGGTCTGTTCGTCCTCTATGCCATGTTTGCCCGTCCGGGGCTATTCCGTCATTGCATTGCCGGCAGTCCCTCGATCTGGTGGGATCAGCATGCGATTGTGCAAGCCGCCGAACGGTTCGATCCGGCTGCGCTTGCGCCAGGGCGAGTTCCTCGCCTGCTCCTGACTGTCGGCAGCGAAGAGTTGGCGCACATGGTTGCCGATGCCAAGGCGCTGGCCGATCGCTTGGCTCCGCTGGCCGAGGACGGCTTTCACAGCGCCTGCGTTGTCTTCGCCGACGAGACGCATATTAGCGTGCTGCCGGCCGCGATCAGCCGGCTGGTGCGATTCGTCCTATCGCCGCAAGAGGGCTAAGCGCCCTTCCGAGTCCCAGCGGAACGTCCAGACGGCAAGGGCGACGGAGAGGATAGCGAAGCCGCTCAATACCGCCAGCGGCTGCCACAGCATGGCCGGCGACTCGACCGCTGCTCGCAGCGACGCCACCAGATAGTGGAACGGCTGCGCGCGGCCGACCTGAGCGATCCACTGCGGCGCATGCTCCAGACTATAGAAGGCCTCGCTCGTGAACAGCAGCGGCATACTGATCAGATTGGTCAGGATGCTCGCCTGCTGTTCTTCGCGCGCCAAGTTCGCCACAACGAAGCCAAGCGCTGTGAAGCAAACCGAGCCGACTATAAGCACCGGCAGCAGGAGCAACAGACCGGGCAATGTCACTGCGGTGTCCAGGACAACGATGCCGACCCCGATCAGAGCGGCGCTGATACCGAGAGTGACCGCCAGACGCGCTCCGGCGAGCGCGCTCACGAACGCCAAGACAGGCAGCGGCGTCGCCCGCAGCAGCTTGTAGACGCCGCGATTGCGCTGACCGATCACGTAGAACGCCGTAGCCGTCATTGCGCCGAACAGCAGATTGGTCGCCAACACCCCGGACAGCAGACGCTGCCCATAGTCCGAGTCGCGGAAGTAGAGGCCGAGACCGACGAGCAGACCAAGCGGCACCGCCATATTCCACAGCCAGGTGTGCGCGTCGCGGCAGAGCTGGGCGATCATCGTCCGCAGGATCGTCAGCATACGCTCGCCTCCTGACGGCCACCGGATGGCGGCGTCTCGGTGCAGCGCAGGAACAGCTCCTCGAGACTGTCCGCCCCCAATGCCGCGAGCAGCGCGTCCGGCGCGCCCTCGGCGACGATGCGGCCGCCGTGCAGCAGGAGGATACGGTCAGCGAGCAAGCCGACCTCCTCCATATCATGGCTCGTCAGGACGATCGACGCACCGTCTCCGGCCAGCTCGCGGATCAGCGCCCGGATATCGCGGCGCGCCCGCGGATCGAGCGCCGCCGCCGGCTCGTCGAGGAACAGCAGCCGGGGTCGATGCACCACCGCCATCGCGAGCGCCAGCCGCTTCTGCTGTCCGCCCGAGAGACGCGCCGCATCGCGGCGCGCGGCCTCGGAGAGACCACAGCGCTCGAGCAGCGACAGCAGCTCGGCATCCCGGCGGCGCAGCCCGTAGCAGGCGGCGACCATACGCACGTTTTCCAGCGCCGTGAAGCCCGCGAAATACGGGACGCTCTGGAGCTGCAGCCCGATCTCCGCGCGCGGATCATCGCTGCGATGAGCGATCGTCCCGACGTCAGGCTGCCGCAGACCGAGCAGCAGGTCGAGCAACGTCGACTTGCCTGCGCCGTTGGGACCGATGATCGCCACCGTCTCGCCGGGATAGATATCCAGATTAATATCCGTCAGTACCGCCAGCGTGCCGTACCGTTTGCCGACCTCTCGCACGCGTACAAGAGGTTCGTTTGATTCCATCATCTCGATTCACTCCTATACTCTTCATTGTATATCCAACATTGGCTATTGGCTTAAAAAGAAAGGCCGCAGCTTCACGGCAATTCCGACTTGCAGATCTCGATCAGACGTTGCACAAACGAGACGTCCAGCTCCAGCATAGCGATCGCATTGTCAAAGGCAGCCTCCGCATAGGCGGATAATCCATACTCTCCCTTAATGCGCCGACCGATCTGCCACTGGCTCAGCAGACTCTCCAGCTCGGCGAGATTGGCCTCCAGACGGGACAGCCTCTCCCGCGGCGGCAGCAGCTCGATCCAGTTGAGCGCGACGACGAGATCGGACTTGACCGAATGCGGCGGATGCGCCAGCGTCTCGCTGACGAGCCGCAGCAGCTCCGCCTCCCCGCTCTCCGTGATCGCGTAGATCTTGCGGAGCCGGGCCCCAGTGCGTTCCTCCGCCTGGGCGACGATCAGCCCGTCCTTCTCCAGCTTGTTGAGCGCATAATAGATCGACCCGGACAGCAGATTGGCCCATAGATCCATCCTACTCTGCTGGATTAGCTGCTGGATCTCGTAGCCGTGCATCGGTTTGTCGCGCAGCAGCGCCAGGATAATGAGATTCGTCAACGGCGCACCTCCTTCGGCCCATCATATAGCCAACGTTGGTTATTGAGTTTTAGTATAACCGGAGAGGCACGCTATCGTCAAGAGCTTGCGGCTGTTTTGGCGGCGGTCGGTTCGGTGGTCGATTCGTCGCTGTCTGTGCGCCCTGTCCTCGTATAAGCGAACAATCGGGCTGCCAGCAGCAGCGCCAGCACAGCCATAGCCAGTCCGGCCCAACCAAGATGGCCTACAGAGGAGCTGCTGATGACCCAGCCTCCGAGGCCGGAGCCGAGGGCAAAGCCGAATTGGATAAACGACGTATTGACGCTCAGCGCAATGTCTGGCGACCGGGGCACCAACGTAACCAAATACAACTGCTGCGCCGGAGAGGTCATCCAGGTGCCGACCATCCATAGCATAATCAACGGGAGGATCGCATAGATCATGCCGCCTGACAAGGAGAGCAGCAGCATCGTCGCGGCCTGGATCGATAAGCCGATATAGATCGTGAACCTGGGGCCTCTCTTGTCCGCTGCGATCCCTCCGATCCGGGAACCGACGAAGCTGCACAGCCCCGCCAGCAGCAAAATGCCGGAAAGCGTCGCCCCGGACAAGTCCGCATTCGCTTGCAGGAAGGGCGTAATATACGTAAACAGCACTGCGTACCCGCCAACATAGAGCAGCGTAATGAGAACCGCCAGTACGATCTGCTTGTTCCTCAGAATCGACAGCTGCATGCCGAGCGTCATCGCCTTCTGCTCCTTGATCGACGGCACCTTGAGGACAACCGCGAGCAGCGGGATGACCGCCAGCAGCCCGACGATGACGAACAAGGCGCGCCAGCCGAGCGACTCGCTCACTAGCGTGCCGAGGGGGACGCCCAGCACCAGCGAGCTGCTGAGCCCGATCAGGATCGTGCCGATCGCGCGTCCGCGATGATGCGCTTCGACCAGGCGCGTGGCGACAGCCATGGCGATCACCGTCGCGGTGCCGCCGCTCAGCCCCTGGATGATCCGGGTGACGAGCATCATCTCATACGACACGCTCGCATAAGCCAGGACGCTGCTCAGGATGAACAGGGCGAGCATGAGCAGCAGCATGCTGCGTCGGTCCGCCCGGATCGTCGCCGCGACCACGACGGGCGAGCCGATCGCTGCGGCAAGGGCGAACGCGGTGACGAGCATGCCCGCAGCCGACGTCGTAACCTCCAGCTCCGCCGCCACGATCGGCAGGATGCCGCTCAGGATATACTCGACCGTACCGATCAGGAACACCGCAAGCGCAAGCAAATAAACCAACCCTCTATTACTCACAGCGCCTCCTCCTCCTCGATTGGAATCTGGATCTCGATGAGATTCACCCCGTCTGCATCAGGAAGCGGCACATAGATCTCCCTCCCGGGCTGGTCGCCGCGCACGCGGTAGCCCTGCTGCTCGATCCATTCCGCCAGCTGCAGGCACGCCGTCTCGGCATAGACCGAGTCCGAGCGGAACAGCATCGTCGCCATCAGCTCCGCAGGCAGCGCATGCACCGCCAGCGACTCGGGCGCCAGCAGCAGCTCCGAACGAATGGCGTAGCCCGCCTCAAAGTCGAATTGATCGGGCGACTCATCCGACACGTCCCATAGCACCATACGCGGCCCGGTCAGGACGGATCTGGCCTGACCGCCCAGCAGACGCTCGCAGACGTCAAACAAAGAGGGGATATCCTGCGTCGTGCCTCGGGCAGCATAAGCAACCATGCGCATCGATTCGACGCGCTTCAGCACGACCTCCTGCTCCTTATCCATCGTACCTTCGCGCTCTACCAGCTGCATCCGTTCCTTTAACCGGGACAACTTGGAGAGCTCCAGCTCCAGCTGGCGCTGCACCTCGCTTTCCTTGAGCGTCAGCATCCCCCGGATCTGCTCGGAGGATATATCGTCCTGGAGCAGCTGCGCGATTTGCGTCAGCGTGAATCCCAGCTCCTTGAATATGACAATGCGGTTGATCGTGAGCAATTGCTCTGCCGCATAGTAGCGATAGCCGCTCGACTCGTCGATCTTGGCCGGCTTCAGCAGCCCGATTTGATCGTAGTAGCGCAGCGTCTTCATCGGAATCCGGCTCAGCTTGGAAAAATCGCTGATTTTGAACATTCCCATTCACCTTCTCTTCTGTGTGTTGCTTTGAGTTTATACTCTCCAGTCGAGTGTAAAGTCAAGAGCTTTTCGCAAAAAATAGAGACAAGAAAAAACCGCCTACCCGTAAAGCTCATCGGATAGGCGGTCATTAGTCATATTATAGTCTGCGTTGTCTTCTCTCTCTTCTCTCGCGAACCCACAGGGCGATCGCCAGCAGCATCATCGCCGAGCCGACCCATGGCAGCACCGGTGCAGACTCGCCGGTCTTCGGCAGTTGGCCCTGCAGCGGGTTGGACACGACAGGCGATGCCGGAGTCGATGGCGGCGAGACCGGTGTCTCCTCGCCCGGTACAGGCGGGGTCACCGGAGTTGACGGCTCTTCCGGATCTTCCGGGATCGTCGGGATACCGCCTGGTGTCAGCGGACCTTCCAGCTCCTCGAGCGGAATCTCCAGCGGCTCCGGCGCATGCGGATCGATGAGCAATCCGACGTCGATCGTCCGGTTGCGCTCGCCTTCGCCCAGGTTGACCGGCTCGCTGAAGCCCGATCCGTCGGCATTGGAGTCGACGGTCCGGTCGTCGCCAGCCAGACGCGTCGTGAACTTCATGCCGCCAGGGCGTACGAACTTCACCGTGTATTCGCCTGGCAGCAGATCGTCGAACAGATAGTAGCCGCGGTTGCCCGCCGCATCGTCTGCTGTAACGACCGTGTCCAGCAGTTGGCCCTGCGCGTCATAGAGCTCGACGCGCACGCCGTTGATGCCGCGCTCGCCGGCATTCTGGGTACCGTTGGCATCCTTGTCGTACCAGACGTAGTCGCCCAGCTGTGCCCGCGCGATCCGGACATATCCGGCGTCTACGGTCAGATTGCGCTCGCCCTCGGCCAGCGTGATAGCCCCAGTAGCGCCGCCCTCGCCCGCATCGGAGTCGCGCTTTGGATCGCGACCCGCTCCGCGCACGGTGGAGCGATAGCCGTCCGGCGTAAGGAACTTGACCGTATACGTGCCCGGCGTCAGCTCCTCGAACAGATAGTAGCCTGGCTTGCCGTCGGCATCGGATGCGGTGCGCGTCGTCGAGACCAGCGCGTCATGACGGTTGTACAAATGGACGGTTACGCCGTCCACGCCTTGCTCGTCGGCATCCTGGATGCCGTCGCCGTTCGCATCCAGCCAGACGTAGTCGCCCAGTCCGCCGAAGAATGGAATATACGCCGGCGGGATGATGCGCAGACCGGCATCGATGGTCCGATTGTCCTCACCCGGCTGCAAGACGAACGGCTCTACCCGTCCATCGGCTTGTCGCGCAGCAGCGCCAAGATGATCATGTTCGTCATGTCTTCACCCGCTTCCCTCAGTAACCAACATTGGATATACAACGTATTGTAATGGATGCAGAGAGGGACGCCAAGCGACTACAACACTCGCTTCGCATGAATGATAAATCTTGCATCACTCACCTCATACGTGCACGTTACTAATGTGAGCAATTGATCGTCTGACGAGACACTCACGCCTGTGGGGTAGCGCGATTTGTCTATTATTTTTTGCAAATAAGCTTCGTAATCCTGTTGATCTGCAAATTCATAGGCAAAAAACTGATCGTCAGGAGAGTAGATATAGACCGAAAAAATCTCCCACGCCGTCGCTTCCTCTATGCTTTCAAACGTAATCATGGGGTGCTCACGGTAATACGCTGCGTCCTTATACTTGGCCAACTCTCCAAACATACTGCCATCCTTCATATGATGACCATAGATCACCGTATGGATATCATCCCTAATACTCGTATTTCGATAGTCCATAAAGATCGAGCCCCGTCTGGAGGCTTGCTTGTCTACGTTATGATTCAGATAGAAATCGTTATCATTGGATTGAAGGACAGGGTAATCTATCGAAGTATTCTCAATTCTGAGCCAGCCGACAATATCCGAATTTATCTCGTGCAGCCTATGAAAGCGTGCTTGGTATTGCTGCTTTATTTGTTCAGCTGTAAGCTCGCCTTGTTCGTCTCCGCTGTTCTCCAATGGTGTGAGCTGAGAGGCCTCAATTTGCTGCCTCATACGATCATTCAGCTGATTGCTCTTGTAACCATCGTACAGGTACAACGCTAATTGATAGCCGCTATATAAAAAGATGGCAACCAGAATGAAAAGTATCGCTTTTCTTGCGTTTGTTTTCATGCTATCCCTCGATTGAATTCAAACGTTACCTCACCATTATAGCCCAAAAAAGGAATGCGTACATTCCGAATGGAACGTACGCATGTATGGTTTACGTTTGAAGCTTATTGTTTTTGAGCTCTTCTTCTACCTGTGATTAGCATAGCGAGAAGTAGCAATCCACTACCAGCAAACAGCCACATCATTGTTGTAATCGCATCGCCTGTTTTCGGCAATTCATTGCTATGATTGACCCCACCTACTGTCGCTCCGTTATTGCCTGTGTGCGTGCCATCTTGTACAGAAGTGTTACCACCCATACCGATGTTGCCACTTTTAACATCTGTGTCGTTATCAGACTCGCCAGAGCCTCCACCTGCGCCGTTATTCGAGCCAGTGCCGGTGCCAGTGCCCGTGCCCGGTGATTCTCCACCCGTGTTGCCTCCATCGGTATTACCCGATACGTCATCAGCTTTTGTATTGACTACCGTGAAGGTTTGAACCGATCCATCCACTGTAATGTTCACCGAGATTACTGCATCGGATTTCGTGTATAACGCTGGTGCAACTAGCTCCTTCAACTCATAAGAACCATAAGCGATATCTTGGAAGCTCGCTGTACCCGCACTATTACTTGTAGCAGTACCTACTAGCTTGCCGTTGCTATCGTACAAGCCAAACTGTGCCCCTTGAAGGGTTTCATTCAGCTCATTGACTTTAGTAACGACAATATCACCACGAATAGCTTTGTTTTCTATCGTTCCAGCATGATACGTTTTCCCGTCCTCTGTTACAGTGACAGGTAGCGTAGCTTTGGAAAGAATATATCCTTCCAGCGCTTCGAGCTCCTTCACAACGTATGGACCTACAGGTAGATTAGCAAAGGTTGCTATACCCTCAGCATTCGTTGTGCTGCTAGCAAAAGGACTGGTAAAGCTAATATCGGTCGCTTCGTACAGCTCGAATGTAACGCCCGCAAGCTTCACGCCTGCATCATCCACCTTCTGTACCGTTACACTGGACCAAGGCGTATCATCACTACGCTCGTTAACAATCGTCACCGATTGGAAATTTGAATTCCAGGAAATTGTAACTTGTTCCTCTTTGTCCGTTTTCACGTAGTTAGCAGGAGCTTCTAGCTCTTTAATCGTATACGTGCCTTCAGCTAAGGAGTAGAAGCGAGCCATGCCTGAGTTGTTCGTTACCGCTTCACCCATGAAGTGACCTCGTGCGTTGTAAAGGCCGAACTTCGCTCCGGCAAGTGTATCTCCGAACTCATTCACCTTTTTCACTTCGATGGTTCCCAAAATCGTGTTAACAGGCATCGCTGTATTCTCAAAGGTCCCAAGATCATACGTTTGACCTTCTGTTGTCACAGAGACCGTTAACGTTTCATCGGATCGAAGGTAGCCGCCAGGTGCGACAATTTCCTTGATGGTGTAGTCGCCGTATTCCACATCCTCAAAACGGACTAAGCCATCACGATCTGAAATGGCGACAGCCAGTTCATTGGTAAATGCCGTGTCGTTCGCATCATATAGAGCAAATCTTGCATGCTGCAACAAGGCGCCACTATATTTAGCAACTTTCACAAATTCAATATGACCTTTAATAATGTTGTTTGTTACATACTGTGGCAGGGTTGATGCGGTTAGATGCGTTACGGTCGTTCCGTGCTCTGCGGTAGTAATTTCTACCGTTGCAACATCTCCCACGATTGGATTGTAACCAACAGGCGGTGTTTTCTCGCGAATCGTGTAGTCGCCTACCCGCACATCAACAAAGGTTACCTTACCCTCCGCATCACTCATTACAGTATCCACAACATTGTCGCCAGAGTCCACCAGCTCGAACTCCGCACCCGGCAGTACCTCGCCCTTATCATTCACTTTCACAAACTCGATATCGGCTTCAACAAGCGTATTGGAAACCGGATCCAGTGTAATCGTAGTATTATGATTACTAGCGGCAACTGTGACCGTGTGTACGTCTCCCGTTAACGGGACGTAGCCATGCGGTGCAGCCGTTTCTCTAATGGTGTAGCTTCCCTCGCCAATGTTCGTAAAGGCTACTGAACCATCAGCCAAGCTGGTTCGAGATTGCACGAGCGTATCCTGACTGTCGTATAGACCAAAGGTAGCATTTTCTAGCCCTTGACCATTCTCGTCCTGCTTCACAAACGAAATATTGGCTTGAATCAGCTCGTTTGTTACGTCCCCAAGAGCTATCGTTGTGCCATGCACAGCCTCAGTAATGGCAATAGGGGTGCTATTGATATTGCCTGTAATCGGAATATATCCAAAAGGCGTACGCGTCTCACGGATATAATAGGTTCCAGCCAACACATTCTCGAACAGCACAGCGCCAAGTGCATCCGATATATCCGTTGCGATCGCTCCGTCGGAGCTATCATATAACGTGAATTCAGCCCCTGCTAGTGCAGAACCGGAATCATCCAGCTTCACCAATGAAATGTTCGCACGAATCAAGCTATTGGAAACCGAACTATACGTCAAGGTTGTATCATGGTCCGCTGCAGTCACCTCAACAGCATGAACAACACCTGTTAACGTACGATAGCCATCTGGTGCTTGCATTTCACGAATATCGTACGCACCGTACACGACATCTGCAAATGCTACAACACCTAAGCTGTTACTTGTAGCTGTAGCAAGTGGTGTGGACGTTGCATCTGCTCCGCGAGGGAACAACCCAAACTCTGCACCTGCTAACGGGTTGCCTACTTCATTCTGCTTGATGAACTGTATATTTGCGTTAATCTTTTCATTAGCAAAAACCAGTTCCAAAACTTTAGGCGTATGTGAAGCTGCCAGTGTTAATGGAATGGCATCTTCTACAATAGCGCCTGTTGGCGTGGCAGCTACTGGCGTGCCGTCCAAACTTACATTTCCACTCAGAAGATAGCCTGTTGGTGCCTCTACCTCTTTGATATAGTAAGGCAGGTCGAACTTGATTCGATTAAATTCCAGTTCTCCGTCCACGGTTGCTTTTTCTTGAACCTTGTTCCCATATTGATCATATAAGGCAAAGGTTGCACCGGATAATTTAACGTTGGTATCATCTACATCTACTTTATGAACGATAAATTGACCGAGATTACCGTATCCCATGCTACCAGCTTCCAAGAAGGTGACTGTACGCCCATCACTGGACTGGTACGCTCCATCAATGGGAACGGCCACATCGTCTTTCGAACCAAACAGATTAATGCTGTTTGTGAAGCTGGAACCCGGGGTAACCGTCTCTGTTACATACGTACGGAACGACAGCTTGTACGCTTTATCAATCGTCTCGGTCGGAAAGTTGAATCTGAATTCTCTCGTCGTCGCGTCATAGACAATATGCGAACCATCCAGTGGTATGGATGTACCTGCACCCAACCCGTCATTTCCGTCCGCTGGAATACTGTCAGGTACAATAATGGCTCCACTATATGCGATGAGTTCCACACTGGTTGTGTCTAGCTCTAGGCCTGCTTGCAGGTTATCGATCAACCAGAAGCTATCGACATCCAGCAGTTGATTCAGATTGACGGCATTGGAGTTCAGATAGACAACCCAATCCACATACTTGTTACCGAAAGCAGTCGGAATACCTTTTTTACTTACAATATGATTCCTAATGGTTTGCGTTGCCGGATCGGTATTGGATCTTGTCGTGGAATCATGGGTTAATGTTGCTTCATTCGTCACATTAAAATTTCCATTATTTAACGTGTTATTTTGTGACGTAAACTTGGACAGATCCGTAATGGCTGTTTTGAATTCAATCGTATATTGCTCTGTAATACTTGCATTAAAATCGAAGGTGACGACACCTGTCCCACTTTCACTAACGGTTACCAGATTGGTAACTGGATTCCCGCTAAGATTAAGAACGCTGACGCTGTCAGGCAGGAAAGTTAGTCCGTCAGGAATCGCATCGACAATGCTTACGTTGGGAAGTACAATCGCATTGTACAGACTAGCATCGGTCCCTGCTTTCGCTGCACTTGGGGTCGTTGCCCCATTTTCATTAACAGTCAGCTTCCAAGTAATCGTACGTTCAGCTACATTTAGATCATAGCCTTCGGCATCTTTTTTCAACACATTGCTTGTATAGTTCTGCGTGCCTGTGCTCGTACGGGTAATTGTCCCACTCGAGAACGCAGCTGTATTTGAGAAGCTGCCGCTGGCATTAGCCGTGATGTCTTGTGTCGAAGCTGGCTTTGTGTCAAACGTAATGGTGTACCTGGAATTAATAGCAGAACTAAACTCATAGGTAAGTGTTCTGGTTGCAGTATCATAGTCGAATGCACCGCCAGCATAAGCATTGCCTTGATGGTCCACAATTCGAGCAGACCCTTCAATATACTCTTGCGTGCTTGGAATTACATCCGTAATTGTTGGTGCATCCAAGTTAATATTGTCATTATTAATCGAAATGGACCACGAAATGACACCATTCGCCCGGTTATACCCCGCACCCGACTTGGTGAATAAGTTACTTCCAACGCCTACTGAAGCCTCTTTTACTACTCCGGTTCCAGTCAGACCCTCCCAGGTCAGGATCGCTTCGTTTCTGAACGTATAGGAGCCATTGGTTTCAAAGCGAGTGAAGTCAATCTCCGTTTCGTACGTAATCGTAACTTCGGTCGTAATATTACCCAGGTTGAAAGTAAGCTCAGGCCCGTTTACACCCGGAGTAACACTAGCACCATTTACAGTTGCTGTTCCAGTAATATAGGTTAATCCAGATGGAAGTGTATCCTGAATAAGAGCATTGTCAAATTCTAACTCGTCTTCATTGACAACTATCGTCCATGAAATATTCTTTGTGTTGCTTGATGTTGTTGTAGGATCATAGTTTCCTGACTTGCTCAAAATATTGAGTGGAATGGTGACCGTTTTCGGGCTATCCACATTCGTGGTCTGGTCATCGTCATGCTCAAGGGAAGCGGAATTCGTTACAGCAATGGACGTATCTCCAGCTTCCAGCGCCGCAAGCAAGGCCGATTCCTTTAATGACGTAACAAAGGTGATTTCTTGCTGGGTTGTAATGTCACCCAATGCAATCGACAAGTTATTGTCAATCACGGTTACACCATCAGTAGGTGCCACACCATTAATTCTGATCGATGACTGATCTAGAGTTTGACTAGCTGGAATCTCATCCACGAGCACGGCATTGTTCACAGCGACATTCTCTTTGTTGACCGTAATTGTCCACTCAATGTCTGTTCCGCTCGTGATCGCGCCATCCTTTTGTACAGTAACGGGGTCCGGCTCAGGTAGCGGAGCTTCTTTGAAAGTGAGCGTTACGGTTTGGTTTGGAATACCAAACGAAATATCCGTCGCTGTACCATCGTCATTAATGTGATCTTCGTCAAAATTACCCGCTAAGAAAAACGCGCCACCTACATTAGATAGCGTCTCAACGCTGTTCGAAAAAACAAGCTTGATCTTGTTGTCAGCCAACAAATAAGCTGTAGCCACAGATGTGTTTTCATCTGGGATATCCAGGGTGGTTATCTGTAATTCTTGACCTGCTGGAAGTTGCGGTAATTTAATCGCTGCAGGAACATCGAAGATAATGTAGTCTTCCTCGGCGATCGTATGTACATTCGGCACGGTAAACTCATAGTACAACATAAATTCAGTATCTTTCTCTAAATCAGGTGTACCAACAAGGGTAGTACCCGGCATGGAGCCCGTCTTTTCTCTAATATCTACACCTGTTATGAATTGTGAAGCGACTTCACTCGTCACATCATTGCCAGTCCCTGCAGCGTATGTAAATAATACGTTTGAAATGGAACTGACCTGCAAGGCAACAACGAGCAAGCACATAAATAAGATTTTTGCATATTTTCGCACGGGGTTCTCTTCAACCTTTCTTTTCAGAGGATAATAAAGCGATTCTGACTGAATTGGTCACCCACCATGATAAAACTTGGACCTCTACAGTTTCTGAAATATCCGTTGCGAGGGCTGAGGGAGTTAGTGGAGCGGGTGATTTGCGGGGTGCCCGGCAAATAGAGGAAGAAAGGTGTGCTAGCGTGTAAGGTAAGCCCCCTCGCCGAGGCGAGGGGGCCGTTATCTGTAACGCGCGCCTCAGGGAATGCCTCGGCATAGGCCTGCCGTTTTTGCTCCAGGTTCGTTCCCTCCGCCAGATCAATAGCTGCTGTCACTCAGAGGCGGTCTTCCGGCGACGCGGCGATGAGCGCCTTGGCGGTCTGGTGATACCCTGATAAATACCGCTCACGGTCAGCTCCCGCCCCACGCCGCCTAATACCGTCACCACCCGGTCTCCTACCTGTTTGCCCCGACTGATGGCTAGCAGATTGGGGAGGGTTAGCTGGTCCGCCTGCTCTGGCGTTCCCCCGCTTGCATATTGGATAGGGAAGACCCGGAAATCGCCTTGCTCGACGTAGATCGTTTGTGTCTCCCCTGCCGGATCGATGACTTGCCACGCGCGCCCGCCCGCCAGTGAGGCATCCGTCAGCCAGAACGTGATAAGGTATTCCCTTGCCTCAATTTGACTAGCCAGTGCCGTCCAGTCCTCCTCATGTAGGACAAACCGCTTGGAGCTGACTAACGCGGGGTTCATCTGAATATCCCGGACAAAAGCGGCAATTCGCCAAGTCATCTCTCCCTGCTCCGTGATGATGCGAACGAAATCTCCCTCTTGGAGCTTGAAGAACGACGGACGATTGGTCAGCGGAGAATTCGTCGATGGCCGCCTGGTCGATCTGCCCTGCATGCATCTGCACCACATGCGGCACCGCCGCAGCCTCGAAAACCCGGGACACCGAGCTGCTTAACTCAGCGACCATCAGAGCGGCTGCAGCCGCTAGTGCCGCGGATGACTATCTACACGCTCCCCTTCGTTATGCAGCAATCGTCGAGCCCCTCCGGCCAGTAGCGCCATGGCGGCGCTGACCGTCAGCACCACCAGATAAACCCGGCTGCCCGCACTTCTGATCAACAGTCCGTACACCAGTTGTCCGAGGGGGGCTGCACATTGAGAAACCATGGTAATGATGGCCAGGACTTTGCCCAGATGGAACGACGGCGTTTCCTTTTGTACCCGGCTAATGACAGCGATCGAAATCATGGTCATCAACCCGGCAACCGGCATCGCGCACGCCAGGAACAATAGATAAGTCCCCTCATATCCCGGCGGCAGACCAAGAGGGGCGAGTGACAGCCCTAGCGACGCCAGCAGGACTACAATCACGTAGAGCCAGCGATACAATACCGGTACGGCAAAATGTTTGGCAAGCTTGCCAACCGACAGCGCGCCCACGAGGACCGCGGCCTGAATGAGGCCGATCCCCATGCCATAGCGCATATCACTACTCTCCATGACGACCCGGAGAATGTAAGGAGCGCCAACCAGAAAAAACGGCGTCAGAATGAAATTCAACAGCGCTGCCAGAAGGACCGCCTTGCGGATCAGACCCTGGCGCGAGACATAGGCAAAGCCGTCCTTGAGATCTTGAGCCACGGATGGGACCGGGCCGCCGCTTCGCACGCGAGGAATGCGAATGAACAACAGCAGGATACCGGAGAGCAGAAGTGCGACGGCACTGGCCCCTGCTAGTACCGGTGCCCCAACCAAGCTATAAAGGACACCGCCAGCAAGGGGCGCCGCTACAGCAGACAAAGCTTGCACACCGCTGACCATGCCGTTGGCCTGTTCCAGGCGATCCTCTGCCACCAACTGGGGAATGCTCGCCAGCACGGTTGGCGAATAGATGGCGCTGACGGCTGCCAGCAGCAGCATAAGTCCACCAATGAGCGCAACTGGCGGCTCTCCCGCCGCCATTGCCAGCAGCAGCCCCAAGACAATGACGCTCCCGGTAAGGTCTAGCAGAATCATCAGCCGCCGGCGATCCATCCGATCCGCGAGAGCACCTCCTACCGGCGATAGCAGCAGAGGCAGATGAGCGAGCGCCAGCATAAGCGCGAACAGATCGGCTCGGCCCGTCAGGTCGAGGACATAGAGCGACAACACGAATCGGATAAGCGCCGTGCCCAGCACCGAGATGATCTGTCCGGCGATGAGCAGGACGAAGGAGCTGGAGAAGCGCGGTCGAATCGGTTCCATATAATTTCCTTCTTTCTGTGAGGGTGTTGAATCGGACAAGTTTATAGACCGACCGTCAGTCTATATGACTCAAAACGAAACGCCCGGACAGCACGGCATGCGCTTATGCTCCGTACTGCCCGTAGACGATCCTAACCTGGGTTGAACCGGCTGGCACGCTAGGGCGTGTTTGCAAACCCGCTCAGGGGCATCTTAGGCTGCCTTCCGAGTATGCAAACACACCCTAGCCGTCTGTCTCCTCGGACGAGCCTGCTAACCGCTCAAGCATGAAGTCGAAGCTGCCCCGCTCGGCGACGAGCGCGTGCTCGATCATTCGTACAAATGCTGCGGCGCGCCGCTGCGCCTCCTCCGGCTGCCACCGGAACAGTCCTTCATCGAAGATGACCTGCGCGGAGGCCAGCAGCAGCTCGACCGTCTCGCGAGGGTACTCGGTGCGGAACAAGCCTTCACGCACGCCCTGCTCGGCTACGTCGCCTAGTACCGGTCCGAGATGCAGGATCGACTGGACGAGACTTTTTTGATGCATCTCGGCATTCTCGAGCTGGTGGAACTGCTCGATCATCCGCTCCTTGTTGCTGCCGCTGGCAGCCGACTGGGCCATCAGGATCTGCAGCAGCTTGCCGAGCACCGGGATGCCCGGATCAGCCGCGATCCGGCGCGCTGCGGCCGCATCGGCTTCGACGATCCGCATGATGATCGCATCCATCACTTCTTCCTTCGACTTGAAGTAGTAATAAAAGGTGCCCTTGGCAATCCCAACAGCCTCCAAAATATCGATAATCGTCGTTTTCCCGTAGCCCTTGGCGGTGAACAGATCTTCTGCTCGATCCAATATTTCCTGGCGTCGTTCCTCCGGCGCTTTGATCGTACGCATCGTATACCTCCCTTACTAGACTGGCGGTCGGTCGGTGTATCTCTATTAAACACCCGCACGACTATCGCTGTCAATCCCGCCTCAAGCACAAAAAGGCGGCCTCTGACATCAGACCGCCCCAATCTCCAGCAACAGGCTATCGCACTCCGGCTCCAGCGGGCACCGCTCCCGGATTTGCTCTCCGAGCGTCCTGGCCTCGAAGACCATCCCCTCGGCTCTCAAAAACCGGGCCACCCGCATCGCATGATAATACCAGATCATCCGCAGCTGCTGACGACGCGAGGCCGCCCATGGATAATCGAGTCCCTCCAAATAATCGCCGGTAAACCTCGCGATCAGCTCCAGATGCTGATGCAGCGTAGCGCGCGTCAGCTCGGGCGCTTGGGCTACGCCGCGCTCCCAACGCTCCACATCGGTGGAGAAGGTCTCGCTCGGAATCCAATAGCCCTCGTCGGCGCTCAGCACCTGAGGCGCCTCGCAGCCTGCCAGCGCCCGGCGCAGCTGGTAAACCGTCGTATACAGCCTGGCATACGCCCGCTCCTCCTCGGAGTCGTCCCACAGCAGCTGGGCGAGCACCTCCTTGCGCACCAGCCGTCCATCGACATGGAACAGATAAGCGCACAGCTCCTTGGTCTTCTGCGTCCGCCACATCGGCTGCATCGGCGCCCCTTCGTCGTCGACCAGCTCCATGCCGCCCAGCAGTCGAATCCTCGGATTGCTCTCGTCTCTGGCGGCTCGCAGCTCCATCTTGGCCGCCGCACGCTGCAGCGATTGCTCCAGCCTGACTGCGCGGAGCGGCTTCAGCAGATAATCCAGCGTCTCCTGCTCGAACGCCGCGATTGCGTGACGGCTATGCGCCGTGACGAAGATAATCTGCGTCCTGGGAGCCACCAGATTCATCCGCTCGGCAAAGGCCAGACCGTTCAGCTCCGGCATGTCGATATCGAGGAACAGCAGATCCGGCCGCTCCCGCAGCGCGACCCGGTACGCTTCCTCCGGATTCTGGTACATGCCGATGATCTCCACTCCCCCAATCTTGCGGAGATGCTTTTCCAATCCCTGCAATGCCAGCCATTCATCATCTACGATCAATACTCTCATCCTGCGCGGCGCCTCCTCGGAATGAATCATCACTCTCCAGAAGCTATCGTAGTCGACGCCGCTCTACAGAATCTCCACAACTCGCCGATTAACGCGCGCGCCAGCCCTCGTACCAGCCCCGGGTGCGAGGATCGGGCGGCTCGCCCAGCTCCTCCTCCAGCAGCTGGCAGAGCAGCCGGTACTGTCGCTCCACTGCGATCCGGTTGCCCGCAGCGGCATAGAGCTGCATCAGCCCCAGATGCAGCTCCTCCTCCTGAGGCTGCCGCTCGCTCAGCTGATGATATAGCGTCAGCGCCTTGTCGGTGGAGTCGTGATCGGCGTACCAGCGAGCCAGCCGCAGACCCAGCTCCAGCCAGCGCACGCTGAGACGATGACGCTCGCCCTCGGCCCACCAGTAGTCGTGATCCTCCAGATAATCGCCCTCGTACGCCTCGATGAGCTGGGCATACCGCGCTTGCGTATCCGCCGACAGCGGAGGGAGCTCCCGCAGCTGCCGCTCCCAACGCTCGATGTCCAGCTCCACCCGATCCAGCTCGAGACGATAGCCGTCCGAGGCGCTGACGAGGCGCAGATGATCGCCATGCGGCTCCAGCGCCTTGCGGATATGATACACCGTCGTATATAGCTGCGGGTAAGCCCGCTTCAAGTCAAAGTCCGGCCACAGCAGCTGCGCCAGCTCGTCCTTGCGCACCAATCGGCCGCGATGATGGAGCATATAGAGGAACAACTCCTGGGCCCGCGAGGTGCGCCACGTAATTGCCGGCGTCTCGACGCCGCCCGTCTCCACCATCAGCTGTCGGAACAAACGGATCCCGAGCGGCCGATTGGACGGAGCGGCAGGCAAAAGCGACTCCTGGGCGCGCTGCTCGATTCGGAGCAAGGTTTTGGTCAGTCGGTCGCGACTGAACGGCTTGACCACATAGTCGATTGCATTGAGTTCAAAAGCTTGGACGGCGTACTCGTCGTAAGCGGTGACGAAGACGATATGAAGCTGCGGCCGCAGCTCGAGCAGTTGCTCCGCCAGCTCCAGTCCGCTGATCTCGGGCAGATGAATATCCAGAAACACGATATCCGGCGGTTGCTCCATAATCGCCGCTTTTCCCTCCAACGGGTCGTTGTAGCCGCCCAGCACCTCTATATTCACTTGCTTAATGCCCGTCAGTTGTTTCGTCAAGTATTCCAGAGCCAGACGCTCATCGTCGATCAGGATGGCTTTCATACCCAGACTCCTTCTGTCGGTATTAGGCCTGCTTGGTTATGCCCATGCAGTCTGCCACTCCTATTATACAGGAAGCAGCGCCTCGCGTCTCACGCTTCGTCTCATAGCTGTCGCAGCAGATTCGCCAGACGGTACGGGCAGCCCCTTTGCCGAACTCAGGCCCATAACCAGGACAGGCAGGCCCGGAGTCGTCCTCCGGGCCTGCCTCGCGCCTGACCTATTACCGCTCGAGCTTGAGCTCGACCTCGCCAACCTCAGACTGCAGCGTCAGCTTGGGACCGCCACTGCCGATGGCGCCGACCAGCTTGCGACCCGACTGCTCCTGGATGTCCAGCCCTTCCAGCTCCGAGCGTACGGAGCCCAGCTCGCTGCTCAGCGATACCCGGGCTGTCGCCGGCGGCTCGATCAGGCCGACCGTTACCTTGCCGACGCTCGTCTTGGCGGTAACGTCGTCCTTCAGGTCGAGGCCCTGCATGACGATCTCTCCGGCTTCCGTCCGCGCGTCGATCTGGCCCGTCACCCGATCCAGGGCGATCTGCCCCGCATCCAGCTTGACCTCGACGCGCATCGCGGCGATCTCCTGCACCTCGATGCGTCCGAAGGCATTCGTTACGCGCAACCGGTCATAGACCTTCTCCGGCAGGGCGATGTTCAGCCGCCGCTCGCCGCGCTGGTCGTCGCCGATGGTACGGCTATTCTCCTTGACATCGAGCTGCAGCGTGCCCGACTTCAGCTCCGACTTGAACTTCACCTTGTTATGGATCTGCCGATCCATCAGCAGCTCCACCTCGGCCTGGCCGCTGTCGCTGCGCGTCACATAGATCGCCAGCGCCTCGCCCTTCACCTCGATGGCATTCACGTCCTCTGCAGCATAGGTGCCGCTGCCCGTACTGACCAGCTCGCCCGATCCCGAGCCTTCGCCGATCATCGAGAGCTCCAGCTTCTCCGGCATCTTATCCAGCCAGCCGCAACCAGTCAGCGCCGTAGCCAGCACGGTAGCTGCCACGAGCACGCTTAAGGTTCGGTTCGTCTTCTTCATTTCGTTGTCCGCCCTCTTCCTGCAGCGATTCCCGCTGTTGTATGAGCCTCATTGTACACCAGCGGGCACTGCATCGCCACCGACCAGAGGCTGTAGCGGACCTGGTCTCGAGTCGGGGACGGGAGGGGCTGCTATTCAGACTTCCTAATCGAAGATACTAAAGCCCAGCCACTCGCCTCCGTACAGATCACGACCGTCCATCGTCGCCACGTTCCCAAAGGACAGCTCCATGCTGCCTAACTGCTGAAATCGATCAGCTGGCAGCAGTACCACCGCCAATCGCTCGATGCGCTCGCCCGGCTTCAACTCATCCTTGACAGACGTGCGCATGTCGGTCATTTCTGGCACGCTCCCCGACAACGCCTCGGAGCGCAGGACGATTTTGATGGTATTCACATTAATAGATTGACTCGAATTATTCTTCACGCTATACTTGGCGGTCAGCTCGATGATGCCCTTGTCGCCGAAGCCGGTGAAGCTCTTCCGGTGCTCCGCCTTGACGTCCACCTGGGCCCACTGATAACCGATCAGACCCAGCTCGATCCCGTTATGGGTCTCCTTGAAGTCCGGAGTTCGTTCCTTCAGCACTTCCTTATAGGCCAGCCCTTGATCGACAAGCAGGTTCTGATACGGCGGGATCGCCTTCTTACGCAGATAATCGCCGCTCCCGATCCGCAGCATGCCGTCGTCCTTATCGGGCATGAAGAACATCCGAGACGCCGACGAACCGTCTTTGTACCGGAACAAGATCGTATAGCCTTGAACCGTATACGTTCCCGATGCTTCCGAGCCCGACGTGATCGTCGACGATACCCCTGTGCCAGACCCGCCGTCCTCGGAGCCATCCGCCGTAACTCCGGTCCAATTGCTATCGGTAAAGGTCCCGTCTGGACGGAATACATACGTACTTACCCGCGCCACTCCCGTACCGCCTGGTGCGCTCGTGTAGCCGCTCGCCTCATACTTGCCATCCAACACCTTGCGTTCCAATGGAGCATGTCGGGTGTAGGCATCGCCATCGATGACGACATCGCCGCCCGGCTTGATCTCCAGCGTATAGGAATTGCCATTGCTCAGAGTCAGCTTGCCTCCCTTGACTTCATAAGTGAGGCAGCCGTCCTTGGCGCAGTCGAGCCGGTCAACGCCGGTCTCTGGCAACTCCTGGATGACATGGCGGTCATCCACGAAGAAGAACGTGTCCCAGCACACCCCGCCGCAGCTCCGGCTGCCGAGCAGGTCAAGCGAATGGCTAGCGTACAATCCGCTTAGTCCCTTGGCGGACGCCGCCGGGGGGCTAATACCTTGATTGACCTGACGCTGCGCCTCTTCCTTGGTCAACCCCAGAGCGCTCTGGTATTCGGGGCTGTAAATGCTGATCGTGCGCTGCTCGGCGTTCCAGCCCACTGCCGCGCCTGTCGCCTCCCCGACGAACCGCAGCGGCACCAGCGTATGACTGCCTGCGATTCTTCCGGGACTGTCCAGCGTCACGCGCTGGCCGTTCACCGTGGCGCTGGCGCTATCGATCACCAGCGAGAAGCTGTGCTCGCCTTTACTGCCCCTTACCGTCTTCGTCGATGCATTCCAATCCAATTTGATGCCCAGCGCCTCGAACAACGGCCGCAGTTGAACCACCGTCGATCCGTTTTGCAGCTTGGGCTGAATCGCGAAGACGACCGGTTGGCGATCAACATAGACCTGAATTTTCTCTTCTGCCGCTACGGCTGAGGGCACCACCAAGAGCAGGAACAACACCACCGCACTGAGCCCTGTTTTTGACCAGTGGAGCGCTGGCTTTACTACCGACATCTGACATCTCCCCTTTGCTCGCGTTTTCCGATTTTTGGTCGTGTATAGCTTACGCACATATCGGATAGCAAGCAATAGGCCGGGGGAAGCAAATTGGACCGCGCAATGAAGCTGCCCTATCCGCACAAGGAAAATAGTCCCAGTCATCGGCGTCTGAGGGCGTAATAGTGTGCCGCAGCTCGCCTGCCAGCGCGAGGATGCCCTACCCTTTGATCGACCCAAGCAGCGCCCCCTTGGCAAAATACTTCTGCAGGAACGGATACACGAGCAGGATCGGCACGGTCGCAACGACGATGACGGCCATCTTGATCGTCTGCTCCGGCGGGGCGACGTAGTCGGCGTCAAACGCCCCGGACTCGTTACTCATGCCGGTGGCGAGGATGACGATCTGCCGCAGCACCACCTGCATCGGATACTTGAGCGAATCGTTCAGATACAGGATCGCCCCCATATACGTGTTCCAGTAGGTGACCGCATAGAACAGCGAGATCGTCGCCAGCGCCGGCAGCGACAGCGGCAGCACGATGCGGAACAGGATGCCGAAGTCGTTGCACCCGTCGATCTTCGCCGACTCCTCCAGACCCTCGGGCAGGTTCTGGAAGAAGCTGCGAAGGATGATCAGGTTGAAGGCGTTGATCGCCGTCGGCAAGATAAGCGCCATATAGCTGTCGATCAGCCCCAGCTCCCGGACGACGAGGAAGGTCGGGATCATGCCGCCGTTGAACAGCATCGTAAAGACGACCATGAACATGATGACGCGGCGGCCGTCGAGATCGCGACGCGACAGACCGTATGCCATCAGGCTGGAGAGGAACATGCTGATCAGCGTGCCTCCCAGGGTGACGCCGACCGAGATCGCCATCGCCCGCAGGATCGTATTGGTCGAGAATATATAGGCGTACGCATCGAAGCTGATCGTCGTCGGGAACAGGATGAACCGCTTGGCGGACATCTCCGCCGCCGTCGTCAGCGAGCCGGCCAGCACGTGGATAAACGGCAGCAGCGTCACCAGCGCGATGATCGCCAGCAGCAGCATATTGATGCCGTTGAACAGCCGGTTGCCCCAGCTTTTGTCTTCAACCATGCGGGGTTGCCTCCTTTGCGTTGTGCGGGCATGTCATCAGTAGATGCCCTCCTCGCCGAATTTTTTGGCCAGCCAGTTCGCGAACATGATCATGATCAGCCCGACGAACGACTTGAAGAAGCCGACGGCGGTACTGTAGCTGAACTGTCCGTTGCGCAGTCCGGCGGTATAGACGTACGTATCGAAGATCTCCGCGACCTCGCGATTCATCGAGTTCAGCAGCAGATACACATGCTCGAAGCCAAGCTCCAGCACATCGCCGATCTTCAGGATGAGCAGGATGATGATGACGCTGCGGATCGCTGGCAACGTGACATGCCAGATCTGGCGGAGCCGGGTGGCGCCGTCCATGCGGGCGGCCTCGTACTGCTGCGGGTCGACGGCGGCGATCGCCGCCAGATAGACGATCGTCCCCCAGCCTGCCTCGCGCCAGATGACCTGGAGGATATACATGGGCCTGAACCAGTCGCTGCTGAGCAGGAAGTTGATCTTGCCGAAGCCGAAGAACGCCAGCAGCTCGTTGATGATGCCGCCATCGAGCGTCAGCATGACAAAGGAGATCGAGACGATGATGACCCACGACATAAAGTGCGGTATATATACAATCGTCTGGACGATGCGCTTGAACATCAGCAGACGCACTTCATTCAACATCAGGGCAAGGAGGATCGGGATTGGGAAGAAAAAGAACAGATTGTACGCGAACAAGACAATCGTGTTGCGGAAGATCATCCAAAAGGTCGGTTCCGTGAACAAACGCTCGAAATGCTTGAGCCCGACCCACTCGCTGCCGGAAACGCCGAGGTACGGCTTGTAATCCTGGAAGGAGATGACGAGCCCCCACATCGGCAAATATTTGAACAACAAGAAAAAGAGCGCGCCCGGCAAAATCATGAGATACAAATAACGGTTCTTGATGATCCGTCTGAACCGCTCGCCTTTGTGCGAGATGACGAGGCCGGACGCCCCGGAACGCGGGTCTGGGGCCGGTGTCCCGGGACGGGTGGCGGATGGGGATGGATTCATAGCCAGTCTTCCTTTCTGTGCCCGCCTGGCGGGCTTGTCATGTCGGTGGATGGCGAGTCGGAGCGAAGGACGCAGTTAATTCGTTGCGCCCTTCCTCGTCCTTGGCCTCGCGCATCCGTTACTGGATCGCCTGGTAAGCCTCGCTATACTCCTGGATCATCTGATCGCCGCCTTCGACGCGCCAGCGCTCGATCGCCTTCTCGAAGCCAGCCTGATCGATGTTGGCGAGCACGTACTGATACGTCGCATCGGTGATGATCTGCTGCAGCGCGCTGCCCCGCTCGATGTAGGTCGGCGAGTCCAGCGGTGCGGACGGATCATGGATGAGCATGTCGTTGTTGGCCTCGACCAGCTCCTCGGCGAGCGCCCGCGCCGGCAGCTCGAAGTACCCCTTCAGCATGCCGTCGATCGTCTCCGGTCCGCCGACAGCCCAGGCGTTATGCGGCTTGACGTGCGTATTATCAGTGACCTGGTCGACCGTCTTGTTGGCCAGACCGTCCTTGATCTCATAATGCTCGCCCTCGATGCCCCAGTTGAGCAGGTTGGCGCTCTCGGCGCTCATCAGTTCATCATAGAAGGCGAGGATACGGTGCAGCTCGTCCTCCGTCTTGACCGCCGACTTCGGGAACAGGACGACGGAGCCATAGCCGGGGATCGCCCAGATGCCCTTGCCGCGCGGCCCTTCGATGCCGTTCGCTACCGTCAGCTCAGCGTCCGGATTCATATCCGCCAACTGGTTGGAGAGCGTCAGCACATCCGGCAGCGAGCCGATATAGACGCCTGCCTTGCCATTGACCAGCAGATCGATCTGGTCGGTCTTGCTCGTCACCGGGAAGTCTTGGTTCATGTAGCCCTTGCTATGGATATCCCGGAAGAAATTCAGCGTATCCATGTATGCCTCATGCATGAATTCCGGCTGGAAATTGCCGCTGTCGTCGACCGACCAGTAGTTCGGGGTTCCGAAGTACGAGCTGACCGTCTTGAAGGCGCCGTAGATCAGATCGCTGCGGTCGGTCAGACCGATCGTATCCGGCTGGCCGTTGCCGTCGGGATCATCCTCGGTGAAAGCCCGGATCATCTCCTTCAGATCGTCGGTCGTCTGCGGCGCCTCCAGACCAAGGTTGTCGGCCCAGTCCTTGCGGTAGATGACGCCCTGACGAGAGAGCGGACGCTCCAGGTACAAGGTGTAGATCTTGCCGTCGACGGCGGTGTTGCGCAGCACGTCGGGATTCAGCTTGCTCAGGTTGTCATACTGGGCCAGCAGCGGACCGATCTCCCAAAACTGGTCGGCGCGGATCGCATCCTTGGCGAAGTCCGTGTTCTTGGCGTAGACGACCATCGGCAGCGAGCCGGTCGCAAACGAGGCGTTCAGCTTCTCTTCATAGCTGCCGTCCGGCACCCACTGGAACTTGATCTTCGTGTTGGTCTTCGCTTCGATCCGCTCGGGGATGATGTTGCTCGGCACCTCCGCCGTATGCTGCGTGACCATCATCGTAATCTCGAACGGCGGTTGCTCCGCCCCTTCGTTATTGCCCCCCGCTTCGCTTGCCGGCGTGTTCGCGCTGCCGCTTCCTCCGTTTTTGCCGCTTCCTCCGTTGCTGCCGCTGGAGCAAGCCGCCAGCAGGCTGACCGTCATGATGACAGCGACGCACAGCGCCATCATGCGTATACGTTTCTTTGTCGTAGGATTCATGGATGTAGACGACCTCCTTGCACTCGATTATTTGGTTGCGCTTCCACCTTATCTCGCGGCGGTCGTTACCGCTATAATCATCTCCTCATAAACCCAGGCGCAGCAACGGTTCCCGGCCCTGCGAGGCCCCTCGCCTGAGCTGATGATTATCCCTGTTACGGGGCGATGCGCACAACAAAACAGCCAGCGCCTCAAAGGCGCTGGCTGTTGTCCCGATACTGTCCGGGCGTTATCCCCTCCTGCTTGCGGAAGGAACGGATAAAATTTTGCGAATTGGTGTAACGCAGCCGGGCGGCGATCTCCTTGACCGGCATGTCCGTATCGAGCAGCCACTTCTTGGCGATCGCGAATCGGTAGTTGCTCAGATACTCGCTGAACGAGACACCCGTTTCCTTGCGGAAGACGCTGCTCAGGTAGTTGGCATTGTAGTGCAGCTGCGCCGCGCATTGCTCCAGCGTCAGATCAGTATCGTAATGACCGTGGATGAGGGCGATGATCTGCTCGGAGATGTTGTGATACTGCTCCTCCTGGCGGTCGCGGAAGATCGCGATGAGCGGCAGCACGACCGCCTCGCGGAACCACTCCTCGATCTCTCCCGCCGTCTGACGGCGTCTCAGCTCGGCATAGAGCGAGCCGGACGCTTGCAGCTGATGCATCGCGATGCCGGACTCCTGCATCATCGTCAGCAGATTGTTGAGCAGCCGGTTGAGCGGCACCTCGTACTCCTGGGGCGACATCTCCGCCTGGAAGATCGCCCCCATGAGGCGTCCGAGCAGTTCGTCCGCCCGCTCCGGCTCCGCCAGCTTGATCGCGTCCAGCAGCTCCGCCTCGCGCTGACGCGGATAATCGGTCTGCAGATGATGTCGGCCCGAGTTGACGTCGCTGTACTGGATGATGACGCCGCCGCCCAGCTTGATCCGCTGCCGCAGCGCGTCCAGCCCCTCCCGATAAGCGCTGTGCAGTCCGGTCAGCTCCGTGAACGGCAGGCTGATGCCGATGCTCACCTGCAGGCCGAGATACGACTCGATCCGCTGCTGCAGCCGCTCCGTCAGAGCGTAGAGGAACGTCGCGAACAGCTCGGGCTCGCGCTCGGTATGGCCGATCATCGCCACCGCCGTCATGTCGATGACGACCGGGGCGGCCAGATGCTTCGGGGGCACGCTCTCGCCAAGGATGTTGTCCATCGCATACAGCAGCAGCTCCACATCGTCCTTGTCGTAGCGAGTCTGCTCCAGCGAGTCGATCTGCAGCGTGATGACAGCCGCCGTCTGCCAGGCGTCGAGCTGCTCGGCGTAGCCGTACTGCCGCAGCCGCTGCTCGAGCGTCGAGCGTTTGACCTGTCCCTGATACGCCTTGATCAGATAGAGCGTACGCACCTGCGGGAGCTGCTGCCGCACCTGCTGCTCGAGCGCCGTCTTGGAGCTGAACAGCTCGCGCACATGCTCGCTGATGTATTGCAGCTCGTCGACGCCCTCGCCGCGTCCGCCCGGCGCGATCTGCGTCAGCAGCTTGCCGATCGGCGAATACATGCGGCGCGAGCCGGCCCAGGCGGTCGCCAACGACAGCAGCAGCAAGCCCAGACAGATGTAGAGCGTGTACCGGCCGATCTTGCCCGCTTCCTGCGTGATGCTGTCGATCGAGACGACGGAGATGTAGTACCAGCCGTTCAGCCCCGAGCGGTAGTAGCTCATCGTATAAGCGCGTCCATCCACCTCCAGACCGAGCTGGTCGCCGGAGGCCGCTGCCTCCAGGTGCGACTCGGTGACGGAGCCGCTCTCGGCGACCGGTCGACCGATCAGCGAGGGGTCCGGGTGCAGGAGCAGGCGCATCTGGTCGTCGACGATCATCAGCTGCGAACCCCCCTCCTCCAGCTCCACCTGGATGACCTCCTGCAGCGCGCATGCGGGGATATTGGCCGCGACGAAGCCGGCCTTCTCCAGCGAGTTGGGCGGCAGCTTTTTGACCAGCGAGATATTGTACGGACACGCCGGCCGCACCGACAGCCCTTCGCCGTGGAACCATTCGCTCGGGTTCAGCACCCACGAGGTGCTGTCAGGGATCCGCATCATGCTCATCAGTTCCTGATCGTACGGATAGTCGTCGAGCGCGTAGCGGCCGGAGTTTTTGACGATCCAGTTGCGCTCCGCATTGACGAGGATGACGTCTTGCACCTTCGTATCGAACGCTTGCAGATTGCCCAGCTCATTGCGCAGCTCGTTGTAGGTGACGAACGACTCGACGTCCAACGGGTCTGTAATCGCTTTCTTGACAACCGTCGAGCTAACCAGCTGATTGAGCGTATGGTTGACCGTCGAGAGGATCTGCTCCACATTGGCGTTGGTCTGCCGCAGCAGCTGCATCTTGGAGCGGACGACATGCTTTTCGATCTCGTGGGTCGAGGTGACGTATGAGATGACGCCGATGAACAGCACCGGCAGCGCGCTCAGGAGGAAGCCGAACAGGGTCAGTCGGGCGAGGAAGCTCAGATGCCGCATAGGAACCGTTCACCCTCTCCAAAAAAATCCAATAATTTGGTAATTCAGATTGATGCATGTCCGCTCTGGATGTTACACTAATCATACACATTCTTGCTTCAATGTAAAGATTACGGGGGGCTAAACGGGATGCGCAAGTCTTGGGACCGACTGTTGTTAAAACGCTTACACCGCTCTGCCGTTCTGCTGCGCGCCCTGGCGATCCTGCTCGTCCTCGCCCTGACTGCCTGCACCGGCGCAGCCGCGCCGCCAGCGACGCCCGCACCGGCCAAGGCGCCGCTCAGCATCATGCTGCCGCTGCATCTCATCCAACCGCCCAGCCCGGAGCTGGTGGAGGAGCTGGAGCGACTGACGGCGACGGAGCTGGATCTGCATTGGGTGCCCAATGAAATCTACAATGACAAGCTCAGCCTGGCGATCGCCAGCGCCTCCTTCATGAAGGCGACCTACGTCAACTCCCTGGAATATCAGTATATGAAAAATGCCATCCGGCTCGGCATGTTCTGGGAGATCGGTCCCTACCTGTGGGACTTCCCCAACCTGCGCAAGCTCAGCTCCCTCGTCTTCGAGGAATCGGCCGTCGATGACAAGATCTACGGCCTCTACGCCGAACGCCCCGAGTCCAGGCAAGGCATCCTGCTCCGCAAGGACTGGCTCGATCGACTCGGGCTGGAGCCGCCAGGCACGCTCGAAGAGCTGTATGAGGTGCTGCGCGCCTTCACCCGCGACGACCCCGACGGCAACGGCGTGCACGACACGATCGGCCTCACCGATCGCAACGATCTCGTCTATGGCGCCTTCAAGACGCTCAGCTCCTACTTCGGCGCGCCGAACAACTGGGGGCTTGTCCATGACCAGATCGTCCCGGAGTTCGAGACGGCGGCGTACATGGAGACGATGCAATTCATGAAGCGACTGTACGACGAGGGACTGGTCAATCGCGACTTCGCCGTCACCAGCAAGCAGAATCAGCGAGCGATGTTGGTCCAGGGACAAGCCGGCGTCTACATCGGCAGCATGGCCGACGCCCAGCGGCTGGCCGACGCGGCCCAGGAGCTCGATCCTGAGGCGGAGTTCACCCTCGTCAACCGTATCCTCGGACCGGCCGGCTACCGCGTCTGGGCGATGCCCGGTTACGGCGGGATGTTCCTCTTCTCCAAGAGCGCGATCCAGACCAAGGAGGAGCTGCTCGATATCCTTGGCTTCTTCGACCGCAGCATGGACGCCGATGTCAGCAATCTGATGCGCTACGGATTCGAGGGGCGGCATCACGTCATCGAGGACGGCAAGGTCAGCCTGACGCCGGAGACCGAGGCGCTGCGGATCCAGGAGGTCAATGCGATCCATACGCTGATGATCGGCGAGCGCACCAATGTCAATCTGCTGCCGATCGCACAATATCGACCGCTGACCGAGCTCGCCGAGCGGCTTATCAAGGATAATACCCGGTTCACCGTGCGCGACGCGACGCTTAATCTGGCGTCCCCCAGCGATGACGAGATCGGACTCGAGCTGAAGAGCATCGTCACAGAGGCGACCTATCATTATATCCTCGGCAATCTGGACGACGACGGCTTCCGACAGGAGGTCGAGCGCTGGAAGGCAAATGGCGGCGCGCAGATCATCGAGGAGTACAACGCTTCGTACGGACGCTTCCGGGGCAGTCAGTAAGCGCTGAGCCTGTGTAAGGACGTGTGGCCGAGATTGCTGGTATAATGAAGGCATCGACCAATGTACGGGAGGTACCGGAAATGTATGTATTACCAGCAGGGAGACTGCCGGCGGCGCTCTATGCCATCGCAGACGTCGACTCGCCTCTGGCGCTGCCGCAGCAGCCCTTGGAGCTCTCGAGCGGGGATTGCTCCAGCGTGCTGATCGTGCTGGGGGGACGCGGCAGACTGGAGCACAGCGGCGTCTCCACCATACTCGAAACAGGCATGACCGCCGAATTTGGTCCAGATGCCCGTTTCCAACTGACCTGCACACACGATGAGGAGCTGCGTCTATGCCACATCTATTATCAGACTCTGCTGGTGCCAGGCCGAGCGGAGCCAGTCGTCCAAGGCCATCCCACGAGGATGCGGATCAGCACAGGCGCCGAATCGCTGCAAGCTCTTGCGAGGGAGCTGCTCGCCTTGAAGTTGCGCAGACAGCTGTACGAGCCGCTCGGCGGTACGCGAGTGCTCTACGAGCTGCTTCATCAGCTGGCCGATTGCCATCGGAGAGCTGATGAAGCGATGCAGGCCGATGCAGCACAGCGGGTACGAGCTTATCTGGAGCGTCATTATGCATCCAGAGTGGACAAGCACCGCTTGGCCGTTGTTGCAGGTCGCAGTCGCAAGGCGCTGCCGGGGTTGTTCCGCCAAGCCTTCGGTCAGAGCATCAACGAATATACCAATCGCCTGCGCATCCGCAGAGCCCAGGAGCTATTGCTCATGCCGGGACGCAGGCTCAGCGAGATCGCCCAAGAGGTAGGCTACAAGGATGAGTTTTACCTTAGCAAAAAATTCAAGCAGGCCACAGGCCTCGCGCCTAGCGTCTTTACTCGTCAAGCCAAAAGCTTCGCTTCGCTTGATCATGCCTACACGCTGGACCTGGTCTCGCTGGGCATAGCGCCCAAGGTAGCGATGGCCGACGCCTGGCTCGCGCGAAGCTATCCTCAATTGCTCCAGCAGGACGGGTGCAGAGCCATCGATTGGAGCTGGCCGAGAAGCGCCCGCTATGACCTGCTGCAGCAAGCTGCGCCCGACGCGATCCTGTATGCCGAGCAGGAAGGAGACGATCTCGACCGACTGAGACGGATCGCGCCTGTCGTGCAGATTCCGTGGCAAGGCGTCGGCTGGCGCGAGCATTTCCGCATCGTCTCCGAGCTGACAGGCCGCCTGCCCCAAGCCGAGGCCTGGCTTGCACGCTTCGACGAGCGGGCAGAGGAGGCGCGAGAGCAGTTGAAGCGATGGCCATCGGCGAAGGCGACGATCGGCATCCTGAATATTCGTACCGGACTCCGCATCCTCTACCACTCAGGCTATATGGGGGCCGATCTGCTCTACCATACGCTTGGGATGCTGCCTCCCGACGCTGCCAACCATGGGCAAGACGATGGGGAGTGGCGGGAGGTGTCGCTGCCGGAGCTGACGCTACTCGATCCGACCTATCTCATCGTCGCGATCGAGGCCAGTGCTTCCGGGCGGCAGCTCGCTCGACGGACGATGGAGGATCCGCTCTGGTCAGCTCTCTCCTCCGTGAAGCAAGGACGCGCCTACCCGGTCGATATGAACAAGTGGTACGGCTATGGCCCGGCTGCGATCGAGGCTCAGTTGGGGGAGCTGATGGAGCTGCTCCGTCTTGACGCGGACATGGACGGATCCGGTCACAAAAAAACAAGCCGCCCCTTCCCTTTTTGACATGGACACCTTATACCTTCGCTGCTATATTGATGATGATAATCATTATCGATATTATCGAGGAAGGATGACATCATGGTTCGTACATCATACGGCTATTGGCTAGGAGCAGCCTGCATCGCTCTGATGCTGCTGATCAGCGCCTGCGGGGCTGACCAGACAGCAGAGCCAGCCAACACGGAGCAGACCGAACAGGGGGTCAATGCAACAACGGATAACGAGCAGGAGGGGGCCTCAGGCGCGGAAACGAAGGAAACGACCCGCAGCTATGCCCATGTCTCAGGGGAAAGCGAGATCCCGGTCAGACCGCAGCGCGTCGTCTCGGACTGGTATTACGGCGAGCTCGTGGCGCTTGGGGTCAAGCCGATCGGCCTTACCAGCTATGTACTAACCAATCATCCCTACATCCAGCAGGAAGGCACGGAGGATATCGGCGCCACGCCTAATCTGGAGAAGGTGCTGGAGCTGCAGCCGGATCTGATCCTCCTCTACGGAGACAACGAGAACTACGAGCAATTTGACAAGATCGCCCCTACGGTCGGTCTCGAGCTGCAGCCAGATCCGTTTAATACGATGAAGGTATTCGGCGATCTGCTCGGACGGGAGCAGGAGGCTGAGGCATGGATAGCCAACTTTGAGGCCAAGACCGAAGCGGCCCGCGCCCGACTTGCAGATCGGATCGGCCCAGATGAGACATTCACCGTCTTTACCGTCTGGCGCAAGGAGCTGCGGGTATACGGCGACATCAACATGGGCGGATACGTCTTGTACAAGGCGCTAGGCTTGACGCCGCAGGCACGCGTCCTGAGCGATATTATTAATGGCGAAGCCATCAACGCAGGCACCGTTATTTCGATGGAGGAGCTGCCCTCCTTTGCTGGCGACCATATCATCCTGACGACCTTCGATGGCGACGAGTTGGCTGCCGATCTGAAGCAAAGCGGGCTGTGGCAGGGACTGGATGCCGTCAAAAACGGCAACGTGTACGAAGTCGACTTTGACGTGCTCTATAATGAAGACCCTGTGGCGATGGAGCATCAGCTCGATTTCCTGACAGAGCTCTTGGCAAACCCAGCAGACGCCGAGACCACGCCATAAGCGCAAAAGGTCTTGATCATCCTATAATGACATCTGGCACAGGCTCGTCCGAGTATTCGGGCAAGCCTGTGTTGTTTTTTTCCTTACAGCAACAGTCGAAATTATGCTATAGTAGGGAACATAAGTTCGATGAAGAAAGAAGCGTGATCCCTATGAATGCCGTCATCGACAGTCTGACCGCCGCACCCGTCATCGCCTATGCGCTCGGCGGGCTGTTCGCCTTGCTCGCCCTATGGCTGGCGGTACGCCTGCTGCGAAGAGCGTTGGCAAGGCGTCGCCTGAGACGTCTGGACCCCTATCAGATCAAGATACAGGATATCGATACGATGGAGGGAGCGGACTTCGAACGGTACCTGCATCGGTTCTTGACGGAGCTGGGGTACGAGGAGGTCATGCGGACGCAGGAGAGCAAGGACTTCGGCGCGGATCTCGTCTTCCGCTGCCGCGAGGGCTATCGTCATGTGCTCCAAGCCAAGCGCTACCAGCCGAGCGCGCGGGTCGGACTCTCTGCCGTGCAGGAGATCTATGCGTCGATGCGCTACTACGAGGCGGATCGGGCGATCGTCCTCGCCTCTGCCCCGTATACCGCTGCCTGCGTCACCCTGGCGGGCGTCAACGGCGTCAAGCTGCTAGACCGCCGCGACCTGATCGAGCTGATCGACGACCTGCAATCAGGCGACCACGAGGCCGCGATGGACCGGATCGAGAGCGAGCCGGACTGGATCGACTCGCCCTGGAGCGGCAGCGCCAGCCGTACATGACCATGACCGCCGCTCGCCGGCTCGATTCGTACCTATTCGCACCTCTGAGGGAGTTGTGCGAGCTCCAGATAACACGATGCGTTACTAAGTAATACCCGGGATCACCGAACATCACAAACAGGCCATCATCGATGGCCTGCCCTAATCGTATCCCTTGTCTACCTCACGCCAGCCAACGTTCCACCCGCTCTCAGCACGCCAATGCGTCCTTTCGAAAAAGCCGATGCGTGTGCCTGGAACGCCGACCTCTAGCCGTCGTCACAGACGCCGACCTCCTGCCCAGGCTAATCGAGCGCTGCGGCCGCTTGCCGCATCAGCGTGTGGAGCTTGCGAGTCGTGTTCACATTGCGTATCGTCATCTGGCTGTAGAGCTTCGTCCCGACCAGCTTGGTCAGCGAGCCGCGCGTCGCATCCTTCCTGCTGATCGCATAGAGGATCGCGCCCTTGACGTAGCGGACATCCTCGAACTCCGGCTTCCATGTGATCTGCTCGAGCGTCGAGGCATCGTCGATCTCGTCCCAGAGGAACAGCACCTCGCTCTTCATCGCTTCATCGTTGGTCCAGCTCGACGGCAGCTCCTGCAGCAGTCCCTCGAAGTCCTCCAGACTGCGGATCAGCACGCGGATGCGCAGACCAAAGGCCGATGCGATCGCCTCCTCCAGCAAGACGGATAGCGCCTGTGCCGTACGACTGCGGTCGACAAACACGATATTGCCCGAGTTGATGTAGGTGACGACCTGCTCCATGCCCGCTTCCTGGAATACCTGCTTCAGCCGCTTCATCTCGATCTTGTTGTTGCCTCCGACATTGATGCCCCTCAATAGCGCTACATAGACCATTCTGACCCTCCTGTTACCCGCAGCCACGCCGCATGATTAGGATCAGTGTATCATATGGAGCGGCCAGGCTCTAGGACGACGGCAGCATAGCTTTGGAGATATCCTCGATCACCTGCAGATTGGCCATATAAGCTTGATCCGCCATCAGATATCGAAATCCGAGCGCTCGCGACTGCGCTCTGCCCCGACATCGGTCTGCAACACCCGGCTGAGGATCAATTGCTCGAAATGGGCAAAGCCGCTGTCCTTGACCCGGGGCCGGGCCAGCGTGATCGGGATGTCTAGCGCAATCCGTCCAGCCTCGATCAGGATGACGCGATCCGCCAGCGCCACAGCCTCGCTGACATCGTGTGTGACCAGCACCGCCGTGAAGCCGCGCGAGGTCCAGAGCGACTCGATCAGCTGCTGCATCTCGATGCGCGTCAGCGCATCGAGCGCTCCGAGCGGCTCGTCGAACAACAGCAGATGCGGCTGACCGACGAGCGCCCGGGCCAACGCCACCCGCTGGCGCTGGCCGCCCGATAGCACCGACGGCCAGTCCCCGGCGCGATCGGCCAAGCCTACCAGCTCCAGTGCCGCCTGGGCTCGCCGATCGGCCTCAGTCGACGGTACGCCGGCGAGGCCGATCTTCACATTGTCGATCACCGTCTGCCAGGGCAGCAAGCGCGCGTCCTGGAACATAAAGCGCGTATCGGCGTCGATGTCCCGCACGGGCTCGCCCGCCCGCGTCAGCTCGCCCTCGCTCGCCGCATCGAGTCCGGACAACAGCCGCAGCAGCGTGCTCTTGCCGCAGCCGCTGCGCCCGACGATGGCGACGAAGGCGCCGGGCTCGATATCCAGCGACAGCTCGCTCAGCACGCGCTTGTCGCCGAACCGCTTGCCCACGTCTCGCAGCCGCAGCGCCACGCCGCCCGATACTGCCGGAGCGCTCACCAGGGGTTTGGTTTGAGACGATGGCTGCCTTTTAGGCCAGCCGTCCTTCATCGTCAGATCGGCGGCAACCTCCTGCCGCTCGAGACGTTCGGGAGCCACGCGATATTCCGGCGTCAGGCTTTCGGCGGCGACGCCGGTTTTGCGAAATGCGGATGCCATCTCAGCCATCTCCTCTCCAGCCACTTGGCCATCATATCGGACAGCTTGCCTAGCAGGGCGTAGATCAGGATCGCGAACACGACGACGTCAAGCTGGAAAAACTCGCGCGCATTCATCGCCATATAGCCGATGCCCCGATCGGCGGCAATCGTCTCGGAGACGATCAGCGTCAACCACATGATGCCGAGCGCGAACCGCAGACCGACCAGGATCGACGGCATCGCACCCGGCAGGATCACCCTGCGATAGAGCTGCCATCGACTCAGGCCATATACGCGTCCCATCTCGATGAGACCGGGATCGACCGAACGAATGCCGTGCAGCGTGTTCAGATAGATCGGGAACATGACGCCCAGCGCGACCAGGAAGATCTTGGCCGTCTCGCCGATCCCGAACCAGACGATGACGAGCGGAATCATCGCCAGATGCGGGATATTGCGCAGCATCTGGAGCGTCGAGTCGGTCAGCTTATCCGCCACGCCGAGCACACCGTTCAGCAGCCCGAGGACGAAGCCGATGCCTCCACCGATCAGCATCCCCGTCGCCGCACGCATCGTACTGACGCCGATGGCCTCCAGCAGCGTGCCGTCGAGCGTCAGCCGGACGCCAGCCCGCACCACATCGAGCAGCGAGGGCAACGTGCGGGTCGAGACCAGGCCTGTGCTCGTCGACACTTGCCATATGGCGAGGATCAGCAGCGGGATTAGGAAGGGCAGCATAGCCTCGTACAATCGCAACCCTCTATTCATCTGCCTCGCCCCCCGTCAGTGCGCCGAAGCCCGCGGAGCGGGCCTGACCGTATTGGCGATGATCTCGCCGAACGGGCTGATCGAGGAAGGTCCCGGGAGCGCGTCGCGCTGCAGCTCCAATAACGGGAACAACAGCTCCGCTACCCGGTAGGCTTCCTCCAGATGCGGATAACCGGAGAAGATAAACGTCTCGATCCCAAGCGCTTCATATTCCCGCATCCGCTCTGCTACGATCTCGGGGCTGCCCACGAGCGCCGTCCCTGCGCCGCCCCGCACCAGTCCGATACCGGCCCATAGATTGGGACTGATCTCCAGTTGGTCGCGGCTGCCGCCATGCAGCCGCGCCATCCGCTGCTGACCTACCGAGTCGAACCGGGCAAAGATGCGCTGCGCCTCGGCGATCGTCTCCTCGTCCACATGCTCGATCAGCTTGGCGGCAGCCTGCCAGGCCTCCTCCTCTGTCTCGCGCACGATCACGTGCAGGCGGATGCCGAAGCGCAGCTGGCGGCCCTGTGCCCCAGCCTGCTCGCGCAGGGCGGCGATCTTCTCCGCCACAGCCGCTGGCGGCTCGCCCCAGGTCAGATACACATCGACATGCTCGGCCGCGACCTGCTGAGCCGCCGGGGACGACCCGCCGAACCAGAGCGGCGGGTAGGGCTGCTGGATCGACGGATATAGCACATGGCCGCCCTGGATCCGCAGATGCTCGCCCTCGAAATCTACTCGCTCGCCCGACAGCTCTCTGCGCCAGACGGAGAGGAACTCGCTCGTCAGCCGGTAGCGGTCAGTGTGGCTCAGGAACAGCCCGTCACCCGCCAGCTCCACCGGATCGCCGCCGGCGACGACGTTGATGAGCAGCCGCCCGCCCGAGAGGCGATCCAGCGTCGCTGCCATACGAGCCGCCAGTGTCGGCGACATGAGCCCGGGCCGCACAGCGACGAGGAAATTCAGCCGCTTGGTGACAGGCACCAGCGAAGAGGCCACGATCCATGGGTCCTCGCAGGAGGTGCCCGTCGGGATCAGCACGCCCTCGTAGCCGAGTCGGTCGGCCGCTGCCGCGATCTGCTGCATGTACTCCGCATCCACGGCGCGCGCGCCTTGGCTCGTGCCGAGGTAGCGTCCGTCTCCATGCGTCGGGATAAACCAGAATACCTTCATGCTACTCACCCTCGCTTATCGTAATATGGGGCAGCCGCCAGGAAGGCTGCCGTCACTTCAGTATCGCTTCGCGTATATCGATCGCTTGCGGGATCAGCCCCAGCTCGTGGAATGTGTCGGCGATCGACTGCTGCGCCGCGACGAGCTCCTCGGTGATCGGCGTCACCCCGTACGTTCGACGTTCGGCGGCCAGCACAAGCGATGCCACATCGATCCCCAGCTGCGGCGACAGCAGCTCAGCCAGCTCCTGCGTATTGTCCTGGGACCAGGTATCGATCCGATCCGCTTCCTCGAGCAGGATCTCGACCAGATCGGGGTGCTGCTCGGCGAAGGCACGCGTCGCCAGATAGAACTCATGGTTGGCGACAACGCCGGTGCCGTCGGCAATGACACGGCCCTCCGTCGAGGTCTCTGCCGCCGCCAGGAACGGGTCCCAGATAACCCAGGCATCGACGCTGCCGCGCTCGAACGCAGCGCGCGCATCTGCTGGAGGCAAAAATTTCACCTCGACATCCTCGTAAGCGACATCGGCTTTCTCCAGCTGTTTCACGAGCAGATAGTGGACATTGGAGCCCTTGTTCAGCACGACCGTCTTGCCCTTAAGATCCGCCACGCTCTGGATATTCGAGTCCTTGGGGACGATGATCCCCTCGCTGCGGGGACTCTCCGGCTCATGGGCGAGGTAGACAAGCGGCGCGCCTGCAGCCTGGGCGAAGATGGGCGGCGCTTCTCCCGTATGGCCGATGTCCAGACTGCCCACATTCAGCGCCTCCAGCAGCTGCGGACCGCCGGGGAATTCGATCCATTCGACGGTAATGTTGCGTTCGTCCTTCAGACGTTTGTCGAGCCCGCCGTCGGCCTTCAGGATGTTGATGGTGCCGTACTTCTGATAGCCGATGCGGATCGTCAGATCGCGCGACTCCCCGCTCGCTTCCTCTGCCGCAGCAGTCTGGCTGTCGGTGCCGCCTCCATTGCCCTTGTTGGCGCCAGCGCCGCTGCTTCCAGCTTCGCCATTGCCTGCTCCGTTGCCACAGGCGGCCAGCGCCAGGAGCGCCACGACCAACGCCGCCGCGAGGACGCCGCCGCGTACATGTCTTCGCAAGGTTACCTTCATCTCTCTCGCCCCTCTCCCATAACCGAGCCCTTGCGACTGCGGCGCGGTGTCGCCTTGAGAGCCTGCGCGCCGCAGTCCCCCCAATTGCAAAAGGCCTCCCGAACAGCAGCGCGCAGCTGCCATTGAGGAGACCTCCGGTGGACCGGTACAGTCATTAATTTAATTAATCCAATGTGTTAACTAGGAATAAGAAGATGTTACCATTTCCCAGTCCATACCGTCAAGCAGAAAATAGGAACGCCTACAAATAATGGGCTGGATGTGCGCTTGGCCGTGCAGTGCTGATGGGCGCGGATGTGCGCTTGATAGGCGCTTGGCCGTGCTCATCACCGTCGCACATCACGATGCGCTTGACGGCATACATGACTGTGGCCACCGCTTTCGGAACTAGTAGATTGCTCCCTAATAGAAATACATGCACTCATGTTCTTGAACCGTGTCAACTTTTCATTCTAACTGCAAAAGTACCTTTATTTGCGGCGAAACGAGGTGAAAACAAGTAAACAAATGCAAATGTGCACTTAAATCAGGCCGGATTCGCCTAACTGCAGCCTTTTCTCAAAAACAACTGCACTTTTGCATTAAAATCCCGATTTCACGCGCTTTGGAGCATAAATAGAGGTATTATTGCAGTTAAGCAATGCCAGCCACCGCATGAGAATCGCTCCTACGCAGACCATGCGCGAATCGAGAATGGAGCGCTCCTCGCCTTAATAGAAGATGCGAAACCGTGAAACACCCATAGCAACGGTATTTCCGGATCGCGCTACCAGCCTTACGTGATCGCTCAAACGCCGTCGATGAACCCTGCCTCCCTCAGCAGCCGATACAGCATCACCACGCTCTCGGCTCGAGTAGCCGGAGATTGCGGCCCGATAGCCGTCTCCGTCACGCCCTGCATCAGGCCGTGGCCGAGTGCCGCGGCGACAGCCTCGCGAGCCCAAGCCGCGACGTCTGCCGCATCGCCGAAGCGCTCGAGCGCCGCATTGTCGGCCTTCACAGTCGCACCGGTATAGGCCAGCGCTCGCATGAGCAGCACCGCCATCTGCTCGCGGGTGATCGTCTGTGCCGGTCGGAAGGTGCCGTCCTCGAAGCCGCTCACTAAGCCAGCCTCGACCGCAGCCCGCACTGCGTCCGCATACCACGCCGTTGCTCCAACATCGCGGTAGCCCGCGACCTGCCCGCTTGGCGAGCTGGCCGCGTCCTCCCCAGATGGCCGATCGGATGTGGGCGGCGATTCGGCCGCTGCCGACAGGCCCAGCGCCCGCACGAGCAGTACCGCGAACTCGGCGCGCGTCACAGCGGCCCCCGGCGCGAATCGGTCCGGAGCGACACCCTGGACGATCAGCTTGCTCGCCATCTGCTCGATCTCGACTTGCCCCCAATGGCCCTCCAGATCCGGGAAGGTCCGCTCATAGCGAATCACGCCATATACGCCATGGTCCGTCGACTTGATCCAGAGCTCCGAGCCTGCTGACGTATGAGGGGCAAAATGAGGCTGCCCGCTGTCATCCATCCGCACCGCGCTCGCCCCTGTCGGAGCTTCCCCACCGATCAGACGGACCGAGCGCTCGACGTAGACGCCGCCCAAGTCGCCAAAGGGCCGTCCGTCCACCTCCAGCCGAAAGTCGACCGGCGCAGCAACCGCCGGCTCCATACCGGCAGCGCGCAAACCCGCCTGCCAGGCTGCGGTATACGATGCATCCATCTCCGCCATAGTCAGCACAACCTCGGCGCTGGCAGACGTCTCCCGGAGCACTGCAAGCGGCAGTCGGTACGCGCCGAAAGGCGTCTGGAGCTCCAGATTGCCGGATGCACCGACTTGAATCGCCGCCTGCACACCCTTGCCGGAGATCGCGACGCGGACGACCGGCTCATCGCCATCGACGCTCAGCGTCACGCGGCCCGACGGACCGGCCTCGGCGAAGGCGCGGGCCAGCGCCTCGTCGCGGACGACGACCCGCTGCGCCGACCTTCCGTCCGGCTCGGTCCCGACGCTAATCTCCAGATCGCGCCCGGCATCCAGCTCGACTGCTGGCCCAGGCGACGCCGGGACGGGCGAGCCCTCAGCCTCTCCTCCTGTCCCAGACGGCTGCTGCCCAGCGCCTCCCTGGCCGCTGTTACCGCTGCCGGAGCTGCCTGGACCTTGGCTGCCGTTGCCAGGGCCGCCATGGCCCGGGGTGTCTGAGCCGCCCCCAAGGCCGCCGCCATTTCCGCCACCCGGGCTGCCGCTGTTACCTCCACCCGGAGTACCGCTGCCTCCCCCCGGGTTGCCGCTGTCTCCACCACCCGAGCTGCCGCTGTCTCCACCGCCCGGATTGCCGTTACCGCCACCTGGGCTTCCGCCGTCTCCACCACCCGGGCTACTGC
>NZ_BFBX01000095.1:8468-41145 GCF_003851045.1 Paenibacillus sp. 598K | reverse complement strand
CCCGCCGTCGCCGCCCCCAGCTGCGACCACGGTCAAGGGATAGCTAGCCGACAGCTCCCCATAGGCCGCGCCGAGCAAGGCCGTGCCCGGCTCATGTGCATACAAGACGTCAGCGGAGTCAATCGAGGCCACCGCCGGATCGCTGCTGGTCAGCGTCAGCTGCGAAGGGTCGAGCGATGCCGGACCGCCGTGATCGTAGAGTCCGTGCACGTCGAGCTCGCGTGACGCTCCGCTCGGCACCGAGCCGAGCTCGGCGATCGCCAGTCCTGCCAGGCGAGGCTCCGCCTCGGGACGCCGCAGCGTGATGCTGCCGGTCCGGGAGATCAGTCCCAGATAGCCGGGAGCGTCCAGCGCCAGCTCATCCGCATCGACATAATCGATCACCGTCTCGCCGTCGACCTTGAGGACGATCCGCACGCCATCCTCGTGCAGCGTCGTTCCCAACTGCACCCGATGCCGCGAGTTGTACGGGAGCATCGTGTTCGGGATGGCGTCGCCGCCCTGGCTCTCGTAGCCGGCCAGATTGCCATAGATGACCGTTCGCTGGCCGTCATTGTACCGGTGCAGCTCGATCGCGCTCGCTGAGACGACGACGATGTAGTTGTCGTCGTTCACATAACCTGCCGTCGGACTTTGCTTGCCCAGCATGAGCGCATACCAGCCGCCCGCGCCATTAATCTGCAGGTCGAAGTCCAGCAGTTCGCCGCTATACTGCCGCCCCTGATAGACAGCATGGCCGCCGCTCGGCGTCGAGATCGTCACGCTGCCCTCGCCGGTCTGGACATTGCCCAGCGTCGTCGGACTGACGTACCAGCCTGCCTCCCCTGACGTCTCGCGCGTCAGCGCATAGTCATGCAGCTTATCCGGTCCGATCACCCGCAACAGATACCTCGAGGTCACTTCCTCCCCTTGGTAGCCTCCCGTCAGCGTCAGCACCGTATCGCCTGCCGCGATCGCATGGACTGTGCCGTCGGCCGCGACGGTCGCTACATCCGGGCGACTGGAGACGTAGCGGACATCATCCAGCTCCGTCTCATTGCCGAAGGCCGTATAGCCGAGCGCTGGCCAGCGCTGCTCCCGACCCTCCTGCAGGAAGATCGCCTGCCCGGCCGTGCCCGCCAGCCTCACCTCGGTCAGGGCGTCGCCGACATATACGTCCGTGTGGAGCGTGCGCAGCATGCCGCCATTGACGATATATACGGTGAGCCTCGCCTGACCGACAGCGACGCCGGTGACCTGGCCCTCCGCATCGACCACCGCTACCTCGGGCGCATCCGACACATAGGTGATCGCGCTCGTCGCCAGACTCATCGGCCGGTCCTTGCCGTCGGTGGCATGCAGCGCCACCTGCGCCGTCTCGCCCTCGCCAAGTGCTAGCGACTCGATGCGCCAGCGCCGGACGAGAGTGTCCGCGATCGGGTCGTAGCCCGGCCTCACCCCTGCAGCAGCGATGATATCGAGCGCCTCCTCGGGCCAATCGCCCTCGGGGTATACCTGATTGTTGTCGAAGAGGTTGTCGTAGCCGTTGCTGATCGCATGCGGCTCCGTCGTATAGTTGTTGACGAAGTCCACATCGTGGATCGTCGGCGCCCAGATCTGCGCCCACCGCTTGGACGAATGCCACTCCCCGGAGTCGATCAGATCGATGACGTTATGCTCGAACCGCCAGTACGCCGATCCTTCGTCGGTGTAGAGCGGCGCTCCGATATCCATCTGGTTGCGGATATAGTTGCCGGTGACGCGGTTTTTGTCCTCGGCCGTGCCTCCGGTCGTACCCAGACTATAGACGGCGCCGCCGTCGTAGAGCCCCTGGCCCATCAGATCGTAGATCAGATTGTTGCTGATGCTCATATTCCGCGTGACCGGGTCGAAGTCCTTGGCCCAGCCGTAGCCGGTATGGGTGCCGCTGTACGGCAGCGAGAACATCTCGTTGTGGCTGATGTCCATATCGACCGGGTAGCCGGCAGAGACCGCCGCAGACGACTTGTAGTCGACCCCGATATCATGGATGACGTTGTTCAGCACATCGTTATTTTTCATGATCAACCGCGGATCCGCCGGGTGGAAGACGTTGCGGTCGTTGGAGTCCGGCGAGCCGATGTTGAGGGCGCTGCCGGACAGGTCGTAGAACCGGTTGCCCTCGATGCGGCTGTTCTGCACGCCGTTCTCCATCCGGATCGCCGTCACCCCCAGCTTGGCGAATTCGTTGTTAACAAAGGACACGGAGTTCGCCAGCTCGACGCGTATCGCCGCATCCGGCAGCTGGTCCGGGGTGCCCGGGTAACGCAAATGATTGTTCTGGGCATCGGCATGACCGGCGTCCGTGCTCGGACGCATCCAAGTCGTATAACGGAAGGCCAGTCCGTCAAAAATGACGTTGCGCACAGGCTCGTCGGCGGAAACGCCGCGGATGACCGCCAGCTCCTCCAGGACGGGCGCGATCACCTCGGCCGTCGCTAGGTCCTCCCACGGACGCGGCTTGTAATATAGCTCTCCGGCGGCAGGCGAGTAGTACCACTCGCCCGCTTCATCGAGCAGCTCGTAGGCATTTTCGTAATAGACCGGCACCGAGGCGGAGGTCATCCCCTTGTTCGTGACCGCATGCCAGGCGGGCTCCTTCATCGTGAATTGCGCCTGTCCGTCCGCCAGATCGATCGCCTGTACGCCGGCTCGGGAGTTGGTCCATTGCTCATGATAGACGAACTCCAGCTCGCCGGGCTCCGCCCATGACGCCATCGCCGTATCGTCAGACGTATAGCCGGTAGCCGTCTTGGTCGGCATCGACAGGCCGCCGACGCTGCGGGCGCGCACGGCACGGATCCCGTCCACGAACAACTGCCGGGTAGCCAGCTCGCCTACCTCTGCCTTGTAAATGCCCCGCTCCGCATCATGTATCTGCCAGCCCTCGATCCGCTGGCCGCCGCTGATGACCGCCCTCTCGCCGGGGTAGCTCCGGTAGATGACAAAGTAGCCATTGGTGCCGGAGTCCTCCGGCCCCCAAGCGAGCGCTTCGTCCAGCTCGTAGACGCCGCCGCGCAGATTGACGATCAGATCGCCGGTCATGTCGGCATTACGAGCGCGAACCTCGGCCTGGGCACGTGCGATCGACCGATACGGGTCGCTCTCTGTACCCGAGCCTTGATCGTCGCCCTCCGGCGACACATACAGCTGCTGCTGGACGCCACGCGTCGTCACCGTCACCTCGAGCTCATCGCGGACGGACCCGTCGACGTTGGTCGCATACACCGTCGCCGTACCCGCGCCGACCGCCGTCAGCTCTCCGTAGCTGTCGACCGTCGCGACCTCGGGATGCTCGCTGCCCCAGAGGAGCGTCTCCTCCGTCGACTGCTCGGGATAGACGGTCGCTTGCAGATATACCGTCGAGCCTGCGGGGAGCGGTCTGGCGATAGCCTCCAGCTCGATCCCCGTTACCGGAATCTCGATCACCTGCACCGTTGTCGTTGCCGTGCCGATCGGCTCCAGCGGCACTGCCGTGATCGTCGCTATGCCCGGCTTGCGTCCCGTCACGATGCCGCTCGCCGACACCGTGGCCACCTCAGAGTCGCTCGAGGTCCACGCCGCGCTCTGCACCGTCGCATCCGTCGGCTCGAAGACGAGCGATAGCTGCAGCTCGCGATTCTTGGTCACCTCGTAGGCCGTCTTGGCGAACGTCGCGCCCGTCGCCGGCTTGTACGAATAGATGTGGAAATCGTCGAAGTAGGCTGTGCCGACGCTGTCCTTGTACATGCCCAGGTAAAAGGAGGTCAGCGGCCCGCCCTCGCCGCCCGGCTCGCGAGAGAGCTTCAACTGGCCGTCGATGTACAGGTCGTACTCGCCTGCGTCGGCGTCAAGCATGATCCGCACCTCGTACCATTGCCCGCTTGCATAGGGCTGAATGTTCGTCCAAGCGGAGGCGCCCTCCTTCATGTAGGTGAACTGGCCGCCGTTCAGCGCAAACTTGATCTGCGCCCCATATTTGAAGGACGGCAGATAGACCACCGCGTCGGTCTGCTCCGCCCGCACGCGATACGCGATCAGCGTCTTCGTCGACGCAGCGCTAACCGGACGCGTGATCGTATAGGAGGCCGCGGTTTTGCCGTTTTTGACGAATCGCAGCGCCTGATTGTCCGGCTCGCCCGGCACCGCCGCGACCGTCGCCTCCAGGACGAACGGGCTGGGCACAGGCGCGATCGGCGCAGGCTTGGACGGCAAGGTCCAGCCAGGCGGCGGCGAGCCGACCGCAGCATCGTCATACGTCTCGGCGAGGACATCGCCTGCCGCCTGCGCCCCCTCTCTCGCCTGGATGGCCAACGATCCGGGCGACTGGTCGTCTGTCGGCCCGGCGATAACAGCTTCCTCGGCGGGCTCGGCCATGAATGCCTCGCCTGCTAGTTCGCTCGCGACTGCTCCGTGATCAGGACCCACCATGCCCGCCTCATCGGCTGACATGACCGGGATCGCTTCGTCCTCCGCCCTGGCATGGCCGCTAATCGCCGGTCCAAGCAAACCGATCCAGAGGGTGAGCGTCAGCAGCGCGCTCAAGCCCGGTGTCCGCAGTATACGATGCATATTCATCCGATGTATCCCGCCTCTCTTGGTATGGTGACGCCGACTACTCGTCTGACAGATAACCGCCCATCGCCTCCGCCAGCGCTTCGCCCATCCGGATATGGCCGTAGTCGGCCGGGTGGATCAGATCGCAGGTCAAGCCGCTCAGATCGGCGAGGACCCGCTCCCCTTCGATCAGATGCAGATGAGGGTGCCGCAGCGTCTCGGCCAGTTCGCGGAGTACAAGGTTGAAGCGTTGATCCTTGACCGTCGTCTCATCGTCGGCATACGTCGCGAAGTTCGGATAGATCGTCAGCAGGAACAGCGGCTTGTCGGGGTGCCGCCGGATGACCTGCTCCAGCAAGTATCCCGCGCGTGCGCGGAACACGTCCTCGGTGTAGCTGTCCCGCATATTGACCCCCAGCTCGAAGCTCGCGAGCTCCCAGTCGTCTCGGCCTGCGAGCCAGTCCGCCACCTCCGGCTCGATCAGACAGGAGCCGCCGAGGCCGGTGTTCATCGCATCCAGTTCGAGCCGGCGCGCAGCCTGATGGATGTAGGAGAGCTGGCTATGATCGGGGCCGTGCGTGATCGAGGAGCCGTAGGCCAGCCACCGTCGATCCGGCAGCTCTGCCGCCGTCGGCGGCCTCACCGGATAACCGAACGTATGCAGTCCGCCGAATAGCGCCGTCGACCGCCCCCAGCAGATCCGCCACACCTCCGGCGCGAAGCCCGACGCCAGCAGATGACGCCGGTCGACCTTCGCCAGGCGGGCCGTTGGCGCCTCCAGCGTCAAGGTCCGGACGACGCCCGCCTGCAAGCGATGCTCGGAGTGGAGCAGACCGCCGAGGTAGACGCGGATCATCCCGTCCTGCTCCGGGATGCCGACGCTCACCCGGACATGCGGGGCCTCCGTCACGAACCGCAGCTCGCAGCCGGTCGCTTCCTCGGACATCATGCGCCCGCGCGGACTGAGAACCTCTCTGACCTGACGGGGATAGCGCCGGAGCAGCGCACCGTGGGGATGCGGCTCCAGCTCGACAACATTGTGATACTGGATTGATTTGTCCTTCATCATTCACCCTTCCTTTGTTAACGCTTTCATCTCTGACCCTGCCGCTAACCTTACCACACCGGGTCCAGCTGCGACATAGACATTAATCCACGATTAACCATCCTTTCTCTCCACCGATTCCCGCGCGGCTGCGAGGGTTGCGGCGTCAATAGACGATTCTTGACAGGGAGCGTCTTTACTGGCGTGCTGGGAAAAAAGAAAACCCGCTCCAACGGAACGGGCTTAGTAGGCCTCCTTGCGCCAATCTTCAATGGTTTGAACCGAAAATCCGGTAGCTAGGGCAATCGAGGATGAATCCATCCCCATTCGAATTAATTGTTTAGCCACATCTTCCTTACCTTTCAGCTCACCAATTTGCTCACCTTTGTTTTGCCCTCTCCGTTCAATATCATCCAAGATTTTTTCCAGTCCCATGAACAATGCATCTCCTTTCACGTTTTGGATAAGCTGCTGCAAGCCAGGTTCCCAATGCCTATCTATAATATACGATGTTCCACCTTCCTAAACAACGCATAAAGGAACTCACCCGTGAACATGTGTATAGGAAAAAAACCAGCCCCAACATCGCCTCAGGCAATGTCGGAGCTGGCATCCAATGCTACAGTTATCTAGTTGTTGTCAATCAGCTTTGTCGTCTTGAGCAAGCTCGAGATGAGCGCCGTCACCTCGGCGCGCGTCATCCCCGCTTTGGGGTCGATCAGGCTGAGCCCTTGGCCCTTTCGGATCGATGCCCTCAGGCAAGGCGATGTACTTGGCGGCGTAGCCGCTCAGCAGCTCCGAGCGGACCGTCTGGCCGTCATGGCCGAAGGTTAGGTCGAGGGCTACCGGATCGACCAGCATCTCATATCCCGCCTCTGTCGCACGGGCGCAGCTGCTGGCGATCAGCGCCTCGGATGCGCGAGCAATCTCGATGTTCACCTGGATATCCTTCGCTTCGGCTTGACCCAGGAGGCCGGATACGCCGCTCAGGTCCAGATGACCTGCCGGTACCGGATAGATCGCCAGCGGATGGCCGATCTCCAGCGCAGCTCCCTGATCGGCGAGCCGTTGCAGCGTGGCCGCAGTCAGTCCCTCGACTTGCAGCTCGCCAGCGCGACGCTCAGCGGTTTTTTCCATAAATAGTCGTACTTGTTCACGATGATATAACCTCCAATATTGTTGTATTCATCAAGCAGGCTCCGTCATACCCCCTTTCTCCAGAGAACTGACCGTTCACATAGGTGCGCAGCCAGTTCCCGCCAAACCTCCCACAACAATGTATAGGCTCGACCTCTACAATTTCTCAATTTTTTTCCGCTCGAAAGAGTTCCGGCCGGTTTCAACGCCACTATTCCCGCCTCTCAGGACGTATCTCTAATGCACACTCGCGTTCGACACGCATCGAAGATGCGTGTTATACTCTAGCAGACCAGGCTCCGATAAGGAGCCTCAGCCAAGGAGGTTACTATAATCATGGCAAAGATTTACGTATATCCTGCTGTATTCGAGCCCAACGAAAACGGCGTGCTCACGGTGACATTCCCCGACTTGCCAGGCTGTATCACTGAGGGCGATACACCAGCCGAAGCGCTGGCGATGGCCCAAGAGGCTATGGGGTTGCATCTGTACGGATCAGAGAAAGACGGCGATCCGATCCCAGCGCCCTCTATCCCATCAAACCATCTCATCCACGACGACGCAGCTGACGGGACGTTCATCAGCCTGGTAACGACAAACACAGCTTTAATCAGCAGAGAGATTCAGAATCGCTACGTTCGGAAGACGGTTACGCTGCCGCACTGGATGAATGTCGAAGCCGAAGCATTAGGACTGAACTTCTCGCAAACCTTGCAGGCTGCGATTCGAGAGAAGCTGCAATATTCCCTCCGGGAACGGCTTGAGGCGGAGAAAAATGCCCTTTGAAAGCGGGGGGCGGGGTGGTGGCCGTTAGGCCATGTTTGATTCTAACGCTCGCCCTCGACCGTATTTCCCTTCAAATGCAGGGTCTCGCAGGCTAACGCTCGCCAGCGAGCTTATTTCAGCAAAACGGCTCTGAAACAGGCGTTTTTTCACAAATAAGTGCCGTGGCGAGCGTAAGGCCGTCTACGTACGCAAAAAACGGGAAATAAGTGCTGTGGCAAGCGTTTAGAGTTATGACGATAGCAAAAATAGCCGTCCCCGCAGGCGGCATCGCTTGTGGAAACGGCTTTTCAACTTTATTTGGAATGTCACCCCCATACTCCCCTACTCCCGCGCCTGCCGGCGGTAGTCGCCCGGGGTGAGGCCGACGGCCTTTTTGAAGGCGCGATTAAAGGAGACGGCATGCACATAACCGACCGACTGTCCGATCTCCTGGATCGACGTATCGCTGGCGGTTAGCGCCCGCTTGGCCTGCTCGATGCGGATGCGCGTCACATAATCGACGAACTTCTCGCCGGTCGCCTGTTTGAAGGCGCGGCTGAAGCTGGTCGGGTGCATGCCGAAGACGTCGCTGATGCCATTGAGCGACAGCGCGTCATCGCCGTAATGCTGCGCGATATACGCCTCGGCCTGGGCGATCAGAGCGGCATTGCCGTGCTGCTCGCGCCACTCTAGCATCCGGGCGAACACCTCGCCCAGCACCCCGCTCGTCGTCTGCACGAGCTCCTCCACCGTATCGAATGTGTCGATCGCCTCCTGCATGGTCGCCGACTCCCGCTCGCTCCAGTACTGGCCCTTGGCCTCGGCGATGTCCTGCAGCTCGCTGCTCAGCTTGTGCAGCAGGTACTCGAACAGATGGACGATATCCTTGCGGCTCAGCTGATGCTCGCGGATGCTGTCGCCGATCGCCGCCAGCCCCTCGCGCCAGCTCGCCTTGCCCGTGCGGAACGACTCAGTCAGCGCATGCACCTCGGGGAACAGCTGATAGTAGCCGACGCCCGTCATCCGCTTCACCCGCGTCGCGTCGAGCCATTGGTTGCTGCCGATCGTCGGCTTGAAGCGGATGATGTCGCGCGCGCTGTCATAGGAGAGATAGACCTCCTCGATCCGCTCCGCTCGCGCGCCCTCGGCGATCGTCACCGTGAAGGACAGATGCGCCTGCACCCAGCGCAGACACGCCTCATAGAACGTCTGGAGCGTCTCCCGCTCCTGCCTCTCCCGCCCCTCCTCGTCCGCCTCCATCCCGATGAGCGCCGCCACCTGATTATCCGCCACCCACTCCGCCCAGAGCGGCAGCCCGTGCTGATCGGCCAGCTCCTTGAGGACGCTGGTCAGGGCGAACTTCAGCAGCAGCTGATCCTGGCGACTGTACTCGGCCTCGAAGCTGCGGAAGTGGTCCATCTCGACGAGCAGGAAGCGCCAGCCCTGTGAGGCCGGGTCGAAGCCCTTGCCCGCGAGGATCGACGCCAGCTCCTCGGCCGTCAGGGACGGCGAGCCCTCGAGCAACTCGTCGAACAGATACTTCTCCTTGTAGGTCATACTCTCGGCCAGCTGCAGATGATGGGTCTGCGCTTCCTCGAGCAAGCCGTGCAGCGCCTGCTCGATAAATTTGAACTCGTCGTAGTTGCCCCGCAGCTCCATCGACTTGCGCAGCGAATAGCTCTCGATCTGGCTGGCCAGCGCCTCCACCGGACGGTAGCTGCGCCGGATCAGATAGATCAGCCAAGCGAAGCCGACGAGGATGATCGCTAGACCGGCGACGATCCAGATCCGCGAGATCAACTGGAGCGTTCCGAACAGATAATGCTCGTTGAGCCCGGAATAGAGCGTCCAGCCGGTGATGCCCGAGGGCAGGGCGACATCCGGGCTTAGCGACTCCGCGGCCTGCGGCGTCAGATTGCCAAGCAGCCAGCGGCCCTCCGCATCTTGCACATAGGCGAAGCTGAGATCGACTCTGCCGATCTCCGCGAATCGCTGCTGGAGCGCGCCGAGGTTAATATTAAGCACCAGCGTGCCGCGCGCCGCGCCGGTTAGCGGGTACGGCTTTTTGGAGGAGACGACGGCGCGGCTGTTGGTATCGGCGAAGTCCTGGAACATCCGGTAGCCCGACCAGGCCACCTCCGGCTCGCCTTGCTCCACGAACGCGATGTCGGGATACAGCTGGGCTTCGATCATGACCGCATCGGAGAGCACATTGCCGTCGGTGGCGCGATACAGATAGACCGAGTCGACGAGCGAGGTCGAGCGCACGAAGCTTTGCAACTTCTGGATCAAGGCATAGTTGAGCGAGATGTCCTCCGCGTAGAAGGCATTGAAGAACAGCTGCGTCTCCGGCGAGAAATAAATCTCATCGAGGAATCGCTGATTGAGCGCATACATCTCATTGTCCAGCAGCTGCAGCGACTGCAGCGCGAACTGCTCGTTGGCCCGCTTGTTTTCCTGCTCGGCGATGTTGTTCACCGACAGGAAGAAGATGAACACCAGGATCGAGATCATAATAAAAAACAGGGGGAGGTAGGAAAACATCATGCGCTGAATCCATTTGCCTTTATTCCTCATGCTGCTCCCCCTGCTCTGTCGAAGTGTAGTGTACTGTAGTGTGTAGCGTTACGGCCGGAAGAAGACGTCGCTTGCGAGCTCGTACATGTCCTCCATCAGGAAGGCCGTCTCCTTGTTGTCTCTATACCAGTCCGCGTACCATTGGTCGATCTTCTCGCCGTTCGACTTGGTCCAGGCTGCCTGAGCGTCGACGATCGCTTGATCGACGGTGTAGCCGGTGCCGCCGATGAGCGCCCGCGTCAGGATATCTTCGACCGCCTTGAAGCCGTTCTGCTGATTGATCTGCAGATCCTCCGGGATGAGCGGCATATGCTCGCTGGAGGTGATGGCTGGATTCGGTCGGTCCTCGCTGACGTAGGCCTCGACCGCATCGTAGCGGATTTCCTTGTACTCCAGCTGCAACGGCGTAGCGTTGGATTCATTGTAGTTCCACCAGTCGGAGCAGGTATTGTCGAAGTCGGTGGAGAACAGCATCATCAGGTCCGCCTTGTAGCTGAGCTGCGCCTTCACCTCGTCCGTCTCGATCAGCTTCGGACAGCCGTTTTCGATCGTATGATGCTCGCCCTCGATGCCGTAGTCGAACACCTTTTTGGTATCCGGGCTCACCATGAAGTCGACATAGTCCATGACCGCCTGCGGATTTTCGGCGAGCACGTTAACGACGCCGACGGACTGCACCGGGTTGTAGAGCACGGGGCTGAACTGACCGTATTCGCTCTTCGGCAGCGCGAGCACCTGGATTTTCGCATCGGGGTTATTTTGCTTGAGCGTCTCGTAGGCGGCGAAGTCGCCGATCGGCGCGCCCCAGATGCCGAGCTTGCCGTTGATGAAGTCCTGCTTGGCCTTCTCGCCCTTGCTGTCGGTGAGGAAGTCGCGGTCGACCAGACCGGCGTCGAACAGCCGCTTTTTGTAGTCGAAGGCCGCCTTGACGCGATCCCAGTCGTGAACCAGCTCGCCGTCGGCATTCGGATACCACGGCTGCTTCTCGAAGACGGTGAATACACTGCCATGCATATAGTCGACGATCATGCCGCTGATGTAGCTGAGCGCCATCCCGTACGTATCGTCCTGGCCGTTGCCGTCCGGATCCTGCTCCTTGAACGCCTTGGCGACCTCGAAGAGCTCCTCCGTCGTCGTCGGCGCCTCAAGCTTAAGCGCTTCCAGCCAGTCGGCGCGGATGAACAGCGCATGGTTGGGCTGCAGCCCGATCACGCGGGCGAATTCGTACAGCTTGCCATCGTCCTTGGTACCTACCTTGCGCAGCGCCGGGTACTTCTCCAGCAACGCCTTGTAGTGCGTGCTGCTGTCGACCAGTTCGTCGATCGGCTGGATCAGCTGCTGATTATACAGTTGATTGCGGTAGGCGGTATCGTATTCCATGATTAAGTCTGGCGCGGACTTGGATGCGAACATAACGTTGAACTTCTGCTGCGACTCCCAGCGCGGCACGCTGACGAAGCTGACATCGACCGGACCGTTGTCGTTGATCCACTTGGTCCAGCGGTTATTGTCCATCGTGCCTTCCTCGGCCGGCACCGTACCGCGGTCATAGACCGATACGGTGATGCTGCCCCGCTCCTGCGGCTGCTCTGCTGCGCCGGCGTCTGGCGTCTGTGTGCCGGCAGATGGCGCAGACGGCTCCTTCGTCTCCCCATTGGACGAGCAGGCGGCCAGCAGCGCGCAGGCCAGCATACCGATGAGCAGCAGTGTCCAGCCGGATTTCCATTGTCTTGTAGTCATAGTCATCCTCCATCATCTTTAGTGTACAACACCCCTGAACAAACTTCACGACAAAACCGGATCGCTGCCCGGACATCCCCCCTTTAACGATCGCCCGGCTGCGGTGGAGCGCTGATCCCGACACGTCTGGCGCTACCCTTTGATCGCGCCGATCATGACGCCTTTGACGAAGTACTTCTGGATGAAGGGGTAGACGATCAGCATCGGCAGCAAGAGCACCATGACCCCGGCCGACTTGACGCCCTCCGGCGGAAACTGGTTCATCTCCTCCGGGGACACGCTTGTGAACTCCAGCAGCACCGAGGTACTGCGCACCATCTGTTGGACGAGCACGGTCAGGTTGTACTTTTGCGTGTCGTTGATATAGATGAGCACCTGAAAAAACGAATTCCAGAAGTTGACGCCGTAGAACAAAGCGATCGTCGCCAGCATTGGCAGCGACAGCGGCAGCACCACCTTGACGATAAACGCCCATTCGCCGCAGCCGTCGATGCGCGCCGCTTCCTCCATCTCCTCCGGCAGATGCTCGAAGTAGTTTTTCATAATCAGCATGTTGAACGGACTGACGAGCGCGGGCAGCCAGAGCGCCCAATAGGTATTCACCAGACCGAGCCAGTCGATGAGCAGATAGTGCGGGATGATCCCGCCGGTGAACAGCATCGTGAAGACGATCGCGAGCGTGATCGGCTTCTTCAGATAGAAGGCTCTACGGGAGAGCGGATAGGCCGCCAGCAGCGTAAACAGCATGCAGAGCGCGACGCCCGCTACGGTCAGGATGACGCTGTTGCGGAACGCCTGGAAGATCGGGCTGCCGCCGATTAGCGCCTCATACGACTTGAGGGTGAACTCGATCGGCCAAATGCCGACCTCGCCCGACATGACAGCCCGGCTGCCGCTGAGCGACATCGCCAGAATGTTGAGCAGCGGCAGCAGACAGGTGAGCGCCGCCAGCGTCAGCAGGATCGAGTTGAAGCGGTAGAACCATCGTTCGCCACGGGAGATTTGCATCGTTGTCAGACTCCTTCGTTACCATAGAGATTGGTTGAACCGCCGGGCGACGCCGTTGGCGACGACCACCAGGATGAGGCCGATGATCGCCTCGAACATGCCCATCGCCGTCGTGATGCTGAACTGCGCGCCCTGCAGCCCCATCCGGTAGATATAGGTCGAGATTACCTCGGAGATGTTGGATACGACGGGATTCTGGAGCATGTACACTTGGTCGAAGCCGACCTCCATCACTCGCCCCATCCCGAGGATGAGCATGAGCACGATGACCGGCGTGATGCCAGGCAGCGTAATATGCCAGATTTGCTTGAGCTTGCCGGCCCCGTCCAGATTGGCAGCCTCGTACAGATGCGGATCGATGTTGGCGAGCGCCGCCAGATAGATGATCGCGCCGAAGCCGGCTTCCTTCCAGACGCCGGAGCCGAGGAAGATCGTCAGCCACGACGCTTCGTTGTAGAGGAACGGATAGGTGCTGCCGCTCAGACGCTCCCAGATTGCGTTGACCGCTCCCGTCTCCTGCGAGAACAGCGTGATCACCATCCCGCCGACGATCACCCAGGAGAGGAAGTGCGGCAGATAGAGCAGCGTTTGCAGCGATTTGCGGAACCACAGCCGGCGCACCTCGTTGAACATAATCGCCAACAGGATCGGGAACGGGAAGCCGACGACCATCGACAGCACGCTGATCATGAGCGTATTGCGGATCGTCGTCACGGTAGCGGGGTCGGTGAACAGCATCTCGAAGTTGCGCAGGCCGGCCCACTCGCTGCCCCACACGCCGTGCAGGAAATGATAATTTTTGAAAGCGATCACAAGACCGCCCATAGGAACGTACTTGAACAGGATGAAATAGACGGCGACAGGCGCGAACATGATCAGCCAGGGAATGTTCTGCCTGAGCCTGCGTCGATGCGGCGAGACGGATGACAGCCCGGCATCGGGCGGGCTGGGCGTGACGTTGGATGCGACGGTCGCTTTCATGTAAGGATCAACTCCGATTCGGGTCCTAGTCGTCTCCGCGCTCTGACGGCGGGGACCCCTTTATAGAACCATAGCTGCCTCAGGAGCGTCTATAAACAATACTTCCGGGTTAACCAAAGCGGACTACAGGCAGCGCCATCCCTTGACAGGACGGGCTTTGCGGGGAGGAGGAGGGAAAAGTATAGCGGCAAAAATCGTATAGGGGGAAGCAGCAAAAGCAGCCTTCTGTTCACATGAACAGAGGCTGCCTGGGTCAGACGGAGAATCGGACGCCATCGCAGACATGACGTTCTGCATGTTATGCCCGGTTGAGTTTTGATATAATTGTCTTATTACACTAGTTCTTTCATACTATACTTTTTCAAGAAGTCAAAGCATCGACAGAATCGTCTGGCCCATCTGCTGCAACGGCACCTGCTGCTCCGCCGCCCCCAGCTCGTACGCGGCCTTGGGCATACCGTAGATAACGGAGGAGGCTTCGTCCTGTGCGAGCGTGCGCGCGCCGCGACGACGCATGGCGAGCAGTCCGCGTGCGCCGTCATAGCCCATGCCGGTCAGCAGGACGCCGATGCTCGCCGCGCCCGCCTGCTGGGCGACCGACTGGAACAACACATCGACCGAGGGGCAATGACCGTTGACCTTGGGACCGGAGTAGCAGCGCACCTTGAACCGCGCCCCGCTCTTGACGAGCTCCATGTGCGCGTCCCCCGCAGCGATCAGCACTTGCCCCCGTTCCACGAGATCGCCATCTCTAGCCTCCCGGACGGCAAAGGGGAGCGAAGCGTCGAGCCGCTCTGCGAACATGCGGGAGAATGTCGGGGGGATATGCTGCACGATGACGATGCCCGGCATCTGCGGCGTCAGGCTGCGCAGCAACGTATCGATCGCCTCGATGCCTCCGGTCGATGCGCCGATCGCGACGATCTGCTCCTTGCTGTAGCTGCTCTGGATAGCGGCGACCGGCTGGACCGCTTTGGGCGCGGACGGACCGTCGTGACGCACGGTAGAGAGGGACGCCATCTTGATCTTGCGGATCAGCTCCGGGACGAACCGGGCTACAGCTTGGACGGAGCGGATATCCGGCTTGAGCACGAATTCGACGGCGCCCGCGTGCAGCGCGTCGAGCACGGCGTCGCTGATCGAGCTGACTACGATGACGGGCAGCGCGTACTGCGGCATCAGCCGCCGGATAAATGCGATCCCGTTCATCCTGGGCATCTCGATATCGCAGAGCATGACATCGGGACGGTAGCGGAGGAGCTTGTCGCGCGCGTCGAAGGGGTCCCCGGCCGAGGCGACGACGACAATCTGCGGATCGGAGGTGATCCCCCGTTCGATGACTTCACGGTATACCATGGAATCGTCGACGATCAGCACGCTGATCGGGCGCTGGCCCGCAGCCATTCCACGCACCTCCTCTTCGTTGCCGCTGCATCGGCTTATTGTTTGCGATAGACCGAGGGCTTGACTTGTCGGTAGCCGGTCACTCTGGGGTCCAGAGATTCGGTATGGCTGATGAACAGGTACCCTCCCGGCTCGGTCATGTCGTGCAGGCGCCGCAGCAACCGCAGCTTCGTCTCCTGGTCGAAATAAATCATGACGTTGCGGCAAAAGATGAGGTGGAACTTGCTGCGGAACGGATACACTTCTTCCATCAGGTTAAACTTGCGGAACAGAATCTGCCGCTTCAAGGCGTCGACCGCCTGCACCTGCCCGTCGGCGCGCGCTCTGAAGTAGGAGGACCGCCAGGAGGCCGGCAGCGTCTCGATGGACGAACTCGGGTAGACGCCCCGCTCGGCCTTCGCCAGCACCTCCTCGGACAGATCCGTAGCCAGCACCTTGCGGTCCCAGAGCGCCTGGTCCCGCAGCGGCAGGAAAAATCGGTCCAGCACCATCGCCAGCGTATACGGCTCTTCGCCGGAGGAGCAGCCCGCGCTCCAGATGCGCAGATCGCGCTCCCGGACGCGGTCGTAAAGCTCCGGCAAGACCGCTTCGCGCAGGAAGTCGAAGTGAGCGGACTCCCGCATAAAAAACGTATGGTTCGTCGTAATCCGGTCCATAAGCGCGGAGGCTGCCTCTCCGGAGGTATCGGCCTGAACATAATGGTAATAATCGCTGAAGCTGTGGAAGCCCAATTGCAGCAGCAGTGTATCCAGCCTGCTGGCCAACAGCGCTTTTTTCTCTTTTTTCAAGTGAATGCCGCTATGCTTCTGGATAAAATCCGCGAGCAGACGGAATTCATGATTGGCGATCTGGCGCATCAGCCGTATTTCCCGAATTCCTTGTCACTGAGCAGGATTCGCCCCGGACCCTCGGAACGTTCGGACTGGATGGGCGCATAGCTCTCGCGGGCAGCGCCTTTTTTGCGGTCGGACATGCTCTCGAGCATACGCATCACCTCCGGGCTCATCTCGTCGCTGTAACCGGAAGAGCGATGGCCTCTGCGCAGCTTGAAGCGCGCCACCTGCTGCTGCAGGATGTCGGCCTGGCTGGAGAGCTGCTCGCTGGCGGCAGCGCTCTCCTCGGACGTCGCCGAGTTGGTCTGCACAACCTGGGATACCTGGATGATGCCTTGGTTGATCTGCGAGATGCCAGCCGCCTGCTCGTTGGACGCATCCGTGATGTTGCCGACCAGCTTCGCCGCGCGGCTGATGCCGTCGACGATCTTGTCCAGCGCCGATGCCGTCTCGTCGGCGATCTGCATGCCGTCCTTCACTTTTTTGATCGAGCCTTCGATCATGTCGGTCGTCTCCTTGGCTGCTCCGGCTGACCGGGCCGCTAGGTTGCGGACTTCCTCCGCCACCACGGCGAAGCCTTTGCCATGCTGTCCGGCCCGCGCCGCCTCGACCGCCGCGTTCAAGGCGAGGATGTTGGTCTGGAAGGCGATCTCGTCGATCACCTTAATAATTTTGGAAATATTCTCGGAGGAGACATTGATCTCATCCATCGCGCTCAGCATATTTTTCATCTGATGATTGCCTTTGACGGCATTGTCCCGCGCTTCCTCGGCCAGCTGATTGGCCTGCACCGCTGTATCGGCATTCAGCTTGGTCTGGGTCGAGATCTCCTCCAGCGAGGCCGTCAGCTGCTCGACGGAGCTTGCCTGCTCCGATGCGCCTTGCGACAGCAGCATGCCCGTCTGCGCGATCTGCTGGGCGCCGGAGGCCACCTGCTCCGAGGCGTTCTGGATGTTGCCGAGGGCTTCGTTGGTATTATGCGTCAGCTTGCGGAATGCGCCCGCCAGCATCCCGACCTCGTCCCGGCTATTGATATCCACCTCCACGTCCAGATCGCCCTCGGCGATCCGGTCGGCGGCTGTGATCAGCTTGTTGACCGGATTGCTGATGATACGCGCGATGAACAGACCGAGTACGAGCGCCAGGATGACCGCCGCGATGACGACGACAATCATGATGACGACCGTTGTATTGGATTGATTGGTAAGAACCGCCGACATCTCTGTGCCTGCGACTCGTTTCTCGTCGACCAGTTGGGTGAGCAGCTCGCTAGCGCGATCCGAGCCCGCTTGCCCTTCGGCCAACCGGGCGGCAGCCTCCGAGGTCTCACCGGCGATGGCATGATCGACCGCCGCATTGCGCAGCACGTTGTATTCGTTGATCGTCTGGCGCAGGCTATTGAATACCGCGCGTATCTCATTGGACTGGATGGTGCTCTCGAAGGATTGGAGCATCGTCTCGATCTTCGCATCTCGCTCCTGCATCGCAGCGAGCACGCTGCGCTGCTCCTCTGCCTGATCGGACATCAGGATGCGGCGCACCGAGGCCCGATTGTTCTGGAAGGCGATGCCCGCTTCGCCGATGTCGCCTGCGGCAATGCCGAAGTCTCGGTAGAGGTTGGAATAATCGGTATCGATGTTTCGCAGATTAACGACGCCGATACCGCCGACCAGACCGGCCAGCACGGCCACGATGACGAAGGCCAGGGTAAGCTTCTTGGAAATATTCATATTATAGAGCCATTGCATTGGTTTGACCTCCTGATTTAGACCTGGGCCAGCTCGGCCAGGGTTTCCGCTTCCTGGTGGTGAATCAGCTCATCGCAATGGAGCAGCAGCTTGACCTCGTTGCCAACCTTGCCGATGCCTTGAATATAGCGGTTGCTGCTGCTGCTCATCTCGGGGGGACTGACGATCTGATCTTGCGGGATGGAGATGACCTCGTCCACGCGGTCGACGATCAGGCCGACCGAGACGTCCCGGATGTCGACGACGACGATGCAGGTCCGATCGTTGTATGATTTAAATGGCTTGCGGAATCGCAGACGCACATCCATAACCGGGATGATTTTGCCTCTCAGATTAATAATGCCTTTGATATACTCCGGTAACTCGGGAATCTCGGTGATGGCCTGGACGCCTACGATCTCGGTGACATAACGGATTTCGATGCCGTAGATTTCCGGCCCGATAGCGAAGGTCAAATACTTGTTTTTTAATGCGTCCTCCTCGTTCTCGAGATCCTGATCCGTAACGGGTTGCATGGCTACAGCTCCTTTAGTGAATTAGGGACATGGCTGATAACGACGCTGAACCTCTGCCCGAGACGCCGCCGATCAGCACCGCCGCATCCAGGATCAGACTGATATTGCCATCGCCGAGCAGCGTGCAGCCTGCCAGCTCTTTGATCGGCCGGATGCGCTTGATATACGGGGGCAGCGTCTTGACGACGACCTGTTGCTGGCCCAGCAGCTCGTCGACCAGCACGCACAGCTTGCGGCCATCCTGATGGATCATGACGAGCACGCCTTCGGAGATGTCGGCCCTGCTGCTTCCTGCTCCCAACCGCTCCTGGAGCCGGAGGATCGGATAGCATTCGCCGCGCACCATGATCATCTCGTTGCCGTCGGGATCCCGCAGCAGATCCTGGGCCCGGGGCTTAAACGACTCCTGGATGGAGGTGATAGGCAATGTGTAGTAAGAGCCGCCCACCTTAATGTTCATGCCATCGATGATGGCCAGCGTCAGCGGGATCTTCAGCGAGATAGCGGTGCCTTGACCCGGGACGCTCTCGACCAGGATAGCGCCGCCGACCTGCTCGATATTGCGATACGCGACATCCATGCCTACGCCCCGGCCGCTGTACTGCGTCACATCGTCCTTGGTGGAGAAGCCGGGCAAGAGGATCAGGTTGTAGATCTCCTTGTCGCTCAGCTCCGTGTCGACCTCCGAGATGAGCCCCTGCTCCAGCGCCCGTCGCAGGATCTTGTCCCTGTTCAGTCCAGCGCCGTCATCCTTGACGATGATCAGCACATCGCTGCCGGCATTGCGGGCTTCGAGCGTCACCGAGCCGTGACTTGACTTGCCGGCGGCGATCCTCGCCTCCGGCGCCTCCAGGCCATGATCGACAGCATTGCGGACCAGGTGCATGAGCGGGTCGGAGATTTGCTCGATAATATTTTTGTCGACTTCCGTTTCTTCGCCATGGATATGGATGTCGACTTCTTTGTTCAGCTTCTTGCTCATATCGCGGATGACCCGATGCATCTTATGAAAGGTGGTGGTCAGTGGAACCATACGAATCGACATGACGATATCCTGCAACTCGCCAGTAATCTTGCGCAGATGGCCCGCCGACTTGTGGAACGCATCGGAGACGACGCCCCTCAGCGCATCATGCTGCGTTACCATCGCTTCGGCGATCACCATCTCGCCGACGAGGTCCATCAGCTTGTCCAGCTTGTCGACGTGGACGCTGATCATCGAGGCAGGCGCCAGGTCGCGGCCAACCATCGGATGATCCTTAAGCCCGCTCTCATCGACCTGCGCCTCTGCCTCGGGCAGCGGCTCGATCGACTCGCTGGAGGGCGTGAGCGTCAGCCGCTCCACGTATGCGGTGCTCTTGATCCATTGCGCGAGCTGCTCCTCGGTCTTGCCGCTGCGCAAGACGATCCGGAAGCCGCTCTCGCGGATGCGCTCTGCGCTGCTCTCGTTGGTAGCGATGTCCTCCGGCTCGTAGCTGATCACCTCCGCCCATTCGCCTAGCTGATGCACCAACGCATAGGCTCGCACATTCTCCATCAGACAGTCCGCCGTAAAGTGCACGACAGCTTCGTAGGCGAACGGTGGAGCATCTACGGTGGAGGCGTGGGCGAGATAATCCCCTACCGCCTGGACGATGCCGGAGGCATCGCCATCCGGGGAGTGACCGTTGCGAATCTTGTGCGTCTCCACCTTGATGAAGTCGAGGCCGTCCCAGATCAGCTCGAACAGCGCATCGAAGTCGCGGGGGACGGAGCCGTCCTCGCGGATGCGGTAGAACAGATCTTCGATCACATGGGCAACCTCCGAGATGCTCATATACGACATCATCGCGGCGGAGCCTTTGATCGTGTGCATGTTGCGGAATATATCCGCTACCGCTTCGCTGCTGAAGCTTTTGCTCGTCTCGCAGCATAGGAAGATCGCTTCGAGCTGCTCGATAAGTTGCGAAGATTCAAACAGATACATCTCCAATATGGGATCATCGGACAGTGTACCTGACATTGCTAATTCCCTCCTTTCAAGAGAGCTTCCTGGGAAGCTGGTTTATGAAACATGAACCTCTGTTCAAGAATAGGAAAATTTAACCTGTTTCCGACATTATAATCGTAATTACGATCAATATCAACAATTATTACGTAAAAAACGTGACTTTTCGACATGTGAAATTGGGACTATGTGCCTAATCAAATAATAGGAGTGAAAGCAATTGATCGGAATCAAGCAACGGCTGAAGCAGCTCCGACAGGTGAACGGGTTAACGATGGCTGAATTCTCTGCCCGAATCCATGTCTCGCCCGGCAACGTCGGCGACTGGGAAAGCGAGAAGCGCTCGTCGACCCCCGGCACCAAAGCGCTTATCTCAATTGCAGAGCAATTCAACGTGTCCTTGGACTGGTTGCTGCTGGGCAAGCAGCCGGGTCAGCCACGGCAGGACGCCGACTCCGCTTTTCCCTCTCCAGCCACCTACCAGTTGGCTGCTCTCCTGCATTCGTTGTCCGCTGCTGACGCGGCGTTGCTGATGCAAGTGGCGCGCCGCATCAAGTCGTATATCGGCGAAGATTAGCTGTCCTCCCGGACATGCTCCAGACTGCCGACGTCGTCTGGCATCGCCGGGGACGCCCAGCGTCTCCGAGGCGCTATCAAGTATAGGCTTGATAACGTCAGCTTCATCACAAAAAGGGACTGTCATCGCGACAGTCCCGAAAAATCCCCGACTTGTATATGCCTTCAGTGTGTAGATATGGCGATTCGAAGCCGTCAGGCTCCCGATTGCTCCAACGCCCTGCAGCGCGCAGTCGAATCGCGCACGATCAGCTCGACAGGCTCGATCGCGACCGGCGGCGCATAGCTCGGATCCTGGATGATGCCGATCAAGTGACTCAACGCCTTGGCCCCGATCTGCCGCAGATTCTGGTTCACCGTCGTCAGTCTCGGACGACTCATCTCGGCGACGTGCGTGTTGTCGAATCCGATGACGGACACGTCGTCGGGCACCCGCCTGCCGGACGCCTCGATAGCGGCAATCGCGCCGACAGCCATCAGATCCGAGGTGCAGATGACGCCCGTCGGAGGCTCCTGCAGCTCGAGCATGCCTGCCATCGCCGCCTCCGCCTCTGCGCGGTCATAGTTGCCGTAGACGATGTAGCTGGAGATGTACGGCAGTCCGAACGCCCGCAGTCCTTGCTGATAGCCTTCGAACCGCGAGCGGCCGACGATATTGTTCAGCTCGCCGGTGATAAAGGCGATCCGTCGGTGCCCCAGCCGCTGCAGATGCGCCACCCCAAGCAGGATCCCTCGAGCGCTATCGGCAGTGATATAGCCGGCGCGCTTGCCGACAATATCGGTATCGATATAGACCGAAGGGATCTCAGCCCGCAGCAACGGCTGCAGCTCCGGCAGATCCCGCTCGATCCCGATGATGATCAGACCCTCGACATCGCGGCTGCGGGTGTGGCTAAGCATCGAGTAATGATGATCGTTCGGCTTCATCGAGAGGAAGACGAGATCGTACCCGCTGTGGCGGAGCCTCTCCTCTATGCCTGCGAGCAGCTCGGTGATGAACGGGTTGGTGAACAGATTGGACAGGAATACCCCGATCAGCCGAGAGCGCTTCGCGACCAGTCCGCGCGCCGCCATATTGGGCAAATAATTAAGCTCTTCGATAGCGGCCGCCACCTTGAGCCGCGTCTTGCGACTGATACTGGGATAGTTGTTGATAACCTTGGATACGGTGGCGATCGATACGCCTGCGCGCTTGGCCACGTCTACGATAGATGCCATAGACCACCCTCGCTTAAGTCAAAATGGAATCGACGAAAACCTATTCCCTTACGTCCCCATATTGGGCAACCAGCATGGACGCGGCCTCGTCGGACAACTCACGTCCGGAACCGCTCGACGAGCTCGTCGAGCTGCCGGGACGTCTCGCCCATCGCATCTGCCGATCGGCGGATGCCGGAGATGGCCTCGCTCTGCTCGCGAGAGTCGCTCTGGACCGCCACGCTCTCCTCTGCCGTCCGACTCGTCATGCGGGCGATCTCGTCGGAGGCCGCCGTCGCCTCCTGGGCCGCCGCAGCCATCTCCTCCGCCGAGGCGGAGACGCCCTGGATCTGCTCCGCGACCTGCTGTACATGGATGAGGATCTGACTGAACGTCTCGTGGGCGGACAGGATCTCGCGGATGCCGTGCTCGACAGCGAGCTGCTCCGCTCCGAACGTCTCGGTCAGCTGGCGTGTGCCCGACTGCATATGGCCGACCAGTTGATCGACACGCTCAGCCGAGTCGCCGGCCTCGCCCGCCAGCTTGCGGATCTCCTCGGCGACGACGCTGAAGCCGCGGCCGTGCTCCCCCGCGCGCGAGGCTTCGATCGCTGCATTAAGCGCCAGGATATGCGTCTGCTTGGCGATGCCCCGGATGCTGCCGATGATCTGGCCGATCTCCTCCGAGCCTTGGGCCAGCGCGCTCACATCGGCATCGACCGAGCGCGAGGTCTGCCGGATCACCTCGACCTGACGGACCGCCTCGGTGATGACTGTCTGTCCCTGTTGCGCAGCCTCGCTCGCCGATTGCGAGGCATCCGCGACGACCGAGGACGACTCGGCGACCCGGTGGATCCCCGCGCCGACCTCCTCCATCGCTCGCGCTGCCTCCGATGCGGCGACGCGCTGCTGCTCGGCGGATCGGCTCATCTCGTCGGCGCGCGCGGCGATCCGCTCGCCCGCCGCGGAGGAGGAGGCCATCCGATCGGTCAGGAGCGCCGAGGACTCGCCCATCAGCGCCGCGCCCGACTGGATGCTCGCGATCATCCGCCGCAGGTCGGCGACCATCTGGTTAAATCCGCTCGTGACGAGTGCCACCTCATCCCGTCCCTTCACTGGCAGCGTCGCTGTCAGGTCGCCGCTCTGCACGCGCTCCATCGCCGTGGTCAGCCGCTTAAGCGGCCGGATGATCAGCCCGGCGAGCAGCGTGATGCCGATGATCGCCACCAGCAGCACGATGCCGGTGATCAGGATGCTGCGACTGCGATTATGCTGCAGCAACTCATAGACGCGGCCAGCCTCAAAGTCGGCGCCGACCACGCCGATCATCGTGCCGCCGTCCATGATCGGCACATAGGTCGTCACTGTCGGACCATACTCCTCGGTGTCAGTCAGCGAGCCGACATACGCCTCGCCGGTATCGAACACCCCGTGCATGTCGGTCAGCTCCGTCTCGATCGTGCCCAGCTCCGAGAAGCCCTCGGCCGTCGTCCCCTCCGGCATGCCGTCGACGACATAATAGTACTCCGGCCCCTGCGGCGTCTCCCGCTTGGCCATCGTGTATAGATACAGCAGTCCGTTCGTCTCGCGGATCTCGTTGAGCTGGCTGCGCAGCTCTGTATAGTAAGCGCCTGCTCCCGCCTCCGGCGTAATCTCCTTGTACCGCCCCAGATCGATGCGTGAAGCCGCGCTCTCGGCGATGCGCCGCGCCTGCTCTCCGAGCGAATCGACCACCAGCGCCTCCGACGAGCGAGCGATGACATAACTGACGATCGCCCCCGCACCGATCATAAGAACAGAGAAAAACAATACCATGCGCACCAGCATACTTCTCAACTCAATCTCCCCCCGCTCCCATTATAAGGCTTACAATGGAAAACGGCACTAGAAAATTCGACAGCACCCGCCAAAAGAAAGGACTAAAGGCCCGTTCGAATAGGCTCTTCCGCACAAGACGTCTGCCCCATCCACCGATATATGGCCCTCGGACGGTTACGGAGGACTAGGTCAAAATGGAGGCGAGATGAGCAAGCGCTATCGATCCCTCCCGTTCCTCCTCCGGGATATTGTCGACCGCCAGATGCGACTTGCCCGCTTCCTGCATCAGCTGACGCACCGCCGCGATCCGGCTCTTGGCGCCGCCCATGAACCGGAAGTCGACCTGGCGCAGGCTCTCCAGCTGCAGCAGTCCCGCCCATGCCGCAGGCGGGATCGCCCCCGAGATATCCTTGAGCATCAACGTCTCCAGCGCCGGAGCCCTCCATAGACCCTCGATATCCCGCAATGACTTCATGTAGTCGAGCTCCAGCTGCCTGAGATTGCGCAGTCCCGCAAAATCGCACAGCCGCTCCACCTTGGGCAGCGACAGCTGGAGGGAGATGAGCTGCTCCAGCGCGTCCAGTCCCTGCAGCTCCGTCAGATTGCGCACTGACGACAGCCGGAGCATGCTCACATTCGTGCCCGCCAGCTCTGTCAGGGGAGCCTGCAACGGACAGCTGTCGAGCGCCAGATAGTCGAGCTGCGGCAGCCGGGCCAGCCCGTCCAGCCGCTCTACCGGCACGCCCAGCACCAGCGTCGTCAGCCGGAGACAGTCGCCGATTGGCGTCAGATCGTCGCATTTGCCGCTGAGCGCCAAGTAGCTCAGTTGCTTGAAGCTGCCTACAAAATCAAGATTAAGCGGCTTGTCCGCTCGCAGCACGAGGAAACGCAGCCGCTTCAATGCCGTCAACCTGCTCAGATCGCACCGCCGCCTCAGATGGAGCTGCAGCGCGCGCACATGCTGGAGACCAGCTAGCGTCTCCAGGCAATGCTCCGCGAGCGCCTCCTGATCCTGCGGAATACTCACCTGCAAGATCAGATCCGGACGCCGCGCCAATATGCGCCGGTCAAGCTCCAGCAAGTCCTCCTCGTGGTCGGAGCCCGCCACATAGCTGACGGTCGCCCGGTGACGCAGCTGCGCCACCGCCTGCTCCATTTTCTGATGCGTCCAAGGGACGCCGTTCATCGAAGCTGTCCATATCTCGCCCATCCGTGTGCCTCCTCTTGCGTTTAATCTTTCATAGCTTGTCCTGCCTATTGCCTCTAGGTCCAGCATACCTTTGAAGCGACGATCTTTCATCCTACTGCGTCCCTGTTTTCAGAGTCCGATTTGGCGCGGGGCTTTCACCAATGTCCTTTTAATGGTATTATATGAATGAACGTTCATTCATTACATTGTGAGAGGAGACCGATGGAATGGACACGCGACCTGTGCCATCTCCCCAAAGCCTGTTGCTGCTACAACAGTTCAGCCAAAGCTTCGATACGGCAGCCGGAGATCCCGTCCGACGAAAAATTATTCTGCACGCGATCGAAGTTTTCTCCCGAAAAGGCTATGCCGCTGCAAAAATAAAAGATATTGCCGCCAGCGCAGAATTCAGCCAAGGGTATGTCTACCGCTACTACAGCTCCAAAGAAGAACTGTTCGTCCACATCGCTGCGCTGGCAGCCGACGGAGCCGGCAACTCGGTCGCTTGGGCTGCTCGCATGGAGGGCTCGCCGCTCGAGCGGATCACCTGGCTGACGGAGGCCTATCTCAATCCGGACAGTCTGGCCTTGCAGCATTGGCGCTTCAATCTGCTGGTAGCCGTCGCTCCTGACGGAATCCCCGAGCAAGCACTAACGCTGCTGCATCAGCGACGGAGCGAGCCCTTCCGCCACCTCGTCCCCCTGATCGCAGAGGGCCAGCGATTGGGCGAGTTCGTCCAGACCGACCCGCTCCAGCTTGCCTTGACCTACTTTGCCATGCTGCAAGGCTTGAATCTCGTCCGCCTCCAGGCCGGAGATGGCGATGCCGCGCCGCCGCCCCCGGAGACAAGGCTCGTCCTTCGTTTCATGACGACCAATGAAGGGAGGCCAACCGATGAACGTATTCAAAAATGACCGTCTGCGGGCGCAGACGATGTCCTCCTATGAAATGGTGCTGTCGCAATGGGCGACGGACTACGAAAGTCTCGACATCCCGACAGCCTACGGTACGACCCATTGTCTGGTCGCTGGCGCCCCCGATAAGCCGCCGCTGCTGCTCTTCCACGGAGTGGGGGACAACTCGGCGATCATGTGGGCGCTCAATATGCCGACGCTTGCCCGGCACTTCCGCTGCATCGCCATCGACACGCTGGGCGGCCCCGGCCGCAGTGTGCCGAACGACCAGTTCACGCGCGGCCGCTTCCGTCTCATCCCGTGGATCGATGAGCTGGTCGATCGCCTCGGTCTGGCGCAGCCGCATCTGGCCGGCGTATCCAACGGGGCGCATCTGGCGTACCAATACCTGCTCGCGCGTCCGGATCGGGTGGGACGGGCCGTCTGCATGGAGGGCGGGATCGTGCGTCAGCCGCTGCGCGCGATGCTGCGGACGATGCTGCTGATGTTCCCGGAGATGCTCATGCCAACAGACCGTCAGCTACGCAAGGCGATCCGCAAGCTCAGCTCTCCTCGCAGCGACGTGTGGGACCGTCAGCCGCTGCTGGAGCAGCATCTGCTCTTGCTCATGAGGAGCCATCGTCGGGCAGCGATGCTCCCCCATCGTCTACAGCTCTATGACGGAGCCGCTGATCGTCAGTTGCGCGACCGCCTGCTCTTCCTCGTGGGCGACCATCCGGCTGTGGTCGGCAGCGACTATACGGCGCTGCTCGCGAGCGAGGGCTATCATCATGCCGTCATCGCTGACGCCGGGCATGCGATCAACCATGAACAGCCGGAGCAAGTGCACACGGCGATGATACGTTTCCTGCTGGGGGACGCTGTCGCGGAGAGCTAGCGCAGGAGCCTCGCTTGGAGCAACCCTGGTCGTTAAGCGAACCTAAGCAAATGATGCACCGCAACCAGATCTGTGAGATGATGGATGGAACCTACTGGAAAGGAAGGCGTGACATGGCCCAAATCAAAATCTATGGCCTCGCGGAACGACTCGATCCGATCAAAGCCCGGCTGTCGGAGCTCCTCCACACGGCCGCCGTGACGGCGTTCGAGCTGCCGCCGGGCAAGCCGGGCGATGCGCTCGACCTGAACTATCGGGTGGAGGTGTAGCATGCTGACCGAGATCAATGCGCAGCTCGCCGAGCTGCGAATCATGGTCCGCCACGAGCATAACTGGTCGGCTCGGCAAACGCAGCTGCAGCGGGAGCTCGAGCAGCTCAGCCTCGACGTGCGCTCGCTGCGGCGTCAGTGGGCCGATGTCTCCGCTGCGGACGGAGGCCTGGAGCGCCGGAGCTTCGGAGAGACGTTGCGGGCAATCCTGCTGCGGCGCCGCGATCGGCCGAGCCGGGCCGAGCAGCAGGCGCTGCAGCTCAAGCTCCGGCTCGAGGAGGCGGAGGATACGCAGCGCGATCTGGAGCGCGAGCGGACCGAGCTGATCGCCAAGCTGGCCGGGCTCGAGCAAGCGGAGCGACGATACGGGGAGCTGCTGGAGCAGAAGCGGCAGCTGATCGCAGTGCACTTCCCCGCGCTGGCCGAGCAACTCCACGAGCTGACCGAGCAACATAACGCGCGGCTCGCCGATCTGCGCGAGCTCGAAGAGGCCATCGCGGTCGGACGTGGCGTCCTCCACGATCTCGACCGCGCTTCACGCGCCCTCGAGGCGGCGGGTCATTACGGCACATGGGATGTGTACGGCGGCGGGTTGATGGCCGACGCGATGAAGTACGAGCAGATCGATACCGCCCGCGTAGCCATCCATGCCGCCCAGGACGGCCTGCGCCGCTTTGCCGAGGAGGTGAAGGATGTCCACCGCGATATTCAGGTGCGTATCGATATCGGCGGCGCGCTGAGGCTGGCGGACTTTTTTTTCGATGGGCTGGTCGTCGACTGGGTCGTCCGGGACCGCATCCAGACGTCGAACCAGGAGCTGCTGAACAAGCTCTACCAGCTCCGCCGCATCGTCGAAGGTCTCGTCGGAGAGGCCGCCATCGTCCGCAACGATGCCCGGCAGTTGGACGGTCGGATCACCGCCCTCATCGAAGAGAGCTGACGGGGGCAGAGGTGCCCAGCAGCCCATGCAGCAAGATGTCGCACATCGCCTGCATCCCCGATTCGAAGCTGACGCGCGCGCGCGCCGTATACTCGTAATCGAGCAGCTTGAACAGCGTCTGCTCCAGCATGAGCCGCAGCACAGCCGTATCGACCTTGCGCAGCGTGCCGCTGGCGATCCCTTGCTCCACCAGCTCGATCAGTTCATCCCATATCGCGTCGAGACGACGCTCCGTCTTCTCCCATAGCTGCGGATAATGCCGCCGGAAGTCCCCTTCATGACGCAAGAGCGCGCCGATATGGTAGCTGTCGGGGATATTGCGGAAGTAACGCTCGATCTTCTCGCGCGGCGAGTAGTCCGTATTGGCCAGAATCTCCGAGTCGGAGCGCTTCATATCCTCGAATACGAAATCTATGGTCTTGCCGATCATCTCTTCCTTGCTCGCAAAATACACGTATAGCGTACGCTTGCTCGTACCTAGCTCGCGAGCCAGATCATCGGTCGTAAAGTGCGTCCCCTTGATGCCCATCAATCGCAATAACTTCAAATACACCTGTCGATCCGGTTCGTGTGTCATCGGTACCTCCTGTCTGGCAGCGTTGCAGTGCCAAGGGATGGGAATAGTGTGCATACAAGACTTGTCATGTGTTCAATGCGCAAGCTCAACCGTTACAAAAGCTTCGCCATCCGATAGAGATAGAAGGGCTCGCGGTCAATCTTGTCGACTACCGTGTAGCCCAGACGCTCATACAGCCGCCTCGCGCCATAATTGGACTTCTTCACCGTCAGCGATGTCTTGCGGAAGCGCTGCTTGCGAGCCTCCTCCTCGGCATGACCGATCAGCAGCGTCCCGATTCCCATCCCTCGGCTCTCCGGCAACGCCGCCAACGAGGCAATATGGAATTCATCCTTGCGTCCTTCTTTCAGATGGATCAGATTCCATACCGTCTGCAGATTGCGGATCGCATGCGAGAGTAACGGCCACTTGCGTATGCCTACCAGCGTCTGGAGCGTGGGCCATCCCAACCGTTCGAGCACCTCTGTCGGATAACAGGTGATGATGCCAAGCGTCTTCTCCCCGCGCCGCGCCTCATAGGCATACTGATGGCTGAATCGATTGTTCGGGAGCTGCCACATCTGGGCCAGCGTCTGCTCGATCATCGTCTCATCCGTCGTACCCGCCAACGTCTGCGCGACCTCCTCCAGCGCCATTCTGTTCAGCCTTGCTCCTTCCACTGACTCCTTCATTCCCTGAACAATCTCAATGTGGCTCATGGTCTCTCCTCCACTCATTGGTACTGATTTAGTTTTTATAGTACCATCATTATGCATGAAGCGGCTGAAAGATGTCAAATGAAGCGGGAATAATCGATAACAGGATGGACTCCTGCCTTGAATAGCATCGGAAGACACATTGATCGCATCGGAATAATCTTGCTAGAATAGGGGCATATGACTAGCGAGAGGAGCATCTGTTATGGATTCGGTACAACGAACGGTCTGGGACGCGTGGACAACGGAGGAGAAGCAAGCGCACCTGCAGGAGCTCTCGCTGCCCGCTGGGTTCTCGCTGTTGCGGATGGACAGGTTCGCTCGCTACGGACGGCAGTTGGAGACCGGCGTCTTCGCCTACCAGGACAGCGAGTTCGTCTTCATCCCCGGCGACCGCGTCACGCTCGGCTGGGAAGGAGGCACGGACCGGATGGACACTCGGACGCGCGTCGATCTGGAGGAAGGACTGGAGACGCTCGGGATGACATTGGCCGATGCGCCAACCCTGCTGCGGCAACAAATGTCGCCCGTGCGGGAGGTGACGATCGGATCGATGCTGGTCGAACGTCTCACCCGCTCGGCGAGCTGGGAGGAGGCTACCCCCGAGGAGCTGGAGGAGGATGAGGAACTGCAAGCCGATCTGACCAAATTCCTCGCATCCACCTACAAAGCTTACGAACGCCATGAAACCCACCGCTTCAACCGGACGGGCGACGGCGTGCGCGTCGAGCTGTTCTGGACGAGCGACGATTATCCCGACTGGGCCGAGGCGAATCTGGAGGAAGGCTTCGCCATCCTGACCGAGGACGAATGGGAGTATATCTATGGCTGCGGCAGCAGGACGCTGTTCCCTTGGGGAGATAGCTTTGACTACACGATGAAGGTCCGACACCTGGGCGAGCTGGATCGTTCCGGGTCGGATGCAAATGAGATGAATGGCGATGCCGGTGGCGACGAAGGCGCTGCGGACGGCACGGGTATGAGCGGCGATTCCGACCGTGGGCACGGCCGCCCGGGCGAATCTGAGCGGCCCTATGACCTCGAGCTGCCTGGCGCCTTTGGTCTCCATTTCCACGGCGATCCTTACCAGTGGGAGCTCACAGTGTCTGCGGACGGCATCGTACGCGTCAAGGGCGGCGACGGCGGCAACGCACTCTGCGGCGGTATGGGCGTCCTGTTCGGCTATTTGCCTACAGCCACCTCCTATCGTGACCCTTATGCCGAGGAGCTGGACTGGTCCGAACAGCTCGGACATATGCATTACCGTCGTATCCTAAGACTATAGCCTGTCGATCCATGCGCCGGGGACGTCGTCTGGCGTCAGCGGCCCCTCCCTCCGCCATCGTGCCATTGATAGGAGAGCGTACAGAGAATTACGTCAGGAAAGGTCAGAAGGTCAAAAATAGTCAAATCTTGCGAGGGCCCTGAATTTTTGTTGAGAATCGGCAAAAAATCGGCGGCTTTCGCTTTTTTTAGCGGATCTCGGCCTTTGAAGCCGTTCAAGAGGCGGCGCTATAATAAGAACTGTAAGCACGACAAAAAATAAAAGGAGATGATTTTGATGTTTGATCTGATTCCATTCCGCAAACGCCAAGAGGATATGTTCGGACAAATGCTGAAATCCTTCCAGGATCTGACCGACGATCATTGGTTGACTCCTTTTGGCGGGCAGGCCTTCCGAACCGATATCCGCGAGGAGAAGGACCGCTATCTGGTAGAGGCCGAGCTGCCTGGCATCGCCAAGGAAGATATCCACGTCGAGGTGGATAACGGCTATCTGACGATTCGCGCCAAGCGCGACGACTATACCGAGCACAAGGACGACGACAACCGCGTATTGCGACGGGAGCGTCGCTCCGGCGAATTCGTCCGCCGCTTCTACGTAGACCGGGTCGACGAAGAGCGCATCGAGGCCAAGCTGGAGCAGGGCGTGCTGAAGCTCGAAATCCCGAAGCGCCCGGGCCCCGATACCCGCAAACGCATCGACATCCACTAAGCTGCACGCGGTGACGCTGGGCGGCGACTGGGCCGCCCTCGAGGGACGGCCCTGCCTAAAGGTCAAAAATGACGCTTAGACGACGTTATCGCGCCTTTTATAAATCTAACGGTCATATCGAACGCTTAGCCGAGGAAATTACCACTTCCTCGGCTTATTTGTGTCTGTAAGAGACCGATTTGTCCGTTAGGTTGGAGAGAGCTTCCGAGACGACCTGTAAGATGCAAAAATGACCGTTAGCATAAGTAGCGGGGATGGCGAAGTTTTTTGGCCATATGCGGGGATTCATCTGGCACTTCATGGTACACTGGCTATGATAACGATACCATTCGCGCCGAGGTGAACCGATGATGAACTGGCAAGCCCGCTGGATTACCGATGAGACCTTCGCCAGCCTGCAACCGATCCCGATGCTGCACAAGGAGAATGACCCGCCCCCGCCCGGACACCGTCCGCACCCGGAGGAGCTGCGCAACCGGCATGTCTACTTCCGCAAGCGCTTCATCTTGGAGCGGCAGCCGCTGCATGCGACGCTGCGCATCACCGCCGACGACTACTACAAGCTGTACGTGAACGGTCGATTCGTCGGACAAGGTCCGGCACAGGGCTACCCTTCCCACTACTATTACAACGAGTGGCGGCTCGACGGCTGGCTTCAGGCTGGCGCCAACACGATCGCTGTCCATGTCTATTACCAAGGCCATATCAACCGTGTCTTCAATAGCGGCGATCTGCGGATGGGGCTGGCCGCCGAACTGTGCGTCGATGGCGCACCGATGCTGCGAACCGATGGGAGCTGGCGCTGCCATCCGGCTGAGCAGTTCGGCCCCGCCGAGACGATCGGGTACGATACCCAATACCTGGAGCATATCGACGAACGCCGTTCCATCCGAGGCTGGCGACTGGCGAGCTTTGACGATACGGCTTGGCCAGCTGCGTCCGCTCTGTCTTGCGCGGCCGACTACAATCTGGAGCCGCAGCCGACGCCGCCGCTCAGCGTCTATCGGCAGTCACCGCTCCATATCGAGACGCTGGCGGACGGTCATCTGCTGATCGACTTCGGTCGCGAGCTGACCGGACAGCTGACGCTGACGGCGCGCGGCGAGCCAGGGCAGGTCATCGAGCTGCGCTACGGCGAGGAGCTGGAGACCGGCGACCACGCGGTGCGCTATGATATGCGCTGCAATTGTCGGTATGCCGAGACCTGGACACTGTCCGGGGAGACAGACGAGCTGGATAATTACGACTACAAGACATTCCGCTACGCCGAGATCCTCGCGCCTGCCGGCGTCGTGGCGGCTGGCAGCATCGCTGCGATCGTCCGACACTACCCGCT